>CAWGWX010000036.1:0-19310 GCA_963826355.1 Nitrospirota bacterium | reverse complement strand
CACCGTCACCGACATAGGTAACAATACCTATTTCACTGACATCAACCTTTTTCTCGAAATCAGTTATCTGTTTTTTTAGAAGTTCACTTATCTCTTCTGTCTTGATTCCTTCAATAGCCATAATTTCACCCCTTCATAAGCTCATTTTTTAAAAGCCTCAACTGGCCTTTGATGCTCGTATCATATACAGTACTTCCAACCTTTATTTGGATCCCACCGAGAAGGGAAGGGTCCATTACGTATTCTATGTCAACATCTCTGTTTGTCAGTTTCTTCAGAGATGTACGGAGCTTATCTTCATAATTCTTGCTAACCTGTACAGGAGTCATGACCACTGCTTTTGCCCTCTTCTTCTTTTCAAGGTAAAGGCTTGCGGCAATCTTGATTATCTCTGAAAGGTGAATAATGAGCATCAGTTCCGTCAGGTGTAGAACAAATTTGACTACGCTATCTGAAAGCTTAAGCTTACCAGTAATCTGCTTTATAATTTTTCCCCTTTCCTCTGGAGTGAACTGTGGATTGATCAGAAGGCTCTTAAACTCTTTACTTTTCGCCATCAGGTCATTTACTGCGTTGAGCTCAGTTAACGCCTGTGGTGTCTTTTCGATACCAACGTGATCAAGCAATGCCTTTGCATATTTCTTTGACTCTTTCAGCCTTTTCAATTACTACCCCCTATCTTCGCTATAGATTCCCCAAGGAGCCTTTCCTGTTCCTCTTTTGTTAACTTCTCTTTCAGTTTCTTTTCTGCTAACTCAATAGCGATTTCGGCTGCCTCTGCCTTTATAGCCTCTTTTGCATGCTTTAGCTCATATGCGATGTTTGCTTTTGCCTGCTCTAATATCTTTTCTTTGAGCCTGTCGCCTTGTTCCATAAGGTTCTCACGTTCCACTTCACCGGATCGCTTCGTTAAAGAGAGAATCTCTTCTATCTCTTTATCCTTTTCCTTAAGTCGCGTATCTACCTCCCGAAGTGCCTTCTCTGCGAGTTCCTTGGCCTCCCTGGCTTCTTTAAGCGTCTTTTCAATCGTTTCACTCCTCTGCTTCAAGAAAGACTGGATGGGTTTCTTACCGAATTTATAAAGGATAAAGAAAAGGATTCCAAAATTAAAAACCTTCCAAATATATTCTTTGAATATCGACGTGTGGGCTGCCTCTTCTTCTGCCCCAAAGGCAATAAAGGCAAATGCAAAACTGAAAATGCAAAATGCAATTATGAGTGGAAAGTAACTTCTTCTTTTCATACCTTCACCAGCTTTCTCACGATTTCGTCAGAGAATTTATCAATCTCTGTCCTTAATGTCTTTCTTGCCTTTTCAACCTCAGCCTTTAAATCTGCCCTTGCTTTATCGAGTATTTCTGATGCCTCAGCCTCAGCTTTTGAGAGAACTTCCTTCTGCTTCTGCAGCCCTTCAGCCTTGAGTGTGTCAAATATCTCTTTTGCCTTGTTTCTCGCCTCAGCAAGTTCCCTGTTCAGTCTGGCAATGCTCTCCTCTCTCTTATTATTCATTCCCTTTGCTGCATCGAGGGATCCTCTCACCGTGTCTTCTCTTGTTTTAAAGATTCTGAGAAGAGGTTTGAAGAGAATGAAATTTAAAATGATTAGAAGAAGGAGAAAATTTACAGCCAAGACAATAAGCCACTTAAGTTCAATTTGTAACATACCCCGCCCTCTCTTTTGAAGGAATTGAAAAGATGGGAAAGCATATCACAGGGCAAAAAAAATTGTCAAGACCTTTATAGTTAAAAAAGGAGGTTTTTAAAACTTTTAGATTCAGTCTCTTTCGTTCAAAAATGAGGGCGAATGCTAACCATGTTACAATAATCATATGTTTTCCGAAAAACTCAAGATTTTAAAAGAGAAAAAACTCTTCAGGGAGATACAAGATCTGGCATCTCCACAAGGATCAAAGGTCAAATTTGGTGAGAAAGAATATATAAACTTTTCATCAAATGACTATCTCGGCCTCTCAACGCATCCTTATGTCATTGACAGGGCTAAAAAGGCTATGGATGAGTATGGCTACGGTTCTGGGGCATCGAGGCTTTTAGGAGGTGGGAGCATCCTCCATAAAAAGCTCGAAGATAAGGTTGCGCAATTCAAGGATGCCGAGGCTGCCCTTATCTTCAATTCAGGCTACTCAGCAAATACAGGAATCATACCCGCCATTACGGATGAGGATTCTACAATACTTAGCGATGAACTCAACCATGCGAGCATTATTGACGGATGCAGGCTGAGCAAAGCAAAGACAATGATATACAGGCATAAAGATTTAACTCATCTTGAAGAATTATTAAGAAAAGAGGATGCAAAGAGAAAAGTTGTTGTAACAGATACGGTCTTCAGTATGGGGGGAGACATTGCACCATTGGAAGGAATCTTTGATATTTGTAAAAACTATCATGCAGTCTTATATCTAGATGATGCCCACGGCACAGGCATCCTCGGTAATGGCAAAGGGGCACTATCTCATTTCAACATAAAACCTGAGCCCTGGCTTATTCAGATGGGGACTTTTTCAAAGGCCCTTGGTTCTTTTGGAGCTTTCATTGCAGGCAGTTATGACGTCATCGAGTGGAACATAAATTTTGCAAGGAGCTTTATATTCTCAACAACCTTACCCCCATGTATCGTGGCTGCATCCACGGCTGCCCTGGAACTGATAGAAAAGGATTCTGAATTGATAAAGAGGCTGTGGGCAAACAGAAATGAGGTAGTTCACCTTCTGAAGGACATTGGCTATGACATCATGGGAAGTGAAACGCCCATCATACCTATAAGAACGGTAACCTTAGAAAATACATTGAAGATCTCAAGGCATTTGTATAAAAAAGGTATTTTTGCCCCAGCCATAAGGCCACCTACGGTCAATGAACCGAGAATAAGGATTACGGTAACTGCCTCCCACACTCAAGAGGATATTGAAAAACTCATCGAGGCACTCAAAGAGTTATAGACATTAAAGCAGGCTTCCGAATATGGCTAAAGGTTTCTTTGTAACTGGCACAGATACAGGAGTAGGTAAGACCGTTATCACAGCGGCATTGATTCAGGCTATCAGGCTCCTCGGGCTCAAGGTATGCGGGATGAAGCCGATAGAGACGGGCTGTCTGAAATCAGAGTTCAGAGTTGAGAGTTCAGAGTTGAGAGTTAAAGACAGAGTGCTAATACCGTCCGATGGAATGTTTTTGAAAAAAACGGCAGGTATGGATAATTCCATAGATTCAGTGACCCCAATTCGCTTAGAAAACCCACTCGCACCCTTGCCTGCCTCTGAGATTGAGGATATTCCTGTGGATATTGAAAAGATAAAAAAGGCATACGCAGAACTTTCAAAAAAATACGAAGTGGTTGTGGTTGAAGGAATTGGAGGACTTCTCGTCCCCATAAAAAGGGATTATTTTGTGCTTAACCTTGCAAGAGACTTTGGATTGCCGATTATCGTCGTTTCAAGGCCGGGTCTCGGAACAATTAATCACACCATGCTCACAGTCAACTGTGCGATAAAAGAAGGCCTCACTGTTGCGGGAATCATTATTAACTATAGCCAGCCTCCTAAAGATACGCCTTCTGAAAAAACAAATCCAGAAGTCATAAAACAGATCAGCCCTGTTCCTATTATTGGGATTTTCCCCTATCTCGAAGACATGGAGAGAAGTACTATTGAAAAGGCTGCAGTAAAAAACCTGGATATCGAGAGAATCAGAAAGTACCTTTTCTAAATCAGCTTTAAATCAACCAAAGCCTTCCTCAGTTTTTCCTTGTTAGCTGAAGACATTTCGCAGAGCGGGAGCCTGAGTTCTTCCTGTATTTTACCCATCATCGCAAGTGCTGTCTTAGCAGGTATCGGATTTGTTTCGATAAACATGGCTGCATTTAAAGGCTCGATCTTGTAGTGTATTGCCCTTGCTCTGTCATGCTGTCCCTTCATCCATAGAGAACACATCATGGATACGTCTTTTGGAACAATATTTGCTGATACTGATATAACACCTTTCCCTCCGAGGGCAAGGAGTGGAAGGGTTGTAAAGTCATCTCCAGAAATGACTGTTATCTTGTCTCCACAGAGTCTTATAACTTCACTTACCTGTTTCATATCACCTGTTGCCTCTTTAATTGCCACAATGTTTTTAATCTCTGCAAGGCGGGCAACTGTTGATGGAAGTATGTTCACCGCAGTGCGACCAGGGACATTGTATAAAACAATAGGTATGTCCACAGCCTCTGCAACTGCTTTATAGTGCCTGTAAAGACCCTCCTGAGTCGGTTTGTTATAATATGGCGATACAAGCAAGGCAGCATCAACACCATATTTCTTCGCCTGCTTTGTTATCATGATTGTCTCATCAGTAGCATTTGCACCTGTCCCTGCAATGACAGGAATCCTCCTATGAACGGTTTTTACGGTAAACTCAATAACTCTGTAATGCTCCTTATAATCGAGAGTTGCCGATTCACCTGTTGTGCCGCATGGTACTATCCCATCAGTCCCCTGTGCTATATGCCATTCTATGAGATCTCCAAGTGCCTTTTCATCAACCTTCCCTTTTTTAAAAGGCGTAACAATTGCCACTATTGACCCTTTAAACATTGCCTCCTCCTTTACTTTAAATGTCGATAATACCTTCAAAAACATCTTCAGCAGGACCTGTCATATAAACATGGTTGTCCCCTGCCCATTCTATAAAAAGGTCTCCTCCGAGGAGGTGAATCTTTACATTCTTTTCCGTAAGGCCTTTTATGTTTGATGCCACAGCCGCAGCCGAAGCTCCTGTGCCGCATGCCATGGTCTCACCAGAGCCCCTTTCCCATACGCTCATCTTTATCTCTATAGGATTAAGCACTTCTATGAATTCTACATTTGCTTTTTTAGGGAAAATAGGTTGATTTTCTATTAAAGGGCCATAATATGTTACGGGGAAATGGGAAAGATTTTCAACAAAAATGACAGCATGAGGATTCCCCATAGAAACACAGGTAACTCTGAATTCTTTCCCTTCAACCTGCAACGGGTAGTCAATAATGAGTGACGAGTTTTGTTTTTTTGAACTTTGAACTTTCAACTTTGAACTCTCAACTATTCTTACTGGTATCTTCTCAGGCTCAAAGATTGGCTCTCCCATATCAACCTTCACCATATCACCTGTCTTCTCTGGCCTGATGATACCGGCAAGGGTCTCTATATGGAGAATTTTCTTGTCTGAAAGGTTTCTATCCCATATATACTTTGCGAGGCAACGTATTCCATTGCCACACATCTCTACTTCACTGCCATCGGCGTTAAAGATCTTCATCATAAAGTCTGCATGGATAGAATCAAAGAGGAGAAGCATCTGGTCAGCACCGACTCCAAAACGTCTATGGCAGAGTTTTTTTGCGAGCATTGATAGATTATTAAGTTTTAATTGCCTGCAATCGATAAGGATAAAGTCATTGCCTAAACCATGCATCTTTGTGAAGTTTATCTTCATTTCAAGAATCTAGGTATCCTCTCACCTTTAATTAGGTCCCCATATGTCTCTCGGGACCTTATCAGAAAATGCTCCCTACCTCTGACCATAACCTCTGCTGCTCGTGGCCGGGAGTTATAGTTTGAACTCATGGAAAACCCATATGCACCAGCACCCATCACGGCAAGATAATCCCCCTCTTTCACCCTTTTGAGTTCTCTCTCCTTTGCGAGAAAATCCCCTGATTCGCATATTGGTCCGACAACATCGCAAAGGATGGTATCCCTTTTTCTCCTGATTACAGGAAGAATGTGATGATATGCACCATAAAGGGATGGTCTTATTAGGTCATTCATCCCTGCATCAACAATGACAAATTCCTTTTCCTTGCCCTTCTTCTGATAAAGTACCCCCGTAACAAGTATACCTGCATTGCCTGCTATGGACCTGCCTGGTTCTACTATCAGAGTGAGCCTTCTGCCTTTGAGGAGAGGAATGAGATTCCTTGCAAGGTCTTTAGGGACAGGGGGCTCTTCATCTTTGTATGAGATACCTAATCCTCCCCCAACATCAAGGTATTGTATATTCAATCCTTCAGCACCGAGTTTATCTATGAGAAAGAGGATATTCCTCAGGGCATCAACAAAAGGAGAGACCTTTGTTATCTGCGAACCTATATGCTTATGAATACCGACGACATTGATATTCTTCAGCTTCGAGGCAATCCGATAATGCTCCAAGGCATCTGCTATTGGGATGCCGAACTTATGCTCTTTAAGACCTGTTGCTATATAAGGATGTGTCTCAGGGTCAATGTCAGGGTTGATCCGAAGAGCAATAGGAGCCTTAAGCCTCATTATGCCTGCAATCCTGCTTATTTCTCTAAGCTCATCCTCAGATTCTACATTGAACATGAGTATTTTTGACCTTAATGCAAATCGTATCTCCTCTTCTGTCTTACCAACACCGGCATAAACAATCTTTTGGGGAGATATCCCTGCCTTCAATGCCCTATAGAGTTCTCCTCCCGAGACTATGTCTGCACCTCCCCCGTTCTTTGCAAAAAGCCTCAGTATTACAATGTTTGAGTTTGCCTTGAGGGCGAAACAGATGATATGAGGATAATCCTGAAATGCACTTGTATACGCACGAAAGTGTCTCAGGAGGGTGTTATAACTATAGATATAAAGGGGTGTGCCATATGCCTCAGCAAGCTTCGTGACAGCTATATCTTCGGCAAATAATTCACGCCCGTGGTACTGGAACAGATGCATGAGAAGTCCTCTTATATGCTTATTTTTTCTCTATTCTTACACATTTGCACTTTTATCTCAAGCTTCCACAGCTTTGGATTTACCATCCCTGATATGTTAAATTGTTATATTGTGGGGAAAAACATTGTAGAGAAAATATTCGAAGCACACAAAGCATTTGGTAAGGTAGAAGCAGGTAGCCTTGTTGGATTGAGGGTAGACCAGGTATACACTCAGGATGCGACAGGAACTATGGCTTGGCTACAGTTCGAGGCAATAGGAGTTGACGAGGTAAAGGTACCGCTCGTTGTCTCTTATGTTGATCACAATATGATCCAGTCAAATTATATGAACCCCGATGACCACCGCTTCCTTCAGACAGCCGCAGCAAGATATGGGGCATATTTTTCTAGACCTGGCAATGGTATAAGCCATCAGGTCCACCTAGAGAGATTTGCTGCTCCTGGAAAAGTCGCCCTCGGCACAGATAGTCATACGCCAACAGGTGGTGGAATGGGCATGATAGCCATAGGTGTTGGGGGACTCGATGCAGCAACTGTCATGGCAGGCTCTTCTTTTGAACTCATCATGCCACAGGTCATACTCGTAAAACTGTTGGGCAAACTGAACAGACCTTGGGTCACGGCGATGGACGTGATAATGGAGATTCTCAGGAGACTCACAGTCAGAGGAGGAATTGGAAAAATTCTTGAATATGGTGGCCTTGGTATAAAGGATCTGAGTGTAACAGAAAGGGCTACGATTACAAATATGGGAGCAGAACTCGGTGCGACGACTTCTATCTTCCCGAGTGATGAAAGAACAAAACATTATCTTAAAGCACAGAGTAGAGAACATGGTTGGGTTGATCTCTATGCTGATGATGACGCAGAATATGCTGATATTCTCGAAATAAACCTGAATTCCATTGAACCCCTGATCGCAAAGCCCCATAGTCCAGATAATGTTGTCCCCTTAAAGGAACTCTCAGGCACCAAGATAGACCAGGTCTGCATAGGAAGTTGCACGAACTCATCATACCAACTCATGAGATCAGTTGCCTCTATCCTAAAAGGTAACGCTGTTGCAGAAGGAGTAAGCCTTCTTATAAATCCAGGTTCAAAACAGGTTTATGAGATGCTTTCACGAGAAGGGCTTATGGCTGACATAATTTCAGCAGGTGCGAGGACCCTCGAATCTTCCTGTGGTCCTTGCATCGGTATGGGTGGGGCACCTGGCACAGGGCAGATATCTATCAGATCGTATAATAGAAATTTTAAAGGACGGAGTGGTAATAAAGAGGCATTTGTCTATCTTGCAAGTCCCCTTTCCTGCACCGCAATCGCTATAAAGGGCGAAATCTTAGATCCTCGTGACTCTGGTCTCCCTGTAGAGGAATTCGAAGAACCTACAAACTATCTCATAAACGACAACTTGCTCATTCCACCTAAAAAAGAGGCAAAGACGATAAAGATCATCAAAGGACCAAATATAAAAGACGTGCCCGTTAAGGAACCACTTCCAGAAAAGATCAAGGCAGAGGTACTCATTAAACTCTCAGACAATATCACTACAGATGACATAATGCCAGCAGGCGCTTCCATCCTTCCTTTACGCTCAAACATCCCCGCTATGTCCGAATTCGTTTTTTCTATCCTTGACAATACATTCAGCAAGAGGGCAAAGGAAGCAAAGCCAAGGGGAGGAGGAATTATTGTGGGAGGCGAGAATTATGGCCAAGGCTCATCAAGGGAACATGCTGCAATTGCACCTATGTATCTCGGAATTCATGCAGTAATTGCAAAGTCTTATGCAAGGATTCATAGGTCTAACCTAATAAACTTCGGCATCTTACCTCTTAAATTCTCAAAATCCGAAGACTATGACAGAATTGACAGAGGTGACAGGCTGGTCTTGGAAGATATAGAAAGATCATTAAAAGAGAATCGGTCTTACAAGATCCATAACCTGACAAAAAATTATTCCTTCGAGGTATTTTCAGATTTCAATGATAGGGAGAAAGACATCCTTCTAACCGGCGGCCTCCTGCCATACACAAAGAAAGGCCTTCCGAATATTTGACAAGAAAATTATCTAACAGGTAAAGTAAAAAATATTTTGGGCCGCTAGCTCATTAGGTAGAGCACCGCCCTTTTAAGGCGGGTGTGGTTGGTTCGAATCCAACGCGGCTCACCAAATGTCCCCATCGTCTAGCACGGCCTAGGACATCGCCCTTTCAAGGCGGTAACACGGGTTCAAATCCCGTTGGGGACGCCAGCAATTTCAAGGGGTGAAGACACACCCCTTTTTTATTACATTTCGTCGGCCTACAACAATACAATAGATGCATGGATTTAGACATTACATCGAATAAGGGGGGTACTACTAAACCTGCTATTATATTCATCCATGGACTTGGTATGGATAAGGATGTATGGATAAATCCTTCGAGTTCCCGTATCCTCGGAGGGAGACTTCCTTTGAAGATTTTTCTTGGCCAGAAACCCCCCGTAAGAGATCTTGGTCTCAGCAGGGACAAACCGAAAGAGGAAATTTCTGAATTTTCAGCTGGAGTGCAGCCTGATGTTATAAATACATTATTTGATGACCTCAAGCTCAAGGATTACACGGTGATTACGTGGAGCCAGGGAAGGCCATCAGGACCTATAGATTCTGCTGTCTCAGAGTTGGAAAGAGTTGTAAAGTTTGCTAAAGAGATGACAAAGGCAGGCATTATTCTCGTAGGCCATAGCAGGGGAGGACTTATTGGACGGAAATATCTCCTAAGAAAGGACCGGTCAATAAAGGCCCTCATAACGATCTCTTCTCCTCACAGGGGAAGTTCTATTGCTCGCATTGCCTGTTATCTGAAACCCCTTGCCTCCTTCATAGGTCCCCTTTTCAGCAATGCAGATAAAGGGACCGTTTCTTCCTCAATAAAATATGTGCTTGATTTTCTCAAGAGCAGAGCACTGAAAGAGCTCCTTCCTGAGTCGCCTTTTTTGAGGTCCCTGAAGGATAAGCCTCTTGATTGGATATATTATCTTTCGATAGGAGGGACTGATCCAACCCTTTTTAGCCTCTATAGGTGGCAGTGGGGTTCTGTTAAAGAGGGTAAAGTCTACAGATGGTTTCTGAGACCTAATGAACTCTTCTCCATACCTGAAATTTTTCAGAAGGTAATCCCTGATAAACTTTATCCTGAAGAGATTAAAAAAGGTAAGGGTGATGGATTAGTATCTGCAGAGAGCTCAAGGATTCCCTGGTGTAATGAACACTATAATTTTAGTCTTAACCATGCGCAGATGTTATTTGATAAGGGTGTAAGAGATTTGCTTGTTAAGTCAATAGAGAGAATCATTTGAAGTAATGAAACTGCTCCTTAATTCTTTGAGATCGATTCTGTGAGTTTGAAGGTTATGGGGATTACTATTTCTCCTTTCAACCCCGGGAACGGGGAAGCCCTCCTGATCATTCTTGGTACCTCCTCATCGAGTATCTGATAACCTGAACTCTTTACGATCCTGATAGCTTGTGGTAATCCCTTTTTATCTATCATAAAACTGACTAGCACAGTCCCTTCAATACCTCTTTGCCTTGCAAGGAAAGGATAGCTCTTTGCCCTCTCTATGGAGCTCCTAATAGCTCTGAGAAGATCAGAATTCCCTGAGTCTCTTGGGTGAGTATTGAGGAGGGAGGATTTTATTCCTTGATGAGAAAATATCTCTCCGCTCATACCTGAATATTGACTTTCTGCCTGAATATTCTGGAATAATGACAAATCATGATTTGTATCCGAAACCCCTCTGTTATCTTCATCTGTCTTTGTTTTAGATTCACTGAAAGATATCATGACTCGATCACTCTGGTCTTCATTCTGTTTATTTTCTCTTGTTACCTCTAATCTTCTGCTATCAGACATTCTAAAGGATTGGGATGGATTCTTTTTATCACTCGGGGTGAGTCGTTTTTGAGCAACCTTGATCTGCTTTGAGCGACCTTTTTCATTGTAATTCTGAGAGACAGAAAATAATTTTTCAGCGGAGAATTCCTTGACAAGGGAGACTAACACATAGTCTTGAGGGAGAGGGCGCACCCTCTCCCAGTAATTAACAGAAAAAGTTGCACTGATCATTGCTATATGAAGGATGAGAGAGATTATGATATTTCGCCTGATACCCATGATTTTAGAAATCAATTGACAGTCCGACAAGGAAATTTCTCTTTGGTGACGGATAAAATGCCTTTTCAATAGGAGGGAACACACCAAGGACCCCAAATTCTGAGTACTCCCTGTCGGTTAAATTATTAATGTCTAAAAAGGCCTTTAAAGATCTCCATTGATATTGTATTTTGCTATTGAGAACGATATAACTTTTTTGATTGTCAAAGGCGTTTGAAAAGTCGCTGATAAATGGACGCTCTCCAATATAGGCACCATTGAGAGCAATGGTAAAACCTCTTCCTAATGAAGATATCGCTTCCAGAGTTGCCATATGTTTAGGAACATTTGGCACCTTTTTCCCTTTGAAGGTACCCCCTTTTATTGTTGCATCCAGATATGCGTAGCCCCCTTTCAAGGTTACCCATTTGTTAGCCTTTGCGCTGAATGAAATTTCAATGCCATCCCGCCGTGTCATAGCATCTAAATTCTCATTTGCAAGGCTCGTTGGCGTTGGATTAAAGAAGATTTCATTATCTGTATCGATTCTGAAGAAATTGAGATGGGCATATACCTCATCAGAAATAAAATATCTCATCCCCAGCTCAAAATTATCTGATTTTTGGGGAATCAGATCGGTATTTACTGTATTAGTATAAAAACTATAGAGTTCATCAAGAAGGGGATATCGAAAGCTCCTTGAAAAACTGAAATAGACATAAGACTTTTTTGAGAAGGTGTAATTGATACCTGCTGTGTATAAGTCTTCGTCTAAAACTATTTTGTCAGGAGTACTAGGGTCAAAGGTAAATTCTGCCCTGTCATGCCGATACCCTCCTGACAGATAGAAGATATCTGCTATGTTTATTTCATCATGGATGTAATAACCACAGTTTTCCTTTTGTAGTTCAAAACTTTTAGTGGTCGTACCAAAGAAGAGTGAATGTAAATCATTTCTAATATCGTCATCAGCGTTTTGGTAGTCAAGACCCAGGATGAAACTATTCTTTATATTTCTTATGTTATTTTTTAAAAGAAACTGCGGGGATAAAGCCACTGTTTTAATCTCACTTTCACCGAGAGAATTCCCCCAGTCACCGGAAGCAAAAGATAAATAAGCCCTTTTTCTGAAAGACATGTCAATTCTAAAGGTACTGTCTTTAAATAAGTAAATATCGGGACTGACTTTAAAATAATAATCTTCAACTTCAGAAAAGTCATGAGGGAATTTCGATTCGGTTCTTGAGAAACCTGCATCAAAATCGCTTTCTTTCAATGCTCCTGGAAGTCCTGTATTATCATTGTGATATCCAGTGCTGAAACTTAATTTCATTAAGTCTCTAAAATAATAACTCAAGTTCATTCCAAAATCCTTAGCCTCGGTATCACTATTATCCCTATATCCATCTGAAGTAAAGTAACGCCCAGATACTTGGAATGATAGATTATTGAGACTGCCACTAAAGTAAGCATCACTCTTGAAGGTATTGTAACTCCCTGCAGCCAGTTCACCACCAGCTTTGAACTTATCTCCTTCTTTTGTGATGATGTTGATAACACCTCCCGTTGCATTATCACCATAAAGGACGCTCCCCCTTCCCCCCCTTATGACTTCAATTCTCTTCACCCTTTCAAGGGGAATTTGAGTCCAATCAACACCACTGAGGTCAGCCTCGTTGACCCGTCTCCCATCTATCAGTACCAGGGTATTTGAAGAAGCAGTCTCTCCGAAACCGCGCAAATCAACGCTAAAAGTGCGGCGATTTCCTGTAATATCATTTACATGAATACCCGTTTCAGTTCTTAAAAGATCAGGAATGTTTTGAGCAGTAGATGCCTGTATGTCCTCTTCAGAAATAACAGTGACATTGGCAGGGATGTTGGTAATCTTTTCTTCATATCTCGTAGCGGTAACCACAATCTCTTCTAATATGGGGGTCTCGTCTTCTGCTAATACAGAGGTAACATGTAACAGGAAAAAAGTGGTGAAAAATATGAAACAAAAGGAAAATTTAGCTTTCATCTTTTCCTCCCTCGAGAAATTTCTTACGGTTTATGAAATCTCCTGGGCTGAATAGGTCTTCCGGCTCAGGGCTACCTACTTACCTGTCTTCCCATCATGGTATTACCCATGACAGTGACTTTTTAAGTTAGGCTTTCGTTCCCTTCACGGCTGCGGGGCAGCGGAGGATTTTCACCTCTCTTCCCTGACATCCAGCCATCCAAATCAAGAATCAGTTTATACTGTCCTTTATCACCTCCTTTCAGGGGTATTGAAAAGAACAATCAGCTTAGTCTTTGATGTTCACTTTTAGCATATTGCATTTAACTTTTCAATCCACTTAAAAACAGAATGCCATGTCTTCTTATTTCGATACTAACATCAAAAGCCTCTTTGAGCAGATTTTCTGACAGCACTCTTTCAGGATTCCCCATGCCGAGTATTTCCCCGTCCTTTATTACCATTACCTTCTCAAACTGCAGTGCCATATTTATGTCATGAAGGGCCATGATTATCGAAATGTTCTTCTTATCCCTCAATTCTCTCAGCAGCCTCATAATCTCTATCTGATACTTTATGTCAAGGTTCGCAAGGGGTTCATCCAAAAGCACAAGTCCTGCGCCTTGAAGCAGGGTCATTGCAATAAAGGCCCTTCTCCTTTCACCACCACTAAGGTTCCCTAAGTATGATTCTGATTTTTCCATAAGCCCAACCATTTCTAACGATTCAGCAACGGTCATCTCGGGAATTATCTCGTAAGGATAAAGACCCATACTCACAAGTTCCCTTACCTTGAAGAGCACATTCATATCAAGAAGCTGCGGAAGATAACACAACAATTTTGCCCTATCTTTATTTTTGTATAATTGCAAGGGTTTTCCCCAGAGCCTGATAGAACCATGAGAAGGCCTTAAAATACCACTCGCGAGTTTGAGAATAGTAGATTTTCCAGAGCCATTTGCGCCTAATAGTCCAATGAACTCTCCATTATCCACTGAGAAGGTAAGGTTATGGATAAACTCATTATCCCTCTGATACATAAACCCGACACCATCGAACTCAAGAATAGAATGGTTACCTGCCAAGGACATCTCTCCTTCTCAGTAAATAAAGGAAATAGGGTGAACCGATGATGGCCGTTAAAATCCCTGATGGAATCTCCACCGGTTGCATTATTGTTCTCCCGATAAGGTCTGCCATACAGAGGAGTATTCCGCCCCCAATGGCTGATGTAGGTACCAAGACCCTGCTGTCAGCGCCGATAAAGAATCTCATGATATGGGGCACAAGAAGGCCAACGAAACCAATAATTCCCCCAAGTGATACCGATGCAGCAGTCATGAGAGAGATGGACACAAATAAGAGGAGTCTTTCCTTGTGGACAGAAAAACCGAGGCTATGCGCAAGCTCATCGCCTAATATCAATGCATTCAGAGCCTTTGCCCGTGAAAAAAAGATAACGAGTCCTGAGATAATAAAGAGAGATCCATAGGGAATCAATGACCAGTCTGCAACTGAAAGATCTCCGAATATCCAAAAAATTGTTCTCCCCAGACGTTCACCAGGAGAAATGCTCATAAGGAGCATAAGAAATGCATGGAAGAGAAAACTCAAGCCAACTCCAGCAAGAAGAAGTCTCTCTGGCCACAGTCCACCGCGTTTCCACCCGAAAAAACCAACTAATATACTGACAAAGGATGCCCCGAAAAAGGCTGCCAACGGTATGGTGAATTTCCCGAAGAAATAAGAACCTGATAAGAGCACTCCTGCAGCTGACAGAGATGCACCACTTGAAATTCCGAGGATATAAGGATCAGCAAGAGGATTTCTCAATATGCCCTGAAGCACAGCCCCTGATGCTCCGAGGGCCATTCCCATTAAAAATGCAACTGTTACTCTAGGCAATCTTATGGAAAATAATATATTTCTTGCGGTAGTATCTAATTGGAAAGGATTTATTACTTTCGGTGCAAGAAAGAGAGAACTCAATACGACTAATATTGATATTAAGATCAAGATCGTAATTCTTATTTTAGACATCTGGCCATCTCATCAATACCTTTGACGATCCTTGGACCGAGCCTGTAAATACTATCGCTTATATAATAAATTTCGCCATTCTTAACTGCCGGAATGCTCGAGAGCCTTTCCAGAAGTCCTCGTGAAGCATCTTTCATGTTTGTATGTCCTTTACCAACAAAGATTACATCAGGAGCCTGATGAATGATTTCCTCTATAGAATATGTTGGATAAGAGGTATTCGTCTTTGACGCGATATTCTCACAACCAAGGAGGGTAATTGCATCGTCAATAGCGGTGCCTGAGCCTGCAACGATTAATGGTTCAGGCCAGATAATGAATAAAACCTTCTTTTTCAGTGACGAGTGACGAGTGACGAGTGACGAATAATTAATCCCCCCATGCCCCCTTTCAAATCCCCCCTTACCCCCCTTTTCTAAAGGGGGGATGGGGGGATTATCGGGGGGTGAGGGGGAATTTGATTCCTGACTTGTGGCTTTAAATCTATTGAAAGCTATATCTATCTCTTTCGCAAGTGTCTCTGCTTTATCTTTCACTTCGAGTGCTGACCCCATGTCTCTAATGCCTTGTGGCAACTCTGAAAGTCGTCTTGCCTTGAATACATATGTCTTTATTCCCAATGAACGCAGCCTCTCCTCAAACTCCTTGAGATTTCCGTCAGTAGTCATAACAACAATATCCGGTCTCAATGAGACAACTGCTTCCAGAGAAGGATTAAAGATACCTCCTACCTTTGGCTTTTCCTTTGCATTCTCAGGGTAGTCACAGAAGTTTGTGACACCCACAACCCTATCTCCAATCCCCATTGCGAAAAGAATCTCTGTCAGGTTAGGTGCAAGGGAGATGATGCGTGTTGGTTGTTCGTTAGCAACTGCTAAGTCTATAAATGTAAGATGTAAAATTAAACATATAAAGATGCACAAGCGTACAAAATAAGAGATTGCTTCGCTTCGCTCGCAATGACAATTCAAGAGATGGCGCCACTTTACTGTCATTGCGAGGCGCGCTAGCGCCGTGGCAATCTGGTTTTGAAAAGTCAATGAAATCAATATGTTCATGTCTTATCTTGGACAGGCATGATAAAAACAAAAATCCTCAGAACCCGAAAGTCCTGAGGATTGCACCCTGATTTACTTCATCCTCGCCTTCCTCCACGGGAAGAGAAGCTCGGAGTTTTTAGTTCAGTGTTCAGAGATTTTTATCTCAGAACTCATTACTCCGAACTAATTACTGTCGTTTACAGGCAGGTCTTCTGGCTTCCCCGCCCTTTGGCTACCTTCCCATCCGAAAATTTAGGACAGTGGCTTTATAGAGCCAAAGGGTTCCCTTTTTGAAAGGGCGGGGTTACAGCGGCGGGACCGCTCCTGTACTTCACAGGATTCCCTATTAAGCCTTTCGCACCTGTAACGCAAAAGTATTTTTTATTGAATAGTTAAAGAAAGTCAAGGATTCTTTTTGGGAAGGGCTTCCAGTAATTCTCTGCTTATTGCTCCTTCCCTCAGGATCTTTATCTCCTCTCCTGTAACTTCCACAATAGTTGAGGGCAGACCGCCAAGGGTAAGGCCACCATCAATTACGATGTCTATCCTATCTCCAAAATACCTTATGACAGTATCTGCATCTCGAGCAGGTGGCATGCCTGATAGGTTAGCACTTGTTGCAGTAATAAAAAAATGTGCCCTTTGTGCGAGGGAGAGGGCAAAAGACTTTCCTGGTATCCTGACCGCAACCTTCCCGGTGCCTGCAGTAATGTATCTCGAGATATCTTTCTCTGCAGGAAGGATTAAGGTAAGAGGGCCTGGCCAGAACCTTTCTATGAGTAACACGGCACTGCGATTAACAGATTTTGTAACGAGAGGAAGCAATCCTTTGTTGGCAAAAATCAGAGGGAGCGCCTTGTCTTTTGGTCTCTTTTTAAGATCATAAAGTTTTTTTAGTGAATCTTCCCTATCAAATTTTACCCCAAGGCCATAAAAAGTTTCTGTTGGGTATGCAACAATGCTGCCCTTTTCGAGTGCCTCAACAGCCTGGTCTAAAACTTGCTCGCTATTTGCTTGAGAAATGAATATCCGAACCATAATAACAAGATACTAACACAGACACTCTTATCCTATACATCTTGCATTTTATTACTTGACAAATGGTTTCTTTATCATGCAGAGTTATAAAGTCTCCCTTTAAAGACTCGTGAGGGGTTTTAAAGGAGTACAAACAGTATTAAAGGAGGAAGGATGAGTACAAGGCTTTATGTGGGAAACATTTCCTTCAAGGGCTCAGAAGACGATTTGAAGGAGCTGTTTTCTCAAGCAGGTGAAGTTGTTTCTGTCAAGCTAATCACGGACGCAGCTACAGGAAGGCTCAGAGGCTTCGGTTTTGTGGAGATGGCCTCAGAGGAAGATGCGCAGAAGGCGATCTCCATGTTGAACGGCAAGGCTTTCATGGACAGAAACATTGTTGTTAATGAGGCAAAACCACAGGAAAGGCGCGAGCGAGGCCCGCAAAGAGAAAGAGGTGGTTTTGGCGGTGGCGGCAGAGGGAGAAGAAAATAAACTTTCCTTTTTAACCAGCCAGTAAGATCAGGATTTCTTAAGAAGCATCGAGCCAGTTGAAAGGCCAAGTTCTTTAGAAACCACATCACATTTGGATTGGAAGAGGAAAAATATTTTCTTTTGAATGCCGGTGAGGGTCTCGAAGTTACCCTGTCCTTTGCTTATGATGAGTTGAGCATCTTCGAACGTCTCTTGAAATGTTGAGGATGTCCATGCGAGTATCGTGCCTACAGCGTCAGAACCATTGTCGATTACTTCACATACTCCTGTAAGGCCTGATCCCAAAGCATCCTCCATAGTTGAGTCGTTGATTACAGGAGAACCCTTCACAACTGCCTCTATTTCTTTACCGATGGAAATGAGAGTCTCTATAAGGAGTCTGTCAAAAATGATTTCACCAGCATTGTCTGCTATATAAAGTATTCTGTCTGCTTCAGAGATAGCATTCCTGAATGCACTGTAGTCATCCACAGCCAATGGGTTGTTGAGGGCTTTCAGGATGGTACCATCTATATCCACCGAGGTAAATATCCCGAAGTCTATGACATTCCCTGCAATCGCAAGCCTTGTAGCTGTCCATAAGGGATCAGGACTTTTTTCGATGGCAGTCTTCAACGTGGGATATAAGCATAGTGCCACTTGGTTATACTCAGATTTTAGCTCCTTGAATGGATCTTTGCCGAGCAACTGTCTTATCTTTCGGTGGATAAATGTGGTTGTATAGGCAGGTGGTTTTGAGATATCCGCTATCTGAATCTCTGGCAGAATGTCTTTTAAAATCCTCTTCTGTAGTAATTCGTCTTTTGTTCCAAGCCTGAGAGCAATAATGGACTGCCTCAGGAAGCATGGAAAACAATCGAGATGTACTCTCATTTTTCAGTAATTTCTTCTGAGGGCCTTTGCCTTTGCCTCAACTTCTTCAGACATCTTCTTTTTATACTCCTTCAATCTTTTTGCAACTTTTGCATCCTTCCTGCTGATGATCTGGGCTGAAAAGATTGCAGCATTTTTTGCACCTGCCTCACCTATTGCCATTGCCGCAACCGGTACACCGGGAGGCATCTGGACAATACAGAGGAGGGAATCAAGTCCTTGAAGGGACGACGAGTCTATCGGCACGCCTATCACAGGCAAGATTGTGTGAGAAGCGAGCACACCTGCTAAGTGGGCTGCCATTCCGGCACCTGCGATGATCACCTCGATACCCTCCTTTTCAGCCTCTGATGCGAGTTGTATCGTACGTTCAGGAGTTCTATGTGCTGAAGCAATAGTCATAGTACAAGAGATCCCAAGCTCTTTGAGAATCTTTCCTGCTCCTTCCATAATAGGCATGTCTGAGTCACTACCTATTACGATCAAAACCTGTGGTTTCATGCCCCCTCCTTTTGTTTCAATAAAGTTTCTTCAGACATTTTTGTAGATACACCTTGAAATAAGCTTTTCTCTTATTCCCCTCTTTAGCAAAGAGAGGGGCAAGGGGAGATTTTATAATCATAAATATTTCCATATCTTCTTCTTTCTTGTCTCAGTTGTCTGGAAAATTGTTTTAAATCTTTATTAAAGTGAAGCATTCATTTATAAAATCCCCCTTCATCCCCTCGGTTGCGAGTCGTACCGACCTTTGCCAAAGGGGTATTCTCCACACATTTCCTTGATGAACCTCAATAAAAAACAGAAAAAAATAAATTCTGAACCCCAATGCTAAATTCTATACAAATTCAAAATTCTAATAACAAAAAATCAAATAGTTTAGAACATTTGGAATTTAGAATTTTGGTATTGTTTATGGTTTGGGATTTTGAAATTTAGATTTTATTCACCCTCTGCTAATTCCAAATGCACGTTCTCATT
>CAWGWX010000035.1:0-31195 GCA_963826355.1 Nitrospirota bacterium | reverse complement strand
CAGTATCAATGACCTTGCAAAAACGATACCGGAGTTTATCTATGTCGTCTATCAGCTTACGTTTGCTGCTATAACTGTGGCCCTTGCAAGCGGTGGATACATTGAAAGGATGAAATTTAAGGCATGGGTGCTTTTTTCGATTTTATGGCTCTCCTTTGTATATGTACCTATCGCCCATTGGGTATGGGGTGGTGGGTTCCTGGCAAAGTTAGGGGCACTGGACTTTGCCGGCGGAACAGTAGTACATATCAATGCGGGTATCGCAGCTCTCGTAGGGGCACTGGTTCTCGGCAAAAGGAAAGAAGCATCACTTAAACCCAGTAATTTAACCCTCGTGATCACCGGTGCCGGTCTTCTGTGGTTCGGCTGGTTTGGGTTTAATGCAGGTTCAGCAGTAGCAGCAAGCGGACTTGCGGGTGCGGCGTTCATCAACACTAATACCGCAGCCGCCTTGGCTGCAATGTCGTGGATGTTTACTGAGTGGATACATACAAAAAAACCGACTGTCCTCGGTCTTGCATCAGGTGCGGTAGCAGGTCTTGTTGCGATCACGCCAGCAGCGGGATTTGTGAATCTTAAGGGTGCTATTATCATCGGAATCCTGGCCGGGATAGTTCCCTATTTCGCCGTAGCAACCATTAAACCAAAACTTGGCTATGACGATTCCCTTGACGCCTTTGGTATTCACGGTGTCGGAGGAACTTTAGGTGCCATTCTCACGGGAATATTTGCGGATCCTGCAATCAACGACGCGGGGAAAGGCCTTTTATTTGGGAACCCTGGCCAGCTGATAACCCAGCTCATAGCTGTTGGTGTAACTGTACTTTACAGTGGTATTGTAACCCTTATAATCTTTATGATTGTAAAGGCAATCGTTGGGATAAGGGTTGAAGCTGAACATGAAATTACTGGACTTGATGAAAGCCAGCACGGAGAAAAGGCATATGGTTTTTAAAGATTTGAGAAGTGTAATGGGTGACAACTGTCATTGACGCTTGTCGGCAATCCATCTGTGAAAAAAGATTCCGAACAAGTCGGAATGACAAAATTGGAATAACAAAAAAAGGAGGAACTATGAAAAAGATAGAAGCAATCATAAAACCCTTCAAACTCGATGAGGTAAAAGGTGCATTAAATGCAATTGGCATAAAGGGGATGACTGTTACAGAGGTGAAGGGTTTTGGGAGACAGAAAGGGCATGTGGAAGTATATAGAGGGACAGAATACGAGGTCAACTTTTTGCCCAAAGTAAAACTGGAGGTTGTTGTACCTGACTCTATGATAGATACGGTAATATCCACAATTGTAGAGAAGGCGAAGACAGGAAATATTGGCGATGGAAAGATATTTCTTTACTCCCTTGAGGATGTCATAAGAATAAGGACTGGAGAAAAAGGAGAGGCAGCAATATAAATGAGATACAGATGAGGCCTGGCATATTGACAGGCCTCATCTATTATTATTTTCCCACTACACAATTGTAGAAACAACAAATTTGTAGTATTCCTACTTTCCTGGCCGATTTTCTCTTTGAGGGTTGATATATCTATACAAAATGGCTAATGTCCCTTTGAATATAGTTTACAACCTACATAATTGTAGGAATTTTTAGATTTTAGATATTTACCCTTTATAAAAAACCACAATTAATCAAGTAGTTACACCTGGCATGCTTTTAGATAAGTAAATGACCAAGAGAAATAAAGGAGGGAGCATGGGAAAAATACTTGGCATTTTACTTATCATTGCATTTTTTTGCGCACCAGGAGTTGTATTTAGTGAAGGGCAGCCTCCTCAAACCGGGGAGGCAGTCGTAATGACTCCGTCAAAGATTGATACAGGTGACACAGCGTGGATTTTAGTCTCTACTGCACTTGTAATGTTGATGATGCCTGGGCTTGCACTCTTTTACGGAGGAATGGTGAGAGGGAAAAACGTGCTCGGAACGCTCATGCAAAACTTTGTAGCTATTGCACTTGTCAGTGTGCAGTGGATATTGATCGGTTATAGTCTTTCATTTGGTCCGGACATAAACGGAATAATTGGAAGTCTTGATTGGGTAGGTTTAAGAGGGGTTGGAATTGCACCCAATCCAGATTATGCCCCGACAATCCCTCATATTGCGTTTATGATGTTTCAGGCCATGTTTGCTGTCATTACACCAGCATTGATCACCGGGGCCTTTGCAGAAAGAATGAAATTCTCGTCATACCTTCTTTTCACGCTCTTATGGTCAACAATAGTCTATGATCCTGTAGCTCACTGGGTATGGGGTGCTGGCGGATGGCTTAAAAAAATGGGCACGTTGGATTTTGCAGGCGGCATCGTGGTGCATCTTATATCGGGAATATCCGCACTCGCCGCTGCATTAATTATTGGAAAGAGAAAAGGCTATTTACAGGAGGCGATCTATCCACACAACCTTCCCATGACTGTACTTGGTGCAGGGCTTCTCTGGTTTGGTTGGTTTGGCTTTAACGCAGGGAGTGCCCTTTCCGCTGGAACATTAAGCACCATGGCTTTTGTAGCTACTCACACATCTGCAGCGGCAGCAACATTGATATGGGTGATTATTGAGTGGTTACACAGGGGTAAGCCAACGATGTTTGGCGCTGCAACAGGTTCAATTGCTGGACTTGCAACGATCACCCCCGCCTCCGGGTTTGTAGGTCCAATGTCTGCACTATTTATAGGATTGGCAGCAGGAGCTGTATGTTATGCTGCTCTGAATATGAAAAGCAGATTCGGATATGATGATTCCCTTGATGCATTTGGGGTTCACGGCGTTGGTGGATTTTTAGGAACCTTTGCTACGGGACTCTTTGCTCAAACACTTATTAATCCTGCAGGGAACAACGGCTTATTTTTTGGAAATCATAAATTGCTGATCTCCCAGATGCTTGCCATACTCATCACGGCAGCTTATTCATTCATCATGACGGCGATTATATTAAAGGCCATTGATAAAACCCTCGGGTTGAGGGTTGATGAAGAATCAGAGGAAAGCGGCCTCGATATATCCCAGCACGGAGAAAGTGGATATTCTTTTTAATCCGCCTCTGGCGGATTAACCTACTTTTTTATGACAGGAGGTGAGAGAGAAAAAAAGACCAAGGCAATTGAGAGAAAAATTCAAATTTTAAACAATACAATGAAAAGGAGGTAGTGTATGACACCAAAGGAAGTAATTGAATTTGCAAAAAAGAACAAGGCGGTAATGGTTGATTTGAAGTTCATGGACTTTCCAGGACTGTGGCAACATTTCTCAGTGCCTATCAGTGAGTTCAAAGAAGATGCATTTGAGAACGGGTTGGGATTTGACGGTTCTTCCATAAGGGGCTGGCAGGCCATACACATGAGTGATATGCTGGTAATCCCCGATCCAACAACTACAATAATGGATCCGTTCACAAAACACCCCACACTCAGCCTTATCTGCAATGTCGTTGACCCGATCACAAAGGAACAGTATTCAAGAGATCCTCGTTTCGTGGCACAAAAGGCAGAGTCATATATGAAGTCAACAAAGGTGGCAGATACAGCGTACTTCGGCCCTGAGGCAGAATTTTTTATTTTTGATGATGTGCGTTTTGATCAGACTGCCAACAGCAGTTACTATTTCGTTGATTCTGTCGAGGGAATATGGAACGCAGGGAAAGAAGAAAATCCGAACCTTGGATACAAACCAAGACATAAGGAAGGATATTTTCCTGTCCCTCCTATGGATAAACTGCAGGATATACGCACTGAGATGGTTCTTGAGATGGAGAAAGCCGGTATCGTTGTTGAGGCACAGCACCATGAGGTTGCAACAGCAGGGCAGGCAGAAATAGACATGCGGTTTGCACCATTGGTAAAGATGGCAGACCAATTGATGTACTATAAGTACATAATCAAGAATGTGGCATCGAGACATGGGAAGACTGTCACTCTCATGCCAAAGCCTCTTTTCGCTGACAATGGCTCTGGCATGCACACACACCAGAGCCTCTGGAAAGGTGGGAAACCCCTCTTTGCCGGAAATGGCTATGCAGGTCTATCCGAGCTTGCTCTCTACTATGCAGGAGGAATATTGAAACATGCTCCTTCTCTCGCTGCTTTTGTGGCTCCGACAACCAACTCTTATAAGAGACTCGTCCCTGGTTATGAGGCCCCGATAAACCTTGCCTATTCAAGCAGGAACAGGTCCGCCGGTGTTCGTATACCCATGTATTCACCAAGTCCAAAGGCGAAGAGATTAGAAGTGAGGTTCCCCGACCCCTCATGTAATCCTTACCTCGCATTTGCAGCCATGCTCATGGCAGGGCTGGACGGAATAATGAACAAGATCGACCCTGGAGAGCCTCTTGACAAAGACATTTATGAACTCGGTCCCGAAGAGCTTGCGAAGGTTCCGAGTCTGCCTGGTTCTCTTGAAGATGCTCTCGACTGTCTCGAAAAAGACAACGACTATCTCAGGAAAGGCGATGTATTCACGAATGATGTCATCGAGATGTGGCTGAATTACAAAAGAACAAGAGAAGTAGATGCATTGAGGCTCAGACCCCATCCCTATGAGTTCTTCCTCTACTTTGACATCTAAACTGATTTCGATTTCAAATCCCCCCTCACCCCCCTTTTCTAAAGGGGGGAGTGGGAGGATTACTTATTTTCATGCCTTGTGCTCCGCTACAAGGCCTCTTCTCCTCTTTCTCCTGTTCTGATTCTGATCACGTCCATAAGGTCATAGATAAATATTTTTCCATCACCAATCTCACCGGTGTGGGCTGCTTTCTGTATGATGGTAACAATCTCTTCAAGCTTCTCATCAGAAACAGCAACCTCAATCTTCAACTTTGGGAGGAATCTCACTTCATAACTTGTTCCCCTGTAAATCTCGATATGGCCTTTTTGTCTTCCAAAGCCCTTCACCTCAGTTACGGTCATACCCTTTATTCCTGCCTGGGTAAGTGCATCTTTTACATCATCGAGTTTAAAATGTTTGATTACTGCCACCACCATCTTCATAATTTCACCTCCAAATGATCCCTTTTACTGATCGCAAAGACAGTTTTTGCGATGCGTTATAATATCAAATATTTATGGAGATAGAAACTCTCATAAAAGAAGCATCTGCTGGGACTCCAGATTCTAAAGGTCTCTTAAGAATTTTAATAGATTTTTACAATCTTCACCAGAGTTTCTCGAAGAACATGAACAGCAGATTGACAAGATCGCCCAACTCTTTTCATATAGTCAGTTCCTCTCAGACTATAGCATTAAGAATCCTTCTCACCTTTCTTCTGCTCTCAAAAACCTTTGTAATCCAATTAGCAGGCAAGTGATTATCTCTGAGGCTTTCAAGAATTATAAGGTTCCCACTATGCAATCCCCACAGATATTCAGACACGAAGCAATGAAACTTCTCAGGGAGATAAAAAAAGCTTATCTCTTGAGAATAACCCTTAGAGACATCTGTGGCATGACCAGTCTGACTGAATGTATGGCTGAGTTAAGCATCCTTTCAGAGGCAATCATAGAAATTGCCCTCACTCTTTCACATGTATTCATTAGGGAGCGTTTTGGGGATCTTAAAGATGATTCATCTTCCATTATAGGACTCGGAAAGCTCGGTGCAGGAGAACTCAACTACAGTTCTGATATTGATGTTATCTCTGTATATCGATCAGGAGAACTCGTCTCTTCTGGTATCCTGACACCATCAGGTGTCAGGGTCAATAAAATTTACTCCCATGAATACTTTTGCAGGCTCACAGAGACTCTCACGAGTCTCCTGCAATCACCGACAGAGGATGGAGTTGCCTATAGAGTGGACCTGAGATTAAGACCTAACGGACAGAAAGGAGAGATATCCCTCTCCCTTGACTCATATATTTCATATTATGAGGCGTGGGGAAAAACATGGGAAAGACTGGCATTGATACGTGCCCGACCTGTGGCAGGAGATAATATACTCGGTGAAATGTTCATCCATGCGATTGAACCTTTTGTGTGGAAGAGGTCAATTGATTATAACGATATAGATGAGATCAGGGATCTCAAAAGAAAAATAGACATAATCTCTGATATGAATGACATAAAACGTGGCTATGGCGGAATCAGAGAGATCGAATTCTTTGTCCATGCCTTCCAACTCTTATATGGCGGTGACACAAAGAAGCTAAGAATTGGTACACTCAGCAGAGTCCTCCAGGAGTTGTCGAATGAAGGCTTTTTATCCCAAAAGGACGACAGAGCACTTTCAGAAAGCTATCTTTTTCTGAGAAGAATCGAACATCTCCTTCAGATGAAGGATGACCTGCAGACACATTCTCTACCATCTCAGCCTGATGAACTCAAAATCCTTTCGAAAAAAATGCATTTCCCTCACGAAAAGGATTTTACCTCTGAGCTCAAATTAAGAAGGCTTATGGTCAGGGATATGTATATCTCTTTGCTCGGTGGGCCTGAAACCCAGCATGAAGTTATGGCGTTTCTGGAAGGAGAACTCACAGACAGTGCAACCATGGATTATCTCTCTTTTAAAGGTTTCAGAAATCCAGACTCAGCCTTCAAAAATGTGAAAGCCCTTCACGAGCTGATGTCTCTTGGGAAGACCCTCAGGGAAAGGACACTTCTGAGAAAAACGATACCACTCTTTTTTGAGCATATAGTCAAATCCGGAAATAAAGACAGGGCATTGAGTATGCTTGTGACATTTCTCGAAAAGATTGGAAGTCATGAGTCTTATATTGACCTCTTGTTACAGCGGAGCGACACCAGGGAGATACTTGTCACCACCTTCTCTACAAGCACATACTTTACAAGATTGCTCCTGAGCCTTGAAAACCTTGAGGGCATCTTTGAATATCCTGATATCAGAATGGATTATAAATCTGTGCAGGAACGACTTGTAAATATCCTCAGGGATAATCCTGAACCAATGAATGCGATAAGAGAATTCAAAAATATTGAAGAACTGAAATCTGGCTTTCTCTTCATGAAGGGAGCGGTTGATGTATATGGCTTCTCGCATGCATTGAGTATGCTTGCGGATACAATTATAAGAGCGATCTTAAAATATCTTCACGCAGAAAGAGATTTTGCAGTCATAGGGCTTGGAGGTTTTGGTGCGAGGGAACTGAATATAGGTTCTGACCTTGATCTCATATTTATCAGAACACAAGGACAACATTCCCCCGATGAAATCTCCTTCAAGGAGAAAGCAGTCGCTGAAGAGTTAATCAAACTTCTCTCAGAATATACAGCAAAAGGCTTTGCTTATAAGGTTGATATGCGCCTCAGGCCAGATGGTTCAAGGGGCATACTTGTCAACGACATCGATGGCTATAAAAATTATTATCTCAAATCAGCACATCTGTGGGAAATACAGTCACTTCTGAGGGCAAGGCCTATTGCTGGTAATATGAATCTTTTGAAGGCCTTTCAGCATTTGAAAAGGCAGGTCATCATGCAGAGGGGCAAAGAAATCAGTGGTTCTGACATCAAGGATATGAGAAGAAGGATTATACATGAGGTTTCCCGGGAATCTGCTGGATACGACATGAAACTTGGCCCTGGCGGAATCAAAGAGATAGAGTTTCTTATCCAGTATCTCCAGTTAAAACACGGAGCAAGTCAATCGGAACTTCTTACGCACAATACGGTTATCGCTATTGAAAGACTTTCCAGATATGCTATCCTTGACGTGGATACCGGAAAACACCTCTTACACGCACACAGGTTTCTGAGAACTGTTGATACACTCCTGAGGCTCAATGAAGAAAATGCACTGAGTATTGATTCTGAACTTGTTGATATAATAATAAGATTCCTGAATATGAAATCAAAAGATATTCTCATTACACAGATTCAAGATATGAGACAAAAGATGCTTGAAATTACCACAAGGTTTTATGAACAGGACCCTCATCGTGATTCTCATATTCCTGCTTAAGGAGTATAAGAAGTGGCAGTCTTAATAATTAAGAACATCGTAACAGAAGGTCCAGGAACAATAGGAGATTTCCTGAGGAAAGAGGATATCTCTTTCAGCACTATAGAACTTTCTTCCGGGGAAATACCACCTCCCTTAGAAGATTTTGACACCCTTGTGATCATGGGTGGACCCATGGGCGTATATGAAATGGATGAATATCCTCATCTCAGGATTGGATCACGTCTCATACGGGAAGCTATAAACAGGGGTATGAAGGTTCTTGGAGTATGTCTCGGTGCCCAGATGGTAGCTTATTGTCTTGGTTCAGAGGTTTATCCAGGTCCCGAGAAAGAAATAGGATGGCACAGTATTGAACTCACAGGAGATGGCTTAAAAGACCCTCTCATGAGAAAACTCGCAATTCATCCCCGTGTCGGAGATTTCTGGAGAAAATTTAAGGTCTTCCACTGGCATGGTGATACCTTTGATCTACCAATTGGCGCTGTATTATTAGCAAGTTCCGAGCTCTATAAAAACCAGGCCTTCAGATATGGTAACAATGTCTATGGATTTCAGTTTCATATAGAGGTCACAAAGGATATGCTCCATGAATGGTTTAAGGACAGACCTGAATTAAACTCCATCATGAAAGAAACAGAGAAGATCTTTGAAGAATGCGCAGGGAGGGCAATGAACTTTTATGAAGCATTTTCACGGAAGGGGTGATATAGTATTTTGTAACAATTTCTAAATCCTAAAAATGAATGTCAGAAAATCAAGTTAACTTGTGACAAAATCACAGGATATCTATCTCCCCTCCCTTGACGGGAGGGGATCACAGGGGAGGGTGAAAAGAACTTATATCACCCCCACCCTTGCCCTCCCCCATCAATGGGGAAGGATTATAAACTACTTATAGCAAAGCTACGGGAAATAACGATTTGAACAAAGAGGAGGTTAACGATGGCACTAAGAAGCAAAAAGATTATAGAAAAACCAAAAAATAAGAAGGATCTTCAGAAACCAAAAGACAAAAAAGATGTGATGGAACTGGTAAAGAAACATGATGTGAAGTTTGTCAGGCTCTGGTTTAGTGATATCCATGGCCAGCTCAAGAGTTTTGCTGTCCCTGTTGAAGAACTCGAATATGCCTTTGATGAAGGAATGGGCTTTGATGGTTCATCCATCAAGGGCTTTGCGAGAATTGATGAGAGTGACATGATTGCAAGGCCGGACCCGGCCACCTTTGCGATGCTTCCCTGGAGACCAAAAGAGAAAGCAGTTGCGCGCATGTTCTGCGATATCTATGAACCGGATGGCTCTCCCTATAAAGGAGACCCCCGGTATATCCTCAAGTTGAACCTTGAGAAAGCAAAAAAGAAGGGGTTTACCTTTTATCTTGGTCCTGAGCTCGAGTATTTCTATTTTAAAACCGACAGGGGTACAGACACCCTCGATGAAGGTGGTTATTTTGACTATCCTCTGGATGCTGCCGAAGACCTTCGCAGGGATACTATTCTCGCCCTTGAAGCCATGGGCATAAAGGTTGAGTATTCACATCATGAGGTTGCTCATTCTCAGCATGAGATAGATTTACGATATGAAGATGCCTTGACAATGGCTGATATCGTCATGACCCACAGAGTGGCAGTGAAGGAGATAGCCAAGCAATACAACGTCTATGCCACTTTTATGCCTAAGCCCATATTTGGACAGAATGGAAGCGGAATGCATACTCATCAGTCCCTGTTCAAAGGTGATCGGAATGCCTTCTTTGACCCAAAGGATCAATACTTCCTTTCAGATACGGGGAAGAAATATATTGCAGGTCTTCTCACCCATATAAAGGAGATCACCCTTGTTTTAAATCAATGGGTTAATTCCTATAAGAGACTCGTTCCGGGCTATGAGGCACCTGTGTATATCTGCTGGGCAAGGAGAAACAGGTCAGCCCTTGTCAGGGTTCCTCTCTACAAGCCAGGCAAGGAAAAGGCAACACGCATAGAGCTCCGTTCACCTGACCCAGCCTGTAATCCCTATCTCGCTTTTGCCTGTATGCTGAATGCGGGACTCAAGGGAATGGAGAAGGGGTACAACTTTCTGAGCCAACAGAGATAGATGTATATCATCTGTCAGTGGAGGATAGGGCTAAAATGGGGATAGACCAGTTACCTGGAAGTCTCGTAGAAGCCATGGAATATGCAGAAAGAAGTGAGCTCTTAAGGGAGACTCTCGGTGATCATATCTTTGAACAGCTCATGGCAAGCAAGAAGGTGGAATGGGATAATTATCGGATACAGATTCATCCTTATGAAATAGAGAGATATCTTCCAATTCTTTAAAAACAATGGGGGTTCGTCTTTCCCTTGGTAGTAGCAAATCTTCTTAATTATTAAATTTTCTCTCCCGTGACGGGAGAGGGTGGAGGGTGAGTTAAAGATACTTTAAAAGTCCCCCTTCCCTCAATCCCTGCCCGACAGACGGCAGGCGGGCCCTTCCGCCAGGGGAAAGGAACTTAGTTTATAAATAAGCAACAATTTACATCAATTTTTTACTACTCTCCCATCTTCTTCTTATTTTGAAGATAACACAAACTCCGTGTTAAACTTAATGAATGATCATAAAGGTAGAGAATCTAACAAAGAGATTTAATGGCATCACTGCTGTTGATAATATATCCTTTGAGGTCGAAGAAGGCACAATTTTTGGCTTTCTCGGGCCAAATGGTGCGGGTAAGACGACGACGATAAATATCCTCTGCACACTTCTTTCCCCAACATCGGGTAAGGCCCTCTTAGCAGGATATGATTGCATGAAAGAGCCTGCTGAGGTCAGAAAGGCTATCGGCATCGTGTTCCAGGACACAACTCTTGATAAAGACCTGACGGCCTATGAAAACCTTATTTTCCATGCATATTTATATAATGTTCCGAAAAACGAGATGAAGGAACGTGTTCATGATGCCTTGAGGTTTGTGGACCTATACGAAAGAAAAGATGATCTTGTCAAGAAGTTCTCAGGTGGTATGAAACGCAGGCTTGAGGTCGCGAGGGGATTGATACACAGACCAAGAGTCTTGTTTCTTGATGAACCAACACTCGGTCTTGATCCACAGAGCAGGACTAATCTATGGGAATTCATCACAGAGCTTCCAGAGAAACATAATGTCACGATCTTTATGACCACCCATTACATGGAAGAAGCAGAGGTCTGCGACAGGATTGCGATAATAGACAAAGGAAAGATCATTGCTATGGGAAGTCCCGATGAATTAAAAAGAACAGTTGGTGGGGATGTAGTCTATATAAAAACTACCGACAACATGATTGTCAAGGAAGAGATAGAACGATTATTAAGGCTAGCCGTTTCAGAAAAAGAGGGCGAGCTTTACATGACGTGCGATATGGGTGATACCTGCATACCCGAAATGATGAGGAAGATAGGAGAGAAAGTACTCTCTGTAAGGCTTCAGAGGCCAACTCTGAACGATGTCTTCTTAAAACTTACGGGTAAAGCCATAAGGGAGGAAGAGGCCTCTCCAGAAGAAGGTGTTAAAGAGCAAGTTCGTGCATACAGGAGAAGACACTGAGAAAACAATAATCAATGACCAACCGAGAAGGAAGAATTGTGCATTTATCAATCCCCCTTTCTTAAAGGGGGTAAGGGGGATTACTAAAAATGTGCTGATCAATATTTGTAATCTCCCCCAACCCCTCTTTATAAAAGAGGGGAAATAGATTTTGGAGAAGGTTCGGTGGAATTTAATGCCGTTTACGTCATAGTAGCGAGGGAATTCAAGAAATTTGTTAGAGAGAGGAGCCGCCTCTTTTCGACAATCGCAAGGCCCCTGCTGTGGTTATTTATCGTTGGGGCTGGAATATCCCGCCTTGTGCCGCGTGATGTAGGAGTACCTTATATCCAGTTTATTTTCCCGGGAATACTTGGAATGACAATACTCTTCAGTTCCATGTTTTCATCCATATCGATAATATGGGATAAGGAATTTGGCTTTATGAAGGAGATTCTTGTTGCTCCTGTATCGAGGCTCTCTATCGTTATTGGCAAGGCATTAAGCGGTACCGTCGTATCCAGCATTCAGGCAATGATTATTCTTGCCCTCTTTCCTTTCATAGGTTTTAAGCTCGGTTTATTTCAGATCATTGGTGTCCTTCTCATATGCGCCTCTTTATCATTTTCCATATCTGCCTTTGGTATTGTCCTTGCAACATTTTACGAGAGTTACGAGAGCTTCAGTGTAATAATGAATTTTATCATCATGCCGATGTTCTTTCTTTCGGGTGCGATGTATCCTGTAAAACTTCTGCCAGAAATCCTGAAGATTGTTTCTAAAATGAATCCCCTCACTTACGGCATCGACGCCATTAAGCATATACTTTTCCCTTTTGAAAAAGGTAGGATGAGTCCCGATTTTCCGTTTATAATAGATATAGCAGTAATTATTGGCACCTCAATTATCTTTGTTTTTATAGCCGGCAAGTCTTTCGAGAGGAAAGGATAGGAGGATATATGACCATTACCGAGAAGATTCTTGCAATTCATTCAGACAGAAAAGAGGTAGTGCCTGATGAGTTGATAAACGCAAAGGTAGACCTTATCCTCGCAAACGATATAACCGCACCTATAGCAATATCAGAATTTAAAAAAATTGGGGCAAAGGATGTCTTCAACCGCGAGAAGATCGCCCTTGTCCCTGACCATTTCACGCCTCCGAAAGACATAAGGGCTGCAGAACAGTGCAGGATTCTGAGGAGTTTTTCAAAGGAATATAACATCAGCCTCTATTTTGAGGTAGGCAGGGTTGGAATAGAGCATGTGCTCCTTCCTGAAGAAGGTCTTGTCGTACCAGGAGATTTGGTCATTGGAGCAGATAGTCATACATGTACTTACGGTGCATTAGGGGCCTTCGCAACAGGTGTAGGCTCCACAGATGTAGCTGCTGCAATGGCAACAGGAGAATGCTGGTTCAAAGTTCCTGAATCAATGAAGTTCATATATTATGGAAAACTCAACAAATGGGTTGGGGGTAAAGATTTAATTCTCTATACTATCGGGGACATAGGAGTTGACGGAGCACTTTACAGGGCGATGGAGTTCGATGGTGAAACGATAAGAAATCTTCCCATGAACGGAAGGTTTACGATGTGCAACATGGCTATCGAGGCAGGAGGAAAGAACGGAATAATTGTGCCTGATTCGATTACAGAGTCTTATGTGAAGAAAAGGGCAAAAAGACCATATACGTTTTACACTTCTGATAATGATGCGAGATATGTCGAGGTTCGTGAGTATGACTGTTCGAAGATTCCCCTTACCGTTTCCTGTCCCCATCTTCCATCAAATATAAGACCGGCAGCAGAACTGTTTGAGGTGAGCATTGATCAAGTTGTCATAGGCTCATGCACAAATGGACACCTTGAGGACTTAAGGGAGGCAGCAAAAGTTATAAAAGGCAGAAAGGTAAATCCTAATGTAAGAATGATTGTTATTCCCGCCACGCAAAGAATATATAAAGAAGCAATGAAAGAAGGTCTCCTGGATATCTTCATTGAGGCAGAGGCAGCAGTATCCACACCAACATGTGGTCCCTGTCTTGGCGGTCATATGGGTATTCTCGCTAAGGGTGAAAGAGCAATTGCAACTACAAACAGAAACTTTGTTGGCAGAATGGGCCATCCTGAAAGCGAGGTCTATCTATCAAACCCGGCTGTGGCAGCTTCATCAGCAGTGCTGGGAAGGATTGGTACACCAGAGGAGTTAGGGTTATGAAATATTACAAAAACTTATTGACTTCATCGGATACATAAATAAGATTGCCACGTCGGTCGAAACGACCTTCTCGCAATGACATAGAGAAGGCATCTAAGCAATTTGTCATTGCGAGTGAAGCGAAGCAATCTCTTCTCGAACTTTATGAATTAAATTTTGATGACGATGTCACCAGAAGAAAGGCTTAAAGAACTCGGCATTGAACTACCAGAGGCACCTACTCCTCTCGGCTCATATATCCCTGTTCTGAGAACAGGAAACCTCGTCTTCCTCAGCGGGATACTGCCTTTAAGACAGGGAAAACTCGCAAGACAGGGCAAGGTAGGGAAAGACATAAGTCTCGATGAGGCAAAAGAAGAAGCGAGGATAGCCACAATAAATGCCTTATCAATCTTGAAAGCCCATTTGGAGAGTCTTGATAAGGTTACAAGATGCGTTAAGATTACAGGTTTTGTTGCCTCTGAACCTGATTTTACAGAACAGCCAAAGGTATTGAATGCAGCTTCGGATTTACTCTTCGAAATCTTTGGGGAGAGAGGCAAACACGTAAGATCCGCTGTTGGAGTAAATGTTCTTCCCTTAATTCACCTCTTGAGATTGAGTTTATTTTTGAGGTTTTGTAAGATGAAAAATCAGATTAAATATCTCCAGAATCTATTCTATGATCTATTAAATGACTACGGGCGTGTCTTTATAATGGTTAAGCATTCTGACAGAACCATTATAGGCAACAGAGGATTCACAGATGAAGAAAAAGAAAAAGGATTAACATTGGTATTCAATAACAGAAATCATAAAAACATCCAATGGACTGAAGATGGCAGTATTGTAGCTGCCCTCGGCTTCGGGGTCAATAACAGGGTAGAGAATGTATTTCTGCACCATGAGGATATCGTGGCCGTATTCTCTCCTGATGCTAAGGTGAAGTTTGACAGATGGGATGTGTGGGATGTGAAAGAATCTTCCGAAGAAATTCAAAAATCCATGGAACTTGGAAAAGAAAAATCCGGCGAGGAAAAAATAATATCCTTGGATAATTTTAAAAAGACAAAACCCTGAAAGTTGTCATGGCTCAAATCTCTGCCGTCCTATTATCGCTTCCATTAACTTGCTGTACTCTTCTAACTTTCCATAGATAGTTTGAGCAACTTTTTCCTTATAGGTATGTGATGTCATATTTCTGTCATCAGTCATTTCAAGGAGTTTAATAGTCTCTTCCTCTTTAATTATGCTTACGCTAAACAGTTCCCTGAAACAGGACTTAGGAGAATTACAGATTATTCCTTCTTTTAACTTCAGATAGTCCCTGATAAATCTCCAGAATGCTTCAAAAGTATATTCAAATCTCTGTATTGCTGCATCTCTGATGATAATGGAAAATGGTTGCTGTAGTATTTCCCTTAACGTCCCAATAGCCCTTCGAGCATCTTCAAATCTGATTTTTAATCTTTCCAGACTTTAGCCTCCTTTAAAGTCATTTGTTTGAATTCCTCTGATACAGAAGATAGATCAACTATTTCCACTTTATAGGGCATATTTAATTCATCTAAGTATTCACGCAGTAAAGTCAGTTTCTTGCTGTCGAACTTTTTCCCAGGGATTATTCCAACATCAACATCTGAAGTATTCACAAAGTCTCCTCTTGCCCTCGAACCAAACAATATAATTTTTACATCTTCGTCTTTAAGAAATTTTAAAACTGCAGCTTTGAGTTCTTTAAGATGATCAGTTATAGAAACAGAATGCTGTGTATTTTTCTTCAAGACTTAGCCCTTTTCTTCATTATTTCGTACGTATTATCGCACAGTGACGTACATCTATTCAATCTTCCAGACTTATACAGAAGCATCTCCAATTCTGTGATTGGCAAAAATATCTCTCTATTACTTTCCTCTTTAAGCTTAATATCCGAATAGACGTCATTCCAGCTTGTCTGGAATCTTTCCGAAAAAGAAGGATTCTGGACCAGCCAGAATGACATGAGAACTGTAAGTCTACTTGTAAAGCAGGAAGTTGATGTAGTCTAAAAATTCACAAAGACCTCTTATAGACAGGATGGTATTTAGCACTTTCCAGTAATACTTCCGCATGTAACGTGAACGTTGTTCATTCACCTCTTGGATAGAGTTTATCTTCGAGGTTTCGTAGGTTTTTAAGAAGATTCCTTTCAGATTTCTCGGGGCAATTTGCAAGTTTTAGTCTGGACTGTCTTTAGAAATACTTTTCATCAAATGTAATTTTTGCGTCCCTCACCCGTTTGTAGTCCATCTTTAACCGCGTTGGCGATATTTATATTCACCAAGAAGACATCCGGGGGTTCCTCTAAAGAGCCATATATGTAGACTCGGCAAATAGTATACCCTTTAAGATCTGGAAGCAAAATACTCTGAATGATAAAATTATATGTGTTATGCTAACGATATAGCTGTTTATGAGGAGGCACTTATGAACAAGAAGGAATTACTTATAAGCGAGATTGAAAAGGTTCCAGAGCCTTTTCTTGATGAGGTTTTGGATTTTATTTACTTTTTGAAGACAAAAGTAATCAAAGAAAGGCTTGATACTGCTATTGCTAGTGAATCATCCCTCAAGAAAGACTGGCTCAAACCAGAAGAGGATGAGGCGTGGCAGAGTTTGTAAAAGGTGATGTAGTTGTTGTTCCTTTTCCCTTCTCTGATCTAACACAATCTAAAAGACGGCCAGCCTTAGTCATCACAGCCTTAGAAGGGGATGATGTTATTCTTTGTCAGATAACAAGCAAAACTATCAAAGACAGTTATTCTCTTCTCCTCGATGATAAAGACTTTAAGACAGGTAGCCTTAAACAGCCAAGTAATATAAGACCTAATCGCATATTTACAGCGGACAGCCATATTATCTTATCGTATTATCTTATCGTATTGGCAACCTGAAAATTGATAAACTCACCGAGGTCGTTAAGAAGGTCGTTGAAATAATTAGAGGCTAAAACATAACATCACTAATCTGTAATGTCTTGAGAAATACTTCTCTTCGAATGTAATCTTTCTTCCTTCTTAATCTATTTTTATCCATATAAAGTGCCATACATTTATATTGCTTTTAAAGCCTATCTATGATATGCTATGTCTGTGAGGAAAGTCCGCTTTGAATGGGATGAGGAGAAAGATAAGGAGAACCAAGCTAAGCATAATGTCTCTTTTTCTTTAGCTCAGCGGGCTTTTCTTGATCCTCACCGTGTCATAGTCGAAGATGTTGACTATGGTATAGAGGAAGAACGATTTTACTGTATTGGCCGTGTCGGTGACGGCATAATGACCGTGAGGTTTACATACAGGGGTAATATTATCCGCATTTATGGCGCAGGATATTGGAGAAAAGGGAGGAAGATCTATGAGGAGCAAAATAAAATATACTGAAGAACCGATGGGGAAATTGAGAGTCATTAAAGATTTTCTTCCGCCACCGGATCAGTTGGTCTTGAAAGAAGAAAACGTTAAAGTAACGATTTCTTTGAAAAAATCGAGTGTTGACTTTTTTAAGAAAGAGGCCAAAAAGCACCGTACTTCATATCAGAAAATGATTATACGGATCATAGATTGGTACGCTTCATATTTTCAAAAGAGTGCATAACAAAACATCCCAGCAGAGGTCTAATAGCTACTCTGATTTCAGGTGTAAATATTGTTGTTTTTTTAGCCTGAAATCCTTAGCTATTTACAAACAAGCAATTTCGACATTCTATGTGGAAGCGTTGATCAGACACAATCTGACGTGCCTGTAATATCAAATCTTATCTATTACACTTTAGAAATACTTTTCCTCAACCTTAATATTTGCATCCCTCAACCGTTTGTAGTCCATCTTTAAACGCGCGTTAGCGATATTTGTGTTCACCATGAAGATACCCGGAGGCTCATCTAAAGATCCATACACATAGACTTTTGAAACCTGTTTGACATCCTTTCCTACCCTGAAAGTATAAGCGCCTATAAGGAGGTACATGTCTATTTCCCTTTTCATATCCGCAGTATCTCCCGGATGAACCTTTTGTGCGACAACCTGTTTCTCTAACTCAATTTCCACATGAACATCTTTCCCTTCCTTGGCGAGGTCTATAAAATCTTCTATCCTGCCAATCTTACCAGCCATAGTAAACTCCTCACTTTTTTATTTGATATAGCACAGGTGTACGAAACCTGTAAAATCCCGCCCTGTTAATGCGGACTGTCTTTAGAAATACTTTTCCTCAAAAGTAATTTTTGCGTCTCTCATCCGCTGGTAATCGACCTTTAAACGTGCGTTAGCGATACTTTTGTTTACCTTGGCAGCATCCGGAGATTCCTCTGAAGATCCAAACATATAGACTTTAAAAACAGGTTTTACATCCTTTCCTACCCTGAAAGTATAATCTGCTATAAGGAGGTACATATCTATTTCTCTTTTCATATCCTCGGTTTCGTCTGGATGTACCTTCTGTGCGACAACCTGTTTCTTTAAATCAATTGCCACATGGACATCTTTCCCTTCTTTGGCAAGTGCAATAAAATCTTCTATCCTGCCTAGTCCACTTTTTTCATTAACTCCAGCCATATTAAACTCCTTACTTGTTGTATTTGATATAGCACAGGGATAATCCCTGCGAACAGAGACTGGTATCGTTGTTTCTGCAAAAATTTCGATGGAATCCAAAGTGACTCTTCATGCTATCAGAATGTATAATTCTTGTCAATTTACCTGAATTTTATGAATACAAAAAATTAGTTAATAAATTTTCTATCTCAGGCTCTTGTATAAGGCGTCGCGCATAATATCAACGGGTGGAGACATCCCGGTCCAAAGCTCGAAGGCAAAAACTCCCTGCCATAGGAGCATGCCCAGACCATCCAGGGTCAAACATCCCTTCTTTGAAGCCTCATCGAGAAGCCGTGTCTTTTTATAGATGAGATCGTAAACAATCTGGTCTGACCTGAGGAGAGCTGTATCAAAGGGTAAGGGGTCTTCGTCTTTTAATCCTAAGGGTGTAGCATTTATTAATAAATGGAATTTCTCTATCCTGGCAATATCATCAACGGTGGATATATTATCAAAATTCTTTTTTAGATCGGCAACGAGTCTCTCTGCCTTTTCCTTTTCAATGTCATATAAATATACTTTTTTCGCCTCTTTGACCACATAATAGCTTATTGCCCTTGATCCACCTCCTGCGCCTACAATTAACACCTCTTTGCCCTCGGCAGAGATACCACACTCAAAAAGGTATTGCATAAATCCCCTTCCATCAGTGTTATACCCTTTCAGTCTCCCATTCGAATTCACTATAGTATTGACAGCACCAATATAAGATGCCTCTTTATCTATCTCATCAAGGAAAGGGATAACTTTTTCCTTATGTGGGATGGTAACATTGACTCCACTGAAATTCAAAGCCTTTATTGCCTTTACTGCCTCTTCCAGATAATCAGGATGTACAGGAAATGCAACATAACAGTAATCAAGGCCAAGGGCTTCAAATGCAGCATTATGCATTACAGGGGATAGGGTATGTTCAACGGGATATCCAAAAAGTCCTGTTATTTTTGTTCTACCGCTGAGTTTCATTCTCCTTCCCTTGCGATCCCCCGTATCAATCCTTCCGGGGTTGATTCGATCTTTTTCATTGGCAAACCGAGTGCCTCCTCCATATCCTTGAGTGTGATGTCATCGAGAAACATATCCTCCCCGTTTTTCAGTACCACGTCGGGTACAAGTACCATTCCCTGACCTTCTATTCTATCGAACAGCGTTTTTATTACATCCTTTCCTGTGAGCAGTCCTGTAACAGTAATGGACGTCCCGAAAAATCGGTTCTCAATGGGCATGAGATCCACATTTATTCCTTCTTCAGTGAGGAGTTTTAAAAACTTTTTGAGAAATGGATAAAACGATAGCCCTGTGAATGTAAGAAACCTCTTTTTGCGAAGATTCAACTTTGGTATCTTGAGTTTCCTTACACGGTTCATGAAAAGCGCTACCATTCCTACACCGTTTTCTATCTGGGGAAAATCTCCATAGTCTTTAATTGGCGGAAAGGGGATTTCTGCCTTAATATAGAGTTCGTCTGCTCCATACACAATTGGGTCTCCGTGTTTCTTTTTATACCTCTTCTGAAAAGATTCAACTATCTTCAGTGCATCCCTGGCCTCTTCTTTTTCGACATGCCTGATGTTCTGCCTCCTGTGCATGGTAAGTCCGACAGGAACGACTGCAATCGATGAAACATAAGGATAAAAACTGCAGAGGTCATGAATTGTTTTATGAAGTTCTTTCCCATCATTGTAACCAGGGCAGAGTACGATCTGAGCATGGAGTCTTATCTTGTTATCTGTAAAGAATTTTATTTCTTTAAGGATATCTGAAGCCTTTGCATTTCCGAGGAGTTTATTCCTCATGCTCTTACTCGTTGCATGTACGGAGATATAGAGCGGGCTTAACCTCTGTTCAACAATACGTTTCTTATCTTCTTTTCTCAAATTTGTAAGGGTAACATAATTCCCATAAAGGAATGACATCCTGTAGTCATCATCTTTTATGTAAAGTGATTTACGGAGACCCTTCGGTAACTGATTGACGAAACAGAATATACAGTTGTTTCTACATGTCATTGCCCTTAGCGGTTTAAAATCTATGCCAAATCCCTTCCCCTCTTCTCTTATCACATGAAGATTAATATTTTTCCCATTTCTCTTTACCCCTATCTCGATAGAATCGTCAGTGCTGTAAAACATGAAGTCAACAGGATCACGCAATTTGTGTGAGTTTACAGAAACCAGGATATCACCAGAAAGGAGACCAACTCTTTCTGCCTGACTGCCAGGGTGGACACGATCTATCTCTATGCCGTTTTCAGATTGCATACGTCAGTTTAAGTCCTCTGTAAATATAGTGGAATCCAGAGATTATGGTAATGCCTGCTGTTATCCATTGAAGCATAGGTTGTAGTGCAGGCAGAGAGAGAAAAGTCATATTCATAAGTACATACGCAATAAAAATACTCTGTATCCATATTGTAGCTCTTCCAAATATTGAAGGCTCAACTTTGGCTGTACCTGTCACGAGATAAAGGAGAAACCAGCCGATAACAACGATGGTATCTCTGCTTATCACGGTAATTGCAAGCCATTTAGGTATCCAACCATAGGTGGATAAAATGATGATTGCTGTGACAATAAGGAACTTATCAGCAAGGGGATCGAGAAACGTGCCCAATGAAGTTTTTTGGTTTTTAAGACGTGCAAAAAGCCCATCAAATATATCCGTAACTGCTGCCGCTAAAAAGAGGTAGAAGGCATAGTTGTAGCGTTTGTAAACTATGGCGGTTACAAACACAGGAATAAGAATAATCCTTGTTATTGTCAGTGTATTAGGTATATTCAAGAATCCCACGTAAAGCCCCCACCGCAGACCAGTAGCTAAGGGATTAGCAGATAGTAGTTAAGGGTAAAATTTAAATTTTCCTCCTGACTACTAACTACCAAATACTAACTACTGATTCTAAATTTTGTCATGGTATGTTAAAAGGTAGCCCCTGAAACTTTATTTTCAATCCGAGACTATTGTAACACCTATCATCTATCTTTCCAGAAAATCCCCCCTGCCCCCCTTTAACACCCCTCTTAATCCACCCTTGGTAAGGGTGGATATAGGGGGGTAGTGTAAGGGTATTATTTTCATTCATATAGGACAAAATTGCCGCAGCATGGCACTTTTCTACAGCAAAGCCATTCTTCATTGATTCAAAAAGCGACAATCTTAATCGTTTCATTGCAATGGTTTTTCTGCCTTCGAGGATGTCGAGTTCGCCAAGACCGAGTCTACAGTAAATGATACCTCTCGGGTCTTTTGTCTTCTTAAATAGTAGCATAGCCTTGATGAAATTATCACGTGCCTTCCTGAAGTTTCCCATCATTTTATAGGTTGTCCCAAAACTCCATAGCGTATAAGAATAACTTACCCTGTCACCAATCTTTTGATAGAGTCTGATTGCCTTTGCGAAATTGGTAAGGGCACTCTCATAATCCTTCATCATCCTGTAAGCATTCCCGATACCACAGTAAGAATAGGCTATTCCGAATATATCTTTGATATGAGAAAATAATCTATTTGCAGCAATATAGTATTCAAGAGAATCGCTGAAGAGCCCAGCCACCCGGGATGTCCCTCCGAGGCCGCAAAGGCAAAAACCTATCCCCTGTTTGTTCTTGAGGTTCTTAAATATCTTAAGAGAGTCCTTGAAAGTCTTGATCGCCTCAATGATACTGCCCTTTATCCTTAAGGCTCCTGCCTCTGCCCAGAGTGAAAAGGCAAGACCTTCTCTGTCTTCATTCTTGCGGTATGTCTTCATAGACTCATGAATGAGTTTGAGTGCCTCTTTCCATTTTCCCTGTGCTCTTAAGGAGAGGCCAAGCCCAACCCCTGCATCAGCAACCCATATCGTCTCCCTGTGTTTTCTGGCAAGCTTTATTGCTTCTGAATAGTTTTTTGCAGCAAGATCAAAGTTTCCTACCATCCGATAAATATCCCCCAGAGAAAGCAAACAGTGGAGCATACCCTCAAGATCACATATCTTTACATATTCCTGAAATGCCTTTTGAAACAGTTTCAGTGATTGTTGATATGAAGACTTTTCTTTTAGCTTTTCAGCACGGTCAATGAGGCTTTCAATCTGCAAGGCGTTCTTTTACTCTTTTCATGATTTCTTTGTAATCCTTGGAATTAAAAAAGGCGGATCCCATAACAAGGATGTCAGCACCCGCAGATGCTACGTTCTTAGCATTATCGAGGTTTATGCCACCGTCAACCTCTACCAGCGTTGAAAGTCCTTTCTCGTAGATGAAGCTTTTCAATGTCCTAATTTTTTCAATAACCTGCGGAATAAACTCCTGGCCTCCAAACCCTGGATTCACAGACATTAACAGTGCGAGGTTTATATCAGGTAATATATCCTCGAGACTCCACACAGGAGTTGCAGGGTTGAGCGAGACACCTGCCTTCACACCTCCCTCCTTGATCCACTGAATCGTCCTGTGAAGATGCACTGATGCCTCGAGATGGACAGTAATATAATCAGCACCTGCCTTTATAAAATCCCGGAGATATGTGTCCGGTTCTTCTATCATCAGATGGACATCGAGTGGCAGAGATGTAATTTTACGAATTGATGCTACGATAAAAGGGCCGATCGTTATATTAGGGACAAAATGACCGTCCATAATATCGACGTGAAGCATGTCTGCGCCTGCTTCCTCAGCAGCTTTGATCTCTTCCCCGAGTTTCAGAAAATTGGCAGAAAGTATTGAAGGTGCTATCTTAACCATGGTATTTCCTTAATAAAAATTTCTAACCGACAACCGATTCTAAAATACCAGTAATACCAAAAAAGTTCTAGTGAAACTTATTTATTCACCCTCCCCTTAACCCCTCTGTGTCCCACCTTACTAAGGGGGGAATTTAAAGGGGGTGGGTGGGGTTAATTCCGTGCTCTTCCACCTGAACCTGGGAGAGGGTTAGGGTCGAGGGGTATACGAATTAATTACCCAAGCTGCAGGTAAATTATTTCTCCTGTTTTTACATATGTCCCGGGTTTTGGTTTCTGAGCCCTCACGTTATTGCCAGAACCCCCCGTTTCTACTTTGAGGTTCAATCTTTCTATAAGTTCTTTTGCTCCCTCGACAGGCATGCCTTTGAAATCAGGGCAGTAATAGATTAACTCATGCGGTCCTAAACTAACAAGTACTGTGATATAGTCACTCACTTTTTCACTGGGTTCAGGCTTCTGGGCTATTATCCTGTCCTTTTCGATCTTATCCGAGTGTAACCTTATTAGCTTTGCTATCTTTAACCCCTTTTGAAAGAGTATAGATTCAGCATCCGAGAGTGTTTCATTGACAAGCATCGGCACCGACTGTACCCTCGGTCCTTTGCTTACGATGACTTTTATACCCCTCCCTTCTTTAACCTTTTTCTTTGCTGGCACATCCTGCTTCACTATATGCCCGGGCAGCATAAGGGAATCAAAATCTTCACCCTCAATCTTGAGATAAAGCCCCTTCTCTATAAGAAGTTCATTTGCTTCAACCAGACTCTTTCCATATAAGTCAGGAACTTCGACGGTACGGCTGAAACTGAGAATCTTAAAAGTGAGATAACCAAAGGTAAGGCCGAGGAGTATGAAAAAAAGTATATAGAGAGGAACCTTTACCAGTGTACTCATCTCTCTTTGCATGGATAACTGCTCCCTTTCATTTATGAATTTCTTCATTTATCATGCATCATAACATTCTCAACGCTCATTACCCTTACAGAAAAACTCAATCGCTTCTTTTACTTTTTCTAAATTGACGCTCGTATTGAGGCATGGTCCAAAAGGCCGTTCGTTTGGGATACCCAATATAGGGAGTGGATAAGTATCAGCGATTCCGCTACTCAGGTCGTTCTCGCATGCAATAGCAACAACGGCCTCCGGCTTCGTCTCATTTACGACCCTCCTTGCAAGAGAGCCACCTGTTGCAACGAAAAGAGTTAGATGATTGTCCTCGGCAATCTGGATCAGGTCTTTAATCTCACATCTGCCGCATCTTTTACAATTGTAGATATTGAATGTGAGCCTGACATCGCATTCATTGATCTGAAGGCAGTGTGGTAAAAGGAGGAGTATGCTTTTTACCTTGGGCCTTTCTCTCTTTACAAGAGTATTATTCAGATCAATAATCAACTGCTGGTAGGCCTCTTTTCTGTTCTTTGAAAAAGAGCCTGCAAGCATAAGGAGAGGATATAAAATTTTAAGGGTTAGACCCCTAACCCATCTATGACTCATTAAAATAGCTCCCCCCTAATAATCTCCTTCCCTGTAAAAAGGCTGTAACAGACATCGGCTTTTTGCCCTCAGGCTGAAGTTCGATTATCGAGAGTAATCCCTTCCCTGTACCAACAATAAGTTCACCCTTAGATACCTTCCCTACCCTGCCAGGCAGGCCTGAGCCTTCAAGAACCTTTACCCTGGTAATCTTAATTCTTTCTCGACTGAAATAACAATAGGCACAGGGCCAAGGGTACATTCCCCTGACAAAATTGAATATTTCTATAGCACTCTTTGACCAATCAAGTCTTCCGTCTTCTTTTTTGAGGGGTGGAGCATAACTCGGAGTTCCTCCTTGAGGGATGGGTTTAAGAAAACCATCTTTAAAGCCTTTTATTGTTTTCATCAGTAGAGATGCTCCCATCTCTGATAACCTTTTGCTGAGGGTCTCTGTATTATCTTCATCAGTTATCTCCGCTTCTACCTGTAAGAGGATATTTCCTGTATCAAGTCCCTCATCCATAAGCATTGTGGTTACCCCTGTCTTCTTTTCACCATTAATCAACGCCCACTGAATTGGAGCAGCTCCCCTGTATTTTGGAAGTAAAGAAGCATGTACGTTAACACAGCCGAGGTGTGGGAGCTTGAGAATCGGTAGGGGCAGTATCTTCCCATATGCAACAACAACGATGATTTCAGGTTCCATGATTAAAAGCTCATTGAGAAAAGCAAGGTCTTTGATGTTCGTTGGTTGTAAAACCTTGATTCCACTATGCAAAGCAAATTCTTTAACCGGTGGAGGTGAAGGTATCCGATCTCTCCCTCGTTTTTTGTCTGCCTGCGTCACTACTGCAACAACTTCTTCTCCTGATTGAAGGAGTGCCTTCAGTGATGGGACTGCAAATGTAGGTGTGCCGAAAAATACTATGCGCATCGTCCCTATTCTAAGATTGTCACTTAATACTTGTTGCTGCCTTTAGGGATTTTTTAAATCGTTTTTTGAAGAACTCTCTTTTGATAGGGCTGATTCTGTCTATAATAAGAAGCCCGTTGAGGTGGTCTATTTCGTGTTGTAAGGCTCTGGCGAGAAGGCCTGTTGCTTCTATCTCTATTGGCTTACCCTCTCTACTAAGACCTTTTACAGAGACCTTTGCTGCCCTTTTTATCGTTGGTATATATCCTGGAACACTCAGACACCCCTCTTCGGCCTCCTCGACACCTTCATTTTCGATAATGACAGGGTTTACCAGAACTATAAGAGGACTGTTTTCTTCCCTTATACTCGTATCTATAACACATAATCTCTTCAGGACACCCACTTGGTTTGCTGCAAGACCCACACCTCTTGCAGCATACATCGTCTCTATCATATCGTTTATAAGACACTGGATATCTCTGTCTATACTTTCAATAGAGGCAGCTTTTTGCTTTAGAATCTTGTCCGGATATTTTTTAATTTCCAGCAAAGCCATATATAATTATAACATTTCAGTAATCTATGTCTGTATAACTCTCATTATTCTTTAAGGATTTCAACTCATTGAAATATAAGAATAAAACATGTATTATATATTTGCCTTAAATGGTAAGAAATACTGCTCCAAGAATTTGAACATGGAGGTTTTGAATTAAGGTTATCAATTTTAATTCTAAGGAAGAGAGGGAGATTTACAGACACAGCACATCCCATATAATGGCTCATGCTGTGAAGAAGCTCTTTCCTGAAGCTAAACTCGCCATAGGACCTGCTATAGATGAGGGTTTTTATTATGATTTTGATATAGATAAGTCCCTCACACCAGAAGACCTCACTTTGATAGAAAAAAAGATGTCGGAGATAATAAAACAGAACAATCCCTTTGTGCGCAAAATTATTTCAAGGCAAGAAGCGATAAAGCTCTTTCAAAGCATGGGTGAACATTATAAGGTTGAGCTCCTTGAAGAGATAGAGGAGGATGAAGTCAGTATCTATGAGGAAGGAGGCTTTATAGACCTCTGTAGAGGGCCACATATAGAATCAACTGGCCAGGTTGCTGCCTTTAAACTTCTGAGTATTGCAGGTGCTTACTGGCGCGGAAGCGAGAAGAACAAAATGCTTCAGAGGATTTACGGAATATCCTTTACCGATGAGAAGGCTTTAGAGGACCATCTACATTTCCTTGAGGAAGTTAAGAAGCGGGATCATAGACGACTCGGAAAGGACCTCGACCTTTTCAGCATCAGTGAAGAGATAGGACCCGGTCTCGTCCTCTGGCACCCAAACGGCGCGGCCATAAGGAGGACTATAGAAGATTTCTGGCTGAAGGAACACTACAGGGCAGGATACAAAATCCTTTATACACCACATATAGCAAAACTTCAGCTATGGCAGAAGAGCGGCCACCTCGACTTTTACAGCGAGTATATGTATTCTCCTATGGAAATTGAAGGAATAGACTACCAGATTAAGCCCATGAATTGTCCCTTCCATATCTATGTCTATAAAAATTCATTAAAAAGTTACAGGGACCTCCCTATACGGTATGCAGAGTTGGGAACAGTTTATCGATATGAACGTTCAGGTGTGCTCCATGGCCTTTTACGTGTCAGGGGTTTTACGCAGGATGACGCGCATATATTCTGCAGGGAAGACCAGATAGAAGATGAGATAATGGGTGTCCTTGAGTTCACCCTCTTCATACTCAGAACCTTTGGTTTTGAGAATTATGAAGTCTACCTTTCTACACGACCCGAAAAGTATGTCGGTAGTCTTGAAAGCTGGGAAAGGTCAACAAATGCCCTGAAAAAGGCTCTCGAGACAAAAGGACTTTCTTTTGAGATCGATACGGGGGAAGGTGTTTTCTACGGCCCCAAGATAGATATAAAGGTCAAAGATACCTTGAATAGGCCTTGGCAGTGCAGCACCATCCAGGTTGATTTTAACATCCCCGAGAGGTTTGATGTAACATACAGGGGTAGTGACGGCAAGGATCACAGACCGATAATGATACATAGGGCCCTCATGGGTTCTTTAGAAAGATTCTTCGGGATACTCATAGAGCATTACGCAGGGGCATTCCCTCTATGGCTTGCGCCTGTGCAGATCGAGATCCTTACAATCTCTGAGAGGTATGCAGATTATGCAATGGCCCTTTCGAAACAGTTAATATCAGAGGGTATAAGGACTGAATTAAATATGGAAAATGAAAAGGTTGGCTATAAAATTAGAAATGCTACCTTGAGGAAAGTACCATATCTGGTTATAATAGGCGAAAGGGAAGTTTCCGTGCAGAAGGTAACTGTCAGGAAGCGAAGTGGTGAAAACATTGGGCCCTTCACTATTGATGAGTTTATCGAGATAATAAAAGGTAAAGTAAGAAATAAAAGTCATGAGCTTTAAGGCGATATGTGGTAAAATTCTAAATTACAAATCTGTGTATAAAGAACTCTACGGCGAGCTTCAGGATATCTAAAAAGTTGAATAATATTGTTTATGGTCATTCCTGCCCCTTTGTCATTCCCGCAAATCCGAGCGGGAATCCAGGGGTAAACTCCAGCAGGAATCCAGACGCTGTCCCCCGTATCAAGTACGGGGCAGGCTCTGCAAAAGCAGGGAGCTATCAATGAATTGGATTCCCGTTTTCACGGGAAACCCTGGATTCCGCATCAAGTGCGGAATGACAAAATAGAGAGTCTTTTAGGAACGAGATATTAGAGTTTGGAACTTTAATTGCAGGAGGTGAAAGTATAACTAAGGAAATAAAAGCCAACGAGCGGATAAGGGCTAAGGAGGTTAGGCTGGTAGATGTCGACGGAAACCAGCTTGGCATTATGCCCCTTGCTGATGCATTGAAGATTGCCGGCGAACGAGAGCTTGATCTTGTAGAAGTGGCAGCAAATGTGAAGCCTCCTGTCTGCAAGATACTCGATTTTGGAAAATACAGATACCAATTAAGCAAAAAACAGACACAGAAGAAAACTGCAGATATTAAGGAAATTAAGATCAGGCCTCAAATAACAGAGCACGACCTTGGCCTGAAAGTTAAGAATATCAGGCGTTTTCTTGACGATGGCAATAAGGCAAAGGTGATGATGTTTTTTAGAGGGAGGGAAATTGTCAGGCCCGAATTCGGGATGAGGGTATTTAAGAAGATATTAGAAACATTAACAGGCAAATTTAATGTTGAACAGTCACCCAGACTTGAGGGTAAAAACATAACCATGATTCTGACACCAAAATGATGACAGTAACAAGTGACAAGTGACGAGTTAAAGACAATAAAATTTATACCGAAACTCGTTACTCGTAACTCGTTACTAATTATAAAGGAGACAGGATGCCAAAACTTAAAACCCATAGTGGAGCTTCAAAAAGATTCAAGGTAACAGGCACAGGTAAGATAATGAGGAGAAAGGCTTATAAGGGCCATCTTCTTACAGGCAAATCTGCAAAGAGGGGAAGAGATCTCAGAAAAGCGACTTTGGTTTCTGATAGTGAATATGATAATATTAAGAGACTTTTACCATATAAGTAACGACAGTGACAAGTAACGAGTGAAAAGTGACAAGTTTAAATACAGAAATCTATAGTAAAACTCGTTACTCGTTACTCATAACTCGTTACTGATTTTAGAGGAGGAATAGATGCCGAGGGCAAAAGGCGGATTCAAGACGAGGAGAAGAAGAAAGAAGATATTAGAAAAGGCTAAGGGCTATTATTCAGCCAGAGGCCGTCTTTTTAGGATTGCAAAGCAGGCTGTTGACAGGTCACTTCTCTATGCGTATAGGGACCGTAAGGTGCGGAAGCGAGAATTCAGAGCTCTCTGGATTATCAGGATAAATGCTGCTCTACGTGCCCTTGGGCTAACATATAGTCAGTTCATGTCAAGGCTGAAGAAGACAAATATCGCTTTAAATAGAAAGGCCCTTGCAGATATGGCTTACAATGACCCATCTGCTTTCAGTCAACTGGTAGAGAAAGTGAAAAATGAGAAGTAAAAAGTGGAGGATCTCCTTTCTCTAAAGAATTCCTTCCTAAAAGAATTAAAATCAGCCAAATCCTTGGCTGAGCTACAACAGTTAAGGGTAAAATATTTAGGCAAGAGGGGCCTTGTTACCTCAAAACTCAAAACCCTCTCCACGATCACTCCTGAGCTAAGACCAGCATACGGCAAAGCAGTCAATGAAGTTAAAAGCTATATAGATGAAGAGAGCAAGAAGAAAGAAACTCTCCTGAAGACAGAAGAGCATAGAAGGATCATATTATCGGAGGCTATAGATATAACACTGCCAGGGAAGTTCACGCCCTTTGGCAGGGAGCATCCTATAAGCAAAGTGCTTTCTGAAATAATTGGAATATTTGTTTCGATGGGTTTTGAGATTGCAGAGGGACCTGAGGTAGAACTCGACTATTATAATTTTGAAGCACTGAACATACCAAAGGACCATCCTGCAAGGGATATGCAGGATACCTTTTATATATCCGATGATGTCATTCTCAGAACCCATACCTCGCCAGTTCAGATAAGGGTCATGGAAAAGAGGAAACCACCCCTGAAAATTATTGCTCCTGGTAAGGTTTACCGATGCGATGCGGATATATGCCATACCCCGATGTTTCATCAGGTAGAGGGATTCATGGTCGATATTGATATTGCCTTCAGCGATCTCAAAGGGGTGCTGGAATTATTTATCCATAGCTTTTTTGGTCCTGATACCCCGGTGAGGTTCAGGCCGAGTTTCTTCCCCTTTACCGAACCGAGCGCTGAAGTGGATATCGGCTGCATTTTCTGCTCCGGAAAGGGATGTAGAGTGTGCAAAAATACGGGGTGGCTCGAGATATTAGGTGCAGGAATGATAAATCCGCGGGTATTTGAGATGGTTGGATATGATCCGGAGATCTATTCAGGGTTTGCCTTTGGTATGGGGGTAGAAAGGCCAGCCATGCTCAAGTATTCCATCGATGATATACGTCTATTCTTCGAAAATGATATGAGATTTTTAAGACAGTTTTGATAGAGAGGAGGTTCTGATGAAAAAAACGTTTTTCGCTCTTCTATTTGTTTGTCATTTTATTTTCAGGGATGGCTTTTGCCTTTGAATTCTCTGCTGATACCATCATGACAACAAAGGGAATGACAGACAAAAGGTAAGATCTACTATAAGGCTGACAGGTTCAGGATGGATACGAAAACCCCGAATGAGATGATTATGATAACCAGGATTGACAAGAAGGTGATATGGAACATCATGCCGGCAGAGAAGATGTATATGGAGATGCCCTTTAACTTGCAAAATAAACCAATGGTCGAAGATAAATTTGAGGGTGAGATAGAGAGAAAACATGTCGGCAACGAGACGATCGATGGACATCCTACGAAAAAATATCTGATCACCTACAAAGAAGGTAACAAGAAAGAGCAGGTTTACCAGTGGTGGGCAACAGACATAAACTTTGGTATAAAGACTGCAGCAATCGATGGATCGTGGATACAGGAATACAAGAATGTCAAAATTGAATCACAACCAAATAGCCTCTTTGAGCTCCCTGCAGGATATAAGAAGTTACAGATGCCTGGAGGGATGCATTATAGAGAGTAAAAAAATATACGAATCATTCCCGCCCTAATATGTAAAAATTAGAACTTGACCTTTGCAGACATTGATGGATTAAGCCCCTGACTAACTGCTTTCAC
>CAWGWX010000034.1:150000-153940 GCA_963826355.1 Nitrospirota bacterium | reverse complement strand
CAATGTACACGTTATAGCGTTATAATAATAGTAAGGAATGGATCAAGGGTTTTTAAATGGCGAAGGAAGAAGCAAGAAATACTTCACGCAAAGGGAGGTGGAAATGAAAAAAGCCATTTGTATTTTCTTTGCGGTCTTGGTACTGCTTTCTGTAAATACCTTAACGGCGTATGCCGACGGACGGGGAGATCATCATGGATCGGGACACTTTCACGGGTCACGATACCATTTTAGTGGAGGTGTCTGGATCGGGCCAGGATGGAGTGGATGGGGCCCGTGGTGGTGGGGTGCTCCGGGCTATCCATACTATCCGTATTATCCGTACTATTCGCCACCCGTTGTCATCCAACAACAGCCTCCGGTATATGTCCAGCCTGCCCCACAGCCAGAGGAACAGAGTTATTGGTATTACTGCCCGAATCCCCAGGGCTACTATCCTTATGTTAAACAGTGTCCTAAGGGCTGGTTGAAGGTTATTCCTCCGGTTCCACAGGACGGAGAGGAGTGAAGACATGATGAAGCTCAGGATAAGCATCTTTTCATTTCTGGTGCTAGTAGCGCTGGGCGGATGTGCAACCGTCCCAAAGGGGCCAAGCGTGATGATACTGCCACCACCTGGAAAACCGTTTGAGCAATTCGCGGCCGAGGATGCCATCTGCAGACAATGGGCAGCACAGCAGATCGGGCTTAGTCCTCAGGAGACGGTCAATCAAAATACTGTCACAGGGGCCGTCACTGGCACGGCCATCGGCGCAGGCCTAGGAGCGGTTATTGGCTCCACCTCAGGTGATGCGGGTGTCGGAGCGGCCATCGGCGCCGCGAGTGGACTTCTTATCGGAACTACCGCAGGCGCCAATGCCGGTCAGGTTTATGGCTGGGAGGCACAACGTCGGTACGATATTGCATATATGCAGTGCATGTATGCCAAAGGGAACCAGATTCCTGGCGTCGTAACACGTACTCGTCGTGTTCAGAAGATCCCGCCTCCTCCACCCCCGGGGTTCGGCTCTGTACCGCCGGATTATTCTCCGCCGCCCTCTCCAACGCCATAGCCGTGCTTTGGGCAGGCGGTCTTTGTCGATCATCCCACGATCGCGTCCTCCTGCGTTGCCATCAGCATGAGTTTCCGGCCGAGGGTAACCTCGGCCATGGAGAGCAGCACGACCGCTATATACAATAATATTCATGGAAGCTCTTTAATCTTTGGCGGTCCCAACTCGCCAGAGGCGAACAAGCGGGATTTATGCGCCCATGGCGCATTCGAATACGCCTTAAGCGTACAAGTGCGCCTGAGGCGCACAAGCCCTTTAAGGGCGCAGCTTTACCCGCCTCTGGAGGGTCGTGTTTTCACAACACTATCATTAATCCATTTCCGCCCTTGGCCACTTTTGAGAAAAATCTCACGCCTCCGTGCAGATGAATAGTCGTCAAATTCCTCGGTATGAATTAATTCGAAATCACCGATAAGTTGCCCACCTTTTGAATTACCATCACGATGCTCTCTTAATCTCCTTTGTAAATCATTTGTGATTCCTATATATTTTTTGCCGGATAAAATACCTCTTATGATATATAAAGTAACCTTCATGAGTGGGCAAATATATCTGGCGGTCCCAACGGGATTCGAACCCGTGTCTTAGCCTTGAGAGGGCTACGTCCTAGGCCTCTAGACGATGGGACCATTCAAAAAGTTAAGAGTTAAAAGTTATGAGTTAAGAATTTCTAACTTTTCACTTTTAACTTTAAGCTTTTAGCTTTAAGTTGGCTGGGGAGAGAGGATTCGAACCCCTGTAAGCAGATCCAGAGTCTGCCGTCCTGCCACTGGACGACTCCCCAAAGATAAAAAATTATATCATATCTTTTTTGTTATTACCAAAATGGAAGAAAGAAGTGAGATGCTATAGATATGCGGTATCTTCAGTTAATCTTTCAACGTATTCTGCCCATTCAATCGGAAGGAGGTACTTCTTCTTGTTGTTGCATTCTTTACAAACTGGAACAACATTCCCCTTTGTTGATTTTCCACCCCGTATGATGGGCACTATGTGGTCAAGGGTAAGTTCTTTTGGGGCAACTTTCTTTTTGCAGTAATAGCAGAGTCCTTCTGAACATTTTCGTTTCCACCATTGGGACTTCTTCAGTATTTGTGCCTTTGCCTTTTCCCTCTTTACCTCTTCCTCTGTTACATTTGAGATGAAGGAGTCCATACTTTTTTTAATATGCCTCAGGCATATTAACCCTAAGCCCTGCCTCTTTTTACCTCTTGTTCCTTGAAAAATTTCTTGTACAGGACCTCCCACTCAGGGCTCCCTTCAGCTAACTTTTTTGAAAAGGAAAGGAGTTTCTTCCTGACAACAGCATCAATCTCTTCTCCAACCTTCAGTTCCGATATAATTGTTCTCTTAATTTCTGCCCTTATCTTACCTTCTTCCTCGACTGCTTCAATGAGGTTTTCCTCGATCAGCCCCTTAAAGAGTATATGGCTGAGATGCGAGATCTTATCCTCAGAGAGCATCATAATATCAGGCTTCGTTCCCTCACCAGTTTATGTTTAGTCAGTTCAAAGAGCTTCCTGTAGTCAAGGTGGCCCTTTTCTATTTCAGGAGAGTATTTTTTTAAAAGTCCTCTGACCTCTTCGTTCAACCTGTCTTCGACGGTAAGTTCATTGAGGAGGAGTTCTTCTGTTTCTAAAAGGAGTTTCTCTAACAGTACGGTGGGTTTAACGAGTCCTTTTGCTACAATGTTATTTACGATCTTTTTTGCTAAAAGGGGAACCCAACTCTTTGGAATCCTCATCCTACTTTTCTGCAAAGGCAAGGAGAGCTACACTTCTTGCTCGCTTTATCGATTCTGTAAGCTCCCTCTGGTGCTTTGCACACGTGCCAGTCATCCTCCGCGGAAGGACCTTCCCTCTTTCCGTGAGATAGCTTTTTAGAATTCTAATGTCTTTATAATCTATGAACTCTGTCTTATCTGCACAGAACCTGCAAAACTTCTTTCTCTGGAATCTCTTCTGCTGATATGGCATCTCTCTTCTCCTTAAAATGGTTCTAAATCAGTAGTTTCTTCTGGAGGAACATCCGCCTCAGGCGAACCTTCTGCTACCAGCTCTTCAGGAGCTGCCCTTCTTGAAAGGAACTTTACTGACTGGGCAATGACTTCGAACTTACTCTTCTGCTGTCCGTCAGATTCCCATCTTCTTTCCTGAAGTCTACCCTCTACAAGTACAGAGCTACCTTTATTAAGATACTTACTACATGATTCTGCCTGTCTTCCAAAAACGACATTATCTATGAAAAGCGTTTCCTGTTTCATATCGTCTCCGCCAGAGGCGGACTGTTTGTACCTGTAATTCACTGCCAGTCTGAAGGAGGCTACGGGTGTACCTTGCGGGGTGTACCTGAGTTCAGGGTCTTTTGTGAGATTGCCTATGAGTATTACCTTGTTATACATCTTAGCCCTCTTTCTTTTGTTCTACCTGTTCTAAGGCTGCCTCAGTTTTTTCAAGATGTTCTACCTGCTTTGTGCCGAGCTTTATGACAGAATGTTTTATGACAGGTTCAAAGACTTTATAGAACTCCTCAAGCTTTTTAATTGTCGACGGCAGTGTCTTATATACCAAAAGTACGTAAAAGCCCTTTTTCTGTTTTTTAAACTCATAGGCGAGTTTTTTCTTACCCCAGATGTTTGTCTTCACTATTTGTCCGCCTTGACCTGCAATAAACTCCTTAATCTTTGTAATAGCTGCCTCAATCTCTTCATCAGGAAGGGATGCATTAAGGATTATTATATTTTCGTAGACATTCATGATCAGCGCCTCCTCACCTTTTTATTCTCTGTGCTCCTACATCTCGAAAAGGGACAGGAATAAATAGCTTATTTTTATAACATAGCAGGTACGATAAAATCAACCAACTCCCTGTAATAGCATCTTCTTCGT
>CAWGWX010000034.1:0-147500 GCA_963826355.1 Nitrospirota bacterium | reverse complement strand
ACAGAAAAAAACAAAAAGGGTTTTATCCCTTTTATTCCTTACCATTGTTATCGGCCTTGTAATATTCATTTCGAGAGGACCGTATGTTTCAAATGCCCTCAAGAGACTTATACTTCCTGAATTAGAGGCTGCACTCCAACAGAAGGTGATAGCGAAGAAGATCTATATCAATATCTTCCCACTCTTCATAGAGGCCAAGGACTTGAAGGTTTTTGATGAAGATGGCAAAAGGATACTCCTTGCAAACAGGGTGAAAGGGTATATAGAGCCTTTAGGGTCTCTTAAGGAAGCGCATTTCTATTCGCAGACTTGTCATAAAGGAGCCCAATTTATCCTCTGATAAAGGACATCTTGATGAGATAATAAAAAATGTTAAGGCCTATCTTGAAAAAGAGGGAAGGTTTCCCTTTAAAGTCAGAATTAAGGTGGTTGAGATAAACGAAGGTTCTGCATCTTTGCATGATGAGAATTTAGAAACCTCTTTGGACACTGAAGGGCTTGGAGGAGAGGTAATCCTCGGTAAAAATCCGAGGGTCAATATTTCTATTAAAAAATTCGATATCAGAAAAGGTGGATTGCCCGAACTCACAGGAAATATTATGACCTCGCTTGTCTTAAAGAAAGATGAGATCGAAATAAAACGCCTCACCATTGGTTCATATGGCTCTGAGTTACAGGGTTCAGGTTTATATTCCAAGGGTAAGGGAACTCTGAGGACCAAGATAGCCCTTCTCGTTGATTCCATAAAGCACATCCTTAGCTTGAAGCAGAGAGGTGAAGGCAAGATGTCTGCAGAAGGTGAAATAAGACTTGAAGGCCTTCAGTCTCCGGGCTTTGGCCTTGGGCAATGGAAAGATATCTTTGTAGATTTAAAACTGAAAGGGGATTTTTATATCCAGACACTCATGGAAATGCTCAAAGTAAAAGAGAAGATAGAGGGGCTCGTTGATTTTCAGGGTGAAATAAAAGGGAAGCTTTCAGACATCTCGGGAGTGGCAAAGGCAAGGCTTCGAAAGGGCAATCTCTTCGGCGTTGAGATAGATTCACTCAGGTGCGATGTGACCTATCAGGATGGGTTAATGAGATTCAATCATGGCGATGCTGAGTTGTATAACGGTAATGCTAAAGCCGAGGCATCTATAAACCTCCCTCATGTTGAACCCTTTACTCTCAATATACAGTTTGACTCGATTGATAGCAGAGCTGCCTTTAAGCTCATAGGCTGGGAGCCTGATATATCAGCTGGCAAGGTAGAGGGAGAACTCATGACATCGGGTAGTAAATTCAACCCTGATGGTTGGTTTGTCTATGAAGCACAAAGCAGAGAGCAATCCGCCTTAGGCGGAGCAAAGAGCAAAGATTATAAACCTTCGGCTGAGAATGCTCTCGATAGGATAAGAAACATCAACAGTAATTATTCCATGCGGGATAGTGTCCTCTCTCTTTCTGGTCTGCAACTAAGAACGTCTCTCTCCGACCTCAAAGCAGAAGGCACAATTGATATCACGAAAAAAACTCTCGACTTTACATGCCGGCTCAATACAAAAGATGTCTCTGACCTGATTCTTCCTTACTACACCGGACTTAAAGGCCAGGGGAATTTTTCTGGAGGGATAAAAGGCACATTTGATAATCCCGAGATATCCGGAAGAGCTGATATATCGAGTGCCTTTGTGCAGGACTATAAGGCATACCGTATTACCTCTCTCTTCTCATATAACAAAAAGCTCCTCAATGTCCAAGAACTTCTTCTCATGCCACCTGGAGAAGAGCACAGGCTGAAGGGCAGGATATCATTTCCTGAGGCAGAAAAACTTTTCGATGTTTCAAAGCCCATATATGAAATGAATGCTACCGTTAAAAACGCTGACCTAAGAGGGATTATACAGCTCTTCTCTAAAGACATCCCTGCAACAGCTGTAACAGGACGCATGAATGCAGATTTCAAAATCGGGGGCAGGGACAAAAATATTGAAATTGCCGGTAACGCTAATATCATGAAACCAATCATATATAAAATTCCCCTTGACTCTGCATCTATGGCCTTCTCATATCTCAATAAAGAGCTTACTTTCAAAAAGGTCATAATCAAACAGGGTGTCTCGACCTTGACGGCTGAAGGAAAGATATCTTCCGATGAGAGATTTTCCTTTCATGTCTCATCAGACAAGATTTTGATAAAGGACCTCGGGTTTGAGAACGTTCCTGAAGGTACCTTTTTCAGTATACAATCAGAAGGTCAGGGAACTGTTAAAGACCCTACCATTGTGCTTAATGCCAAAGTAGTCGGGGGTGTTTTTAAAGGTAGATCAATTGGCAATAGCACGATCAATGGAGAGATCAAAAACAAGAACATCTTTTTGAAGGCCTCTCTCTTTGATGAAAGGATAAAGCTCAGGGGGGAGGGACACCTTGACGATACGTTGCCATGGAATGCTGAGATCGAGATCCAGCCAGGCAGATATGATTTTATCTTAGGTTCAATTCTCAGGGACATGCCCGAAGACCTGCTGCTCAATCTCAAGGGTCATGTCGAGATGGATGGAGACATGAAAAACATAAGAGCCTCAGCAAATATAAGCAATCTTACCCTTTCACTTCTTGGCTACAGCTTTTCGAACGATTCTGATATAAAGGTCCTGATTGACAACAGGAAACTCTCTTTTCCAGCCTTTGCAATAAGGGGTGGTGGTACATCCTTGGTCAAGGTCTCTGGGGATATGGAGATTGGTAGAGAGTATAACCTCCATCTCGAAGGGCGATCTTCTCTTTCTACCATTAAAAGTCCTGTCCACGAACGTGGATCACCTGACAGGAGAAGCTGAATTCGCCTTTTCTCTTATTGGTAAATGGGAGAAACCTGAGATGAGTGGGGACTTGAATATTTCCAATGCCTCTTTTGGATTGAAGGGTAACTATCCACGCATCAGTTCAGTCAATGGTCAAGCAACCATTGATAAAGACCGGGTCATTGTGAAGAAGCTTGCAGGCAGAATCGGAGGCGGAGATATAAGCACATCAGGTCTTGTCTATCTCGAGGGCTTTAGTATAAAAAGATTTTACGTTGAATCTAATCTTGATAATATAACCTTCTCTCCTTCAAAAGATTTCAATATAAACTTTAAAGGTTACCTTTTATATAAGGGGACCCCGGATGCCCAGGGCATTAGCGGTGATATAAAGATAAACAGTGCGAAGTACAAGGAGAGGATAGATTGGAAAAGATTGCTTTTTCTGGCGAAGACAAAAGAGAAGCCCAAAGCTGAAGTATCCGGGATCGAGAAGGCCGACCTGAATATAAAGATTTCGGGCGATGAAAATATTTATATTGATAACAACATTGCCAGGGCTCCCATAACAGTAGATATCGTACTAAGGGGAACAATAGCACGCCCCATATTGTTCGGCACGCTTGAATCTAAAGAGTGGGATTGCCTATCTAAGGAACAATGAATTCAGGATCATTCATGCAAGTGCCTATTTTGCTGACCCAAACCGGCTGAACCCGGTTATGGAGGTTGCAGCCGAAACAAGCATACAGGGGTATCATATCAAACTAAATATTGAAGGACAGATAGAGCATTTCAACCTCTCGCTATCTTCAGATCCGCCCCTTGAGGAGATGGATATCCTTGCCCTCCTGACAGTCGGCAAGGGAGGAAAAGAACTGACAGGGCGACAGGAGGAGGTATAGGCGCAACAGAGGCGACCTCATTCCTTGCAGGGGAACTACAGGATGTTTTCGAGGAAAGGCTGAAGACTATAACGGGGTTTGACAGGCTTCAGGTCGGTCCTTATGTCTCAAAAACTACCGGTACCGTTGAGCCAAGAGTTACTGTATCGAAAAGGCTCCTTGGCGATAGGTTATACGTAACGTACTCAAGCACTCTGGGCTCTGCCGCCACCGAACAGCAGATATTCAAATTGGAATACCTCCTTGATAAGAACATATCCCTTGTCGGCAGCAGGGATGAGAGAGGAATTACAGGAGGCGACATAAAGTTCAGGTTTGAATTTAAATGAAAGGTGGAATGACAAATCGGAAATGGGAACGGAGAGTTCAAGAGTTTTTCATTCTCATTTTCTATTTCCTCCTTCTTACTTTTCATATCTCGCTTTCCGAGGCTGAAGGCGCAATAGTTAGTGAAATACAAATCAACGGGCTTTACTCTCTTGAAAATAAAGAACTTCTTGACCTCCTCGGCATCAGGCCAGGTAGCGTAATCGATAATGGAAGCATAAGGCGAGGTATCAAAAGGGCCTTCTTAAAAGGGATTTTTGACGACATCTGTATTGAGACAACGGACGGGGAAAAAACAAACGTTACGATTACAATAAAGGAGAGAGATTTCATAGAAAAGATATACGTAGAGGGAGATTATAACCTTTCCACAAAATTTATAAGGAATAATTTCTCCTTTAAAGATGATCAGGTGATGAGATATGACCTGATTGATTCCGCTATAGAAAAGCTGAAGCATCGGGATAGCAATACGAGGATACCCGGACGCCAGTATCACTGCTAAGATTGAAAAGACAGAAAAACCATACAGGGTAAATATATATCTTCGGGTTAATACAGGAGAACCGGAAAAAATAAAAAAGATCATACTCTCCGGAGGGACAGAAGAGATTCAAAGGATGATGAACTTATCTGAAGAGGATTTATATGATCAGGTAGAACTACGGAAAGATATCGAGAGAATAAAAGCATATTACAAGAAGAACGGATATTTCAGACCTGTAATAGGCCCTTATACATTTTTGGATAGAACACTCACCATCCCTATCAATCCTGGTAAGCGTCTGATAATCTCAACAGAGGGCAATAGCGCCATTTCCACAAAAACCCTTCTTAAAGAGATGCCCTTTTTCGAGGCTGAGGACTTCAATGATGACATGGTCGAAGAGGCGGTCGCCAAGATGCTTTCTCTTTATCACACAAAAGGATATCATCTTTGCACAGATAGCACCTGTCGTAACATCAAAGGATGATCTCATAGGTCTCAATTTTTTTATATTTGAGGGGAAAAAGGTTAAAATCAAGACAATCTCTTTCAGCGGTGTCAGTTTTCCAGAAAAGAACCTTAAAGAGGTCATGACACTTAAAGAGGGAGAGCCCTATAATCCTGACCTTATCGATACAGACAGAGAGACAATTAAAGAGCTCTATATCGCTCTTGGATACTTAACAGTTAGCGTCGAAGAGTTTCAGACGCAATATGAAGAAAGTTCTCAAGAGATGAATATCATGATCAGAATACATGAGGGTTTGAAGACGGAGATCGAGAAGATAGATATTGTTGGGACAAAGCTCGTTTCCGAGGAGGAAGTAAAAAAGGCTGTCAGGATAAAACCAGGCGATCCATACAATGAAGTTGATATTTCGGACGCTCAATATAGGATTATTGATTTATACAACAGCCGTGGCCTTTTAGACGTCACAGTTAGCGTCCAGAGAAATTTTGAGGGGCAGAAGGTATCCTTGGTTTTTCAGATCAATGAAGACGGTGTAACTTTTTTTGGTAAGACCATAGTCACAGGTAATTACAGAACAAACTATGAAGTAATAAAAAGAGAGTTAAAACATCATGAAGGGATGCCTTTTGACGATAGTCTCCTCGCTAAAGAGAGACAGGGAATATACAAGTTAGGCCTCTTTACAAATGTTGAGATGGAGGTACTTGACAAATATGACCACAAAAAAGATATCTTGATGAGATTGAATGAAGGGGATGCCGGTGCTGTAGAATTTGGTTTTGGATATGGAGACTTCGAAAGGTTCAGGGGATTTTTAGATCTGAGCTATAGGAATCTCTGGGGTATGAACAGGCAGGCTTCATTACGGCTTGAGATGAGTTCCCTTGAGAAAAGATCGATTTTACAGTATCTCGAACCCTGGTTTCTCGATCAACAAATGCCTTTCAGGATATTTTTAATCTATGAAGACAGGGAAGAACTCAATTTCGATACCAGAAAAACATTATACAGATTGAACCGGTATGGAGCTACGGCAGGCGTTGAGAAAAAATTGAGTGATACCCTGAAGGCAGGATTGTATTATGAATTCTCCTTTGTAAACACATTCGATGTCCAACCTGATGTTGTCCTGAGCAAAGAAGATACAGGAACCCTTGCCATCAGTGCTCTCAGGCCTGGAATAGTTTATGATTCGAGGGACAATCCCTTTGACCCCAAGAAGGGTATCCTCTCGGGGATACAACTCAAAGTTACGTCTCCTCTCTTGTTGTCCGAGACTAACTTTATAAAGCTTTTAGCTAATGGTAGCACCTACCAGCAGTTGAGCAAACGGTTCGTCCTTGCTTTATCGCTCAGAGCAGGCACTGCTTGGGGATACCATGAAACCGCAGAGCTACCGATTGTTGAAAGATTTTTTCTCGGAGGAAGAACAACGGTGAGGGGTTACAGGCAGGACACCCTCGGTCCTAAGGGCCCAGACGGGAACCCAACTGGCGGCGATGCATTTCTCTGCGGCAACCTCGAGCTGAGGTCATACATTGGCAAAGGTTTTGGAATCGTTACCTTTCTTGATGGAGGCAATGTCTGGCAGAAGGCAAAAAATATAGACCCTGGGGATCTCAAGTACTCTACAGGCCTCGGTTTCAGATATAACACCCCAGTTGGTCCTATCAGCATTGATTACGGACACAAACTTAACAAAGAAAAGGGAGAGAGTAATGGTGAAATACACTTCAGTATCGGCCATGCTTTTTAAAGAAATGAATGGGAGATTCGGAGAATGGGCGAGTCGGAGAATGTGTAATATTCCACTTCTTCCTACCCCCGTGTCCCCATTTCACCGTTTCACCGTTTCACTTCTTTGCCTATCGCTCATTACTTTTTTACTGCTCTTTGCACTACGCCCTTTGCTTTATGCTGAGATAAAAGACTGTGTCGTTGCATTTGTGGATGATACGGCAATAACCCTCAGTGAATTCGAGGAGGAATATTCGAAGTCGATGAAGGTCACTCCTGATATCACAAAAGAAGAAGTATTGAATGCGATGGTCAACAGAGTCCTTCTTCTCAGAGAGGCTAAAAAGATCAGATTGGAGGCTCCTACGAAGGATGAACTGTTGAAGGAATACATTGATCTCAGGATAAGGCCTTTTATAAAGATAAAGGAAGAAGAAGTGTTAGATTTTTATCAAAAACATATAGAAGATTTTCAGGGTAAAGAATTTGAAACGGTGAGAGAAGAGATCGAAAACTATCTCACTGAGGCTGAACTGAATCGGGTTCTCAAGGTGCATATTGATGAACTCAGAAAAAAGGCATACATTAAGATACAGCTATAAAAGATAGGAAATAACAGCATGCTCATCACATTCAGGAAAGCGGGGACAACGCAAACAGTCTCCCCAAATCTTCTGGGGAAGGCTTGATTTTTCGATGTCCACAAACCCCATTTTCTTGAAGAATTCAGGATAGTACGTTAAAGCGAAAACCTGTTTTAACCCCAATGTCTTTGCCTCTTTCAGGCATTGTTTAACAAGGTTTTTCCCTATGCCAATTTTCTGATATTCACTGTCTACTGCGAGAGATCGTATCTCGGCAAGGTCTTCCCACATGATATGCAGTGCACAGACACCACATATATTTCCATTATATTCACATACAATAAAATCTCTCACGTTTTCATAGAGCTCACTGAGAGACCTGGGAATCATCTCCTCTTTCTTTGCATAATCATTGATGAGTTTGTGAGCCTGTTTCAGGTCAGTTATCTTAGCCTTTCTTATCTTCAAAGAATTTTATACCATCCCTGATAGCCCTCTTGTTCATTGCGACGACCTCTTTTCTTTGGTCCATTGAATCTTCAAGGGCCTCAAACGTTGACTGTTCCTTCAGAAGCTTTGTTTTGGCAATCAATGTACCGAGCAATACCATATTTGCAGATTTTGTACTACCAATGGTTTTGGAGATCTCTGTTGCAGGAACTCCAACAACTTCTATATCAGCACGCAGCTCCGGGTTCTTTATAAGAGATGAATCAAAGAGAAGAATACCCATCTTCCTGAGCTGCGGTTGGAACTTCCGAAGAGATTGATCATTCATGACAACAAGTATGTCAGGGTTTTTCACAATTGGGGAAGCTATCAACTCATCCGAGATGATCACTGTGCAGTTTGCTGTACCTCCCCTCATCTCTCCCCCGTACGATGGGAACCAGGTCACCTCCTTGTTTTCAAGCATACCGGCATAGGCAAGGATTCTTCCGAAAAAAAGTAATCCCTGTCCCCCGAAACCTGCTATGATAATTCCTTTTTCCAGTTATTCTCCCCCTTGAATTTATCCTTCAATGTTCCCAGAGGGAATACTGACATCATCTCTTGCCGAAGCCATAGTATTGAATCCTTAGGGGTGAGTCCCCAGTCTACCGGACATGGCGAAAGTATCTCGACAAGGCTGAACCCTATCCCTTCCATCTGATATCTGAAGGACTTTTCAATTGCCTTTTTCGTATTGACCAGATTTCTGTAGGAATCTACCGAGGTCCTGACAATATAGGAAGCTCCCTCAATTGTGGACAGAAGTTCTGAAACACGAAGAGGAAATCCTGCGGTCTTGATATCTCTTCCCGAGGGTGTCGTGCTAGTCTTCTGGCCGGGGAGTGTCGTCGGTGCCATCTGGCCTCCCGTCATACCGTATGTTGCGTTATTGACAAAGAATACCGAGATGTTCTCTCCCCTGTTAGCAGCATGAATAATCTCTGCTGTACCTATTGCAGCAAGGTCCCCGTCACCCTGATACGTAAAGATTATCCTGTCAGGCATGGCACGTTTAAGTCCTGTTGCTGCGGCAGGAGGTCTGCCGTGTGGGGCTTCGAGAATGTCAAAATTAAAATAGTCATAGGCAAATACTGCGCACCCTACTGGAGCAATCCCCACGACTCTTTCTCTTATACCTAACGTATCAATACATTCGGCAATCAACCTGTGTATGAGGCTGTGTCCACACCCTGTACAAAATCTGAATGGCACCTGTTTAAGGCTTACGGGCCTCTGGAATATTTTTTTCATCCCTCTCCTTCAGAGTCTCAAGGAGGACTCCCTCAAGAAGACCATAATCGCTGACAATTAATTCATCAAAGTTAAAACTTTCCATTATGTTAATTGTAAATTGTATACCGGGTATAATCAAGTCTGCCCTTCCCGCTTCAAGCCCCACGACATTCTCTCTTTCCCTCAGTGGAAGGGCTAACAATCTTTTCCCCATATCGTGGAGTCTGCTAAGAGGTATTCTATGGAGATGTATTTTTTCCCTTGAATACATTTCGAGTTGTAGGTCAACAGAGGCAAGGGTTGTAAAGGTTCCTGCTGTTCCTATGAAGTTTGTCTTCCTTTTGATATGATGACTAATCCTCCTTTTCAAAATTTCTAAAAATGAAAGGACCTCCCTATTTAATGCTGAGATGTCTGCTTCTGAGACAGGATCGGTCTTAATGAAATTTTCATGAAGTTTTATAACCCCAACAGGGATGCTCCCCATATCCACAGGATCCTTGCCTTTACACAGTATCCACTCTGTGCTTCCTCCTCCTATATCAATAATAAATGTTGAATTGTGAGTAATCAGTGAGTCAGGAAGGGATGAAAGGATACCCTTGAGGGTAAGTTCTGCCTCTTTTTCACCTGATATAACCTCTATAGAGATACCTGTATCATCAAGTACTCTTCTTATAAAAATACCTGCATCGTATGCTTCTCTCAAGGCGCTCGTAGCAACGGCGCGTACAGTCTTAACCCCATAACTTTGAATAATGGAAGAGAATTCCTTTAGTACTGCTATTGAGGCTTCAATGCGTCCAGCCTTGAGGATTCTATCCTGATTGATCCTTTCTGCTAACCGTGTAATCTTCCTTTCATAAAGTACATCTTCAATCCTGTTATCCTTAACATTACCTATGAGAAGCCTTATTGTGTTAGAGCCAACGTCTATAACAGCAGAAAGGACCACTCAATATTATAAACCAGAAAAAATCCTTTCCTCAAACTTTCTCGGGATTGTTTACAAAATAGGCTAAAAATATCTTGATTTTTCTAAGTGTTCAGTTATAAAATTGACAAACCTTTTATGGTATAATGATGGCTTAAGATTAATGGAAATCCTTCATGAAAGGAGGTGACAGTTAATGAAGAAGTTTTTAGCAATACTTTTATCGCTGTTGCTGTTTGTATCATTCTCACTCGGCGTTGGCTGCAAGAAGGCTGAGAAACCGGCTGAGGCTCCAAAGCCGGCTGAGGCACCAGCACCGGCACCAGAGAAACCGGCTGAGGCTCCGGCACCAGCACCGGCACCAGAGAAACCGGCTAAATAGGTTTTCTAGATAAAATCAGGGATGGGTTTTCCCATCCCTGATTTTTCCTTTCCATGGAGCAGCACTATCTTCTCTCTTTTCCCATGACCTGTATATACCTTGCAATCCCATTTCTCGTAATTAACCCGATAACTTTATTATTATATTTCACCACAAGCCTCCCCTTATCTTTGGTAATCATGAGTTCCAGGGCTTTCATAACATCATCTTCGGGTGAAACTTCCCATTCCCTGTTGTGGGAAATCAAGACATCCGATACTTTGACCTTCATCCAATCTTCCCTTGGAATATCCTTAACCTCTTTAAGAGTTATGATACCGAGGAATCTTCCATTGTCAAAGACAGGGAATCCTCCGTAGCCATATTTAAGAAAATACCCATTCACCGCCTCATCAAGAGTAACCGGTGAACTGAGAGTTACCATATCCTTTACCATTACGTCCTTGACCTTTAAGCCGGAAAGATTCTCCTGAAGACTCACCTGTTGATAGCTTGCCTGAGCTGCTGTGTAAAGAAACCAGCCTATAAACATAAGCCATAATCCTCCCGGAAACCCTGTAAGGAAAGAGAATAAGCCAAAAATAATGAAAAAAAGGGCTATCTTCTGACCGATGCCAGATGCCTTTCTCGTGGCATAAAAATAATCTTTTGTTTTCCCCCATAGTATTGATCTCAATACCCTTCCACCATCCATAGGGAAACCCGGAATAAGATTGAAGGCACCGAGAATAAGATTAAGCCGCGCGAGCCACCAGAAAAGGGCTTTCATCCCGGGGTTTGCAACTGCAGCATAGAATAGGAGGAAGACTCCTGCTAAGAAGAAACTCGAGAGTGGTCCTGCAAGGGCTATCTTGAATTCTGCTTTCGGAGTTGGTGGCTCACCCTTCATCTGGGCAACACCACCGAAGATAAAGAGAGTAATACTGAGTATCGTTATTTTGTATCTTCGAGATACGAAAGAGTGCGAAAGTTCGTGAAATGTAACAGATGCAAAGAGAAGGAACGCTCCAATGGCACCCTTTATCCAGTAAGATGCTGCCGGTAATGCAGGGGCTTCCTTAGGAAAATAGTAAGTTGATAAAGACCATGTTATCAAACCAAAAACAATGAGCCATGAAAAATGAACCCTGATAGGTATTCCCCAAATCGTGATTATCTTCCATGAACCCTGATATAATGCTCCGTCCATTTCTCTCCCTTTTTGCTACTTAATGATAGCCGAGGCAGGTTAAAATGTCTACTGGAGAGAATTGACTCTTTGATGTATTTATATTAAGCTAAGAAAACTCTTCAATGGAGGATATCATGGATAAAGATGCTACAAGTATGATGGGGGCATTTCTTTTAGGAGGGTTAATCGGTGCAGCTATTGCCCTCCTCTATGCACCAAAATCAGGACGTGAGACGAGAAAAGATATTTCAAAGGCAGCAAAACGTGCGAAAAGAGGCGCCGTCGATCTGGCTGAAGATATAGCCGAAAGTGTTAGTGATTTCACGAGTGATATGAAGGATAAGGCATCAGATATCGTAGATCAGGGAAAGGAGTTGTCAGACAATGCCAGAAAGGAAATTTTGGCAACCCTCGAACACGGACAGAAGGTAATCGAAAAACAGAGGAAAAGAATAATCGACGCTCTCGGGATTTAAGAGTTAAAGGGCATACGATAAATATCGTCAAGCAGCCAGTTTACCCCGTAGGAATGCCTCATGGCTTGCCATGGGGATAATAAATTAAGATATCTTACGCTTTTGTGCACGGGGTTCAATGCCCCGTGTACAATTCCAACGGGGTTTACTAATACCCACATCCAGTGATAAGAAATGTCATTGCGAGTGAAGTTGCGAGGCGAAGCCGAAGCAAACCGGAGCGAGATTCCTCACTGCGTTCGGAACAAGCTCCGCAATCTCGTCTTTCAAAAAGAGATTGCCACGGTCGAAACGACCTCTCAATGACAGACAAAGCAATCGCTTACTGTTGTTATCGTTGGATTTGAGCAATAATTATTTTGGGGATACCTACTTTTTTGCTGCCGGTTTTTTCTTTTGAGCGATTTTCTTTTTGCTCACCTTCTTTGCTACTTTTTTCACTGTCTTCTTTTTTGCTTTTGCGGGTTTTTTCTCAACTGATGATATCTCTACAATCTCCATACCACAGCAGTAAATAGGACTTAACTGCGCCCCAAAAGCTTCTGAAACAACTACCTCTGTACCACATCGTTTACACCCATAGGTTATTACCGTCGCCTTTGCCATGATAATTCCTCCTTTTGTTGAAATAATACTATCTATTATATTACTTATATTTTTTATGTCAATTCTATAGTAAATTGTAAGAACCCTGTGCCAAGAGCACAGGGAGTTCTTGCTTGTTCATTAAACATCAGTTTCCAGTTGACAATTCCGAAACAATATAGCAAAGATTAGGAAAATGGAAGAGAAAATAGAGCGACATTCTGCCTGGGATGGTAGAAAGGAACTTTATTGACAGAGATGATCTTGAAAAAAGAATCAAGAATTTGAAGAGTATGACAGAAAATTGAAAATGAAAAATTCAATGCCGAAAAATATCACTCAGTGTATGCGTTGCGGTACGTGCTGTCTGAAAGGAGGTCCAATCCTTCACCATGAAGATAAAAAAATCCTTCGCGCTGGACATGTAGGATATCAGTATTTAGTGACCATCAGAAAAGGTGAATTGGCGCTCAATCCCCTCAGTGGAAAGCTTGAACCAGTTCATAGAGAACTGGTAAAGGTAGCTGGTAAAGGCAAAGATTGGTCATGTTGCTTTTATGATGAAAAAGAAGCCTCATGTATGATTTATGAGCACCGCTTCTTAGAATGCCGTCTTTTGAAATGCTGGGACACCGCAGAGCTCATATCCGTCATCGGCAAAAACACGATTACCCGTGCTGACATCATCAACCGTGATGACCCGATACTGTCGGTCATTAGGACCCATGAAAAGGCCTGTCCTCTGCAGGAAGTAGAAAACTTAATCTTCACTTTATCCCAGGGAACAGACAAATCAAAAACCCTTGCAAAACTAACTGAGCTTGTCCGTAAAGACCTGGCCATACGTTCCTATGCCCTGTCCGAATTGGGACTAAAACCTGAGTTTGAATTTTTTATTTTCGGACGCCCCTTGTCCAAACTCCTGAGTGATCGTGCAATAACGGTTCATATGAAGAAATCAAAAATCTTGAAGGATGAGAGGTCTGGTAGATGAAATTAACAGTCCCAATTATTGACTCCTGTATAATAAATGTCCTCCACAGTCCATCTTTTTTTGTGTCATCCTGGCTTGTCCAGGATCTTTCTTTAAAGAAGGATTCCAGACAAGCTGGAATGACAGTTAGAGAAAGAACCGGAATGACAAGATCACAGATGGGACATTAGATTTGCATGAATTATGAGTACTTCCTCGAATAAAAGTGAACTCACTGCCCTCGAAACAAAAATTCTGTATTACATTCATCACTCCGGCCCAGCCTTCGTTAAAAAGCTTTCTGCCCGACTTAATAAAATCCACAGACCGTCACAGAAAGGCGTCGAGACGCCTACAAAGCAAAGGTTATCTGGAAAGGGTATCCAGTACACTGGTTGAATACAGGCTAAATAAGAGAAATAAAGTTACCAAGCACAGAAACCATACCTATTACGACCTCACACGGAAAGGAAGGCTCTTCATGCGCAATTTCCATGGTAAAGTTGAAGTCAATCTGCGGCCTCCCTATAAGCAGGTCTGATGATTGATAAGACAAAGATGATCGATACGGTTTCGGAAAAGCTGAAGAAGCTCCCTGTAGGTCACTACCTGGACATCCGGACTTATAAACGGAACAGATCTGTAATCATTGTCAAAATGGGTGAAGATGATTTGCTCATCATTGAAGATGGTTTTTTCAAAGAAAGGTTTCATATCACTTCTGACAAAGTGAAGAAATTGCTTACAACCCTTCTGAGAAAAGAGTTCCCCCGAAGTCATAAAATCAGGCTCTATACAATGGGCAGGTTCACAGAGGAGGAAACCAAAAATACAACCCGAAAAATTCTTTGAATGCTGATCATATTTTTTGGGATGCAATAATATATAACAAGGTCAGTAGCACCATTACTTTTGAGCGCTCTTCCTCCTTTACACTTTTCTCTTTTCCTACCTTTATTTGTTTTTCTTTCTTTTCAGCCGCAGATGGTATTTTTGAGGTATCTTTTTTCCCCTGTGGTTCTCTAATCTCTTTTTGGGCCTTTTTATATTTTTGGAAAGATATATTCTGTTTCGGAGAGAACATGGGATCAAGGAGATACGTCATCTTGAAATACTTACTCGCTTCATCATATTTCCTCGTTTTATATAACGCATATCCGATGTAATAATAGGTGGACGAATCCGGTTTTTCTCCTGCATAATCTTTGAAAATCCTGATGGCCTCTTCGTATTCCCCTTTATAGTAATATTGAAGAGCTGTTTCATATTCATTATTCGTCTGCGCAATAATGATATCTGATAATGCAAACAATACAAAAAACATAATGACTGAAATGACAGCCTTTTTCATAACACCCTCCCCTTTATACTTTTCTTTATGGAAATTATTGAGCATCCTCCTGCACCCCCCTTCTCATCAAATCAAAAAGCCGCCAGAGGGTTTGACCTCTGGCGGCTCGGCGAACATAGACATTATGTCTTTAGTCCCGTTGCTCTGCGTCCCAGGATTTCCCCCTGGTTTGCTCTGAGCAGAGGAAAGTTTATATACATAAAATATAAATGAGATTTTATAGAAAGGCAGTGATGAAAATCACCATGATAAGAGGGAGAAGCCCAACCCGAAATGCCCTTTGAAGAAGAAAATTTACTCCGAACCAAATCCAGAGCTTGACATAATCTATCACAATGTAATATATTGTATTACAATGTCTTTTTATAAATGAAAAGAAGGAGATGGTCATGGCAACGATTCAAAAAAGCATAAGAATCCAGGAAAAAACACTGAAAGAGATTGAAGAAATATCAAGAGATTCTGGTAAGGAGTTCTCTGCTGTCACAAATGAGCTCCTTGAAGAAGCCTTGAGGATGAAACGCTGTCCTGGTATTGTCTTTGCCGAAGGAACTACAGGAAGAAGGGCACGAATTGCAGGAACAGGTATTGAGGTTTGGGAGGTAATTGCAACTTATAAAGGTGTTGACGAAGATTTTGCTCGTCTACGTAAGGCATACCATTGGCTCACTGAGCAGCAACTCAGAGCCTCTATTGGCTATTATGTGATCTATACAGATGAGATTGATCGTCTCATCAAGCAGAATGAAGAATTGAATCGCAAGCGTACTTATGAAAAATATCCCTTTCTCGCCAGAGGCAGTCGTTGAAATATTATCTCGATGAAGACCTCAGCCCTAAGATTGCAGAAATACTTAGAAAATCTCACATAGATGCTATAAGTGCCCATGAGGTTGGAATGTTACAGGCTACTGACATGGAACAATTGGAACGAGCCTCGTCCGAGGGCAGGTGTCTTGTTACCCGCAACAGAAATGACTTTATCCTCCTGACTGTTCAGTTCTTTAATGAGCACCGTTCACATGCAGGGGTACTCATCGTCCCGCATACCTTACCTGGTGACAATTTCTTACGTATAGCAAAAGCCATTATTAAACACCACACAAAATATCCCAGAGATAAAATGGAGTCATATGCAATTGATTTTCTTGAGAGTTAGGCAAAAATAATATTATCGTTTTGAGAAAAGGAGTTTCCCAGAAGTCATATAGAATAATCAGGCCATATGTCGTAGGCAGTTTATTGAAGAGAAAGCCCAAAATACAACCCGAAAAATTCTTTGAGTTGAAAAAAATATTCATTTGTAATAGATAGGATTTGTCATTACAGACATGTCCAATTATATTTTCAGCTACCGCTTTTACACAGAAATGTACGCTCTGCGAGGGAAACAGGGCCAGTTGCCTTCTTCCTGTAACACACAATATGTGCTTTTGCTATATTTATGCATGTTTCTACTAATAGAGATTTCTTTGGTTTGTGGATTTTGAGCTGTATGACTATTTTGTCCCGGTAAGACGAACGTCATTCGCTTTGGATAAGATGTGCCAAGGGGATGTTCGTACGAGGAAATACACGTCTCATGTCCTCTCTTTCTCGGTGACCTTTATATTTGGGGGTGCGTTGCTGGTCGATCAAGTCCTATCTACGAATTGAGAATATGTAGATAAGTAGAACTACATAGAAGAACCATTTTATTCCTAATACTGACAAATTTTGTCTCATTATAAACAAAATCAATTCAAAAATTAATATTACCTTTAATAATCAATATGTTATAGATGACAAAGCTGGTATAATTCGTGCTTTTAAATTAGGTATGAAATATACAGAATGCAGCAATGAAACGCATCAACATGATAGTTGTCGTAGATTATACAGGACTGCTATCACGTTGAGTACAGGTATCTTTTTCTTATCAATTTTCTTCTATTTTGTGGGATGTCAAAAAAATATACCTCCCCCGCAGCATCTCATCGGGGTATGGAAAACCTCTGCACCTCAATATGAAAATCGTTATTTAAAAATTACAGAAAACTCATTGATATATGGCATCGGAAACAATGAAGAAGTATCACACACCATAGAAAAAATTCATGTGAAACAAGAAAATGGAGAAACCATATATACCATTTATTACAGAGATATGGAAGGGGAAAAATGGAGCCTTACTTTAAGCTATAGTCCTGTTTCCGGAGGAACTATTCGACTAAAAAACAAAAATGATATCTGGGAAAAAGTGAAAGTGGAAAGCCCTTGACAATGAAATTGTCCAGAAGATACAAATCATTTGGTCTAACTCTCGTTGAACTACTTATCGCAATTGCAATAATTGGCATATTAGCTGGCGTGGCCATACCTATCTATGCTGGATATGTAGAAAATGCCAAGGTTCAAAGTGCCATTGCAGATATAGGATCAATTTCTTTGGTTATAGATGAATACAGAACTGATAGAGACACCTTGCCCACGACTCTTGCTGATATAAATTATGCGACCTATCTCGATCCCTGGGGAAATCCCTATCAATACCTGAATATACAGACTGCAAAAAACAAGGGACAATGTAGGAAAGACCGATTTGTGGTTCCGATAAACACTGACTACGACCTTTACAGCATGGGTAAAGACGGGAAAAGTCAACCACCCCTTACTGCAAAAGACAGCAAGGATGACATCATCCGTGCAAACGATGGGGCGTACATTGGTCCTGCTGAAGGATATTAGCTTACCCAGCACTTGAGAACATCTTGTGAAACCTTTGAAATTCAAGAGAATAAAACATGGTTTCTTACAAAGCAAAGTGGCACGACGTATCTTTTTTCTATTCATTCTCTGTGCCCTTATTCCCTTGAGCTCTTTGGCTTATTTATCTTTTAGGCAAGTAACAAAAGAACTGTACTTCCAAGCTGACAGACGACTTCATCAGGCAAGTAAGGCTTCTGGCATGTCAATTCTCGAACGCCTGTATTCCTTAGAGTCTGATTTAGATATAATTGCTTCAAACCTTCAAAAGGAGAAAACAGGTTTTTTCAAATCTCCTACTCATAGAATTCGTGATGATTTCAAGAGTCAATTCAAGGGTCTCGTGCTTATAACCGGCAGAGGCCAAATTTATCCTCTTTTTGGGGTAACACAAACTCCTCCTCAATTGAGAAAAGATGAAACAGAACATATTTCCTCGGGTAAGACATTGCTAACAACCCGCCTTGGTACAGACAAGTTTGCCAGCATTTTCATGGTTAAAGCCCTTGGCCCTGCACAGTCATCTCAAGCTCTCCTGATAGGAGAAATAAATCCTGAATATTTATGGGGTGAAGGCTTTTTATCTCCAATGACAGAACTCATGGTGCTGGATCAGTCGTATAATTTGTTTTTCTCTTCATCTTCTGAAAACTTCCCATTGCAGGAGATAAAAAATGCTGTGCAAAAAAATCCTGCAACGGGGCGATTTACCTGGATGCATGAAGGCAACACATACATGGCAAGTTATTGGACTATATTTATGCATCCCCATTTTGATGTCAATTGGATTTTGGTGCAAAGCGAATCCAAGACCGATATCATGGCCCCTATAATCACTTTCAAGAAGATTTTTATCCTCTTGATTGTTCTGACTTTTCTGGTAGCGTCGTTTCTCAGTCTCTGCCAGATCAGGAGGAGTCTGGTCCCTATCGAACAACTCCGAGAGGGGACCCGAAGGATCGCTGCAAGAGATTTCAAGAATCAGATTCAAATAAAGACCCACGACGAATTTGAAGAGTTAGGTTCGTCTTTCAATGAAATGGCAGCGAGTCTTGAAAACCATTTTCAAACAATGACATTGTTAAACCGCATAGGAATAGCCCTCTCTGCTGAAAAAAATAATAACCACCTGCTGGGTCTTATTTTGATTGCTGCCAAGAATATTACCAATGCCGATGGATGTGCTTTATATACCATGACCAAAGATAAGCAATTAAGGCTTTCGGTCATGCGTATTGATTCAATAAACCTTTTGAAGGATAACTGTAACGATGAATTAATCTCTCTTTATGATAAAGATGGGAATCCGAATACCAGCATCGCAGAAGCATATTCAGTGCTCAAGGATGTGACGGTGAACATTCCTGACATTTATACAGCAGATGGCTTCGACTTTTCCAGCAATCTCAATTTTGATAGGAAAACTGGCTATCGGTCGCAATCGTTTCTCTGTGTTCCTATGAAGAATCACGAAAATGAGATTATTGGTGTTTTGCAGCTTACGAACGCAAGAAATAAGCTTTCGCAAAAGGTTGTGCCCTTTTTAGATGACGATCAACACCTGCTGGAGACCCTTGCATCTCAAGCCGCCGTAGCATTATCAAAAAACCAGTTAATAGAGGAGATTCACAAACTCAATGAAGAACTCGAACTGAGAGTAGTGAAACGGACTGCGCAGCTTGAAGCAGCTAACAAGGAACTGGAGTCTTTCAGTTATTCTGTATCTCATGACTTGCGTACGCCGCTCCGAGCAATTGAGGGTTTTTCCTATATACTGCTGAAAGATTATGTAGATAAGCTTGATGATGAAGGTAAACGCTTTCTGAATGTCATCCAGAACAATGCACAGAAGATGGAAGAACTTATTAATGATCTTCTTGCCCTTTCGCGGTTAGGCAGGAAAGAGATTGAGCTATCTGATATTGACATGGAGAAACTGGCAAAGACTATGTTCGAGGAACTCAATCTCGAACCTGATAAGGTGCGAGCACAATTTAATGTTAAACCTCTTCCCCATGCCCGTGGAGACCAGGGAATGATCCGCCAGGTCTTTGCGAACCTACTGCAGAATGCCATCAAGTTCACAAGACTAAAAGAGGATGCAGCGATTGAGGTTGGCGGATACCGTGAGGATTCACAGAATGTGTATTATGTTAAAGACAATGGAGCGGGATTTGATATGCGGTATAAGGACAAATTGTTTGGTGTTTTCCAGAGGCTTCATAGTGGAGAAGAGTTTGAGGGGACTGGTATTGGGCTTGCCATCGTACAGCGAATCATTAATAGACACGGTGGGCAGATATGGGCTGAAGGGAAGGTAAATGAAGGGGCAACATTTTATTTTGTATTACCTTCAGAGAGTTGAAGAATGAGATGGAATCAAATGAGTGTGTTAGCTTCTACAGAAATCATTAATCCTCAACCCTCCTTCAGAGTGCATAATAGTAGGTGGAGCAAATACCCAGTTAACATTGTCTGTCACGCGGACTTGATGAAAAAATCAACAAATTAGCTGATATCTCCCGCACTTCGTGAATCCGCATGATGGCAACCGCTGTCTCTATTCTTTCTATTTTTCTCAAAACAAGGGCTTTATCTACCAATACTCTTCCTCTTGAAACGGCTGGCTACAGCCTTGAGACAAATATCTTCGATGGGCTTGTAATCGAGGTACTCGGTAATTGCTTTTTCCGTAAATCTGATTCTAAGTCTTCTATTCCTGTCAAAAAGGATTCTCCCTGTCTTCAGTACTTGATATTTAAGAAAAGGTGGTGCGGTATTTAAAATGACAATATCTACAGGCCGCATAGAAAATGTGGGCGATGCCGCGTAATATTTTTTCCTGAGGAGGACATAGTCCTTTCTTTTTAATTTAGACTCATCGATAAGGACTGCAATATCTATGTCGCTTTCATTTGTTTTTTTGCCTTTGCCAAAACTTCCAAAAATATAGAGTGCTGAAACTTCATTCGTGCCTTTGAAATAACGAACAATCTTTTTTATGTCTTCGTCATCATTCACAGCCCTACCCGCACTTTGTAAATCCGCAATCATGGCAGACGGCGCAGCCGCTTGCATGTTCAACAGCACCTCCGCATTCAGGGCATCGGCCGATGAACATAACCTCCTTGTGGTCTTTCTGGCCGTTTCCGTCTCCGTTGTTTCCTTTCTGGAGATATTTTTCAAGAGCCTTTGCTATTGCATCAGAACAGGAAGTTATCTTACCGCCTTCTACCCATGCGTGGGAGTGGCATGAAATCCCCTTCATTTGTTTCATTACCTCTTCAGGTTCGAGATTGGATCTGAAAGCAAGGGAGACGAGTCTTCCGATCGCCTCAGACTGGCTTGCAGCACAACCACCTGCTTTTCCCATAGATGTGAAGAGCTCAAAGGGGTGCCCTTCTTCATCCTCGTTGACGGTAACATAAAGATTCCCACAGCCTGTCTTCATAAGGCGTGTCGAACCATTTATGACATCCGGTCTCTTTCGTGGAACAATCTTCTGTCGTAAATCTATAGCCTGCACCTTATCTTCTTTCTTGCCCTTTGTAAGTACCTGTTCTTCTCGTGAGCCATCTCTGTATACGGTAACACCTTTACAGCCATGTTTGTAGGCAAGAAGATAGACTTCTTTTACGTCTTCTGTAGTTGCGCTGTGAGGGAAGTTCACCGTCTTAGAAACTGCGTTATCCACATATTTCTGGAAGGCGGCCTGCATCTTTACGTGCTCATGAGGTGTTATATCATGGGCAGTAGTAAACAGCCTTTTAACATCCTCTGGTATCTCATGAAATTCCTGTATTGAACCTTTCTCTGCAATCCTCTCCATAAGCTCTCTTTCCCAGAAGCCGCGCTCCTTTGCTATCTTTTCGAAATAGGGGTTCACCTCTATCAGCTTCGTGCCCTCCATCACTGTCCTTACATAGGAGACTGCAAAAATAGGTTCAATTCCTGATGAACAACCTGCTATGATCGAAAGGGTTCCTGTAGGGGCTATGGTAGTAATCGTTGCGTTTCTGACTTTTACCTTACCATCATAGATGCTTCCTTTATAGTTAGGGAATACACCCCGTTGCTCTGCCAATGCGCTTGAGACCTCCCTACCTTCTCTCTGGATAAATCCCATAACATCCTCTGCGAGTCTCAAAGCATCATCAGAGTTACAAGGGATTCCGAGAAAGATGAGCATATCTGCCCAGCCCATCACACCAAGACCTATCTTTCTGTTTGCCTTTGTCATCTCTTCAATCTTGGGAAGAGGATATTTGTTTATATCAATGACATTGTCGAGGAAATGGACTGCCTTCCATGTGATATCCCTGAGTTTTTCCCAGTCCACCTCATATTGAGGTGACGAATTGTTAAGCCCCCCATGCCCCCCTCTTTCAAATCCCCCCTCGCCCCCCTTTATTAAAGGGGGGATGGGGGGATTATCGGGGGATGAGGGGGGATTTGACTGCTGACTGCCGACTGGTTTAACTACTTTTGCAAGATTTATCGATCCAAGGTTACAGGACTCGTAAGGCAGAAGCGGTTGTTCACCACATGGGTTCGTTGATTCTATTCTTCCTATCCGTGGTGTCGGGTTTGACGCATTTACCAGATCCATGAAGACAATCCCTGGCTCTCCATTTTTCCATGCATGCTCGACAATGAGATGAAAAACATCTCTTGCCTTGAGGGTGTCTGTTGCTTCCTGTGTCCGTGGATTGATGAGGTCATACTGTCTGTCTTCTTGAACAGCCTTCATGAAGTCATCAGTGAGGGCTACGGAGATATTAAAGTTATTGAGTTTTGTATTGTCTTCCTTCGAGGTGATAAAGGAGTGTATATCCGGGTGGTCGATCCTCAGGATACCCATATTAGCACCCCTTCTCGTTCCTCCCTGCTTTACAGCCTCTGTTGCCGTATCAAAGACAGTCATGAAGGATACCGGGCCTGAGGAAATGCCCTTTGTGGAGCCGACAACATCACCTTTCGGTCTCAATCTCGAAAAACTGAAGCCTGTACCCCCACCTGATTTGTGTATTATGGCAGCATTTTTTACCGCATCAAAGATAGATTCCATAGAATCCTCAATGGGTATAACAAAGCATGCGCTTAACTGCCCGAGCCTCCTGCCAGCATTCATAAGGGTAGGACTGTTAGGGAGGAAAGCCAAGGATGTTGTCATTTCATAGAATGCTTCTTCAAGATTTTTCACATCCTTCTCTGATGTGCCGTAATTGAAATCTGCAGATGCAACGGTCCTTGCTACACGTCTGAAAAGCTCTTCGGGTGTCTCGACAACCTTCCCTACCTCATTCTTTTTTAAGTATCTCTTCTCAAGAACCTTTAATGCATTCTGGTTAAGATTAATTCCAGATGAAAGACCCTTCATAAACTCCACCCCCAATTTAATAATTTTTCAAAAAAATATTTAATCCAAGGTTTTGTATTTTTGAGCTAATTAAACCACAATATATTGTGGAAGTCAAGAGAAAAATCAAAATCTCTTAATTGATGGATTTTACAGAATTATTCCTGTGAAATAGGTGTTGATCATTTGTGGAAAAAAATAAAAAGGCAGCTTTGCTGCCTTTTTAACAATCAGCACTGATTACAATTTTCTTCTCTTACTTGACTAAAAGCACGGGACAGGATGCTTGATTGGTGACTTTATCAACGGTATTCCAAGCAAATAGTTTATCAATAAAGTTCTTCTTATCTGCTCCCATTATGATAAGGTCAGCTTTTTCATCTTCTGCTGTCTCCACAATCTTCTCGTGAATCTCGCCTTCTTCCACCCTGATTTTGACCTTTGCACCCTCTGTTTTCGCAATCTCCTTTATTTCAGAGATTTCTTTTTCTGCCCCGCTGTTAAGCAAACCATCAATATCCTTAACGCCAACCATGCTAAGGTCACCTTCATAAGATGGGATCACTTTTACCACTGTGACATGGCATTTCTCATCATGGAGAAGTCTTAATCCTTCAATCAACACATCTTTCGAACCATTTACAGCAATTACAACATTCCTATAATCCTTCATGACATTACCTCCTTTTTTATTATTCATTTGACTACCAATACAGGACAGGAAGCATTTACGATCACATTTTCTATGATGCTTCCTATTATTGCCTTGTTAACTCCGGACCATCCGTGAGGCCCTCTAATGATCAGATCACTTTTGAGCCTGTCGGCAGTCTCCACGATTTTTTCTGCTGCATGTCCTTCAGCTACTTCTGTTTTTATTGCCACCCCCTGACTTGAAGCTATTTCCTTTGCATTTTGCACAATCCTCTGTGCATCGTGCAGAAGAGATTCCTTTATCCCACTCGTTGCAAAAAATTCTATCATTTCTTCATAATGTGGAATTACATAGAGGGCTGTTATCTCCGAACCGTCTATCTTTGATAATTCACATGCCCTTTTTAATGCTTTTTTACTCAGTTCCGAGCCGTCAAAGGAAAGCAGAATGGATTGATATTCACCGAGGCACTGTTCGCATGGCTTTTTTACTAACATCACATCACATGGTGAACTTGCAATAACCCTCGATGTCACACTACCCATAAATAACTTTTTTAATCCCTTTCTTCCATGGGTCCCTATAGCAATAAGGTCCGCTTTCCTTTCGCTTGCAACATTAACGATCACCTCGTGGGGTTCCCCTTCACAGACCATGGCTTCCAGATCTCCGTCTAACCCGAAATCAGATGAAAACGTTTCCTGTGTCCGGTAACACATTGTTTTACCCAGCTCAAAGCGCCTCTCCCTCTGGTTCGGTGCAATAACAAACTCCTCTTCATCAAAAAAAACAGAATGGACAAGAACAGCCTTACCACCATGCCTCTTGATCCAATGTGCAGATTCTAAAAGGGCTGCCTTACTGAACTCAGAATCATCGAACCCTATTACGATATTGTTATACATAATTAGTGTGCTCCCCCGCTTTTTCTGAAAACCATTCCTACACCAAAACCTGCTCCCAGCGCCACGGCAATAGATATGAGGCCATATAAAGCAGCATTGTTTTTTGCCATATCAGCAAATGACTTTACCATCCCTACCTGTTCCACAAGAACGTTCACTGCTGCAGTTTCTATAACTTTTTTATCTTTGACTGCATACACTTGAGCTGTGTAATTGCCTGGAGGTGCCTGATATGGCCACTCTGCCAAAATGGAATAGTCCTGTTTCCTATCCTTTTTTATCGTGGAGATTTTTCCGACCGATGTATCAAACAATTTGGAAGACTCTTTGAATTTAATGAATTCGCTAAACCACTTCGTCTTCTCTACCCCCGCTGGGACATTTATTGTTGCATGCTTTATGAGTGCCGGATAGCCGATAACATATTTATCCATCTCTTCCCTGCTTAATATATCTTCTATTTTTCTTGTGCTGTAAAGGAAATAAACATTCGGAACATTTTCTATTTTCAATTCTCCCGTGTTCATCCATAAAAAGCTTGCGACCTTTCCCTTTTTACGTAATGATTGATGGCCATCCGGAGATGTTAATTTGATAATCAGGTCAGCATCACGGGGGTTAGAAAAACCACTTATACTTACAGTACTGCCATGATAGAAGGAGTTTATCGCTATGTGATCGTGGTTAGCATTTGCCGTTATTTCCGCAAAAGCATCATCCATAGATACAGACAGTAATAACAACATAAGTAGTCCAAAGATTATTAAGACTCTGTTTGTTGATATAAAATATCTCATCAGTGACCTCCTGCTTGTGATATAAGTAATGATGGGGTTAAGGTAAGCTCAAAGATTATTTTTACTGTGACAACAAGTACGATTATAGCAAGGAGTATTTTGAGCTGTTCTCCCTTTAATTTCCGTCCAAAGACCGCTCCGACCTGGGCACCTATGGATGATCCTAATAACAGCAGGACCGCAAGTGTAAAATCAACGGTATGGTTTGTATATGACTGGAGGAAGGTGACCTCTATACAGGTAAAGAGTATCTGGAAAAGGCTTGTTCCGACGATAACGTGCATCGGCATTCTAAGAACGTAGAACATTATAGGCACCATCAAGAATCCTCCGCCAACACCCATTATGGCAGCAAGTATCCCTACTAAGGCTCCTAAGAGTATGGGTACCAACACAGAGTGGGTTACTCCTGATTTTTCAAAATGCGTCTGGAAAGGAAGGGATTTAAGGAAAACGCTTATTTTAGATTCTTTTTCTCCTTTAACCTCTTCTGATTTTTTCTTTCTCATGCTTGACAGGCTTTCAAGGAACATATACGTTCCGACTATTCCCAGCATCAAAACATAGGTTATTTTTATAACAAAATCTGCATTTCCCATCGCCCTGAGTACTTTGATGGCTTCAACACCGATAAGTCCGCCACTGAAACCACCGATAAGGAGATAGATGCCCATCTTGAAATCTACATTACCAACTTTCCAATGGGCATAAGTACCAGAGGTAGATGCTGCAACAATCTGATTGGAATCTGTGGCAGCTGCAACTGTAGATGGTATCCCAAGCATTATCAAGAGCGGTGTCATTAAGAAACCACCCCCGACCCCAAAGAGACCTGAAAGCATACCCACGATCAATCCAAGCCCAATAGGCAGAAAAATATTAATACTAGTCAGAGCTACTGGCAGGTAAAGATACATCTGACCCTCCCCATTTTATGAAAATATTTAATTTGCTTGATAACATAATTGCTTAACTCACAGGGTTGGCTTTGCCATTGTTACTATCGGCCTTGATATTGTTTTTACAAATCTGTTCAATTCCCTGGTCTTCATATTTGCGTTGTCAGTCACACTCGGGCTTAGCAAAACCATATCAACAGCTACCTTCTGTCTGAAAAAATTTATAATCGCAGATAACACATCTGTCTTCTCAGTGCAGACATCAACATTAATACCGTCCCGAGTAAACTTTTTCAGGAGAGGAACTATTTTTTTATCCTTGGCTAAGCTCTCTGTCATTATTTGTCTCGCTGTTTTATCTTCATTGCTTCAGCAAAGGTAATAGCTGCCATGAGATTCTCAAACCTTTCGGTTATTCTCCTTCTGTAAATCAATAAAATGGTAATACCCTCGTTTAACACTTTTGCCAGATTAAAAGCGTAGGAAAGTCCTTCACCAAAATTCTCGTCATAATAAGTGACGAATAAAAGCTGTTTCTTCCTCATCTTGCCTCCACTCTGCCTAATCATCCTACTGGTGATAAAGGCAAAGAGGATGCCAATGTCTAACTTATTGTTTTTTAATGATTATTTGTAAAGGAGGGCTAAATGAAGTGTTTCATATTTGAACAGCTATGAACGCTGCCCGTCGCTAAGTATTCTCCAGAGGCTCGTCCTTGATATTCCTAAGAGCTCAGCAGCCTTTGATTTATTGCCTCCGAGCATCTCGACTACTTTTACAGCATATTCTTTATTCAACTCATCTATGGTCTTGATCTTGCCCGGCTCTATAGTTTCAATATGAAACATTTTGAGGCTTTGAGGCAGACTCTCAGGGGTGATAAAGAAATTCTTTTCTATGATAACCGCCCTTTCGATTATATTTTCAAGCTCTCTGACATTCCCGGGGAAACTATAGCTCATGAGGATTTCCATCGCCTCTTTGGCAAAACCAGTTATTTTTTTGTTATACCTGTGGAGATATTCCTGAAGAAAATACATGCTCAAAGGTTCTATGTCTTCCTTACGGTCTCTTAACGGAGGAATAAAAATATCCATGACATTTAATCTGTAATACAAGTCTTCCCTGAATCTCCCTTCAGCTATGAGGGTCTTTAGTTTTTGGTTAGTAGCAGCAATAAATCTTACATCCACCTTTATGGATTTTGTTCCGCCTACCCTGAAAAATTCACCCTCTTCGATGACGTTGAGTAGTTTCGCCTGCAGGCTTGTAGACATTTCTGAAATCTCATCAAGGAAAAGGGTACCTGTATCTGCAATTTCCATAAGTCCCTGTTTTGTTCTGATTGCACCTGTAAATGCACCTTTTTCATGACCAAAGAGTTCACTTGCAAGAAGGCTCTCAGTAAAAGTCGCGCAATTCAGTGACAGAAATGGCATATTCTGCCTCTTACCAGTAAAGTGTATAATCTTGGCTACAAGGCTTTTCCCAACTCCACTTTCCCCGGTTAGGAGGACATTGCAGTCAGAATCCCTTATGCTCTCAATAATGCTTAGTATCTTCTTCATGCTTTCGCTTCTTGCAATAGTGGGGATCTTTTTGTCCATTCCCAGGGAGGTTCTTAATGCTATGATCTCTTTCCTCAGAACCTTCTCTTCATAAATTTGCTTTACTTTTAATAATAGTTCGTCAAGATCAAAGGGTTTGGTGATATAGTCATGTGCCCCTTTTCTCATCGCTTCCACTGCAGAACTAATACTCCCATAGCCAGTTATAATAAGCACCTCTGTTTCGAGGTGCTTTTCCTTTATCTTTTCCAGAAGTTCGATGCCACTGAGTCCCGGCATCTTTATATCCGCAATAAGGGCATCAAAGTGCTCTTTTTCTATCTTTTCCAGAGCTTTCAGGCCATCACCTGCACCAGTAACCTCATACTTTTCCTTCTGCAATATAGAAAGGAGATGTTTTAGGGTTATCTCTTCATCCTCTGCAACGAGAACCTTAAAGACCATCACAACCTCTTACTTTTGGCAAAGTTATAGTAAAGGTAGTTCCCTTTCCTTCTTTACTTTCGATACTCATCTTACCATCATGTTTATCAATAATGTTGAATACAATTGCAAGTCCAAGACCGGTACCCTTATCTTTTGTGGTAAAAAAGGGCTCAAATATCTTTTCTGCAGTTTCAACAGGCATCCCTTTTCCTGAATCTGACACATTTATTTTTACAGACTCCTTGTCTTGGTCTATTTTCACAATAAGATCACCTTCCCCTGACATGGCATCAACAGCATTGTTAAACAGATTAATAAAAACCCTTTCCATCTGTTCAGGGTCAGCACAGATAAGTACACCTTGAGGATCAGAATCCAGCACAAATGATATCTTTTCAAGATTAATGGATTTACCGAGCAGATTATAGGCATCAGCAATGAGTTTATTCAGCTCAATTTCCTTGAACTCGGGATCTCTGCCACGGGCAAACTCAAGAAGATCACCAACAATCCTCTTTACCCTCAATGTCTGCCCATGAATATCTTTTACAACCTCTCTCAGGTTTGGCGGAGAAGTATCATCTATTTCTCTTTCCAAAATCTGGGAAGAAATATAGATATTGTTCAGCGGGTTATTCAATTCATGCGCAACTCCTGAAGCAAGTGTTCCGATGGCTGCAAGTTTTTGGCTCTGGAACAATTCCTTGTTTTTTCTTTCAAGCTCTTCTTCCCTTTGAGCAAGCTGTTCTTCCATTTCATTAAACGTTTGAATAAGTGTGCCCACCTCATCCTTACTCTTTATTGGCTTAACTAACTGCTTGAAATTACCCTTCCCTGTCTTTTCAACAACTTCTGTAAGGATCTTTAACCGATTCACCACATCCCTGTTAAAGAAAAAGATTGTTCCAATGCCAGTAATAAAAAATAAGGGGAAAAATATAAGGATGGCAATCTGTGATCGGTAGATTGTATTGTCAACATTGTTCCTTGCAATCCTGTCCAGCTCTTCGGAGATAACAATAATATCCTCACCGTTTTTTCTGAGCGCATTTATCTGTGTCTCGAGTTCTGTCAAGCCCACAATGAGACGGTGATCAGGCGGTAACAAGATTACCTTTTTAAGGAATTCAATTCCCTGGGGTGGATTCTCGATCAAAGTTGATTGTATAAGTGGGAATAATTTGTTGGACTGAGAAAATGATGTCTTTATTTTCCCAAATTCGATTGATAAATCCTTTGCAGATGATTCTATTGTATTAAATCTGTTCTTATATTCTGCTATGCAAACCTTTAAATCGTGTAATTTACCAGAGTTATCTGCCAAAACACTTCTGTTAATGATTTCATTTAACTCCAGTAGATATCCATGCACGGCTTCCGATTCTGCCTTTGCTTTCAGCGGGTAGAGAAAGAAATTTTTCTCATGCCTTCTCAGCTCGAGGGATCTGCTTCTTATTGTATCAGTAACCTCGAGATGGCTGATCTCTTTTTTGATTTTGATAAAATTTACATATTCGAATACTACGAGGACGGCTATTATAAAAACACTGACGAGAAAACTTAGAGCTAATTTTTTCTTAAGGGACATTGAATATCCGTGATAACTGAAACGCCTCTGAAATCATTATATCATAATAATAACAGAGGCTTCAGTTATCACAGATTTCTTATGTTTTAGCTATCAGTACAGGGCAAGGTGCATAGCCAATGACTTTCTCGGCAACACTTCCCGCAGGCCGAGCAAAACTCTTTTCTCTTCTTTGAGTATTTCCCTTACTGTCTCCGTTTCTCCAGCCTCTGCGAAGGTGGCAGCAGTCATGGCATCCTCAAACTTTTTCATCAATTCTTTCATATTCACCTTTTCCCCGCTCATTTAATGTTCCTTAAATCAAAGCCTTTAATTCTTTGTTCAGTAAGCTTTTCTGAAACGTTGCGAGCAGGGATATTTACGCTACATTTTGTTGTACATGGAGAACCATATCTCACTGGCGCTGGCTTTTCCTGCTCACTCATATCTGTATTAAGATCTTTATTATTCGTTAATACCAAATCAACAACTTCCTCAATCCTGTCCACCAGGTGGACCTCTAACCCCTTTCTGACATCCTCTGGAAGATTTTCCAGATCTACCTTATTCTTGAGTGGCAATACTACGATTTTCACTCCCGCCCGACGTGCGACAAGCATCTTTTCCTTAATCCCTCCAACGGGCAGGATTATTCCACTCAAGGTCAGCTCTCCTGTTACAGCCACGTCCCTTCTGGCAGAATCCCCCTTCTCTGAATAGCAGCGAGACATTCCGCCTCATAGCCTTAATTCCTTAGCAGTAGGTTTACTTTTCACTCACAATTCTATGGTGTTGCAGTAAGATTATAGGGTGTTGCTTTTTGTAATAGGGAAATACTAATATTTAATAGAATGTTCCTTTTCCCAAGTATCAGACAGAAGATTATGCTCGGTTATTACGCCGGGGTAGCGGTACTTATTTTAATAACTCTTTTTACTCTCACAGAGCTCTGGTATATGGAGAAAAAGATACAATTTGGAGAAGTAATTTCTGATTTTTTCGACACGACTCTTGAAATAAGAAGGTTCGAAAAGAACTTCTTCCTCTATCAACAGAATCTTGATTATCAGGAAAATATGAGATATGTAAGCAAGGCTCAGGGGATACTCGATCAAAACATCAATGAATATAAAAGACTTTCAATTGCCCCCCAGCTGAACTTGGTAAGAGAGAATTTAAAAAAATATAAATTATTGATGACTCAATTCGCAGTAGATAGTAAGAAAACCCCTGATAAGCGTTTAGATTTAGAGAAGGGGATAAGAGAACTGGGCAAAGAGATCGTAACTATTGCTGAGGATGTCTCAAAAAATGAACGAAAAAGACTCCAGGAGTTACTTATTAAAACTCAGAGAACCCTTGTGTTTTTGATTATCTTTCTATCCCTTGCTGGAATCGTAATAGGTCAGCTCCTGTCAAGAATGGTTGTAAAGCCTCTTCGATCCTTGGAGGAGCAGATGAAGCTAATAGAAGAAGGAAAGCTAAAAACAGTTTTAATTAATTCAAAAGATAGAGAAATCGTATCTCTCACAAGGGAATTCAATAAATTGCTCAAAGAACTGGAATTACGACAAAGACACCTAGTCCAGAGAGAAAAGCTTGCATCACTTGGAACACTTCTGTCAGGGGTTGCACATGAATTAAATAATCCATTGTCGAATATATCGTCATCCTGCCAGATACTCATAGAAGAGTTCGAAGAGGGTGATACGGAACATAAAAAGGAGCTCTTATCACAGATTGATGAGCAAACAAACAGAGCCAGGAGTATCGTCCGTTCCCTCCTGGAATTTTCAAGAGATAGAAGAACTTTTCAAAAGGAACTTCTCGCACTGAAAAAACTCTTTGAAGAGACGGTACTGTTTCTGAAAAGTGAAATTCCAGCGGGGATTGAAATGCAGCTCGATATACCATCCGATATATTTATTTTTGCTGACAAACAACGTATTCAACAGGTCTTTTTGAATCTGATGCAAAATGCCATGGAAGCCATCCCTGATGAAGGGAAGATTTCCATCAGAGCACGTAAATACATTGTAAGCGAGGGGATAAAACAAAGTGAAATATGCGAGTACCCCAAATATCGCGGTAAGTGTACTGGTGAATGTCCCGCTGATGGTAAAGACACAGTTGACATCGAGATAGAAGATACCGGCATGGGGATACCTACTGATGTTCTGCCGAAAATATTTGATCCCTTCTTCTCCACAAAGGATGTTGTGAGAAAGGGTGCTGGACTTGGTCTCTTTATTGTTCAGGAAATTATAGATGAGCACAGTGGGTGCATCGGTGTTTACAGTGAGGTTGGAAAGGGAACCTGTTTTTTAATAAGATTACCGCTTAAGGAATGATGATGCAAAACGCAAAGATATTAATTGTTGATGACGAAAAAGTAGCTCTGAAGAACCTCGAGCATGTTATGAAAAAAGAGGGTTATGAGGTGTTCGGAACACAGAGCGGACCCAATGCCCTCAAGCTTCTTGATGAACAGCCGTTTGATGTTGTCCTCACTGATTTAAAGATGGAGAAGGTAGACGGAATACAGATACTAAATAGATGCCGCGAGCTGTACCCTGACACAGAGGTAATAATGATAACAGGGCATGCAACCTTGGAGTCAGCAATTCAGGCTATGAAACAAGGTGCATTCTATTATATCGCAAAGCCTTTTAAACTTGATGAGGTACGAAAGGTTGTGAAGGAGGCTGTTGAGAAAGTAAAACTAAAGAAGGAAAACATAGCACTTCTGGATACAAAGAGTTCTCTTGAGCAGGCAGTTGAAGAGGCAGTAGGAAAATTATACGAGAAACAGGCACAACTTATCGCATATGAAAAACTTGCAATACTTGGGACATTTGCTGCGGGTGTGGCGCATGAAATAAATAACCCTCTTGCTATAATCAACGAAAAGGCAGGCTTAATGAAGGACATCCTTGAAATGTCAGAGGATGTTAAGCATAAAACAAGGTTTTTAAATTTACTAGATGCGATATTTGAAAGCGTAAATCGCTGCCGAAGAGTTACCCATCGCATTTTAGGATTTGCACGAAAAACAGAAGTCTCTATCGAAATCTTTGACCTCAATGATCTTATAAAACATTTAATCGTATTTCTCGAAAAAGAGATTTCCTACAAGAACATTCGTTTAGAGCTGAACCTCAAAGAGAATCTTCCAGAGGTCAGGAGTGATAAAGGACAGCTTCAGCAGGTATTTCTCAATATTATAAAGAATGCTATAGATGCTGTTGAAAATGGAGGTCTCGTAGTTGTTTCTACAGATATAAAGGATGAAAACATGGTTAAGGTATCTATTAAAGACAATGGGCATGGAATTTCAGGTGAAGATCTGAAACATCTCTTTGAACCTTTCTTTACAACTAAAGAAAAGGGGAAAGGAACAGGCCTTGGCCTCTCCATAACATACGGAATTGTAAAGAATTTGGGTGGTAATATCCTTGTGGAGAGCGAGGTCAATAAAGGAACAACGTTTATCGTGGAGATACCAACAAATTCTGAATTAGCTAAAGGAGAAGTTGTATGAGAACAAAGGTGCTTATAGTAGATGATGAGGTAGAATTTGCATCAACATTAGCAGAACGATTGGCCCTCCGCGATTATGATGTAAAGGCTGTATATCATGCTGAAGATGCAATTACTACCGCACAAAGTGATCCACCAGATGTGGTATTACTCGATCTAAGGATGCCGGGGATTGGGTGCTTTGAGGTTCTTAAAACCATCAAAAAAATTGATCCTACAATAGAAATTATTTTATTAACAGGTCAACCAAAAACAGAGGTAACTGACGAAGAAATTCCGACCGGACTATTTGATTATATTATGAAGCCTGTAGATATATGTGAATTAATCGTAAAAATTAACAATGCCAATGAGAAACGAAATTTAAGCAAACATTCATAAGAGTTAATATATGGAATACGACGAATTAATTACCTCTCAATTGAGTTTTATAGGGAAAGTCTTATCTGTATTTTCTCATGAGATCAATAATCATCTTGCCATTTTAAAAGAGTCAGTTGGGTTGATAGGAGATCTTATAGAGTTAGGAAAAACATCGTCTCGGAAGGATTTAAAGGAGATTTTAAAAATAACCCAATCCATAAAAAATCAAATAGAACAAACAACATATTTCTGTGACAAACTTAATGGCTTTGGACACGGAATGGAGGAACCCTTATCTGCCTTCAATATTCATAAAAGCATTGAAGAACTTATGGTCTTGTTACGCAGATTTATAAACCAGAAGATGATATGTCTTGAAAAAGACTTTACAGCAAACATGCCCTTAATTTATAGTAATCCATTGAAGATTCAATTTCTTATATTTTGCCTTATTGAGAAGCATCTAAAGAGGCTTGATAAAAACAGCAAGATTATTATCAAAACGGTGTATTCAAATGACTCAATAGGAATCACTATCATTCCTAAGGGAAATTTGATAGAAACAGATGAGGAGGTGATATGCAACAGACGAGATCTATAAGCATATTATAAAGCAATTGGGGGGAAGTATTTCTCAGAAAACTGCAGATGAAACAACGATAATGCTCCCTGTCTCTTTGTTTTCTAGCAGTAACAGGAGCTGAAAATATGTATGATAAAATCATGATTTTCATAGAAATTGGGATTAAACTTGACAGAAATGAAATAAGGAAGTATTATTGGCAATCAAATTTTGGCAAAAACTAATTTAATTAAAGGAGGAACCAATGAAAAAAAAGAAAGACATAAAGGTATTGCTGGTTGACGATGAAATAGCTTTTGTGAATACGCTTGCCCAGAGACTCAGGATGAGGAAGTTCCTAGTAGATACTGTTTATGATGGAGAACAGGCATTGTCTTATATAAAGGAAATAGAGCCTGATGTCATAGTGCTGGACCTGAAGATGCCTGGACTGCACGGTATAGAAGTTCTTCGAGAGATTAAGAAGATAAAACGAGAAATCCAGGTGATTATCCTGACAGGACATGGCACCGAAAAAGACGAGGAAGAGGCAAAAAAACTTGGAGGGTTTGATTTCCTCAGGAAACCAGCTGATATAGATTTATTACTAGCTAAAATAAAAGAAGCTTTCTCGGAAAAGCTTGAGAGGTTTCTGTCAGCAATTGCTTTTGCTCAAGAAGGAGATTTTGATGAAGCAAAGAAAATAATAAAAAAAGAAGAATAAAAACCAATAAATCCTTAAATCGTGTAATTTACCAGAGTTATCTGCCAAAACACTTCTGTTAATGATTTCATTTAACTCCAGTAGATATCCATGCACGGCTTCCGATTCTGCCTTTGCTTTCAGCGGGTAGAGAAAGAAATTTTTCTCATGCCTTCTCAGCTCGAGGGATCTGCTTCTTATTGTATCAGTAACCTCGAGATGGCTGATCTCTTTTCTGATTTTGATAAAATTTACATATTCGAATACTACGAGGACGGCTATTATAAAAACACTGACGAGAAAACTTAGGGCTAATTTTTTCTTAAGGGACATTGAATATCCGTGATAACTGAAACGCCTCTGAAATCATTATATCATAATAATAACAGAGGCTTCAGTTATCACAGATTTGTTATGTTTTAGCTATAAGTATAGGGCAAGGTGCATGGCCAATGACTTTCTCTGTAACACTCCCCATTAAAAGTCTTCTCAGTCCTGTTCGGCCATGACTCCCCATAACAATAATCCCAGCCTTCTCCTTACTAGCAGTGTCTATTATTAATCTGTAGGCCTCACCTTCCCGCACAATGCCTTCAGCCTTGATTCCTTCTGAGGAGGCCTTTTTCTTTACATCCTCTACTAAGCCCTTTGCCTTCTTGACAAGATCTTCAAGTGCTCCTGGTGCCCGAGCTATAAACTCCTCTGTTACATCAACAACAGATATTACCTTCACCTCACTGCCATAAGATTTCGCAAGGCCAATCGCCTTGTCTGTTGCAGCCTCACTGTATTTTGAGCCGTCTGTAGCAAAAAGAATGGTCTTCCATCCTATTGGGGCGTCCTTTGGCACTACAAGGACATCCCTCTGGCTGTGACCAATAACCCTCGCTGTAACGCTACCAACAAGCACCTTTTCAAGTTCGGATATTCCCTTCCTTCCCATCACAATCAAATCACAGTTTTCAGCATCAGCAAGGTCAACAATCCTTTCGTATATCTCACCTTCTTCGCAAACAGTCTTTATCAATACCCTTTCATCCTTCGCTAACTTTTCTGCCTCTAACAGGGCAATTTTGCAGGGTTTTGCCATAGCCTCTTTTACATTCGTTATCCACGTTGCTCCCAGATCTCCTTCATAGGTAGGGATAACCGAGAGAACTGTTATCCAACTCTGCTCGTTGTTGGCGAGTTTAAAAGATTCTCTTAATGCATGCATGCTTAATTCTGAGCCATCTACTGCAACAAGTATCTTTTTATAATACCTTCCCATGCTCAATGGCCTCCTTTGGAACGGTTTTATGCTCTGACCTTATTCCCTTCCACATGTTCACGAGGATGATCGCGGCTCCAAAAAAAAGGGCAAATATCATTATACCAAAACTTGTAGTTTTGAGTATCTTAACTAAACTTTCACTCAGGGGTTGAATCAATCTCAACTGTGCTGAATAAACAGGAACCATTAAAGCACGACTGAACAGCACGATAACCATGATGGCACCCATCACCATCTTAATCATGACGGGCTTTACATAGGTAGTACCCATAGCACCTAAGTGAATTCCAAAGAGAGAGCCAGCGAGAATTATCATTGCAAGACGGATGTCAACGAGGCCGTGCATGGCATATTTGAAAGAACCACCCATCCCCATAACAAATGCGATCACCAGTTCCGTTGCTGAACCCATAAGGCTCGGGGCACCAAGAACATAAATCAGGGAAGGAACACCAATAAAACCACCAATTGCAATAGTAGCTGCCATCAGACCTGTCGCGAAGCCGAGAGGGATGGTGAGCAGTACGGAAACCCGTGTCTTAAGGCTCTTAAAATATACCATTGTGCCCGGAATTTTGATAGATTGCACCCATCGTGCAAGCTTAGTCACTTTCTCTTCTGCATCTGCATTCCCTGACTTATGAGTCTTGAATGCGTCAAGCAGCACATAAGTGCCCACCGTACCGAGGACTAACACAAAAGCCAAGCTGACATACAGATTGGAACCCGCATCTCCCCAGGCCCTCTTTATATTTTCCTGTATGTTAGCACCATACAAGACACCAGCCTCAGCAGAAACTCCCATAACCAAACCAAGCTTGACATCAACCTGACCATATTTTGCACGCTTTAAAGCACCGACAAGCGCCTTTGGAAATTTGTGGCACATGTTACTTGCCACTGCAACAAGGCCAGGAACTCCCAGGCTCATCATAGCAGGGGTAAGAACAAAAGCTCCACCCGAGCCAATAAATCCGCTCACAAGACCTCCGACAAATCCTACGAAGACTAAGTAAAGTATGTTTGCTGTATCCAGATTTAGGAAATTTGCTGCCGCTCCGACAATATCGTGCATGTTATTTTACTCCCCTCCTTCTTCTTTTTTGCCTCAATTCCAAGGACAGTCCAGAAGTTACCTGTAAAGGAACCATGGAAAAACGAGAAGATAAAGGCCGTTGCTACTGGTAGTATCGCATACAGCCCTCCGCGAGCAAAATACTCGGTAATAAGGTCCTGCTGCATTAGCAGTGCTATATAAAGTGATACTAAATAATCCCGAAGAGTATCGTCTTGCCGATAGGCTTTTTCTTACTACTACTTTTTTTGTTTGCCATTTTTCTCCTCCATCTTAGTATTAATTTGTTTCATCGCTCTCTTACGACCAGGTAACTAAACCACAAGCTGGCCTACTTTATGGAAGGGATTATACCATCAAATCGGACCAAATAAAAGTTGCCTTCTTTCGTATTTAAGTTGATATGGAATACAACATTATTGTATTGCATTGTTTTAAAAGGCGAGGATAAAATTCATATCCTTTCTTCAAAACTGTATCCATCAAGGCATTAGGATGTTTTTTAGATCAATTTTAACCAGTTTTAACGATTTGTAGCTGTCAACATCTCTCATATCATTATTCAGTGCGATTTTGCAAAAATAAGTTCTCTAACCTCCCTGAATATACGTATTAATTTCACCCTTAATAGTTTCTTTTCAACTTTTTTACGAAAGAACCAAAAGTTGATTTGTAAGATGATCGATGACCATAGAATCATTTCGATGATTAAATCGATATTCCATTTCTCTCATAAAGAGAACAAAGTTCCTCTTGTATCCTCCATGGTACATCTTCAATCTTCGTTTGGCAAATCCCCAGAAATTCTCAATCCCGTTGATATGGCGTTTACCCCGTCCCAAAGTCTTTTCGTGCTGGATGCGGACATGACGAAACCCCTCAAGGTCAAGTCGATCATATGCCCTAAAGCTATCAGAGTACACCCAAGAAAGCGGTTTTACATGTTGTCTTAATCGCCCCCTGCAGGGTCTCCTTGTCAACATGGGAAGGGAATACCACCTTAACTTCACCATTGCGCTTCAGAAGACCAAATACCGGGATTTTGCCAGCAGCACCTCTACCTCGTTTGCCTTTTCTCTTTCCGCCAAAGTATGCTTCGTCTACTTCGATCTCCCCAGAAAACTGGTTACAAGAATGCTTACTTTCTTCTGCAATAAGACCACGCAGCTTAGTGTAATAGCTGAGGATCGTTTTCGGATTCATCCCGAGATCTTTGCAACTCGGGAGGCCGGAACCATCAACCAGAACAACCTGACGATCTCTTTAATCATGTTCCTTGGCAATCGATGCCTCTGAAGTCGAGGTGTAAATTTCTTCCTGCACTGTTTGCATTTTCGTCTGCCATCAGACACTTCACATACAGTCTACGATAGCTACATTCAGGGCAGTGAAAATGCCTGTCAGACGGTGCCACAAAACGGGCACTTTTGTGACACTTTGGAAAGCCTTTTAGAGCTATATCTATCAACCATTTATCAAGCATAGCATGGTCCACTTAGATGGATAAATCCCTTATGGAACAGACTCACTTTTTCAGGGGATATCTACTACTACCAACGGACACTTTATTTTTTCCAATATCTTAGAGAGCCCCTCCTCTCTATTCCAGCGGTCAACAGCAGGTGATTCCACGACGACGAAATTGATACTCCTCTCAGAGTCTGTGTAGTTCTTGATCTCTTCTCTCAGACGGCCGATTCTCTGAATCAGCCTGTAATGTATTCCTTCGCTCTGCAACTCTGAAAAGAATTGCTTGAGCATCGGATTCTCACTTGACTCAGCCGATGAGAGATACAGGATATCCATATCTGCTCCGATCCTTTTGCACGTGTTCATCGCATATATCAGGGCTTTTCTTTCTATTTCCCCTTCCCGCAGGCCGAGCAAAACTCTTTTCTCTTCTTTGAGTATTTCCCTTGCTGTCTCCGTTTCTCCAGCCTCTGCGAAGGTGGCAGCAGTCATGGCATCCTCAAACTTTTTCATCAATTCTTTCATATTCACCTTTTTCCCGCTCATTTAATGTTCCTTAAATCAAGGCCTTTAACTCTTTGTTCGGTAAGTTTTTCTGAAACTTTGCGAGCAGGGATATTTACGTTACATTTTGTTGTACATGGAGAACCATATCTCACTGGCGCTGGCTTTTCCTGCTCACTCAGATCTGTATTAAGATCTGTATTATTCGTTAATACTAAATCAACAACTTCCTCAATCCTGTCCACCAGGTGGGCCTCTAACCCCTTTCTGACATCCTCCGGAAGATTTTCCAGATCCACCTTATTCTTGAGTGGCAATACTACGATTTTCACTCCCGCCCGTCGCGCGGCCAGCATCTTTTCTTTAATTCCTCCAACAGGCAGGATCCTTCCACTCAAGGTCAGCTCTCCTGTTATAGCCATGTCCCTTCTGGCAGGCCTTCCTGTTAAAAGTGAAATAAGGGCGATTGCAATAGTTGCGCCTGCAGAAGGCCCATCCTTTGGAATAGCTCCGGCAGGGACATGGATGTGAATGTCCTGATGCTCGAAGAAATCCTCCTGGATATTCAAAAGTGATGCATTGCTCCTTATATAGCTCAGGGCTGCCTGGGCCGACTCACACATCACATTTCCCAGGGACCCGGTCAGAATGAGCTGTTTGTCACCCTTCATCCGGGCTGCCTCTACAAAAATGATATCACCACCTGTTTCAGTCCATACCAGACCCGTAGTAACACCAACCCTGTCCTTTTCATCTGCAACCTCACTGTAGTATTTTCTCGGTCCAAGATATCTTTCAGCCAGATCCGGAGTAACCGTTATGTTTTGAATCGTTTTCTTATGGTATACGAACTCTGTGGCAATCTTGCGGCAGATAGTAGCGATCCGCCTTTCAAGGGCTCTTATGCCGGACTCCCGTGTATATTCCTGTATGATCTTCGATAATGCATCAATGGTAAACGCAGGTGGATAGTCTGATAGCCCTTGTTCACTGATCTGTTTGGGAACCAGATAATTCAAACCGATCTCCACCTTCTCATCTTCTGTATAGCCTGAAAACTCGATGACCTCCATGCGGTCCCTGAGGGCATCCTGAATGTTATCGGCGATATTGGCAGTTACAATAAACATCACGCTTGAGAGATCAAAAGGCACATCGAGATAGTGATCAATGAAACTATGATTCTGTTCAGGGTCAAGCACTTCCAACAAGGCGGACGAAGGGTCACCCTTAAAATCCTGCCCGATTTTGTCCACTTCATCCAGCATAAGAACGGGATTGGCAGAATCTGCACGACGTATCTCCTCAATAATACGCCCTGGCATAGCGCCGGCATATGTCCTTCTGTGGCCCCTGATTTCGGCCTCATCTCTCATTCCGCCCAGCGAAATTCTCGCAAATTTTCTCCCGAGGGCATCCGCGATAGATTTACCCAGCGAGGTCTTTCCTGTTCCCGGTGGACCTGCAAAACAGAGGACAGATCCTTTTGTGGATACCGTTGATAACTTTTTTTCGAGAGCCTGTTTAACAACAGCTCTCACCTCGTCAACCTTAAAAGGCTTAGCAATATAATGAAACGCACCCATTTTTAGGGTCTCTATGGCAGAGTCGACTGAGGCATAACCAGTAATCATGATAACTTTGGAGTCAGGGTATCTGCTCTTTGCCTTTTCAAGGACTTGAATTCCATTAACTTTCTCCATCCTGATGTCAGTCAGGACAACATCAAAATTGGAGGCCTCCATCTTCTCGATAGCCTCAGCACCACTGGCTGCCGTGACAACTGTATAATTCTCTTTTTTCAATAAATGCTCCAGGTTCCTCCTGGCAATCTCCTCATCGTCAACAACCAGTATTCGAGACTTTTTGTTCGTCATCAATATCTTTACAGCTAAATGTTCAAGAATCCTTTCCTTTACATTATGCAGACCATGATGTCTTTCATTCAGAATCCTCTCGGCCCTCTTGAGATCAAGATTGTCCTCTGTCTTTTTATTCCAGGGAAGGTTTACGAGATAGTCAATGTACGTAAGCCCTATTGTATATTCTGCTGTTGCAGGGCTTATCTTTGATAGCATCTCCAGTTCATTATTCGCAATATGCTGGATATGAGGCTGCATCTTTGCCGTGACAATCATCCGCCTCAGCTCTTCTATCGTTTTCGCCTGGAGCTTTTCTTCTGCTCTTTTTTCTTCTGATTTCTTAAAGATATTCATATTTCTACCCCCTTCCCAATTTGAGCAAGGGGCTAATAGTCAGTAAATACAATTAACCCCTTCCTCACAGAATGTACATCTTTTACCTTTTTATTCCGGGGGCCCTGAGTTCTTTTCTGCCTCTCACAGTAGGTGATATACGGTCAACTTCCCGGGGTCTTTCCTCTTCCCTGAGTATTTCTCTTGCCGTGTCGTGCTCACCTGCCTCTGCGAAAGCTGCTGCTGTAAAGAGCCTTTCCAATTTTTTTGCCAGCTTTTTCATCTTTTACAACCTCCTTTTAATTAAATCCATTTATTTTTACCAGCACCATACCATTAGACCCTCTTACATGTCATCGTTTATTACCTTTCTATTCCTGGTGCTCTTAACTCTTTACGTGGTGATATACGGTTAACTTGCCGGGGTCTTTCCTCTTCCCTGAGTATTTCTCTTGCCGTGTCGTGCTCACCTGCCTCTGCGAAAGCTGCTGCTGTAAAGAGCCTTTCCAATTTTTTTGCCAGCTTTTTCATCTTTTACACCTCCTTCTCTCTTTCGTTTTCATATTCAATAAAAGCATCTTTTGTGCCAGGAGGCCTCACCCTTCAAAGTCATTGTTTTATCTATGTTTTTAATTTCTTGTGCGTGAAATCAGAAATATTCATTCGCTGCAAATTGCAACAATAGAATCCTCTCTCTCTAAATAGCGGCGCAACATTTCGCCTCATAGCCTTAATTCCTTGGCAGTAGGTTTACTTTTCGCTCACAATTCTACGGTGTTGCAATGCGATTATAGGGCGTTGCTTTTTGTAATAGGAAAATATTAATATTTAATAAAATGTTTAAATTTCATCCAAGCATCAGACATAAAATCACACTCGGTTACTATATCTTGGTCACTGTAATCATCGGGATTTCTCTGTTTACCTTAATAGAGCTTTGGTATATGGAAAAAAAGGTACAATTTGGAGAGGTCACTTCTGAATTCTTTGACACGACACTTGAAATCAGGAGATTCGAAAAAAATTATTTTCTCTATGGACATAATGTGGACTATCAGGAAAATAAAGGATACGTCACTAAAGCTCAGGAAATACTCGACAAAAATCTTAAGGAATATAGAAGGCTCGCAGTTGCCCCACAATTAGACATCTTAAGAGAGCGTCTCGGAAAATACAGACTCTTGATGGAGCAATTCTCGCAGTTGAGCAGCCATGATGAGAACCAGAGATCAGCTTTAGAGGAAACCATAAGAGAAAAGGGCAAGGAGATCGTAACCATTGCTGAAGATGTTTCAAAGACTGAACGGAAAAGACTGCATTCACTACTTTCCATTACTGCAAGAATTTTTGCCATTTCAACTATTTTTCTATCTATCTTTGCAATTGCAATAGGTCAGATTTTATCGAGGATGGTCGTTAAACCTCTTCAATCCTTAGAGGAGAAAATGAATCTGATAACAGAAGGAAAGCTCGAGACAGTGGCAATCAATTCAAATGATCGAGAAATCGTATCTCTCACAAGAGCATTCAATAAAATGCTCAAGGAACTGGAATTACGACAGAGACACCTTGTCCAGAGAGAAAAGCTTGCATCACTGGGGACACTCCTGTCAGGGGTTGCACATGAATTAAATAATCCATTGTCGAATATATCATCATCATGCCAGATACTCATAGAAGAGTTCGAAGAGGATGACTTGGAACATAAGAAGGAGCTCTTATCACAGATTGATGAGCAAACAGACAGGGCCAAGAATATCGTCAGGTCTCTTTTAGAATTTTCAAGGGATAGAAAAGTTTTCCAAAAGGAACTCCTGGCACTGAAAAAACTCCTTGAAGAGACAGTAATGTTTCTGAAAAGTGAAATTCCAGCTGGGATTGAAATGCAACTCGATATACCATCCGATATATTTATTTTTGCTGACAAACAACGCATCCAGCAGGTATTTTTGAATCTGCTGCAAAATGCCATGGAAGCCATCACTTATGGAGGGAAGATCTCTATCAAAGCACAAAAATACATTGTAAGTGAGAGAGCGGGACAAGAAGAAATATGCAAGCATCCAAAATATCGTGGTAAATGCACTGGTGAATGTCCTGTTGATACTGCGGACACAGTTGACATCGAGATAGAAGATACAGGCATAGGGATACCGCCTGATGTTCTGCCGAAAATATTTGATCCCTTTTTTTCCACAAAGGATGTTGTGAGAAAGGGCGCAGGACTTGGTCTTTTTATTGTTCAGGAAATTATCGAGGAGCACGATGGGTGCATCGGAGTTTCCAGTGAGGTTGAAAAGGGAACCTGTTTTTTAATAAGACTTCCGCTTAAGGAATGATGATGCAAAACGCAAAAATATTAATTGTAGATGACGAAAAGGTGGCACTGAAGAACCTCGAGCATATTATGAAAAAGGAGGGCTATGAGGTGGTTGGCACACAGAGCGGCGCCCACGCCCTCAAGTTTCTTGAAGAACAACCGTTTGATGTTGTCCTGACAGATTTAAAGATGGAGAAGGTAGACGGCCTGCAGGTACTTAAAAGATGCCGGGACCTTTATCCAGATGCCGAGGTAATAATGATAACAGGGTATGCAACGCTGGAATCAGCAGTTCAGACAATGAAACATGGCGCATTTTATTATGTTGCCAAGCCTTTTAAGCTTGACGAAGTCAGAAAAGTTGTTAAGGAGGCAGTAGAAAAGGTCAGGTTGAAAAAGGAAAACAGACAACTCCGGGAACATATAGATAAATTCGAAGGTAAGGCCAAAATTATCACCGAGGATGCCAATATGCAGCGGCTTCTTAATACAGCACTACAGATAGCACCAACCGACTGCAATATCATTATCACAGGCGAAAGCGGGACGGGAAAAGAACTTTTTGCCAGATACGTCCACGCCTGCAGTCAGAGGGCAGAGGGACCCTTTTTCGCCATCAACTGCGGAGCTTTCAACGAAGAGCTTCTATCAAATGAACTCTTTGGGCATGAAAAAGGTGCATATACAGGTGCAACAACATTGAAGAAGGGGCTAATTGAAATGGCGTCAGGTGGAACACTATTTTTAGATGAGATCACAGAGATGCCGCCCTCCATGCAGGTAAAACTGCTTCGCGTCATTCAGGAGAGGGAGGTTTTAAGGCTTGGTGCAACCGAGCCCGTAAAGGTGGATGTCAGATTCATCGCAGCAACAAATAGGGATATTCAGGAGTCTATAAAAAGTGGTAATTTTAGACAGGACCTTTATTTCAGATTAAATGTTGTCTCGTTGCATATCCCTCCGCTTTCAGAAAGAAAAGATGATATACCTCTTTTGAGCTACTTTTTTTTGAAAAAATACGCAACCCTTATGAAAAAGGATGTAACAGAAATATCCCAGGATGTACTTGCCTTGCTAATGAGTTATGACTTTCCAGGGAATGTGAGAGAGTTGGAGAATATCATAGAAAGGGGCGTTGCTCTTGCCAACGGAAACACCATCGAAGTTGTACATCTTCCAGAAGACTTGAAAGAACTGAGCATAAGGATATTCAGAAGGGAAGAAGGCAAGATACCTTCTCTCGAAGAACAGGAGAAGGCTTATATTAAGTGGGTTCTAAAGGAGGTCGGAGAAAACAAGACTCTTGCCGCACGGATTCTCGGGATAGATAGGGTATCTCTCTGGAGGAAGTTGAAGAAATACGGACTTGAAGGTGAGTAAACGAAAGGGTCACTCTATGAACTCTAATCCAACCCGAAACATTTGATCTCTGGATTCTTGCGCCCATCTCACAACAGAAGCCTTTGCTGTAATGTTATTTATCACATGCCCATCTTCAAAGAGCAAACAATGCCCTACCTCGAGTGGATATCGTGTTATCAGCCCAAGTCCTCCCGTACTTACATCAACTGAGACACCTATGTCATAGACTTCCTTCACTTTCCCCATATAGAAGACGTTTAGAGAATATCTTACAAAAGTAACATGGTATTCCCGCGGATGTTTTCGTCTGAAGTTGCCGATCATATTAACAGTACATATCTACTTATCAGGTTCTGCAGTCTATCTCCTGCTAAAAATGGCAGTTCTATTCTTTTTTAGTAAATTCCTTGTATTGCCCCCCGCTTAGATATGTTAATCGAATGCACTAAAAAATCTCAAGAATTAATTCAGCACGCTTGGGGTTGCAGTTAGAAGAAGATTAAAAGTTACTAATATAAACGCATTTATTGCTTTAACATTTTGTCATCCTGATCCGCCTCAGGCGGACGTTTCAGGATCTCAGATGAATTGGTTTTAGATGCTGAAACAAGTTCAGCATGACACTTTATATAATGCGTTTACATTAGCCACTAAAACTCAAGGCCTACGTTTTCACCACAAGCACTGCGCAATTTGCATGTCCAATGACCCTCTCTGTTACACTTCCCATGAGTAACCTCTCCAAGCCTGTTCTTCCATGGCTACCAACAACTATGACGTCAGCATTTTTCTTCTCTGCAGTCTCGACGATGACATTATAGGGCGTGCCTCTCGGGGTCAGAGTTTTCACCTTTAGACCTTCTTTTTCTGCAATCTGACTGATCTTCTCAACACTTTTCTTTGCTGACGGAAGATCTTTTTCTTTTGTAGCAACGGAAAGGGCAATTAAATCACTCCCACAGCACTTTGCTATGCTGATTGCCTCTAATGCAGCAGCATCACTATACTTTGAACCATCAGTAGCAATAAGGATATTCTTATAGGAGACTTTGGCAGTCTCGGGAATAACCAGAACCTTGCAAGGAGAGTGGCCTATAACCCTTGCAGTTACGCTTCCCATCATAAGCCGCTTTAAACCTGTGCGGCCACGCCTGCCCATGATTATCATTTCGACCTGTTTTTTTGCTGCTTCATCAACAATATATTGATAAGGCTCCTCTCCTTCATGCACAATAATCTCGCAGTCAACGCCTTCCTTTGATGCCCTTGACTTTACTGACTCCAGGTGCTGTCTTGTCTCTTTCTCAGTTTTCTCTACAAGCCCTGGTGCAAGTGCCTCAAACTCAGGATTCATCTCAACTACTGATATAACAAAGAGCTTACTTGAACAATTCTTTGCAAGGTTTATAGCCTCTCTTATAGCCCCTTCGCTAAATTTAGAGCCGTCTGTTGGTAAAAGCAACTTTTCCAGTCTTGCTGTTGGACATACTTGATATGCGCTCATATTAGTGCCCTCCTAAAATATTTAAAACATTTGCATACACTATCTGTTCCGCTGATGCCGCCGTTGTTCTTTTTTCTTCTGCCATTTCTAACCCCCTATTGCCATATTTCAAGACCTTTAAACAGGGCCCTCACGCCTGCAAAAAGCAAAAGCCCTATAACAACCCACTTAATTGCTTTCGGCCTTGTCCTTGCAAGAATCTTGACACCAACGATAGATCCAAGCATTATTCCGATAACTGATGGAACAACGATCATTGGAAGCATTGCCCCTGAATTAAGGTAAATCCAGGCAGCCGAAGTATCAGTTATGGAAAGCAAAAACTTGCTTGTTGCGACAGCTATCTTAAGAGGCGCGCCCATAAGGAGATTCAAAACCGGAATATTTGCCCACCCGGTATCAAGACCAAACATACCAGCCATTACACCAATAACTATAAAGAGAATCAACCCTGGAAGTGTCCGATGTATGTTCCATTCAACGTCTTTTCCGAGAGATTCTTCCCTGTAGATTCCCATTATCCCCAAGGCCTGGGATAGACCATCAGGTTTTGGGACAACTGGAAAATCAGATTTTTTTGCTGAGACCATAATTATCACAATAAATATGATGAGTGAGCCGAGAAGGATATTGACTAAATTAGCAGGAAGGGCAAGTCCTATCATAGCACCCACGATTGCTGCTGATGATGCAATGAGTGCCACGGGAAGGGCGAGACGGAGGCTTGCAAGATTTCTCCTGAAAAGTCCCGGACCTGCTGCAAGGGCACCAGCCAGGGAAACGATAAGGCCGGCACCTCTGACAAAGTCAATATGAAAAGGGGAAAAACCACTTACAAGGGCAACGAATAAGACACCACCTCTAACACCACTGAGGATATCTAAGATACCCAAAATAAATGTGAAGATTAAAAGGATTATTGTCCAGCCCCACCATGGCATCTTTGAGACTGGCATTGATTCAGGCACTGCTGATGGTTCAGTAGTAGCAAGCACTGTCCCTGCTATCAATATTAATATTGTAAGAGATAAAGCCACAATCAAAGATCTTGAAATACCTCTTGACATACTCAACCCCCTTCTCCTTTTACGAATTGTCTCTACCCTGTTAATCTATTCAAGAATGTTTCTTTCCTCAATATATCCAGCACCTTATGCAATAAAACTTGGTAAGTAGGAGGAACCATCAACAGGAATGATAACTTTAGGTATTGGACGGGTCTTGTCTTTAAGAATCCTCTGACACACAATGTAGACAGTTTGTCTATTTGCCGCACGGACAACTTTATTGGTATTACTCCCCATAAAGAATCCCTTTATTTCTGAATGATGCTAAGGTAGCAAATTATGGTAACGCCGGACGGAAGGGTGTAAAATTAAGAAAGTCTTATTCTTCTTTTTTAATTATTTTCCTCGCATCATCAAAAGCTCCTTCTTCAGCAAGAGCAGCAGCTGTCATAGCCCTTTCAAGCTTTTCCGAGAAAGCTTCTTTTATTTTTGCTACTAATAAATCGAGATCAGCAGGCTTCCTGAGGAAATCAAACCCCCCGAGTCTCTTTGCCTCTTCCTCGTCCTTTTCAGTACCATGTCCTGTTAAGATAATCACCTGAATAGCTCGCTTTAATTTATTAATCTCTCGCAGAACTTCCATTCCATGCATCCCCGGCATCTTCAAGTCCAGCACTATGACATCAGGCTCTACTTTCTTTATAAAAGACAATGCCTGTTCTCCATCATAAACAGTATCGACTAATAACTCCCTCATCTTGAGTCTTTGGGCAAGCGTATCAACAAAAATAACCTCATCGTCAACAAGCAACACTTTTATGTCTTTCTTTTTTCCCATCGGTTTCCCCCCTAATTTAGGTAAGTTACACTACCATAATTTATGTATTTATATCAAGTTTTATCCCAATTGCTGCAGGTTTTGCCTTTGCGACTATTCTCGCCAATTAATTGCACTAAGCATAATTACAACGATTGATGGAAACTACTAATAAATCGATATTAGCAGGCTTTCTGAGAAAATCAGCTGCCCCGAGGCTCTTTGCCTCTTCCTCGTCCTTTTCAGTACCATGTCCTGTTAAGATAATCACCTGCATGTCTCGCTTTAATTTATTAATCTCTCGCAGAACTTCCATTCCATGCATTCCTGGCATCCTCAAGTCCAGCACCATGACATCAGGCTCTACTTTATCTATAAAAGACAATGCCTGTTTTCCATCATAAGCAGTATCGACTATTAACTCCCTCATCTTGAGTCTTTGGGCAAGCGTATCAACAAAATCAACCTCATCGTCAACAAGCAACACTTTTGTGTCTTTCTTTTTTCCCATCGGTCATATTTCCCCCTTAATTTGGTATTAGAGCAAGAATAGTATTGGCTGTACTGTATTTTGTATGTCTATCCTGATCGAACCTTAATGCCCCCCTGACTTTAGGATTCCACTTGCTGCAAGAGATAATACAGCTATCTCTATTATAGCAATAACTACATAAGGAGTATCTTTTTTTCTCATGAGTATCGGCAGTATGACAAGATAACAGATGATTGAGAGTCCTGCCAGCAGTGCTATGCCAACAAAATTCAGATAATCTCCTTTCCCCACCAGCGCTACCCATCCCCACCCTGTGGGGGCGTGTAAGGAATGAATGAAATCCTTTGATGCCATACTCCAGTAGTTGGGTATTTCTTGAGGCGGAACAAAAGATGCCAATATCCCTGACATATATATAATAAAGGTTACCACTATGATCGCAAGCCCCAGGAACATTAAACTATTTAAAACTTTTGCATATGCTATCTGTTCCTCTGATGCCTTTGTTGTTTTTCCCTCTGCCATATTTTATCCTCCTATTTCCATATTTCAAGGCCCTTAAGCAGAGCCCTCAGTCCTGCAAAGAGCAGAAGCCCTATCACAATCCACTTGATAGACTTTGGCCTAGTCCTTGCAAGAATCTTGACACCAACGATAGAGCCAAGCATTATTCCGATAACTGATGGAACAACGATCATTGGAAGCACTGCCCCTGAATTAAGGTAAATCCAAGCAGCCGAAGTATCAGTTATGGAAAGCAAAAACTTGCTTGTTGCAACAGCTATCTTAAGAGGTGCACCCATAAGGATATTAAGAACCGGAACATTTGCCCAGCCGGCACCAAGACCAAACATACCAGCCATTACACCAATCACGATAAAGAGAACCAATCCACCTGGTGTCCGATGTACATTCCATTCAACATCTTTGCCGAGGGATTCCTCTCTATAGATTCCCATGATCCCAAGGCTTTGAGATAAACCATCAGGCTTTGGGACAATTGGAAAATCAGATTTCTTTGCTGAGGCCATGATTATCACAATACCTATGATGGTTGAGCCGAGCAGGATGTTAACTAACTTAGCAGAAAGGGCAAGTCCTATCATGGCACCCACGATTGCTGCTGATGATGCAATGAGTGCCACGGGAAGGGCAAGACGGAGGCTTGCAAGATTTCTCTTGAGAAGTCCCGGACCTGCTGCAAGGGCACCGGAGAGGGCAACGATAAGGCCGGCACCTCTCACAAAGTCGATATGAAAAGGGAAAAACCCTCCTACAAGAGGAACGAACAGGACGCCACCTCCGACACCCCCAAGGACGGCCAGAATACCCAATATAAACGTAAAGACGAGCAAAATAAGAGACCATGCCCACCATGGGATTTGTGAGCCTGATGCTTTTGCTGCCGGCACTGAGGATGGTTCAGTGGACGCAAGCACGGTACCAGCTAACAAAATTATCGTCAGAAAAACTAAAGCAATGAAAGCATATCCCAGCAGTCTCTTTCCCATATTCAACTCTTTTCCCTCCTTATTTATAGATTGACTTGATAAAACGTCTCTTCTTAAATAATTGTTTTGATTTGCAACAACTCAGATGTATTTCGCAACAAATACTGCAAATTATGATATTTTATTGATGTGTCAAAGTCAATAGAAAATTGTGTGTTGAAAATTGTGTGTAGAAAATTGTCTGAGGAACAAAACGTTAGGGGAGTCGTTCAGTCTTCTGTTTTGAGCAATAAAAAACTCAGGAAACTTCAGTAAAAATACTTTTCTTAATTTTGACCTGAGAAGATCTGGCTCATTCTTATATGAAAAACCTGAAAGATAGCAAATGTAACTCTACCAGCCCTTGCTTTTTAATATTTCTTTTATGTGCTCTTCGTGTTTCTTCTCAATAAGAAGAATTCTCTTACGTTTGGCTTCTCCAATCTTCTCGAGTATTTTGTCCATGTCTGCAGGTTTCTCTAAAAAATCCACTGCCCCTGCTTTCATGGCCTCAATGCCTTTTTCCACTGTGCCATGACCTGTAAGAATGATAATCTGGAGATCAGGATTTTCACTTCTGAGGCGCTGCAGAGTTTCTATACCACTTATCCCAGGCATAACAAGATCAAGAACAATTGCGTCAAATTCTTTGCCCTTTACCCTTTTAATAGCATCCTCGCCAGTGGTAGAGGTGTCTATTTTTAGCCCTCTTCCTTCTAATCTTTGTGAAAATACTTTAAGAAACTGCTCTTCGTCATCTACTAATAAAACATTGGCTTTTAATTCTTCAGGCATGTTATAAATTTCCTCCCCTTATACGATTAATTATTTTTCCCTCCTTTCATCCTTCCTCAGCATATGCAATCGCTGTCATAGCCTCCTAGATCTTCCTCTTACTTTTTCCTTTATCTTTTCCGTAATAACAAGTATTCTCTTATGCCTGGCTTCTCCGATTTTGTCGATCAATTTATTCATGTCTACAGGTTTTTCTAAAAAATCTACTGCTCCAGCTTTTATAGCTTCAACGCTTTTCTCCACGGTACCATGGCCAGAAAGCATAATAATCTGAAGCTCCGGGTTTTCCTCCCTGATACGTTTTAGAGTTTCTATACCGCCTATCCCAGGCATTACAAGATCGAGAATAATTGCATCAAATTTTTGGCTCTTAATTCTTTTTAATGCTTCCTCTCCACTCGAAGCTGTATCTACCTTTAACCCTCGTACCTGTAATCTTTGAGATAGTGCACTAGCAAACTTCTCCTCATCATCTACTAAAAGAACATCAGCTTTGATTTCTTCAGGCATAGTCATAGACCATATCCGTAGCTCAGTGAATTTATCATAGATTATATGCGTTGTAACAATTTGTCAAGACATCAATGAGGCCTACCATATACGAAAAATTATATGACAGAGATTCTAAATTAATATACTAAGGTGAATGGAAAAATCCGTTTTATAACGAACACTTATGGTCTCTTTGTTTCTGTCAGATTTTGAAATAAGTTTGGTCAGGAGCAGAAGAAATAGATAGAGGTAGTGTGATTGCTATATCTTCATCTATTTGAGCCATTCTGCCGCCTAACTGCTTTATAACGTGGTGATGGATTTCTTTTGAATATATGCCTTCCTCTACAGCTTCTATAATGTTTCCTTTAGAGATCACCTCAATTGTAATAAATCCATTTGAAGATACTGTTTTAACAGTAATACAGCTGTTTTTTTCAAGTTTCCTTAATTTTTCCTCAATTAAGCAAAAAATGAGAAACTGAAGCTTTGCTGGGTCACTATGGATTGCGGGAAGGTCCTTATAAAAATCTTTTTCAAGACTGATTCTTTTCTGGTTTGCAAATTTCGTTAACAGGACAAGTAGTTCTTCCAGACTTTTATTGACATCGAAGGTGGAAAGGGCCTTGTCCATCCTGTGAGCAAAGCGATTGAGACAATTAGACAGTACTGAAGTTTCCCTAATTTGGTCGCTAATGGAGTGGAGAATATCCAAACTCTGTTGTAAATCCTGTTTATCCAATGATTTTTTTGACTCTATAAGGTCACCTATTAATCCTGCTGATTCTTTTATAAAGGCAAGGTGATTATTAATCTCATGTGTAAATCTTGATAAAATCTTGCCGATGTAACTTAGCTGCAAGGCCATTAGATCATTCTCTTTTTCGTCGTGCTTCATATGCTGCCTCTATTCATTGCTCAGCCTTTGTTTCGTTTCATCTTAGCCTTGTCAATCTGTAATATTAGTTCATCAATATCTATGGGTTTTACAATATAAGCAAAGGCTCCGCTCTCCATTCCTTCAATCTCGCTCTCTCTATCTAACTTACCTGTTATTATAATGACTTCAATAGTGGGATTAATCTCCTTAATAGTTCTCAGCATATCGATGCCTCTAGTGCCTGGCATTTTCAGGTCAAGCAGTATCACATCAGGTGGATCACTGCGAATGATGTGCAAGGCATCTTCAGCATTGTATATAGGCCTTGCATCATACTTACGTAACCGCAATCTCTCTGATAGTGTTGAGGCGAATTCTACCTCATCATCAACTAAAAACACTTTAGTGGGTATCGTGACGTCCCCTTTAACCTGCTTTCGCATTTATAGGCACCTCGAGAATGAAAGTCGTTCCCTTGTTGACTTCGCTTTCAGCAAGGAGTCTGCCCCCTAATCTTTTCATAATTCCACCTGATATGAAAAGTCCCAAGCCTGTCCCTTTCCCTTTTTCTTTTGTGGTATAGAAAGGTTCAAAGATGTATTTGAGTTGATCTTTAGGGATTCCGCTCCCTGTGTCCCTGATCGAAACCAGCACTGCATTCTTATTTTTGACTTTAGTTGAGACTTCAATGAGGCCCTTTTCTATAACTGCGTCCATGGCGTTATTAATAATATTTAATAATACCTGCTGGAGCTGTCCTTTGTCACTCTTAATTTTAGGAAGGTCTTCCTGGAGATTCAGTTCTAAACGAATGCTCCTGTATAAAATCTCCTTTTCGAGGAATCCTATGACCTCTTTCACAACATCATTCAGATCTATGTCATCATAGGTAATTTCCATTCGGCGGGCAAATCCTAAAAGGCGGTGTGTAATTGTGCGGCAACGGTTCACGCTGTCAACTATTCCGTTCACCAAGGTCAAAAGCTTTTCTTTGTCCTTGTCCTTTCCATCACCAGACATCTCAATAAGGTCTCTCGCCAAGCCAGCCTTTTCATTGATTATGGCAAGGGGATTATTGATCTCATGTGCAACACCTGCAGCAAGTCGCCCAATAGATGCCAGCTTGCTGCCCTGTTCGGTCTGCGCTATCGCATCTTCCACGTCCAGGTCTGCCTTTTTAATCCGATTTACAACAGTTTTGGCCATGAGAAAGGTTACCGCAATACCAATAAACATACTCACCACAGCAATCAATAGCAGTTCATTTCTGAAGATTTGAGGGATCTTTGAATAGGTAGTTGATTTTATAATCGCAACCAAAATCCATGGTGAATTCTTAATAGGCTCATATCCGACTATGGCAGGACCATCCCCGAACTGTTTTATATCCAGCACCGAGCCACCTTGTTGGGTAATAGGAAGAGGCAGTTTGGATTTTCCCAGCACATTCCCATAAAATCGAGAAGGTGTTTGCAGGATACCATCATTGTTAATAATGAAAGCATCATCACTCACCCTCAGATCGATACCAGAGGTAAATCTTTTTAGTGTCTTCATATCAATTGTGGCCCTGAGAATACAGAAAGTCCCCTTCTCTAATCGTCCCTTTTTAACAGTAATTGCAAAATGTGGTAATCTTCGATAACCCATGAAAACATCGCTAACATACACGTTGCTGGTGGCAACCTCATTAAACCATTCCTGATTTGAATAGTCCTTCCCTTTTAGGGAATAGGAACCTGCATATGCTTGTTGTATACCATTTGAGTCAAGCACTCCGAGGTCAACGAGCCCTGGAAATTCTCTTTCGAATTTAGTAAAGATGTCAGTTAGTGTTTTTTGGTCCGTTAATTGCTCAAGGGTATAAGAAGAGGCAAGAAACCTAAGGGCAGAAACTTTCTCTTCTATAAAAAATTCGATAGATTGTCTTGTATTTTCGAGCTGCCACTTAACTTGATTGCGAAAATCTTCTTTTAGAAGATGTTGAATCCAAAAGTAGCTTATCGTTACCATAATAAGAAGTGGGATAAAAGAAAGCACAGCGTCAAGCAAAACTATTCTTACCTTTAAACTTTTGTAACGGTCCCTGCCCAGGATTCTTAAATAGTCGTGTGGATGAAAGAGATCTTTAAAAAAGTTGGTAAACTTTCCACTCATTTTTTAGACTCTTTCTTTCTCGGCATAGCGCATATGCTGTTATTCGTTGAAATTGAAATGCAGCTCCTTAAAGGATGCTATTTTCTCACAAAACATCAAGAGCCATTTAACATAAAATATTACAGATCTGATGGAAAAAGCAAGGGCAACTGCATCGCTCGCTGCTCACAATTGCAACAGTTTTGTTCTGGCAGCGCTGAAGAACAGTTGAACTTACCCCTCCCAGTACATAGCATTTATATTTTTAAAACATAGTATCTTAACCAGACATACACCATACAGATGATGACTGACTCGATCATCAACGGCATACCATAGAGCATAAACTTTTTGAAGGATATCGGTTTACCCATTTTCTCAGCCATGCCCACGACAACAACATTTGCAGAGGCACCTATGGCAGTCCCGTTTCCGCCAAGACATGCACCCAATGAGAGTGACCACCACATGGGCATCAGGTCAGGGTGATGCAAAAGCTGTATACCAGAAAGGTTTGGCCAGAGCTGTTTTGCCATATCAATTATCAAGGGGTTCATGGTTGCAACATAAGGTATGTTGTCTATAAATGCTGATGCAAATGCTGAGAACCACATCACAATCATAGTTGTGCCTAAAAGATTTCCTTGTGTAATCTCAATGACCTTGATTGACATCCATTTGATAAGCCCTACCTTTACAACACCACCGATAATAATGAATAAGCCGATAAAGAAAAAGAGGGTTGCCCACTCTGCCTCAGCAAGGATGCGGTGAGGCTCTTTGGTTCCGGAAACCAGGAGCAGAAGCCCAGCACCAAAAAGGGCAATAGTTGCAGGTTCGAAATGGAGCATGCCGTGGACTATAAAACCTCCTATGGTAATAGCAAGAATGACAAGAGATTTCTTCAACAGCACAGGGTCTTGAATCGCCTCTCTTTCATCCATAGCCATAACCCTCTGCCTTAATTCCTCTTTTACGTGCATCTTTTTGCCAAATATGAACTTTATTGATATTACATATGCTATCAGCACGAGTATGATTACTGGTGTGAGGTTGTAAACAAAGGCCATGAAGTCCAGTTGGGCCTTTGAGGCAATCATGATGTTCGGTGGGTCGCCAATGAGTGTAGCAGTTCCGCCAATATTAGATGCCAGGGCTTCTGTTATGAGAAATGGTACCACATCGAGTTCAAGGGCCTGACAGATAAGCAGTGTAACAGGAGCTATCAGGAGTACCGTCGTGACATTGTCAAGAAATGCTGAAACAACTGCAGTCACAACCGAAAATATGGCCATGATCATAAATGGTCTTCCTTTTGCTACTTTGGCGCTTTTGATAGCAATATACTCAAATACTCCCGTGGGTTTCATAATATTAATGATTATCATCATACTTACAAGCAGGAATATGACATTCCAGTCAACTCCTAATTCCATTGAGTTAAAGGCATCTTCCTGTGTAACTATCTTCAGCACAATCATAAGTGATGCACCAACTATAGCCAGTATTGTCTTATGTATTTTCTCTGTTACTATTAAACCGTATACCAGAAGAAAAATGGCTGTTGCGATCCAGAATGTTGAACCCATGACGACCTGACTTGTAGAAGCGACTTCCTGTGTCATCTTACACCTCCTTTTAAAACTTTTTCTGACAAATTTTAAGGATTAATAAAATAATATTCATCCTCGAGCATTGCTTTTACGATTGCAAAAAAGATGTCCCTTTCGTAGAGCATCCCAACAACCTTTCCTGTCATGTCCACTACAGGCAATCTCCTTATATTATTTTTTATCACAAGGTCAACACACTCCATTAAAGGGTCATCCTCTCTCACAGTAATGACTTCCTTAGACATTACGCTCTCCACTTTTTTGTCTGCTACACCTTTCGCAAGAGATTCGACCATACCGTCCCATGTAAAATTGCCGATATTCATCAAAGCCATATAAGATGGGTGTACTGCCTTGAGAATATCCGTCATTGAGAGCATTCCTACAAGCTTTCCCTCCTTGTCAAGGACTGGCAATCCCTTGAGACCGACCTTCTCTTCACCCTTCTTCGCAATCCTCAGAAGGTTCACAGCCTCTTTCAGAGTATTATCAGGTCTTAAATAATCCTGAATAGGTATCATTAAATCCTTTGCCTTCATAAATCCTCCAGTTCATCAGTCATTAGTGATTTTATGAATAGTCGCAGTAGAACTGTTCACTATTCACTTCTCACTTAATTTGATCTTTTGTCTTTTGCCATTTACAACCGCATAGCATTCTGAAAGCGATATATAGTTATCATTAGGGCCATGTATCTGTATGCCAGTTATTAAGGCGTAATCACTCTTTTTTGTATCCACAATTTTGCCCAGTGCATTTTCAAGGTCAGCCTGAATAACCTTTTGTGTTATCTTTGTGAGCTCGAGAAGGTCTGGAACATGGCCATACGGTATCTCCTTTAATAAACGCATCCTGATTAGGCTCATTTCTATGTCGTCATTGTCAATTTTGTATGCTGAACGTTTTAATCCCCCCTTACCCTTGCCCCCCTTTTCTAAAATCCCCCCTAACCCCCCTTTAGTAAAGGGGGGGAGGGGGGATTTGTCATTGGGGATGGGGGGATTATTGGTATATGATGGGGGATTTGATAACTCTTTCAAAAAAACATTCAGTGCACCGCATGCAGAGGACTTTTCTTTTCTTCCCCTACGCTTGCAAACCCCTATTTTTCCATCAGCATCAATTGCAACATGGGGGAAAGCATAATAAACATAACGTTCCTTGTCACCTACAATAGGGGCATGATGCATAGCAGCAGAAAGGCCAGTTTTGCCTGCAAAGAACATCCCTGCGAGGCTCGAAAGATTGAAAGCTTCCCCCCATGTATCCCTTTATGACGGAGACTAATGGTTGTGAAATCTCATCTCGACAAACGTCAACACAGGCTATCGTGTTGTCAGCATCAAATCCTAATTTGTTTAATGACGTTGTAGGTCTTTTCGATAAATTCTGATTCGGTATAAAATTTGTCGAAATATTTGCTCAGAACGTCTTTAAAGCCCACTGTAACTCCTTTCAGTGTCAGTGAGTTTAGTGTAAGTTAAAAACCTGTCTAAACCATTAAGCATCATGCTAATCTGTTCAACATCTGCTTTTAAGCTATAATAGTCAATTTCAAGTAAGTATCCCAGGTCTTTTGCAAGCAGCAGATGGTATTTTAATTCTCCTGCTAAACCTTTAGAAATAACAACAAACTTACGAAACTCTTTTCTGCTTAAGCTATGACTGCCTTCCAATAAATTTGTGCCAATAGAAGCTGCTTCTCTTCTCATCTGTGCCACAAGCCCAAATTTTTCGGCTTGCGGAAAACCTTCTGTAACTTTATAAACAGCTAAAACTAACTTATGGCTCCTTCTAAAAACCTCAAGCTTTTCCATTCTGATTATCCTTTCCACACTTTAACCAACGTATCACTGACACTGTTCACTATTATTTAATCAAAATCGGCATACCCAAGAGCGGCCAGATTACTAACAACGCTATTGCCAAGATGGCTATCAAGATCACGCTGGGTAATATTCCATAGCCAAAAAATTGCCCAGTAGTAAACTGTTTGGATTCATAGGCTATAGCGTTTGGAGCAGCACCGATTAAGAGCACAAAAGGCATACCTGCTGTTACAATGATGCATAGAATATAGGCTCAGGGGCTACTCCCATGTAATTCGCTATAACAAGGGAAACAGGGAGAGATATGGCAATAGCCGCAACGTTCATGATAAAGTTTGTCAAAATCAGTACAAAGGTCGCCACGCTCAACACAAAAACCAACCAGTGGGCCTTCTGGAACATGATGAGCCATTCAACAGCCATCCACTGGGCAGCGCCAGTCTGCCACAGACAGAAACCGATACTCATGGCACCGCTGAAGAGGAGAATGATATTCCACGGGTATATCTTCAAGTTCTTTAACCGTCAGTACCCTGAAGAAAAAGAACAGGAGAGTTGAGACAAGCATAATGGCTGACCTGTCAAGTACCTTTAATGCAGGGACAAAAGACTGCAATGACATGACAGCAACGGCACATAACACTATGATAATCACAAACTTCTCATCCCTTGTTCATCGGTCCAAGCTCTTTTGAGAAGCTCACCACCTTTCCCTCAGGCCTGGGATAACCTTCTTTTCAGGCCTCGTGAAGATCATAAGGACAAGCCATATTACAAAGACCATCACCCATCCTATGGGAAACATATACTTTGTTAATTCAAAGAAACCTAATATCTTTTCCTGTAAATTCCTTAAACATACCTGCACCTGCTGCAGCACGTGCAGAGCCTAAGAAAGTAATAACGCTTCCAGCACCTGCAGCATAGGCCATCCCGATAAAGAGAGACCTTCCAAATTTTGTTGGTCTGTCCCCTTCTCCATAAAGGGCATTAATTGCCAAAAGTATTGGAAATACCGTAGCTGCTGCTGCTGTATGTGCCATAAAATGCGCAAGTCCTGCTGTTACCACAAGCGCCCCCAGGACAATCATGCTCGTTCTTTCACCGACAATCTGGAGCATCTTATAAGCAAGACGTTTGGTAAGCCTGTTTTTGTGAACGCCAGGCCAATTACGACCGAAGCCAAAGATAAACATAACAGAAGGATCCATAAAGTCTCTAAAGGCATCTTTAGCTGAACGAATAGCAAAAATAGCTTGAAAGACACCAATCGCGATAGCAGTAACACCAATCGGTATAACCTCAAAAACCCACCACACACCTGCTAATAAGAAAAGGGCTATAGCTCCTTTTCCCTCTGGCGATAAAGGAAAATGCTTGCCCCCTGGATCTACAGCGTCTGGCCACGCTTTCATAAAGTAAATCCATAAGAAAATAGCTAATCCTATTGAGATAAACAACACCCTTTTCCAGTTAAATTTTAGTTTGGGAGTAACAACAACTATTTCCTCTGGGACAGGTGGTAAGCCAGCGGCACTTATTTTTTCTTTTTCTTCTGCCATCTTTCTACCTCCTTTATTCCCTCAAAATCACATTCGCTAATTCATCGAATATCTCTATCATCCTTACGAGACCTACAAACTTCCTTTTTTCTTCTAAAACGGGCAGTAAAACCAAGTTATGGTGAATCATCAGATAAGCTGCTTTTGTGAGAGGATCATTCGGTTCAACAAAGAACTTCGCCGGAACCATAATATCGCTTACAGGCTTCTTTGCCAGCTCTCTGGATTCCTTGGCAAGGAGGGTGTCCCAAATAAGAGAAAGCGCTATCTCATCTTCTGAAACTACCTGGGCTTTTTCTGTAGGCGTCCTCATAAACGTCGGCTCGAGCCCTCTAAGGATATCTTTCAAGGTCAATGTGCCAAGAAGGTTATACTTTTCATCAAATACCAGTATCGCAAGAGGCTGAGGATATTTTTTAGCGCTGATAAATGATACTTTGATAATCTTTATGGCTTGGTCTATGGAAAACCAGTAAGGTATATGAGGATACTCGAAAATACCGATCATCACGTCTTTTATCTTTTTATCACCCTGCATAGAACACCTCCTTTAATCCATATTTTCTTTCGTCCTGTTGTTTAAAGTCTCCCTGTTTAACATAATACCTCCTTTCATTGATAGAACTTTTTTGAACTCTATTGCAAATCCAAAGCTATCAGACCTCTTTATTGAGCGTGTATACATGATCGGGATTTCCCCTGAGAAGAAAAGCTGATTCAATAACAAGGTAGGTGAACCCTCCGCCAAACCAAAAAGTTCAGCCTCCTCAGGCCTGAGATAGGTAACACCAAAATAGTTTCTGATCCGTGTAATATCTATCTTATATTTTTTAAAGAGTCCAAAGAGAGAATTATGGACAAGATCCTCTTCTAAGAGTTGCGGACATATATGAAGGGGTATGTATACCTCCTGAATGATAGTAGGCTTGTTATCAACAACAGTTATTCTTTTTATATATATAACTTGATTATCGGGTAGGGTATTAAGCAGGGTACTTATATTGCCCACGGGCATCATCGTCGTTCGAGCGAGAACCTCGGTTGAGAATACGACCTCTGGCTCAAGCATGAGCTCACTAAAGCTTGTCAACATTCTCAGATTGTCGGATATCTGTTTCTGGACAAAGGTTCCTTTACCTTGCTGACGGATTAAATAACCCTCCCTAACAAGCTCTAAAATAGCAGCTCTTACTGTTACTCTACTGACGCCGTACATTTTGCAGAGTTCTCCTTCTGTTGGTATTTGAAAACCTACGCCCCATTCCTTATTTTCTATCTTGCTTTTTATTATTTCGGAAAGCTGGACATAAATCTGTTGATGATTTTCTCTACGAATTATTTCTACCATCTTAAACCTCCAAGAATATATGTTATGTCATTATTATTGAAATGTATTATCATTGTGATGATATGAGTTTAATGATTTGATACTGACTTGTCAAGAATTATTTTTTTATAAGACTATAAGTTAATTTAATAAATTCACTCGATTTCTTTCTCTCGAAAAGCAGATGATTTGATAGTTTCTAATCTCTGATGCCCCTCCACCTGCGGTCAATCCTAAATTTTATCACTCAAAAAGGAGATGCTATCTCTACTGAATTACAAGATACAAAAAATGTTAATATTAAAACAAACTGGATAAGACATCAGAGGTTTTTAAAGGAGCCTTGGGGAGATAGAGTATGAAATACTTAATGAAATACTTACAGAAATTCTTGGGGAAGAGAAAAGAGACAACAGATAGAGAACAGAAAAATGAGGATAATAAAGATCTCTTCAAAAAGAAGTACCAGTTTTTCAGGGAATTATTGTTAAACGACAATATAGTTCTCGAGCTCATGGCAGATATGGAGGTCAGGCTCTCAGGGGAATTTTTCTTTGATAGGCATTATATAAACCAGAAAATCTCACAAATTGCAGAAGGAGTAAAAATCATTATAGATAGACTCAATGAAATCTCAAATAATAAATATGCAGCCTTACGTGAGAGTTTCCTCAATATTATTTCAGACATAGAGAAGTTTCTCACCAGAGGAAGGGATATTCCTGTAAGCAGCTATATCATATCCTTCGACGAAATCACCAAAGAGTTCACAGATAAGTTAGGAGGTAAAATTGCCAACCTGGGAGAGGTAAGGAACTGTTTAGGGATCCCCACACCTGATGGCTTCGCCATAAGCGCCTTTGCCTTTAAGAGGTTCATGGAACATAATGAGATCCTTGAGAAGATAAATAAGACATTATCTGTACTTCAGATCGATGATTTTGAGGTCCTGGACAGTAAAAGCCGTGAGATTCAGGAACAGATTATCAGGGCTGAGATTCCCCAGGATCTTGAAAGAGGGATACTGGATGCCTATTCGAGGCTCTGCGATAAATATGGTAAGAAAGTTAAGGTCTCTGTAAGAAGCAGCGCCTTTCAGGAAGATGGAGAGTTCGGCTTTGCAGGACTGTACACTACCTGTCTCAATGTACCCCATGACCTCATCCTTCATAGATATAATGATGTCATAGCAAGCCTTTTTACCCCAGGTGCAATATTCTGTTGCAAGACAAAGGGCTTAAATGAATGTGAAATGGTCATGTCTGTGGGCGTCCTCGCAATGGTCGATGCAAAGGCAGCAGGTGTAATGTACTCAAGAGACCCAAACAGGCCGGAGGAAAACACCCTTATCATAAGTGCAGCTCGAGGTCTTGGGAAGAGCGTGGTTGAGGGAGTGGTAACTCCTGAAACTTATGTCTTATCAAGAGATCATTTAGAAATAATTGAAAGGACTATCCCGGAACAAGAGAGCATGTTAGTATGCAGACCTGATGGTGAGGTAGAGGAGATACCTTTACCTGATGAAATGAAGGGAAGGCCCAGCCTGAGTGACGAAGAGATTAAAACCCTCGCTGAATATGCCCTTGCTATCGAGAATCACTATAAATCCCCTCAAGACATTGAGTGGGCATTAGACAAAAATGACAGGCCTTTTATATTGCAGACCAGGCCATTGATGATACTGAACAAGAGGGCAAGACCTGTTCCTGCCCGCATTGAAGGCTATAACATCCTGATCAACAGAGGCATCATTGCAAATAGAGGAATAGGCTTTGGAAAGGCTTATATCATAAGAACTGAAGAGGATCTTAAGGACTTCCCTGAAGGTGCTGTGCTTGTGGCAAAACATACTTCCATAAAGTTTGTAACTGTCATGAATAAGGCACGTGCTATTATCACAGATGTTGGAGGGGCGACAGGACATATGGCATCTTTGAGCAGGGAATTTAAGGTTCCCACTATACTCGATACAGAGGTAGCAACGGATATTATTAAAGACGGCCAGGAATTAACAGTAGATGCAATAAATTGCAATATCTATGAAGGACGAGTTGAGGAGCTGATAGAATTTGCAGAGAAACAGGAAGAACCCTTTAAGAGTACACATATCTTTAAGACACTCGAGCAGGTCCTTCAATGGATAGTTCCTCTGAATTTAGTAGACCCTGAAGATGAAAGGTTCAAACCCGAATTCTGCGAAACATTCCACGATATAACACGCTTTTCCCATGAAATGGCAATGCGTGAAATGTTTAAGATTACAGAAACACCCGTTGAAGGTGTCAGTGGGACCCCAAGGCTTATAGTACCCATACCCCTTGATGTCTATCTCTTAGATTTAGACGGGGGGATTAAAGGTTCTCCTAAAAAACTGACCCCTGAATATATTTGTTCTGCTCCATTTAATGCATTTTACAAGGGTTTAGCCTCCATGAAATGGCCTGGGCCAAGGCCCTTTCATGTAACGGGATCTCCGGACATAGTTGTACATTCTGTTTCCAAACAGGATAAAAAGCTCAAGCTAAGAGGAGAAAAGAGTTTCGCATTTGTTTCAAGTGAATATATGAACTTCTCTATTAGACTCGGTTATCACCTGTCGACGGTCGAGGCATTCGCAGGAGAAAGCATACACGACAATTATATCAGGTTCTTTTTTAAGGGTGGAGGTTCTGTTAGGGAGAGAAGACTGAGAAGGGTCAGGTTGATAATAGAAATACTCAAAAAACTGGACTTTAACATAAAGGTTGCCGGAGATGTTATTGATGCTACCATAAAGGTTGTTGGAGATGTTGTTACTGCTACCGTAACAGAATTTAAGAAGCCTGCAATTGAGAAAAGATTAGAGATATTGGCCAAGCTAACCGTCTACACCAAACAATTGGACATGGTCTTGTTCGATGAAGCTATTACTGAAGTGTATATAGAAGACTTCGTTAAAGACCATATTAAAGGGAAGATATAAGAACCTCACTGACCATTGCTTTTTTGCTATTCTCTCAGCATCTTATTTTTCCTTCTTCAGTCTAATCCGCTATAGTGCCCTTCCTATTACAAAATATCTGCCCCTTTCGGGAAAGCTTCGTTATATTCACGAAGATCTGTATACTGTAACAGAATACTCAAGGCTTCAAAGGTATCACGAGATCTGGCAAAACCTCTAACCTCCCTTACAATTTGACTTAATCGGATGACTGTTTTATAGTTTTATACTTGATTATGATTCAGAGCATGACAGGCTTTGGCAGTTCAGAGAAAAATGGCTTCAGAGTCGAAATCCGTTCTCTGAATCATAGATTTATGGACATATCTATAAAGACACCACCTCATCTGAGCCAGCATGATATACCTTTGAGAAATATCCTAAAAGAGCGGTTTCAGAGAGGTAGGTTTGATGTCACTGTTTCAACAGACAATCATAAGTTAATACAAGTAACGATAAATAAAGAAATGGCAAAGAAGATATATCATGCCTTCCAGGAATTACAGAAAGAACTCTCCATTCCTGGCCAGATAGGCGTAGACACCCTCGCAGGATACAAGGAGCTTCTTATAGAAGAAGAGCCTCAATATGATATCGATGCACTTTATGCCGCCTTCCATGAGGCTGTCTCCAATCTCGAGGCTATGAGGATAAGGGAAGGCAAAATGCTTACAGAAGAGCAACGACAGAGGGCAGAGTCATTGAAGGTAATCAACGATAAAATAAAATCCCTGACACCTCACCTCCTCGAAAAGAATAAAGAAAAGTTCTATGAGAGACTGGGGCTCATACTCGATGTGAAAGAGATGGACAGCATGAGGGTAATGCAGGAAGCTGCAATAATGGTAGAGAAACTCGACATATCAGAAGAGGTGAACAGGATAGGAAACCACATAAAACAGTTCAGAGAGACCCTTGATGAGGGAAATGTTGTAGGAAGAAAGCTCGATTTTTTATTACAGGAGATAGGCAGGGAAGTAAATACAATAGCAGCTAAATCAAGCGATTACACAATATCCAGCCTGACGGTAGATATGAAGATCGAGATTGAAAAGATGAGAGAACAGGTGCAGAATATACAATGAAAAAAGTTAAACGGCAGTTAAACGGCAAAGGTAACGAAGCCTGTATCGATTGTGTGTAACGGTAACGTGGAAAAGCCGAATGACATGGCCGATAAACGAAACGGGCATCGTGGCCGTAACCGTAACCTGAAAGGGGTTCCAGTATGAAAAAGGGTGACTTAAGACCGGTACTCGTTAATATAGGCTTTGGCAATGTAGTGGCAAGCTCTAAGGTGGTGGCAATTGTTACCCCAGGTTCTGCGCCAATGAGGAGACTTCGAGAGGAGGCAAAAAAAAGAGGTAAACTCATTGATGCGACTGAAGGAAGACGCACCCGCTCGATAATAGTTACAGACAGCGATCATATCATCCTTTCAGCGCTTCAGGCTGAAACGATCACTCAGCGATTCCTTGAAGATAAAGAAGCACTTGAAGAAGGGTAAAGGTATTCTTTTTGTAGTCTCTGGACCCTCAGGTGCAGGAAAAACAACGCTCTACAAAGCAGTGATATCTGTGCTGCCTAACCTGAAACACTCTGTCTCTTATACAACCCGTCCTCCGCGTCCAGGGGAAGTTGATGACAGGGACTACACATTTGTCAGCAGAGATGAATTCATGGCAATGATTGATAAAGGTGAATTTGTGGAGTGGGCAGAGATTCACGGGAAGCTTTACGGCACCTCAAAGAAGAGGCTCGAGGAGATTTTGGATTCGGGTGTTGATGCTATCCTGGATATAGACATACAGGGGGCTGTGCAGCTCAGAGAAAAATATAAGAGAGGTGTATATATCTTCATACTTCCACCATCTCTTGAAGTACTGAAAGAAAGGCTCGGAGGGCGGAGGGCTAATTCGAAGGAAGAAATAGAAAAAAGGCTTAAAGGAGCGGTTGAGGAAATTAAAAAGTATCGAGAGTATGATTATGTTATAGTAAACAATGTCTTCGAGGAGTCCGTAAAAGAACTCGAGGCAATAATACTTTCCTACAGGGTCAGCACAAAGAGAGTTGACCCCGAGTGGATTGAAAAGAATTTTATAACATAGGTCTGGCTAAAACAGAAGGAGGAAAAGATGGATATTGTTTCTCTGCCAATTGAATACGACAGAAATAAGATTGATGGAAGATACAGGGTTGTAGCAATAGCAGCCCAAAGGGCAAAGGAGCTCTCTTTCGGCGTTAAACCCAAGATTAAGACAAAGTCAAAAAAGATAACAACTCAATCTATTGAAGAAACCATATCGAACAGTATCGAATTCTTGACAGGTGAACAGGCCAAAAAGGCGAAAGAAGAGGCAAGGAAGTTTGACTACAGAAGACTCCTTGAGGGAAGGGAAAAGGAAGTCCCGGGTGAGGAAGTCACAGAGCTCGAGAAAGACCTGAAGGTCTATCTCCACGAAAAAGAAGCAACGGACAAGAAGACCCTGGAGGACCTTTTCAGTGAGAGAAAAGAAGAAGGTTTTGAGGGATAAGTCCGTACTCCTTGGTGTAACAGGTGGGGCTGCGGCTTACAAGGCTGTTGACGTAATAAGAAGACTCAGAGAAGAAGGTGCATCGGTCACTGTGATAATGACCGAAGCTGCCAAAAAATTTATAACACCCCTCACTCTTGAGATTGCCTCTCAAAACAGGGTCTATTCTGATCTCTTTAGTGACCCCATGGCCCATATCATCTTGCCTGCCCGTGCAGATATCATGGTTATCGCTCCTGCTACAGCAAATACGATTGCGAAGTTTTCAAGGGGTATTGCTGACAATCTCCTCAGCACCTGTCTTCTTTCATTCATGGGAAAAATAGTTATTGCACCTTCTATGAACTGGAGAATGTATGAGAACCCTATTGTTCAAGAGAACTTGACATATCTTCTATCCCGTGGAGTCATACAGGTCGGGCCTGAAAGAGGAAGCCTCGCATGTGGAGAAGAGGGAATAGGAAGGATGTCAGAAGCCTCCGAGATTATTGAGACAATCAGGTCTGCCCTCAGCCCAAAAGACCTTGTAAAAGAAAAGATTATCGTGACTGCAGGTCCTACCAGAGAGTACCTTGACCCTATCAGATTTATATCAAACAGGTCATCAGGAAAGATGGGATATGCCATAACAAGGGCTGCCTTAAGAAGGAGCGCAGAGGTGACCCTCATAAGCGGCCCTTCTGCTATTAAGTCAACCGAGGGGAGTTAAATTCATTTCTGTAGAGACAGCGGTTGATATGTTCGATGCCGTAAATCAAGAACTGCCTTCATCAACAGTGCTAGTGATGTCTGCTGCTGTTTCTGATTTCATGCCTGCAGAAAAGGCAGAAGAGAAGATTGATAAATCCGAAGAACTGCTTTTGAGATTACGCCAGACACCTGATATTATTTCGGAGATTGGAAAAAGGGAAGACAGGCCATTTATTATCGGTTTTGCAGCAGAGACGGGGAGCAAGATTGAACGTGCAAGAAAGAAATTAAAAGAAAAGAATATGGATATGATCATATTGAATGATGTTACGAAAGCAGGTTCAGGGTTTGATGTTGATACAAACAGTGTTGTCATTCTTGACAGAGAGAAGGAAATAAGCCTTCCCCTTTTGAGTAAGGATTCTGTGGCAGAGGCAATTTTAGACAGATTGGTTCAACTTAGAGCTTGACTTTTTCCTCTTTTTCGATAAAAATTTTGGCATATTATGGTATTCCAAGAAATCGAGAGATTAAAAGAGAGGGTAGATAAAGACCCGAATTCAAAGCTCTTCGTACCTCTTGCCGAAGAATACAAAAAAGCCGGGATGCTCGATGAGGCCATAGATGCCCTTATGAAGGGACTTGAAAGACACCCGAGCTATATGAGTGCACGCGTTTCCCTCGGTAAGATCTATCTCGAAAAGGGGTTGCTCAGTGAGGCAAGTGCAGAATTTGAAAAGGTTGTGAGCGCTATCCCTGACAATCTCTATGCACACAAGAAGCTAGCTGAAATTTATAGAGCCCTCAGCGAGAGAGAAAAGGCTGTAGAGGAATTCAGGAAAGTATTAAAACTGAACCCGACAGACGAAGATGCTGCACAAAGCCTCGCTATTCTCGAAGGGAGGTTTACCATTCAACCCGAAGTAACAGAAATGGTAAAGGCCATGATGAAAGAAGAAAAGCCATCTGAGGTCTCTACCAGCGAACCTTTAAAGGAATTGAAGGAAGCTCCTTTTAAAGCAGAAGAAGTATTTGGAGAAATACTCGAAGAACAAGAAAGGCTTTCAGAAGAAGAGATACTTATATCCGAAGAAGTATTTGAAGAACCAGAGTTTGCAGCAGAAGATATTCATGAGGCTCTGGGAAAAGGAGTACTCGATGAGTCTCAGATAAACATAGGAGATGCAGATAGGTATATATCTCAAGGTAGATATGCAGAGGCCCTGAACGTATACAGGAGACTTCTCTCGATAGAACCCAGTAATGTTTATCTGTTACAGCGTGTTGAGGAACTCAGAGCCCTTTTGAAACTCCTCGGAAGAAGCAAGGAGGAATTGATATCAAAGATGAATGGCTTTCTTGATGGTATAAAAAAAAGGCGGGATGAGTTCTTCAGAATTCTTTAAAGGGAATATACTAAGGAGTTCATAAGTAAGGTCACGTTGTATGTCATTCCCGCTTGTCGGGAATCTTTCTGAAAGAAGGATTGCGGACAAGCCGCAATGACAGAAATCATTCAAGGATGTGGTTTTACTTATGGTCTTATTAGTAAATAAATTCACTGATTAAAAGTATTATTGATTAATTTGGAAGGGTTCAACTTTATAGGGTCCCGGGATTCGAGGGTTCAAGGGTTTGAGTGTTTAATTTCTAAGGTATTTCACTTGAATCCCTGGCCACTTGAATCCTTGTAACCTTTTTACCAAAGATAATGAAGGTCTTAGTCATCCATGGCCCTAACCTAAACCTCCTCGGTACGAGGGAAACTGATGTATACGGAACCAAATCACTCGATGAAATAAACCATGATATCCTTTCACTCGCTTCAGACCTTGGCATCAATGTCAGGATACTGCAGCTTAACAGTGAGGGGGAGATACTAGATGCTATCCAGAAAGGTGCCTATGACGCCCTGATTATAAATCCTGCCGCTTACACACATACGAGTATTGCAATAAGAGATGCCCTTTTGGCAGTGGGTAAACCTTCGATAGAGGTACATCTCTCAAATATCCACCGACGCGAGGAATTCAGAAAAAGGTCTTTCATAGCAGATGTCGCTGTTGGGCAGATAAGTGGTTTTGGACCTGATAGTTATCTCCTTGCCCTGAGGGCAGCAAAAGGCATCCTTTCCAAATAACTAATGGACACCCTTGTAGCAATCCGGGGTATCCAAAATTTGAATAATCTTCCTGACTGTCATTCCTACCCCTTTTGTCATTCCCGCGAAACAGGCTGTTGCAGAATTGTCATAACCAGTAAAAATGTCATGCTGAACTTGTTTCAGCATCTAATAAAATCAATGGGTTATGAGATCCCGAAACAAGTTCGGGATGACAAAATACCATTTCTGCAACAGCCTGGAAAGCGGGAATACAGGGATAAACTCCAACAGGAATCCAGATGCTGTCTTTGGAAAAGCAGGGAGCTACCAATGAACTGGATTCCCGTTTCCGCGGGAAACCCTGGATTTCGCATCAAGTGCGGAATGACAAAAAAGGAACCCTGTAGCGGGTATAGGGAATGTCAAGTTTTATGAATCGCATTATGATTCAATCATCCATCACTCATTATTCTTCTCGACTCGATAAACTAAAGAAGTCTCTCAGAAGAAAAAGTATTGATGGCTTCCTTGTTTCCGATATGCATAATATTCGATATCTTACCGGTTTTTCAGGCTCATCGGCTCTTCTCCTCATCACAAAGAAAGAAAATATCTTTGTAACAGACTTCAGATATAAAGAGCAGGCAGAAAGGGAGATAGAAGGCTGGGATATTCTTATAGAAAAACGGAGGATGATTAAAGCCATAAAAGACCTCTCTCGAAGGATAGGCATCAAGGAGCTCGGCTTCGAGTCTTCTGTTTCTTATGATTTTTTTAGAAAGTTATCAAGAGATTTAAACCTTAAAGCCTTTAAAGGTCTTGTTGAAAGGTTGAGGGAAATAAAGGATTCCCATGAGATGCGTTCAATCAGAGAGGCGATACGGCGTGCAGAGACTGCCTTTCTTGAAGTAAGGCCATATATCAAGCAAGGGGTGAGGGAAAGATCTATTGCCCTGCGACTCGAAGAGAGACTGAAAAAGAAAGGCTGCAGGCATCTTCCCTTTGAAATTATCGTTGCATCAGGTCCGAATTCAGCCATGCCTCATGCAAAGCCGACAGAAAGGAAATTCATGAACGGTGACCTTATCATTGTGGACTGGGGTGGAGAGGCTGATGGGTATTTCTCCGATATGACAAGGACATTGCTCATAGATAAAGGAAATGATATCAATAAAAAGAAGGATATCTATCAAATTGTATTAGAGGCAAACAAAAGGGCCATTTCTCTCGTTTCCCCGGGGATAAAATCTCAAGAGGTAGACAGTTCTGCAAGGGATTTTATAAAAAAGGCAGGTTATGGCGAGTTCTTCGGACATGGAACTGGCCATGGGGTTGGCCTTCAGGTCCATGAATTACCACGAATAACACAGAATACAAGAGAGATTATGAAAGAGAATATGGTTTTTACCATTGAGCCAGGTATCTACCTGCCAGGAGTTGGAGGAGTGAGAATAGAGGATATGATAATGGTTACACCTGATGGCTCTGAGCCCCTGACAACCCTTGCAAAAAAACTTGATATCATAAGATAATCTGTCTTTCCAATCAAATTTTCTCTCAGGTTTTGGATGTGACGGGAATAGAAATTATCTCAGGACTGTGATAGAGTAGTTAAATTTTTCGAGAAACCAAAAAGGTTCTTTTCTCATATTGAAAAATCAGAATAAAAGGAAAATTTATCTAAGGCAATATCTTATAAAAAATGGTAAAATTGTTTACTCTTTTGATTACAATGGGGTATTGATTTGGTTACAACAAGTGATTTCAGAAAGGGTCTCAAAGTAGAATTTAAAGGCGAACCCTGCGAGATAATAGACTTTCAGCACGTGAAGATGGGCAGAGGTGGAGCTATTGTCAGGACAAAGCTGAAGAGCCTCAAGACCGGGAGTGTTCTTGAAGAGACTTTCAGGTCAGGTGAAAAATTGGAAACCCCTCAGCTTGAGGAAAAGAAGATGCAATACCTCTATATGCAGGAGGATATGTATTATTTTATGGACGATGAGACATACGAGCAGGTTCCCCTTACTGCTGACCATCTCGGCGAGGCAAAGAAATTTCTCAAGGAAAATATGGTTGTTGGAATTCTTTACTGGAAAGAAGAACCCCTGAGTGTAGAACTCCCCACCTTTGTTGAACTCTTGGTCAAAAAGACAGACCCTGCAGGATTCAAAGGAGATACAGCATCAGGAGGTGGTGGCAAGCCAGCAACATTAGAAACAGGGGCTGTGGTTAAAGTCCCCTTTCATATAAACGAGGGAGATATCATCAGGGTAGACACCAGGACATCGGAATATATAGAGAGGGTGAAATAATGGAACTCGATGATTTAAAAGAACTTATAGAGCTTATCAAGGAGACGGATATTACGGAACTACAATTAGAAAAAAACGGCACAAAGGTAAGGATCAAAAGGGAGAAAATGTTATCACCCATGGAGATCTCAGTGCAGAAATTTGGAAGTCTCCAAGAGAAGGTAACGCAGGAAGCCGAAGAAGAGACGAGGCTTATTACCGTAACCTCACCGATTGTCGGCACGTTCTATAGGGCTCCTTCACCTGAGGCTGCTCCATTTGTTGAGGTAGGATCGAAGGTAAAGAAGGGCCAGGTTCTCTGTATCGTTGAAGCAATGAAGCTCATGAATGAGATAGAAAGCGAGGCTGATGGCATTGTTATTAAGGTCTTAGTAGAGAATGGTCAGCCCGTTGAATATGGTGAGCCTCTTTTCCTTATTGAGCCGGTATGAACAAAGAGTTATTAGCAAAAGAGATGTCAAAAGGTCACGGCCACGATGCCCCCGAAAGCTTTCGGGGTAACGTTACCCGGTATGTAAAAGAGCCGAAAAACGTGGCCAACAGTCGAAACGGGCTTCGTAACCATAACCGCGCCAATTGAGATGAAACTATTCAAGAAGATCTTAATAGCGAACCGTGGGGAAATAGCTGTCAGGATCATCCGTGCCTGTAAAGAACTCGGAATAAAGACTGTCGCTGTTTACTCAGACGTAGAAAAAGACTCACTCCATGTCAGGCTTGCCGAAGAATCTGTATGTATAGGACCTGCAAACCCAAACCAGAGTTACCTAAATATTCCTGCTATATTGAGTGCTGCTGAGATAACAGAATCGGATGCTATTCATCCTGGTTACGGTTTTCTATCAGAGAATTACCATTTTGCTGAGGCCTGCGTCACTTCTGGCCTCACATTTATAGGCCCAACACCTGAGAATATAAGACTCGGTGGTGACAAGGCAAAGGCTCGGCAGATAATGAAAAGGAAAGGTGTGCCTGTTGTGCCGGGAAGTGACGGACCCGTTGCTTCAGAAGAAATGGCTATGAAGGCTGCAAAGAAAATCGGATTCCCCGTAGTAATCAAGGCTTCTGCAGGTGGAGGAGGCCATGGAATGAGGATTGTAAAAGAGGAGAAAGACCTCGAACAAGCACTTTACGTGGCACAGAGAGAAGCACTCACTGCATTTGGCAATAGTGAGCTCTATATAGAGAAATACATACCCGAGGCAAGGCACATAGAGGTGCAGATCATAGCAGACAATAAAGGTAATATTATCCACCTCAATGAAAGAGACTGCTCAATACAGAGGAGGCATCAAAAACTTATAGAAGAGTCTCCATCACCTATCGCGGCATCAGAAAAGTTCAGGAAAAAGATTGGAGAGTTAGGTGTTAAGGCTGCCCGTGCTATACGATATAGAAATGTAGGTACTGTAGAATTTATCGTCAATCACGACAGTAATATCTATTTCATGGAGATGAATACCCGTATACAGGTTGAGCATCCTGTGACCGAGGCAGTCACAGGTATTGATATCATAAAGGAGCAGATAAAGCTGTCAGCCGGGTTTCCTTTAGAATACAAGCAGGCCCGGATAAGACCGTCAGGCCATGCCATAGAATGCAGGATTAATGCAGAAGACCCTGAAAGGTTTATCCCCTCTCCAGGAAGGATTACATACCTCTCTCTCCCCGGAGGACCGGGTGTCAGAGTAGATACTGCAATATATACTGGATATGTTATACCGTCTCATTATGATTCTCTGATTGCTAAACTGATTGTTCACGGAAAAGACAGGGAAGAGGCTATCGCCCGAATGAGGCGTGCCCTCGATGAGTTTATCATCGAAGGCGTGAAAACAACCATTCCATTTCATAAGAAGGTCCTGAACAATCCTGATTTTATAAAGGGTGACTTTAATACAACGTTTGTCGAGAAGATGAACAGCACAGGTCGTGAAGAACCTTCCCTGTCAGTTACAAAGGATTAGACATTACATTTTGCCATTCTATGTATCGCGGCGGATTATGTTTCATCACTGACCGTAAGGTATCCGGTCTTTCCTACGAGGACATGACCCTCAAGGCACTTATGAGAGGTGTACGGTGGGTCCAATACAGGGAAAAGGAAAGATCGAGACACGAGATTTACGAGGGAGCAGTCAAGCTCAGAAGAATTACAAAAGATTATAACGCCCTGTTTATTGTAAATGACTTCGTAGATATCGCAACCTGTGTAAATGCCGATGGAGTTCATCTCGGACAGGATGATTTACCCCTGAAAGAGGCGCGAAAGATAATAGGCAAGGACAGGATAATCGGTATCTCGACCCACAGTTTGGAGCAGGCGATAGAGGCAGAGAAGAACGGTGCTGATTATATCGGTTTCGGGCCTGTATTTCACACCCTGACAAAGGATGCTGGAAAACCGAGGGGGATTGATATACTTCGTGAGGTAAAAAATCATACAAAAATCCCGGTAGTTGCAATAGGAGGGATAAACCTCGAAAATATCAGGTCAGTTCTCGATACTGGTGTTGATGCTGTTGCAATCGCATCGGCAATACTCAGTGGGGATATTGGAGAAAATACGAGACGGTTTATGGTATTACTATCCGAAAAACGCATAACCTAAAACCTCCACATCTCAACACTTTGTCCTTCCTTTCTTTTTTCTGCTAAAATCTTCTATGTTTTTACAGCAATTGATCAATGGACTTACCCTCGGCAGTGTGTATGCGCTCATCGCGCTCGGTTATACCATGGTCTACGGAATACTCGAGCTCATCAATTTTGCTCATGGGGAGATCTATATGCTTGGAGCATACCTCGGTATTATATTTCTCGGGTTTTTTACAGCCACAGGTCTTACATACTACAGCCTCACCCTCACCTTAATTCTCACCTTGCTTCTGTCAATAATCTTCTGTTCCTCCTATGGTTTTACCATAGAAAAGATAGCCTACAAACCACTGAGAAATGCTCCCAGACTGAGTCCACTGATTAGCGCTATCGGCGTATCCATATTCCTTCAGAATTACGTGATGCTCACACAGGGGGCTACAGACAAAGTTTTCCCAACTCTTTTCGAAAACTCAGGAATTGAGTTTTTATCTGTGAGGATGACATACCTGCAGATATTTATCATACTCATATCAGCAATCTTGATGATATCCCTCCGTTTTTTTGTGAGAAAGACGAAGATGGGAAAGGCAATGCAGGCTGTTGCACAGGACAAAATAATGGCCTCTCTTGTGGGCATTAATATTGATACTGTCATCTCAACAACCTTTATTATCGGTTCAGGTCTTGCTGCAGTCGCAGGTTTTATGGTTGCTATGTACTACGGTCTTGTCAATTATTCTATCGGGTATATTGCAGGCATTAAGGCTTTTACTGCTGCAGTCCTGGGCGGGATAGGTAGCATACGGGGTGCGATGTTTGGAGGCATCCTGCTCGGGCTTGTTGAAAGCTTCGGTGCAAGCTATATATCAAACGAATATAAGGATGCCTATGCATTTGCTATCCTGATCATAATACTCCTCGTTAGACCGAGTGGGCTTTTTGGAAAGGCAGTAGTATAGGAAAAGATTTAAACTGTGATGAGGCCGCTTTGCGAATTATAAGTTTCAGAGAAAGACTCTACAGGGCAAAGCCATTAGTAATAGCATTGTGGTTAGCCTTTCTCTTTTTTCCCTTCAAGGGGCTCAAGGCTGCATTAATCCTCTTCTTGGCTCTTTCACTCTCTCTTGTGTTCTTGAAATTTCTCCTCAGATACACAAAGTTGTTGAGAGAAAGCTTGCAGAGCATCAGCAACAAGATACGGTCAATAAGGTATCCACCCTTGCGGGTTATGCGTTATGCCTTACTCCCTTTGCTTGTTATCCTGCCTTTTATTACTACTGATTACTTTACTGATGTTGCAATTCTTTCAGGAATCTACATAATCCTCGCCCTTGGTCTGAATGTGGTTGTTGGTTTCGCTGGCTTACTGAACCTCGGTTTTGTCGCATTCTATGCAATGGGTGCTTATAGCTATGCTCTTCTGAATACAAGATTTGGGCTCGATTTCTGGTCAGCCCTACCTATTTCTCTCGGGTTTTCCACAGCCGCTGGATTTCTTCTGGCAATACCTGCATTGAGGTTGAGAGGAGATTATCTTGCAATCGTAACACTGGGTTTCGGTGAAATAGTCCGGCTCATCCTTAATAATTGGGACAACCTGACGAGGGGACCAAACGGGGTATCAGGGATTGCTTCTCCCTCAATTGTGTCAATATCTATTGGAGAACTTTCCTACTATTATTACTTTGTCCTTGTGTTTGTAATCTTGACCGTTTTTACGACAGGGAGGGTATATTCTTCAAAGATAGGAAGGGCATGGATTGCAATAAGAGAGGATGAGGTTGCTTCATCTGCTATGGGTGTAAACACAACCATGTACAAGATATATTCTTTTGCTTTCGGTGCCTTCTGGGCAGGACTTGCAGGCACTCTCTTTGCCGGTAAGATGCATTTCGTGTCTCCAGAAAGTTTTACCTTTATGGAATCTGTGTTTATACTCTGCATGGTCATACTCGGTGGACTCGGGAGCATCCCAGGTGTCATTTTAGGCAGTATTATTCTTGTTTTATTACCTGAGGTTCTACGTGAGGTTCAGCTTTATAGAATGCTTGCACTCGGAAGTGGTCTCGTACTCCTAATGATATTCAGGCCTCAGGGATTATTTGGAGGTAAAGATGCCTCTCTTAGAAGTTAGGGACTTATCAAAACACTTTGAGGGCATAAAGGCTGTTGAGGAGGTAAGCTTTAAAGTAAAAGAGAGTACCATAATGAGCATTATAGGCCCAAATGGTGCAGGTAAAACAACGGTCTTTAACTGTCTCACCGGATTTTTAAAACCCACAAAAGGATCTATCTCCTTCTCTGATACTGAGATTACAGGCCTTTCACCGCATAACATTGTAAGGCTCGGAATATCGAGGACATTCCAGAACATCAGACTCTTCAGAGCGATGACTGTTATAGAAAATGTGATGGTTGGTCAACATCATAAAACACGCTCGGGTCTTGTGGGCTCAATCATCCGATGGAAAAAGTTTCAAAATGAGGAGAGAACTATAAGGGAAAAATCCATGGAGTATCTCGAATTTGTGAGCCTATCAGAATATGCTGACACCATTTCTGAAAATCTTCCCTATGGTGCACAGAGAAGGCTGGAGATTGCCAGGGCTCTGGCAACAGAACCATCATTAATACTGCTCGATGAACCTACAGCTGGAATGAATCCGCAGGAGACATTAGAGATTATGGACTTGATCAAAAAATTAAGACAGCTGGGAAAAACAGTACTTCTCATAGAACACGATATGAAGGTAGTCATGAGAATATCAGACTTGATTGTTGTACTTGACCATGGAGTAAAGATCGCAGAAGGGCTCCCAGCTGACATAAGGAAGGATAAGATGGTTATAGAGGCTTATCTTGGTAGGGAACATTGAAAGATAATGATTAATTTTATAATCGAACTTGAGAATGTTCATACATCCTATGGGTCGATTGAGGCATTAAAAGGTATCGATATTGAAGTAAAAAATGGAGAAATAGTCTGCCTCATCGGAAGCAATGGAGCAGGCAAATCCACAACACTCATGACAATATCGGGTATCCTGAAACCTCTCTCAGGCGATATCCTATTTGAAGGGAAGAGTATCAAGGGCGTCCCCCCTCACAGGATCGTTGAAATGGGTATCAGCCAAGTGCCAGAAGGGAGAAGAATCTTCCCCAAGCTGACGGTAAAAGAGAATCTTGACATGGGAGGATTTTCTGGGAGAGGAAATTTTAAGTCTTCCCTCGAAATGGTATACAACTTATTTCCTGTCCTGGAAGAAAGGCATAAACAGTTTGCCGGTACACTTAGTGGTGGAGAACAGCAGATGCTTGCAATAGGCAGAGCCCTTATGTCCAGTCCAAAGCTTCTCCTCCTGGATGAACCTTCTCTTGGCCTTGCCCCTATCATTGTGAGCAAGATATTCAAGACAATAAAAGAGATTAACACGGAAGGGGTCACAGTTCTCCTTGTCGAACAGAATGCTCGAGCAGCACTTAAACTGTCAAACAGAGGTTATGTGCTCGAAAATGGTATGGTAGCGTTACAGGGCAAAGGTGAAGAGTTACTGAATAATGAAAAGGTTAAGAAGGCTTATTTTGGTGAGTAGAGATTATTACTAAGGAGTTCATAAGTAAGACCACATTCTTGTCATTCCCCTGCTTGACCGGTCCCGAATGCTTTCGGGACAGAAAGACGCTGGATGCCCGATTAAGCCTGTCCCCGCAGGTAGTAAGCGGGGAACCTTCGGGCATGACGCACAAAGATGTTGTATGTGATGTTACTAATGATTGCATTAGTAATGTTAATATACGATACTCCCATAGAAGATGAAAGAGTTATAAGGAGGTTCTCATACATGAAGAGGATTTTATTGATTATTCTGTCTTTTTGCTTATTATCTTTGGGATGCCAGAGAAAGGAAAATATAATAAAGATCGGAATAGCTGGTCCTATGACAGGCGACCAGGCAAAAATGGGCACGGATTTCAAAAATGGTGTCTCCCTTGCAGTTGAGGAATGGAATAATAGAGGTGGTGCCCTCGGCAAGAAGATTGAAGTCCTAATCAGCGATGACCAGCATGACCCAAAACAGGCAGTTTCAGTTGCAAACAAGATGGTTAATGAAGGTGTAGTCGGTGTTATTGGACATTTCAACTCAAGCTGTTCTATTCCTGCATCAGATGTTTACAACAAGGCAGGAATTCCCATGATTACCCCAGCCTCCACCAATCCTCAGCTTACAGAAAAAGGCTACAAAGGTATTTTCAGGGTCTGTGGAAAGGATAATCAGCAAGGGAGAATCGCAGCTGACTTTGTTATAAACCACCTTAAGCTCAGCGAGGTTGCTATCCTTCATGACAAGACAACATACGGGCAGGGTCTTGCAAATGAGTTCAAAAACTCTCTCAGCGATAAAGTCAAGCTTGTTTATTATGGAGGAATTGCCCAGGGAGATAAAGACTTCAAGACGGTTTTGACCGTGATAAAGGAGAAAAAACCTGAGTTAATCTTTTTCGGAGGCATTTATCCCGAGGCAGGACTTCTTGTAAAGCAAGCGAGGGAGCTCGGGTTAACCGCTAAATTCATGAGTGGTGATGGTTCAATAGATCCGAAGTTCATTGAGATTGCTGGAGTAAGTGCAGCAGAGGGCACTTACCTTACCTTCAGCCCTGATCCGAAGAATATCCCATCAGCAAGAGGCTTTATTGATACATATCAGTCAAAATATGGAGAGCTCGGCCCCTATTCAATTTATGCCTACGATGCCACAAATATCCTGTTGACCGCGATTAAGGAGGCTAAAACAACCGAGGGTAAGGCTGTTATTGATAAACTACATTCCATGGAATTCATCAGTGCCACTGGAAAGATAAAGTTCGACTCAAAGGGTGATGTGACAGTAGCACCTTATGTTGTCTGGATTACAAAAAACGGAAAATTTGAGGAGTACCGGAAGCCGTAGGGTCATGGTGATGGATATTTTAAAGGCAGTCAAAGAGCGCAGGAGCATTCGTGATTTTCAGAAGAAAGAAATACCACGGGATGTTGTTGACAAACTTGTTGATGCCCTTATTTGGGCGCCAAGTGCCGGGAATCTTCAGGCAAGAAAATTTTATTTTATAAAAGACGAAGGACTAAAAAAGAAGATTGCGGTAGCTGCCTTGAAGCAAAACTTCCTTGCCGAGGCACCCCTCGTGATAGTAGGGTGTCCCGATAGCCGTATATCTTATCGATATGGAGAAAGAGGAGTATACCTGTATTCAATCCAGGATGTAGCCTGTAGCCTTATGGGCATGATGCTTGTAGCTTATGAGAATGGACTGGGCAGTGTATGGGTCGGGGCTTTTCATGAAGACGTTGTATCCGAAATTTTGAAACTTCCGAAGTACTTGAGGCCTGTTGCTATTGTAGCTGTTGGCTATCCATCAAAGGTCCCCAGCCCACCTCCAAGGGTGTCTAAAGAAGAAGCAGTAGAGATCAGATAAACAAAATTTTATAATTCAAAGAGGTATCTGCACATGAAGATAGCTGTTAACACTGGTGGGGGTGATGCCCCAGGTCTTAATGCAGTCATCCGCGGTGTAGTGCTTGCCGCCCACCAAAAGGGGTGGGAGGTTTATGGTATCAAGTACGGCTATAAGGGCCTCATAGATACAAAACAGATTATCCACCTCACACCTGAATATGTCTGGGATATTACCGATATCGGCGGAACGATTCTTGGATCAGCAGTGAAAGGTAACCCCTTCAAATATTCTGTAGAAGGGCCCGATGGGCAAATGGTGGAAACGGATATTTCAGACAAAGTCGTTGCGAACTTCAATGCCCTGGGGTTTGATGCCCTCGTCGCCATTGGAGGCGATGGTAGTCTTAGTATTGCGAGTAAGTTTATGAAAAAGGGTATTCCCATAATCGGAATCCCAAAAACCATTGATAATGACATCAGTGCAACAGATGTTACCTTTGGATTTGATACGGCAGTCAATACAGCCACGGAGGCTATCGATAAACTCCATACTACTGCCAAATCTCATGACAGGGTCATGGTTGTTGAAGTAATGGGTAGATATACAGGATGGATAGCGTTGTATTCAGGGATATCGGGTTCAGCCGATGTTGTCCTGATACCAGAGATTCCCTTTGATCTCGAAAAGGTATGCCAGAAAATAAAGAGACTTGAGCTTATTGAACAGAATTATGCAATTGTTGTAGTAGCAGAAGGAGCCATACCTATTGGCGGAGATGTAACGGTAATAGAAAAAAAGCCAGGAGGAGAGGTCAGGCTTGGCGGGATAGGTCAAAAGGTGGCTGATGAGATTGCAAAGAAGATGGAGAAAGAGACGAGGGCAATTGTTCTCGGGCATCTCCAAAGGGGAGGAGCTCCTACCACCTTTGATAGGCTTCTCTGTCTGAGATTTGGTACGGCTGCGATAAGGTTGATAGAGGCTGGTAAGTTCGGGACTATGGTAGCCCTACGCTCTCCAGAGATATGCGCTGTAGGAATTGATGAGGCAATTGGTCAAATGAAGAAGGTATCTCCTGACAGTGACATTGTGCAAACAGCCAGATCGCTCGGCATTAGTTTCGGAGATTAGAGATAGGTATCGTATCAAAAATACCTCTCTATCTTTTGACTTGTCTCGAGCAATAATTCATACTTATATTCCTGAGGTTTTCTCCCAAAACATGTTCCTAAACTTTCGAAAAGTGCTACCTCATCCAAATCTACTTCTCTGCGCTTTATGATCTCCGCTGTTGGCTGATAAGAGATCTTATTCCCGGTAACATTGACAACGGTATTCCCACTTTTGCCCTCTATGAGGAGTATGACAGCTGCTGCCCCTGCCTTTTCTCCAAAATTGACATCGAAAGCAGAAGTGTGTCCAGACCTGACAATATGACCAGGGGTTACTTCTCTCACCTCTGGAATCTCATAGACCCCTGGTGCATACATCCCTGTTTTCTTCATAAATTCTTTTACCTCAGGGTCACTTTTTAGTCTCTTTTCGAGTTGTTGTCTGACATATCTACCTGCACCTGCGAGCTTTTTATGCCCGAAGGCATCAGTTCCAGCAGACTCATCATATAAGAGTTCACCACTGGCTGTTTTGATACCCTCTGATACAACAATGATATAGGTACCTGCCTTTACGTCACTCCTTTCTATCCGGTCAAAAAATCTCCTTTTCATGTCCGCATAAACAATATCAAAGTCGACAGGTATCTCTGGTATCAGGATACAATCGGCCTCCGCACCGATACCTCCTCTGAAGGCAGTGTGCCCTACATACCTTCCGAAAACTTCAATGGCAAGAATACGGTTATGACTCATTCCGGTTGTCTTCAATTCCCTTGTTAAAACAGCAATCCTGTTAACTGCTGAATCACCCCCTACGCTGTAAGACTGGAGATCAAGGTCCATTGTCTTCGGAACGTGAACACAAGGGATACCCTGTGCCAGAAGGTCGACAACAACACTGCCTGTATCATCTCCACCACTGATTATTAAACCATCTATCTTGAACTTCACGAGCCCATTTTTTATCCTTTCATATTTTCCCGGGTCCTGTATCTTTCCGATTTTTACGCGCGAGTGGCCTGCCTCTGACCCTGCAATAGATGCCTGTATTCTGCTGATTCTCTCCGGAGTAAGACTTACTAAGCTATCCATGTCAACAAGATTATAAAGGCCTGCATACCCATTCGGTATCACATTCGCTTCAATTCCTAAAGAGTATGCCTCCCGTGCAATGCCCTTTATTACTGCATTGAGACCCCCACAGTCTCCACCACTGGTTATAATGCCAATTTTCTTGATATTGAGCATTCCTTCTTTCCTCCTTACGATAGATTTTCCGTTAACGCAGGGATTTCCTTTTTGACGACGATAGGTCGAACACTCTTTTTCACTATTCCAATGGTGTTTGCAACTTTCAGTTTCTCAAACAGCAATTGAAATCTGGACTCTAATTCCTTCATTATAGGGTTCCTCACTTCAAGAGGTAAATCCCACCATTTTTTCTTCAATGGCCCGAACCCCTTCTTCCTCGTACTATAGATAAACTGTTCCTCTGTCTGACCCTCCTTCCATTCCTTTGCATACTCCGTCTTGATGAAGTTATAAACTTCCTCTCTGAATCCTGCTGGAAGGCTCTTGCTATCATAGATGATATTTTGAAATCCTGTAGCGAGGTGAATTTCTGATGTGCCTGTTTCAGGGAACATATGGAATGCTTCTTCAGGAAGGGTTGATGCACCATGTTGAACACAGCCTGAAAGCCCATATTTTTTCCTTGCAAGGTCTGATAATACCCTGAGTGTTTCAAAATCTATTTTTACTTTTGCGAGGCTCCCATCAGGCAAAACAACTCCTCCATGGGCTGTACCTGTTTGAACACTGAGTTTGCTTAAACTCTTAGTTCCCCTGAAGGTCTCTTTAAAGCCATCCAGAAATGCCATTAATTCTTCAGGGGTACTGTTTTTGCCACCTATCTCACCAATCTCACCGCCAATTGAGACATCAATCCCTGAGGGCTGCAAGGTTCTCACATATTCCGCCAATTCAGCGGTCTTTTCGAAGTTAGGCCTCTGCTGTTCCTTCACCGTTGGTTTTTCAAGGTCAACAAGAGTGGATGAATCAATATCTATATTGTAGAATTCTGCCTCTATTGACTCTTGAATAAGACCCTTTATGTATTTTGTTTCGCCATCAGGGTCACTCAAATAATTCTTTCTCACAAGTTGGAAATGGTCACCCTGGATAAAGACAGGACCTTCATATCCTTCTTTAACCGCAGCACCAAGAACAACTGAAGCATATTCTAACGGCCTCTGTTTTGTATAGCCAATCTCTGACCTTGCAATCTCAAATATGAGGGCGCCAACGTTCATCTCCATTGCCTTTCTAAAGATCGCCCTCGCGACATCGTAGGTAAGCCCTCTGATATTTATGGCAGGCACGGTAAATCCAGGATAATTTCTCCCCATCTCCTCATAGAGTCCTTGAATAGATGAAGGGACAGCGCCACAGGCCTTTGCAATCTCCTTAATGAGCAGAAAGAGTGTTTTCCTTTTTTCTTCATCTGCTTCAAAAACAGCCTTATCAATCAGGCTATCTATAATATTCCTGAGAGCTTCTCTGTTTTTTACATAAACAGAACCATCTCTGACTTCAACAACGTCTTGCCCTTCTTTTCCCATAAGACCCTCCTTAAAAGTTCTGCATGAAGAAAATATATTATACAAAAGTCTTTTTCTTTAGTGTTGATCTTGGATTACCATTGAAGATGCAGAGTTAAGATACTGGAGTTCTTTAATTTTTCCAGCCATATCCTCTGGCACAGGTGCTGAAAATTCAAGGTACTCACCCATTGCTGGATGAGTAAACCCTAATAATTCAGCATGGAGCATCTGTCTCGGAAAGAAAATCTTCTTTTTACCTTTATACTCAATCTCAATCTTTTTCCCATATGTCCTGTCTCCAAGCACAGGATGTCCGATAGAAGCAAAATGTACCCTTATCTGGTGTGTCCTTCCGGTTCGGAGTCTCACCTCGATTAAGGTAGCATTTCTGAATCTCTCTATAACACTCCACCTCGTAACTGCTTCTCTACCCCTCCTTACACGAGTTGACATCTTTTTTCTATCAGACTCAGAACGACCAATCATGAGTGTTATCTCACCCTGATCTTCTCTGAGATTCCCATGAATTAAAGCAATATATCTTTTGTCTATGGTCCTGTGTCTAAATTGTTCAACAAGGTTATAGTAAGCTTCATCATTCAGGGCAATCACCATGACACCCGAGGTGTCTTTATCAAGCCTGTGAATAACACCCGGTCTCAATGGCCCTCCAACCGTAGCTAGTTTTTTACAATGGTGTAAAAGGGCATTCATGAGGGTTCCATGGCTGTGACCAGCAGAAGGATAAACAACCATGCCAGCAGGTTTATTTACAACAACGATATGATCATCCTTATAAAATATCTCTACAGGAATTGGCTCCGGGATGAGCCCCTCGATCTTTTCTTCAGGGATATGAAGGGAGATGAGATCCTCTGCCTTAACCTTATAATGTTGACTGGCAGCTTTTCCGCGAATAAGGACATTCCCCTTGTCTATGAGTCTCTGTATTTGTGACCTTGTAATCCCTGTCTTTTTTGCAAGAAATGTGTCAAGCCTCTGACCAGCCTCTGGTACCTGAACTACTATGCCCCTTCTATGCATGCACAATTTTACCCTATGGAAAGGAACATAGTGAAGACTTGCCTGTGTTAAAGGAGAGACAGGATGGTTAAGGAATGAGGGGTTTAAAAATCTGCGCTTCTTCTGCGCAAACCAAAGTAATTCAACTTGACAAATTATTTATAATTATTATATTTTATTATATATAATTATAAATATTGAGCCCCGTAAGGAAATATGGGTTTGGAGATCTATAAGAGGCAAAGGCAAAAAATGAAGGTATATCGCATAGGTAGATCAATCATTCTTCCCCATGTCCGTTTTGTGATCCTTGACGGTCGTAACGACAGCTTGATGTTTCATTCTCAATTGGTAAGAAATAACGGGAAATATCAGACTTTAGGATGTGACAAAATGGATTCCTCTGGTTTTTGTTTGGGTCATGAAATGAGCATGGAAAAGTTTTTGGAAAGATATTGTTGTGGAATCGAAACGGAAACAGAAGAAGTGAACAAATAAGAAGATACCTAAAAATGTAAAATCTATACGTTTTCGGTGAGGTTTTTAATCTGATTTCTTGACCTACAAGGGATAGGATGAACAAAGATAGTAAAATTGGAATAGAAGAAATAATCAATGGAGTAATATGTCCAAAAGATAATAAATGTTGCAAATCCAAATTCGATGATCTCTGTAAAGCAGAGGATATTGGATTGGAATCATTTATTATGTGTTTAAGAAAAAATCCACAAGAGTGTGTTTGTTCATTGTCTTTTGGAGATACATATTTTTGTAAATGCCCACTTCGTGTCTACATATCTAAGGAATTTCAGAGGTGAATATTATCATCCATAAAGTTTTTTAAGAAGCCATGCCATGTTCTGCCCTAAATCTCTGAATGTTGTTATGCCTTCTTTGTCCTTAAGTATATCACCCGGATTAAGACCGATTCCAAGATTCCAGTAACTTGAGCCCGGAATAATCATGTGTCCAATCCCAAAAAAGAAGTTTATGCTCGAATATACATGGGTCGCCCCTGCCCTCCGGACTGCTACAACAGCAGCTCCAACCTTTCTTTTAAAAAGATGTATTAGCACGGGCAACGAGGCCAGCCCTCTCAATAAGGGCCTTTACCTCAGTAGAGACATTACTGAAATATGTAGGGGACCCGATAATGATTCCTTCCGCCTCTACCATTTTCTCAATGAACACATTTAGTTCATCGTCCTGAATGCAGCGTTTATTTTTATTCTTAAAACACTCATAGCATGCCCTGCATCCCTTTATATTGGTACCTCCGAGCTGAATGAGTTCAGTCTTTATACCTTCTTTCTTAAGCTCTTTGAATACTGTCTGGATAGCGTGATAGGTGTTACCTTTTTTCCTTGGACTTCCATTAAAAGCTACAACTTTCATCTTTAACCTCCTTTGTTGCCGGGCTCCTTCGGCTCGACGAGGATGAAAGTAATATTGTCCTTCCATGACTTCATAGAATTAATTATATAAAAATACCCTACCCATTTATTGAAGCACTTTAACAATTTGGCGTAGACACACAAATAACAAATAAAAGAACAATTCTGATGAATTTGAAGACTTAGCTGACATAATTTGTCACTGTTTTGCAATCAGGCCTAATCTGAATATAATTTATTATTAAAAATCAGAGTGTTATAAATAAATTTATTGGCATAAATTTTGTTAATTAAATATCATGACACTATTAGTGCGTATTTTAAATCGTATATTGAAATTAAATAAAAAGAAGAAAGAAAGCCCTTTAATTTCGGAAGAGGAGTTCATTGGGTACGAGGCCTTCCCTTCAGGACATCGAGATAAACTACCCAAAAATAAACAGCATGGCAGTAAGTCTTGCGGAAGACATTGAAAAGAAATCCATCAGTAATTTTACTGACAGATAACTATTGAAGCGTTACGTCGAGACATAAAAAGTGCAAGAAGAACATAGAGAACAGGAAAATCCTTTAGCAGAAAACGAGCCGGAGACACTTTCCGAAATGGAGAGATCAGAAGCATCGTTCACTCCTGAGGAAGAAGAGTCAAAGGGTCCGGATAGATTCAAAAAGGAGATAGAGAAAAAAGCATCACAAAACGATAAGAGTATGACGGGGGATAGAACCATGTATTGCACCATTTGCAATAAACAGATTGAGAAATATGGAAAGAGAAAAGAGGATTTCAAGAAATCTGGTTGGGTTTTCTGTCCCAAACATGGCTGGATAAAAGAGGGTATCCATGATAAAGAGATGGTTTCAGAACAACCTGTGAGATTTTCTATAGAAGAAGTGATAGAAAAGCATGGGGAACGGGAAAAGTCCTTGGATGGGAAGGAGTCTGAGATATTGCGAGAAAGCGAGAAACCAGAAACATCAGCTATGCTAGAAAAGGAACTAAAAGACGACATGAATAAAGCAACAGATAGAACCATGTATTGCACCATTTGCAATAAACAGATTGAGAAATATGGAAAGAGAAAAGAGGATTTCAAGAAATCTGGTTGGGTTTTCTGTCCCAAACATGGCTGGATAAAAGAGGGTATCCATGATAAAGAGATGGTTTCAGAACAACCTGTGAGATTTTCTATAGAAGAAGTGATAGAAAAGCATGGAGAACGGGAAAAGTCCTTGGATGGGAAGGAGTCTGAGATATTGCGAGAAAGCGAGAAACCAGAAACATCAGCTATGCTAGAGGAAGAACAACTGGAAACAGACTTATTTATAGAAAGAGAAATAAAGACAGCAGATTTACCAATAGGGGAGAGAAACATTGTAAGGAATAAATCAACCTCTATTGGCATTATCATTTCAGCCATATTCGTCACGGTCTTAGCGAGTCTTATAGTTGGTTATTTTGCTTGGAAAAGCTCATTAAATAAAAGTCTTGAGATTAAATCCTTAAGGACCTTCGTTCAAAACGAAAGATTGACTAAACAGGTTCAATCACAAGCTTCTCCTCCACCTCAAGAATCAATTTTGGCGGAAAAATCTCCTGGAGAGGTTAGAGCCCAGACCTCTACCCCCCTTCAAGAAGCTGTACCACAAAGTGAAAAGGCAGAGACCACTGAAAAAACAAAAATAAAACTTTCACAATCCCAGAAACCCTCACAGGCGATATTTACAGTCCAGGTGGGTGCCTTCACCGATGTCTCTTATGCAAAGTCCCTCAAGAAAAGACTTGATAAAAAGGGATATCATACCTATATAACCTCGTCAAAATCAAAAAAGGAGGGAAGGCTCTATAAGGTATGGACGGGCAAATTCAGCAACAGGGAAACGGCTGAGACTCTATCTGCAAAAATAACAAAGACCGAAGGCCTTCAGACATTTGTAACCTCATGGAAAAAACAATAAGGGAAAATCTCAAAAATATCTTCAGAAGAGAGAGCTTTTCTGTCCCCTTTCTCAAAAGTTAGGTATTTAGAAGAACTGTCTATATAAAATCAGGCATTACATTTTCCCCTCATTATGCCATCCCCTCAGGTATTAATTGTCCTGAAGACCTCAGTATCCATCGTTAAAAAAGGAGTCTCAAAAAGAGATAGTAACCCATGTATATTATTTTATGTTATTATTTGTATTTATGGAAAAAAGGCTTCAGAAGATTCTCTCTGAGATGGGGATTGCAGCCAGGAGGAAGGCTGAGGAGCTTATCTTTAAGGGGAGGGTGACTGTCAATGGGAAGGTTGCAACTATCGGGATGAAGGCAGATCCTTCAAGAGATTATATTAAGGTTGATGGAAAGCTTATTACAGGGCTTAAAAGGTATGTCCAGAAAGTCTATATCATGATCAACAAACCAAAAGGGGTTGTAACGACCTTGTCCGATCCTGAGGGAAGACCTACTGTAAAGGATTTTTTGAAAAATGTAAAATACAGAGTATTTCCTGTAGGAAGACTTGATTATGCCTCTGAGGGACTTCTCTTGTTGACAAATGATGGAGATTTTTCCCATGCGGTTTTGCATCCGTCAAAGAAGATTTCAAAGACGTATCTTGTTAAAGTTAAGGGCTTAATAGGGGAAGATAATATTGAGAGGTTGAGGCATGGTGTGAGGCTTGAGGGCGGAAGAACCTTACCTGCTCAGGTAAAAAGAGTAAGGCAGTCAGAGAAAAACTCGTGGATTGAGATTACTATTTATGAAGGGAGAAAAAGACAGGTAAGAAGAATGCTTGAAAGTGTCGGTTATCCTGTTATCACTCTGAAAAGAATTGGCATTAACGGGCTTAAACTGGGGTGTTTGAAGACAGGGGAATTGAGATACTTAACTCTTGATGAACTCCAGCTAATCCGAAAGGGAATAGGTGAGAGTACACAAGGAAGTCAGCTAAAATCAAAACCTGATAACTGAATGGGTATCCCATGATTCGTGATAAAGGTTGCGGTGAGATAAAAGTATCAGATATAAGAAGAGATATGAACCTCTGCGGATGGGTTTTCAGACGGAGAGATCACGGAGGACTCATATTTGTGGATCTGCGTGACAGAAGCGGAATACTTCAGGTGGTCTTTAGCCCTGAAAAATCACCAAAGGCACACGAACTTGCACATGAACTGAGAACTGAATATGTAGTCTCTGTAACAGGTGAGATCAGAAAAAGGCCTGAGGGTACAGAAAATCCTCATATTCCAACAGGCAAAGTCGAGATGTATGCAACTTCACTCGAAATCTTAAATAAGGCGGCTCCTTTGCCGTTCAATATAGAAGATGCCGGCGATGCCTCAGAAGCACTGAGACTCAAATATAGGTATCTTGATTTAAGAAGACCAGAAATGCAGAGAAATTTAATGATACGACATAAGGCTACCAAGGTTATCAGGGATTATCTTGATGAGAAAGGATTTCTCGAGATTGAGACACCTGTACTCACGAAATCCACCCCTGAAGGCGCACGAGACTATCTCGTTCCAAGCCGTTTGAATCCTGGATATTTTTATGCATTACCTCAGTCACCACAACTTTTCAAACAGATATTGATGGTTTCTGGCTTTGAGAAGTATTTCCAGATTGTGAAGTGTTTTAGAGATGAAGATCTCCGAGCAGACCGACAGCCTGAATTCACACAGGTTGACCTTGAGATGTCTTTTGCAGATAGAGAGGATGTTATAGATGTTATAGAAGGCATGATGAAAAGGCTCTTCAGAAATGTCCTTGAGGTCGAGATCGAGACACCTTTTGAAAGATTGAGCTTTCACGAATCTCTGGAAAGGTTTGGCACTGATAAGCCCGATTTGAGATTCAGCCTCGAACTCAAGGATATGGCTGACCTGTCAGAGAAGGGTTCATTCCGCGTATTCCTAGAAGCCCTTCAAGCTGGTGGAAGAGTTAAGGCGATTAACGGAAAGGGCTTGGCAGCCCTTTCAAGGAAAGAGATAGACTTGCTCACAGAAGAAGCTGTGTCTTTTGGTGCAAAAGGACTTGCATGGATTAAAGTGAAAAATGGTTTTGAATCCCCCATAGCAAAGTTTTTCCATGAAGACATAATGAAAGAAATGGCTAGGATGCTTGAGGCAGAAGAAGGGGATTTGATGCTCTTTGTTGCTGATGAAGAGAAGGTCGTTCATGATGTTTTAGGCAGGATGAGAATTGAACTTGGAAGGAGATTGAATCTGATAAGGTCGGGATATAAGTTTGTCTGGATTACAGATTTCCCGCTCTTTGAATGGAATAAAGATGAAGGCCGGTTCGAAGCAATGCACCATCCTTTTACTTCACCTATGGACGAGGACATAGATAAGCTCTCCTCGGTAAGTATTGCTAACCTTAAGCCTGAAACCTCTGATTTCAGACTTTTAACGAAGGTAAAGGCAAAAGCATATGATATTGTTCTCAATGGCTATGAAATAGGAGGCGGGAGCATCCGTATCCATATACGTGATCTCCAGAAAAAGATGTTCGAGATTCTTGGGATATCAGAAGAAGAAGCGAGAATAAAGTTCGGCTTTTTGTTGGATGCCTTCGAATTTGGCGCACCTCCCCATGGAGGGATAGCGCTTGGTCTTGACAGGCTTGTAATGATTATGGTTGATGCAACGTCCATCAGGGATGTAATTGCCTTCCCGAAGACTCAGAAGGCATCATGCCTTATGAGCGGCACCCCGTCTCAAGTCGAGCCAAAACAACTGAAAGAGCTTTCTATAAAGACAGACCTGCCTTAGAAAATAGGGATTCAAGGATTTAAGGGTTAAAGGGTTCGAGCCAAAAATTAATTACGATAATCCCCTTTGTAAAACTAATGAGGAGAAGAACCTAAAATTTCTTTATATACTCAATATAGGAGTCGTAATTACGTTTTGTTTCGGTTATGCTATCCCCGCCGAATTTTTCGAGGAAGGCATCTGCAATAATCAGGGCAATCATCGCCTCTGCTATTACTCCTGCTGCAGGTACTGCACAGATGTCCGAACGTTCATAGGCTGCTTCTACAGGCTTTTTTGTTATGATGTCAACAGATCGAAGAGGTCTCTTTAAGGTAGGTATGGGTTTCATTGCTGCTCTCATAATTATGGGCATTCCGTTCGTCATACCACCTTCTATCCCACCAGCATAGTTAGTTTTTCTATAGAAACCTCCTGACTCCTGACTCCTGACTCCTGAGTATAAAATATTTCATCCATAACTTCTGAGCCGAAGCGTCTTGCTATCTCAAAACCGATACCGGTCTCAACTCCTTTTATTGCCTGGATGCCCATGAGCGCCTGTGCAAGCCTTCCATCGAGCCTTTTGTCCCATTGCATGTGACTTCCAAGACCTATGGGGACACCTGTTACGAAGACCTCAAATATACCTCCAAGGGAATTCCCATCTTTGGTTACCTTGTCTATCAGCTTGGTCATCTTTGCTGAAATCTCTTCATCCGGACACCTGACCGGTGACCTTTCTGCCTTTTCGAACAGAGATAATAGTATTTTTCCTGAACTTTGAAGTTTGAAGTTTGAAGTTTGAACTTTGATTTTGCCTATCTGGATAACATAACTACCAACTTTAATCCTAAATTCCAAAAGAAACTTTTTTGCAAGTGCGCCAAGGCCAACTCTCATTGCCGTTTCCCTGGCACTTGAGCGTTCAAGAATATTTCTTAAATCATATTGGCTATACTTTATGGCACCTGCTAAGTCTGCATGGCCAGGGCGTGGACGGGTGACGATTTCCATTCTGGGATCTTGACTTCCCGAACTCTTCTGGCCCAGACTGACGAACTCCGTTGACATTACATCCTGCCAGTTCTTCCAGTCTTTATTTTCAATAAAAAGAGTTATGGGAGAACCTATTGTTTTTCCCCACCTCACTCCTGAAAGGATCTCAGCATGGTCAGACTCTATCTTCATCCGAGCACCGCGACCATGACCTGACTGTCTTCTTTTGAGGTCTCTGTCAATATCCTCTACAGAAATAGAAAGCCCGGAGGGAATGCCCTCAAGAATTCCTATAAGCGCCCTCCCATGGGATTCACCAGCGGTAAGAAATCGGAGGTGGGACATATATTTTTGTTTTTTACTCTAAAAAATTGCCTTCAGGTATTGATTATTCTTGCGTTCAGTTCATCTAGTAAGATACGTGAACGCATTCACAACAGGAGAAATCATATTGTTTTCTCCAAAACCCTCGGCGTAATGAATATCAAAAGCTCGCTTGTTTCTTCAGAAGTCCCTTTGGTCTTAAATAACCATCCAAGAATAGGAATATTCATCAAACCTGGAACACCTGAAGTGTTTTCCTTCTCTGTCTTCTTTAAGAGTCCACCAATAACGATAGTCTCTCCAGTCTGCACGAGAACTTTTGTATTTCCCTCTATTTTAGAAGTAACGGGAACCGGATTACCGCCAATTGAGGTTTCACGTATGACATCTTCCTTTTTCACAAAAATTAACGTAGTGACAGCTCCGGAGGGGGTTATATGGGGTGTTACCTCTATGAGAATAACAACATCTTTATATTCAACCGATATTTGACCCGATTGCACGTCTACTTTGGGAAAAGGTACACTTGTTCCCTGCATTATTGAAGCTTTTTCATTATCTGTAGTAACGATCCGAGGGGTAGAAATTATCTTACTCTTCTCAAGTCTCTCAAGTGCAGAGAGCTGCAGATCAAGCCCCATCGTCCTTGTAGTATCCAGAATTCCGATAGCAAATCCAGCACCAGCGCCAGGGCCCGCCCCAGCTCGCTGGGAAGTCAACCATGAAGTTCTTCCCTGTAAAGGCTCCTTTACCTAGGTTTACGTTCCCCTGAAATGGTTTACTTCCCGCTTCGTGGGCTACTCCCCATTGAATTCCCAAAGCGCTGACATCTGATGTATTCACCTCAACAAGCCTTGCCTCTATCATTACCTGGGGTGTTGGTGTATCGAGGGTTGAAAGGAGATTTTCGATTTGCGGGAAAACTGCTTCTACATCATTAATGGCCACGGAGCTTGTCCTTTTATCAACGCTAATGCTTCCTCTTGATGAAAGTATCTTTGCATCTTTTATGGACTTCTCTATATTAGATACATCGGCATAGCTGATGTGAAATATTTTAGTATCTAAGGGCACTGACTTTACTGCCTCTTCCATCTCTTTAGCAAAAGCATTATAGGGTGCAATCCTTATGATGTTATTTTCAACAGTCTTCCCAAGGCTGAAGGTCTTCAATATTATGTCGAGTGCTTGATCCCAGGGCACATTGATGAGCTTCATTGTTAATTTACCTTTGACCTCAGGACTCACGACGATGTTATAACCACTAATATCAGAAAGTAACCTAAATATCGGAACGATATCAGCATCTTGAAAATCGAGAGATATCTTTTTGCCGGTATATTTACCTTCTGAACCCGGCATGGATTCTGCAGCCTCTATCTTTTCTTCAGACCTCTGAGAAATTGGTACTGATAGAGTTGATAGGGCTACGACAAGGGTGTCTCCGATTGTTGTGACATCAAAATCTGTCTTTTCTTTGAGATCGAGGACTAATCGTATCTTGTTATCATGTTTCCCTGATCTGATACTTTTTAATGGTGATACCACTGACTCTGGAATCTGAGCTTTCATATCTACATCAGGAACGTCTATGACGATGCGATTATCTAAAGGTAAAACATTTGGATTCATAGATCCATTACCTTTAATAAGGACTTTGACGATGTCAGCTGACCTTTCGAAGGAGATACTGGTTATCTCTGTAGCCTTTGGAAGCTGTTTCTCTTCAGGCATAACAGGTTCGGGTTCTTTTGTTTCTGATACCTCTTCCTTTGCTTTCATTATTTCTGCTTTTGTTACTTCTTTCGGTGATTCTTTTATCCTGATTTTCAGTGCATTGTCTTTATACTCTGGTTCAGCTGTAGTAGGCGTCTGAAGCAGTATTTCGAGCCTTGTCATAAAAGGTGACTCAATCTGGTAGGGAACGATCTCGGTTATTCCTGCCTTATCAGAAATGATCTTCATATTAAAAGCACCCATGTTAACATCAAGAAGTTCAACGACAACTTTATAAGGGTCCTCTGGCCTGTACATGGTGTAACTAAAAGGTTTACTAACCTTTATCGTTACTGAATAATCCTGAAGATCTATTCCGGTTATTACAGGAGTTCTTTCAGGCTGTGTAGTTTCTTTAGCATCACCTGTTGTTGCGCAACCATAGAGAGCAAAGAGCAGAGAGCATAGCATCATGGAGTATAAAAGAATTGATTTAGAGTATTGCCATTTGTTTTTCGCTCTTTGCTTGCTCTTAGCTTTTCGCTTCTTTTCCTTTACTATGAGTTTCATCCTCCCTCCTCTTTACGGAGTTTCAATATTGAATCCTTTGGTTTAAGATCGCCTTTATAGTCTTTCATGTATTCCCTGATTACCACCATATCCTTAGTTATTTTCTGTACCTTCCCTCCATAGAGTCCCAATTTCATCCCTTCCGTAATCGTATACGACTTTTTATCAGGCAACATGATGAGGGCATAATACTTTTGATTATCCCATGCAATTGCTAAAAGATTTATTTCATCGACACTGTAGCTTTCAAAAGGAGTCGAGCCCTTCCTCCTTTCTGGCTTCTGTTTTAATATCGTTACGAGAGAAAGGAAAGGGTCCCTTTTCCCTTTTGCGTCATACACATATATTTCCTGCTCGGCCTTCTTTGTCTCTTCTGGGCTCTTTACTTCCGGTGTTGCCGGTGGAGGTTGAACCTGCCCGGCCATCGGTTTTTTTACAGGAGCCTGTTCTTTTTTGCAGCCTGCAAAGGGTAATAAAAGAAAAAGCATGATGAAGCAACAGGTTATCTTCCTCATGTCTTCTTACCCTTCTTCTCAGCCTCTTTCCCAGTTTTTTGTTGAGCGATTTCTTCCTCTGGGATCGCCGAGAATGTCGTAGCAGTGAAGGTTACCTTAAGCGTAGCGCTGTCTTTCCCTGGTTTTGGATCGCTGAGTTTTATGTCAGATATATTTACTATTCTGTTCAGCCTTGTGAGACTGCTATAGAAATAGCCCAGATTATGGTAGCTGCCTGTAAGTTCTACCTTCACCGGTATCTCATAGACGATACCGCTTGCATGGGTCTTTTTCTGTTCCGGTCTCCAGAGTAATATACGGAGTCCTGATCCAATGCCGAGGTCTGAAACCTGTTTTAAGAGTCCTGATACCTCTTTTTCTTCGGGTAGTTGTTCTTTGAGCTCATTAAGCCTTTTTCTGAGCCTTTGGTTCTCTGCAATGAGTTCTGCAAGTTTTTCTACTTTTGCCTCACTTTTTGCTATCTCATTTTCTTGTACCTGAATTTTGTTCTCGAGATTCTTGACCTCTTTATTTTTGGGTAAAATGACAATGAGAGTAACAGCCACAGCGATCACCAGTGCAGGCAGTATGGAGATTACCGTTTTAACATAGGAAGGTAAGGTTTTAATATCAATCTTTACAGCCATATTACACCTTCATTTTGAATGTTAGTTTAAACATATAGAGAGGAGTATTTTCTATAGTTGTGCTTTTGGATTCCTGCAAGTACACCTCAGTAAATATCTGAGAATTCTTCATGTTATCCACATAGGTAACAATATCAGAGTTCGCAAAAGCATAACCTTCCATACTGACGTTCTCCCCAGAGACTGTCATCTTATCAAGCCAGACACCATTGGGAAGAAGGTTATTCGCTTCATTAAGGAGTCTCACCGGCATGCTCTGGTTCTTTCTCAGTTGTTCGATAATATTATTCTTCTGTAGGATAGTCTTGTTAAGCTGTTCAAAGTTCTCTACTTCTTTTATTTTTTGCTTGAGCTCGGCTATCTTACTTTCATTGTTTGTAAAAAGAGTTCTCTTTTTGGAAAGGCGGGCGTTGAAAAGGAAGGCAAGATTCGCCATTACAATAATCGTGATAATGGTGATTATCACCATAGTGACAACAAATGAAGGTATTGGCTTAGGTTTTTTCTTCCTCTTTATAGGTAAGAGATTAACCTTTATCATCTATCACCTGGCCTTCTGAGGGCCAGTCCCGTAGCAACGGCTGCTATCGGGGCAATTTCTTCTATATGGCTTAAATCAAAACGTTTAGATATTTTGATGTTTTTAAAAGGCTCTATGACCTTGGTCTCTATACCTATCTTATCTGCGAAGAGTCTCGGGAAGTCCTTTATGAGTGCACATCCTCCACTCAATATCACTTCATTAATGTCCTGATGTAGTTCCGTACTCCTATAAAACTCAAATGAACGATTGACATCCCCTATGATCTCCTCTGACGCAGATTCTATCACCGAAAAGGCATCTTCGGGGGATACATTCTCAATCGGCTCGCCCCTCTTGAGCCTTTCTGCATTCTCGTATGTCAGATTGAATTCCCTCTGAAGGGCCTCTGTATGGAGATTGCTGCCGACTGCACTGTCTCTCGTAAAAACAGAGATACCTCCTTTAAGGACATTCATATTTATGGTACTCGCCCCAATATTTACAATAGCTATATTTTTTTCAGGCTCAATCTCATAATTAATCTCGTACATATTTTCAAGGGCGAAAGGGTTCACATCAACAATTACGGGGTCAAGGCCTGTCTCCCTGACAGCAGAGACATATTCATTTATTATATCTTTTTTCACTGCAACAAGAATAACATCCATCTGGCCTGGTTCATCTTTGGGTCCAAGGATCTGAAAATCAAGGTTCACGTCTTCGATATTGAACGGCACATACTGTTCTGCCTCGAACTTTATGGATTCAGAGAGTTCTTCCTCTGACATCTCAGGCAAGGAGATCCTTTTTATTATTACTGATGAATGGCCGGCTATACCAATAACTGCATTCTTTGTCTTTATTTTAGACTTTCTTATGAGTTCCTTGAGGGAGTCTACGAGTCGGAAGGAATCTATTATTGAACCATCGACAATAATTTCCGGAGGAAGAGGTAGCATGTCAAATAATTCGAGTTCATAACCACCTTTGATATCCTTCAGCTGTACGACTTTAATATAACTTGAGCCTATGTCGAGGCCGATTGTGCCTTTCCCAGCACGAAACATAGCTAATGAATACCAAAAAAAATCCATTTTGTCAAGTATTTTTTATTTTTAATATCATAAGTTTAATGAACACATTAAGAAACTAGTTCAACAATCTCTCCATCGTTATTCTATTCTGTTCCACTCTGCCAATAGCAAATAAATTATTTTCAGGACTCTTTAATCTTACATACTGTTTTATCTGCTTTATCGGAACGTTTGCTGTGATCGTAATCACGGGCATACCATTTTTTGCTTTATGATAAGATTCTTCATCGAGTATTATCTCATCCAAATGAGAAAGTGCAGAATCTACAGAATGCATAGTATCTTTTCCACATCTCAGATCTTCTATTGATGCTGAATCCTCAATTCTAAAGTTACCCACCCTTGTCCGCTCTAAAGAAATCATATGGGCACCTACTTCAAGGGCCTTTCCAATATCATCGCATAGTGTTCTGATATAGGTTCCTTTTGAACATGATATTTTCAGATCAAGATACGGTTGGTCGAAACGTATAAGCTCTATCTCATAAATATGTATTACCCTCTCTGGTCTTCCTACTTCCATACCCATTCTTGCGAGTTTGTAAAGAGGCTGCCCCTTTACTTTAATTGCGGAGTACATCGGTGGTATCTGTTTTATCTGACCTATAAAATTTTTCAGGACTCTGTGGATGTCTCCTTCTTTCAATGAAAGACAATTTCTCTTTTCTAACAGCCTACCGGTTAGATCACACGTATCTGTTCTCTCACCGAGTTTCAATCTCACCATGTATTCCTTATCAAGGTCTGATAAGAATCTTGTTATCTTTGTTGCCTGATTCAAGCAAATGATAAGTACGCCCGTTGCTATTGGGTCAAGTGTTCCAGCATGGCCGGCCTTTCTCGCAGCAAAAAGCTTTTTTACCTTTATTACAGCCTGCTGCGACGATATATCCTTTGGTTTGTTAAGGTTAATGACTACATCCATAATTGATGTTCTCATTCTAAAGAGTTACCAATCCTATGCCCCTTGAATCCTTTCATTCCGCAAACTCATGAGGAATTCATCCATAATGAATACCTCCTACCGCCATGGTAAGATAATTTTACCATGGATATAAAGATTGGTTGTCGTGGATTTCCTGTAGCAAAGCGGAAATATTTACTTTTCTGTTGTAGAACTACAGTAGACATTCTACCAACTACCGAGATTGGAGATAGCAATAAAGTCGATTAACCATTGTGTAAACCTCTTTAAAGATGATCCCCTTTACGGACATATCGTCTATTTTCGACTACTTGGAATGGAATAGATGGTTACCAATACAGGTATAAAGAGGAAGACCTCAAAGCCCTGTCAAGGAAGGTAAGACAAAAGAAGATATTACACTATATCATGTTTAACAATGTTTACATGTTCGAGGATACCCAGACGTTCAGTGAGCTTATCAAACTTCCTTAAGATTCTCTTCAGGTATAAGTAAACTACCACCGACCTTGTCGGTGGCTTTTAAGCGGAGGAGTTATTTGATAACCACCAACAATGTTGGTGGACATATAAGGGGTGGGGCCTCCGCCCCCACACCCCACCACTGACTTTGTCAGTGGTTTAGTCCCATTAATTAAAGATATCTATGAAAGAAAAGTTTTATCCCTCTTTATGATGAGGTTGATAGGCAGAAGAAAGGGCCTTTAATAAAAATTCCCTTGCTGATTCTAAATCAGATTTTACGACGTAGCCTGCTGCGTTTTTATGGCCACCGCCATCGAACCGAGAGGCAACAAGAGCTACATTGATATCACCCTTTGAACGAAGACTGACTTTCCAGTAATTATCGGCCAGTTCTCTAAAAAAAGCAGATACGTTAACATCCTTCATGACCCTGCTAAAAGCAGGAAAGTCCTCCGTATCTTCAGGCGCTGCCCCGGTTTTTCTATACATCTCTCTTGTAACAAAGGTTATTGCAACATTACCTCTCACTTCGAGGGTATTTAAGGACATGATAAGTAAAGCGAATCTCTCTTGAGACCATGTTTCGTAAAGGTTGTTTGAGATATATGCTGGGCTTGCACCTGCCTCTATAAGCTTAGCTGCAATTCTCAAGGCTTCAGCAGTTGTATTACCATATCTGAATGTTCCCGTATCAATGGCAATAGCTGAATAAAGGTTTATAGCCATGTCTCTGGTTATGTTTACTCCCAGTTCTTTTATCAAATAAAAGATCATCATTCCCGTTGCTGCTGCCTCTGGTACTACCCACTTGATATCTCCAAAGTCTTCTTCAGTCTCATGATGGTCTATAACAACAGAATACTTGAAAGTCAATCCTTCAATCCCCGCCCTTTTGAGAGTGTTACAATCTAAGAGAATGAGTGCAAAGTCCGTGGTAATAAAGGGTAAAATAATGTTTGTAAACTTTTCTTGGGCTGGAAGAAAACGACAGACCTTAGGTACAGGATCCTCGTCATAGAGTACTGTTACTTTCCCAAGAGATTCAAGTGCACTTGAAAGGGCAAGTGAAGAACCAATCGCATCAGCTTCAGGACTAATATGGGTTGCTATAAAAAACTTTTCTTCTTCCTTTAAAAATGAGAGGAGTTTAGGAGGAACCTTCACCTTTCCCCTCGATCTCTTTCAGGAGCTTTTCAATCCTACTTCCATACTCGATTGACGTATCGAGCCTGAACTCGATGCTCGGGATGAATTTCATCCTGAGTCTTTTGGATAACTCAGACCGTATAAAGCTCTTTGCAGAATTTAATATCTCAAGTGTAGTCTTTCTCTCCTCATCTTGGAAAATGCTTACATAAACCCTGGCTATCTTAATATCGTCTGTAACATCAACCCCAGTGACTGTTATAAAGCCGATACGAGGGTCTTTAAGTCTATAGATAATGATATCTGCTATCTCTCTCCTGAGAAGATCACTGACTCTTTGAGAACGTTTATAGGGAAGCATATTCCAAAGTTAGAAGTGGAAAGTGAAGAGTCGAAAGTGGATTGTTGTTTTTAAACTTATAACTCATAACTCTCTCAACTCTTAGCTTATTTAGAGTTTTGTTGCTATCTTCTCAATAATGTAGTTTTCGAGTATGTCTCCAACTTTTATATCATTAAAGTTTTCGATCAGGATGCCGCATTCATATCCTGCTTGTACCTCTCTGATATCTTCCTTGAATCTTTTAAGGGAACCGATTTTACCGTCATATACAACAATGCTATCCCTACTAATCCTCATACCATCACTTGAGCGGCTGATAGAGCCATCAAGCACGTAACATCCTGCAACCGTTCCTATCTTCGATATCGGAAACACCTGACGGACCTCTGCTCTTCCAAGGGTTTTTTCTTTGAGTGTGGGTTCGAGAAGACCCTCAAGTGCCTTTTTAACATCTTCTATTGCTTCATAAATCACGTTATAAAGCCTGACATCAACGCCTTCCTTTTCTGCTGCCTGGTACGCTTTGGGCTCGGGCCTCACATTGAAACCTATGATAATTGCATTTGAGGCAGAGGCGAGCATAATGTCTGACTCATTGATACCACCAACAGAAGAATGGATGACCCTAACCTTCACCTGTGTGTGGGTAATACTTTCAAGGGCATCCTTTAGTGCCTCAACAGATCCTTGAACATCGCCCTTAATAATAATGTTGAGATCTTTTATCTCCCCCTCTTTTATCTTCGCATATAATTCATCGAGGGTAAGCTTCCTCGTCTTTGCCATATCAGTAAGTCTCTGTTTCTGCTGTCTTGCAAGGGCTATCTGTCTTGCTCTCTTTTCGTCATCGACGGCGATAAAGATGTCGCCTGCCGAGGGAACCTCTGGAAAACCGATTACCTCAACTGGTGTTGTTGGGCCTGCTTCTGTAATCCTTTTACCTGTATCGTCGATCAATGCCCTTACTTTTCCTACATGAATACCTGCAAGGAATGTATCGCCAATCCTTAGGGTTCCAGATTGGACGAGTACCGTTGCAACAGGTCCCCTCCCTCTATCGAGTTTCGCTTCGATTATAGTACCCCTTGCTTTTTTCTCAGGGTTGGCTTTAAGCTCCATTATCTCCGACTGAAGGAGTATCATCTCAAGGAGGCTTTCTATGCCTATAGCTTTTTTGGCAGATACCTCAACAAAGATGTTTTGTCCACTCCACTCCTCAGGTATTATCCCGTGTTCTGCAAGTTCATTCCTTACCTTTGATGGATTCGCCTCTGGCTTGTCGATCTTGTTTATGGCTACAACGATCGGGACATTTGCGGCCTTTGCATGATTGATAGCCTCAACAGTCTGCGGCATGACGCCATCATCTGCAGCTACAACAAGAACAACGATATCCGTTACCTTTGCCCCCCTTGCTCTCATAGAAGTGAACGCCTCATGACCTGGCGTATCGAGAAATACAATATCTTTGCCTCTCAGATTAATCTTATATGCGCCGATATGCTGGGTAATCCCTCCTGCTTCGGTCTCGATAACTTTTGTTTTTCTTATTGCATCGAGGAGGGAAGTCTTTCCATGGTCTACATGTCCCATGATGGTTATAACAGGAGGACGCGGTAATAATGTACCAATATCTTCTGGTGCCTCTGTGATAACAGCATCATCTTCAAGAGATGAAAGCTCGAGCTTAACTCCAAAACCCTCCGCAACTAACAGGGCTGCGTCAGGGTCAACAGGCTGGTTTATTGTTGGCATATATCCTAATTCCATGAATTTCTTTATAACATCAGAGAGTTTGACACTTATGAGTTCTGCAAATTCCTTTACCGTAGTGCCTTCCTGAAGTTTCAGTGTCTTCTTTCTTGGAATGACAAGATGGATAGGAGGTTTCTGCTCTTCTTTTGGAAAAGGTCTTATCTTTTCTAACTTCTTTAATGGTTTTTGTTCATGCCATCTTTTGGGCTCTATCTTTCTGATTGTCTGAAAAGCCTTCTGCATCCCTGGTTTTGCCTTGAACTTCTCAATCTTTTCTGTCTCTATCTCTTTTTTGAACCTATCAGGAACCTTTAATTCTTCTTCCTCTTCAGGTATTACAAGTATTTTCCGTCCTTCTCTTCCGGGTTCCTTTCCCTCTATTGTAACTGCTTTTCCCCCATGCTCCTCTGGAGCTTTTTCGACCTGGGGTCTCACAACTTCCTCGGTTACTGAGCTCTCTTGAGGGATAGTTTCTTTTATCGGTTTGACAGCTTTTTTCAGTAATGTAGCCTCAATATTTCCAGCCAACTCGGGCTCGATACTTGAAGTATGCGCTTTCCCTTCTATACCGAGTTTTGAAAGCTCGCTAATGATAACCTTACTTGTTACTCCTAATTTTTTGGCAAGCTCATAAATTCTTATTTTCGGCATTTATTGTTAACCCCTATCTCTCTATGAGAAATGGAACATGGAAAGCTACTGCCTTTTCTCACTTCTCATGTGGTTATGGTGCACTTATTGCATTTAAAATTTTATCATAGTAAACTTGTTTAATGCAATGAGAGAAGGAGGAAGAGAATGGCAATCTGTGCTTTATGTGGGAAAAAAAGGACAATCGGTAATAATGTCAGCCATGCTAATAATAAGACAAAAAGGGTAATAATGCCTAATCTGCAAAAGATGCGCATCATGACTGAGAGCGGGGTCAGGAGACTCTCTGTATGTACGAGATGTCTCCGCTCTGGTAGAGTCAAGAAGGCAGTTTAGTGAAGAGGGCAGATTTCTTACTTTTCCCTCTCGTTAAGGACCTCGGGATCGAAAGCAGTATGAGACTCATGGAGATCAAAAAAAACTGGCATAATTTATTCAATGAGCCTCTTTCATACCATATAGCGCCATGTAAGTTATTCGAAGGAGAAATGCTCCTGAATGTTGATTCACCTGTTTGGCTCCAGGAGTTGAACTACTTAAAAAAGGACATCATAGAAAAATTGAGTCCTTATGGTATCAGGGATATACGATTAAAGCTTGGCAAGGTTTCAAAAAGGATAGAGTCTGAGGGCAGCAGCAAAGGGATGAGAATCAAAAAACTCACTCCTGAAGAGCTATCCTATATAGACAAGACAGTCTCACAAATTGACGACGAAGAACTCAGAGAAACTGTTATAAAGACAATAGAAAAGGCGATTACCTCAAACAGGACAAAAGTAAGGTTGTAGAAACTCCGCATGAAAACTTCTCACTTCTCACTTTTAACTTTTTTATGCTGACTCAGCATGCCTTTCGTATAAAAGAATAGGCTTTTCATTTTTGACGATGGTCTCCTCATTTATCACACATTCCTTGATGCCTTTCTGAGAGGGTATCTCATACATTACATCGAGCATTATTTCTTCAAGTATGGCTCTGAGCCCCCGTGCACCAGTTTTTCGTTGTGCTGCCTTCTTTGCTATGGCCGATTGCGCACCGTCTGTAAATCTCAGTCTGACATTATCGAGAGAGAGGAGCTTCTGATACTGCTTTATAAGGGCATTCTTAGGCTCTGTCAGTATCTTTATCATGGCTGGTTCGTCGAGTTCGTCGAGGGTTGCTACAATAGGCAATCTCCCTACGAACTCCGGTATGAGACCATATTTTATCAGATCCTCAGGTTCAACGAGACTGAGGATCTCACCTATCTTTTTCTCCTTTCTTGTCAGGTTATCATGACCAAACCCCACTATTTTTTGTCCTGTCCTCTGTTCAATGATGCCCTCAAGTCCAACAAAGGCACCACCACATATGAAGAGGATATCCGTTGTATTAACTTGGATAAATTCCTGCTGCGGGTGTTTCCTTCCGCCCTGAGGTGGTATATTAGCCATGGTGCCTTCAATTATCTTGAGAAGAGCCTGCTGCACACCTTCACCTGATACATCTCTCGTTATTGAGGGATTCTCTGATTTCCTACTAATCTTGTCTATCTCATCAATATACACTATGCCCCTCTGCGCTCTTTCAACATCATATTCTGCCGCCTGGAGCAACTTCAAAATGATATTTTCCACGTCTTCACCGACGTAGCCTGCCTCTGTGAGGGTCGTTGCATCAGCTATAGCAAAAGGCACATCAAGTACCTTGGCTAATGTCTGGGCAAAAAGAGTTTTACCCGTACCCGTAGGACCTATCAGGAGTATGTTACTTTTCTGTAGTTCTACTTCTGATTTACTGGGGCTGTATATTCTCTTATAGTGGTTATATACCGCGACGGAAAGTATCCTCTTCGCCCTCTCCTGACCTATAACATAATCATCAAGGAAATGATGGATCTCCTTTGGTGTGGGAAGCTTTGGAAAAACAGGACCTTCAACCCCCGCATGGTAGGCATCTGCAATGATTTCATTGCAGAGCGTAACGCACTCATTGCATATATAAACTGAGGGCCCTGCAATAAGCTTTTTTACCTCATCATGCCCCTTACCGCAGAAAGAACATTTTGGTAAGCTCTCATCCTTTTTGGCCATATCTCCTCCGCTCTATTTCAGTGATGGGGCTGGTTTGTCATCTGTTTTCATGGTGCGGATTACTGCATCAACTATCCCGTATTCTTTTGCTTCCTCTCCTGACATGAAGAAATCTCTGTCTGTGTCTGCCTGTATCTTTTCAAGAGATTGCCCTGTGTGGTCTGAAAGTATCCCGTTCAGAGTATCTTTCATTTTGAGTATCTCCCGAGCATGGATTTCAATATCCGTGGCCTGTCCATGGAAACCGCCCATGGGCTGATGTAACATAATTCTTGAATGAGGAAGAGCAAATCTCTTGCCTTTTGTACCAGCTGCGAGGAGAAGCGCGCTCATGCTCGCTGCCTGGCCGATGCAGTACGTTGCGATGTTTGGCTTGACGTATTGTATTGTGTCGTATATTGCAAGGCCTGAGGATACTATGCCACCTGGTGAATTAATATAGAGATGAATATCCTTGTCAGGATCTTCTGTCTGAAGAAAGAGGAGTTGTGCAATTACCGTATTCGCTACATGATCATCGATAACTGTGCCAATGAAGATAATCCTGTCTTTCAGAAGCCTTGAGTAAATGTCATAGGCCCTTTCTGAACGACCTGTCTGCTCTATAACAATAGGAATAATACTCATCTATTCTCCTTTCGCCAAAATGGCTTTAGACAAAAGTAAATCCAGGACTTTATCCTCAAAGATCATTTGCCTCAGGCCGTCCAAAGATCCATCTTTTGTCCTATAGAAGTTAATGACAGCCTCTGGTTCGGCAGAGAGCTTTTTTGCTATGAGATGGATTCGCTCCTTCACCTCATCTTCCGTTACCATTATCCCCTCTTTCTTGCCAATGGTATTAATAATGACAGATGCACGAACATTTCTCAAAGCCTTCTCTTTCAGTTCAGAGAGCTTTTCTTCATTGCTCTTTTTTTCTTGCTCTGGCTTGCTTTCCTCAGATGTCGTATTTATCATGTCTGCATCTTGTATATCTTCTGCTTCTGCCTTGTATTGTTCATCAGACATCCCTGATTGCATTATAAGAGAATCCAACTCATTGCCGAGCATTGTTTCCGGGACCTCAAAATCATGGGTTCCAATAATTTTATGGAGAATCTCTGCCTTCTGAATTTTCATAGCCTGTTCTTCCTTGTATTTATAGATATTTTCCCTTATCTTTTCTCTCAATTCCGATATATTTTCAAACCCGATGTCCTTTGCAAATTCATCATCTATTGCTGGTAGAATTTTCTTTTTCACCTCTTGTATCACAATCTTCGCTTTTACTGTCTTACCAGCAAGTTCTTTCACTCTAAAATCCTCTCCAAACGTCGTGGTAATTTCTACGGTTTCCCCTTTTTTCTTTCCCACCAATTTCCCCTCAATGTCCATAGGAAGTAACTCATTACCCAGTTTCAATATCTGTTCCTTGAGAGAAGGGGTAGTTTCTTCCCCGACTATTTCACCGTCAACACAATCAAAGGTGACAAGGTCATCCTTTTCGATCTCTTTTTCAGCAACCTCATATAGTGCCTTTTGTTTCTGAAGGTTTTTAAGGGAATGTTCCACTTCGGACTCATCGACAGTTATAGGGATATCCTTCGCCTTTATTCCTGTATAATCAATGTTTTCAATCTTGGGCATCACCTCAACAGTAAGTGAAAGATTGAGGGGATTGTTTCTCTGAAAGTTTAACTTTTCATCAAATACAGGCATTGTGACAGGCTTAAGGTCTGCTTCTTTTAACGCCTTGTTATAAAACTCAGGGATGACCTTTTCAAGCACCTCTGCCTCAACTTGTTTACCATAGCGCTTTTCTATCAGATTCATTGGAGCCTTGCCAGGCCTGTAACCCGGCAAATTCGACTTCTGTCTCACTCTTTCGAGAGAGTCTTTTATCTCCTTTTCGATAATATCTGACGGGATCTCTATTCTGAGGCGCTTCTTTGTCGAACTGATATCTTCTACAGCTTGGAGCAATTTCTCCTCCTCGTATATTTGTTGATATTTTAATGTAAAATAATACCGACACTTTGTCAAACACCATGACTGTTTATCTTATTGATGGAAACTCTTATGTCTACCGAGCTTACTATGCGATAAAAGAGCTTTCAACTTCAGGAGGATTTCCTACCAATGCCATCTATGGCTTTATCAACATGCTCCTTAAAATCATCAGAGAAAAAAAACCAGATGGTATCATCGTATCTTTTGATTCACCTGTTCCAACAAAAAGGCACTTAATCTTTGAAGAATACAAAGCCCACAGGCCTGAAACCCCTCGGGGGCTCGTAGAGCAGATGCCACATATAAGGAAGTTGATCTCGGCCTTCAATATAAAGATATTCGAGATGCCCGGCTATGAAGCAGACGACCTCATCGGTACTATCGCAAAGAGTTTAGCATCAAAAGGTGTAGATGTATTCATCGTTACGGCAGATAAGGATATGCTCCAGCTTGTTGACAGGGACATAAAGATTTACGATCCGATGAAAAATAGAATCCTTGATGAAGAATATATTGAAGAGAGATTCGGTGTAGGTCCAGAGAGGATTACAGAGTATATGGCACTTACGGGAGATACGGTTGATAATATCCCGGGTATCAAAGGCATAGGCGAGAAGACAGCAAAAGAACTTCTTTCCGGTGTGAAGAGTCTTGAGGAGCTGTTGAGTAATACGGACTTGATTAAAAAGGAAAAGCTAAGAAGACTCATCTCTGGACACGCAGATATGGTAAGGTTGAGTCAGAGACTTGCAACTATTGATACCTCTGTACCCCTTGATATTCAATTAGAAGAAACCAGATTGAGAGAACCTGACTGGCCTCTGCTACTTTCTCTCTTCAGGGAATTTGAATTCGGCAGCCTTATGAAGCTCATTCCTTCAGGGGTATCCAGAGAAAGAGAGTACGAAATCGTCTTTTCCCTCGATAGGCTCAAAGAGATCGTAGCATCCATAAAAGATGAGTTTTCATTTAGTACCGAGGCATCCGCCTCTGGTAGAAACAGTAATCCTATGACAGACAGCCTTGTTGGTCTTGCGTTATCTCTAAAGGAAGAACACTTTTTCTATATCCCCGTTTCCCACACTTATCCGGAGGTTCCTCCCCAGATAAAAAAAGAAGATCTGGTAAAAGTGCTTTCACCGATCTTCAGAGATGGGAAAATATCAAAGATAGGACATAACATCAAATATGGCATTATCATGCTTGAAGGAGAAAGTATATCTGTCGAGGGAACACTGTTTGACACAATGATTGCATCGTATCTCCTTAATCCAAACAAGCCTAATCATAATCTTGAAGAAGTTGCCCTTGAATATTTATCAAGGAGAAAAAAGACCTCTACGGAAGTTCTCGGGAAAAAAGGTTCTTTTGCAGAGGTCCCAGTAGAAGAGGCAGCTTCCTATGCAGCAGATAATGTAGGTCTCAGCCTTGAACTAAGAGAAATCCTTTTCAATAGGCTCAAAGAAGAAAGCCTTGAGAATGTTTATATTGATATAGATATGCCCCTTATCTATGTCCTTGCTGACATGGAAGAGGTTGGGGTAAAGATAGATAGGAAGATGCTGAATTACATCTCAAAAGAACTTGAAAGGGAGCTTGATGGGATCCAGAGGAGGATATATTTTCTTGCAGGAGAAGAGTTTAATATAAACTCACCAAAGCAGCTTAGCAGGGTTCTGTTTCAAAGCCTCGGTTTTCAACCTACGAAAAAGACAAAAACAGGTTTCTCGACAGAATTGAGTGTCCTCGAAGAACTTGCAGAGTTTCACGAGCTCCCACAGGAGGTGCTCAATTATAGAAGCATGAACAAACTTAAAACCACCTATGTGGATGCATTGCCTCAGTTAGTAAATCTAAAAACAGGGAGGATACATACTTCTTTCAACCAGACAGCAACTGCTACAGGGAGGCTGAGCAGCAGTGATCCGAATTTACAAAATATTCCCATCAGGGGGGACTGGGGGAGGCGTATAAGAGAGTCCTTCATTACAGAAGAAGGTAATATCCTGCTTTCAGCTGACTACTCACAGGTTGAATTAAGGATCCTTGCCCATCTAAGCCAGGACGTGGGTCTTCTTGAGGCCTTCAGCAATGACCTCGATATCCATGCACGGACAGCATCCGAACTCTTCGGCATCCCAATAGATAAAGTTACTCCCGATATGCGGAGAATTGCAAAGACAGTAAACTTTGGGGTTATCTATGGAATATCGCCCTTTGGATTATCAGAAACACTCAGTATCTCAAGGGACGATGCGAGAAAATATATAGAACAATATTTTGACAGACATCCCGGAGTTAAAAGATATATAGAGGAAACCCTTGAGAGTGCTAAGAATAGGGGTCATGTAGTAACGCTCTTTGGCAGGAAGCGTTCTATTCCAGAACTTAAGAATCAGAACTCAACAATAAGACAGCAGGGTGAAAGGCTCGCGATAAATTCTCCTATTCAAGGAACGGCAGCCGATATCATTAAAATTGCTATGATACAGATATGGAAGGGTTTTCAAGACAGGGCCTTGACGGCAAAGATGATTCTTCAGGTTCATGATGAACTCTTATTTGAGCTTCCCGTACATGAACTCAGGACAGTTGAAGATTTTGTCAGAGAAAAGATGGAAAAGGCAGTAGAGCTTTCGGTGCCTATAAAGGTTGACATTGGTCACGGGAGAAGCTGGTCAGAGACACATTGAAAAGGAGAATTTCTGCTAAAATATACCTTTAAAAAGGGGGTACCCATGATGATGAAGAAATCTAAACAGAAAAGAGGTGTAAAAACGACTGCCAAAAAAGCTACCAAAAAGGCAAAGGTAAGCGCGAAGGTTAAAAAGGTTCCAGCAAAAAAGAAGAGGGTTGTAAAAGGTAAGGCTAAAATAGAAAAGAAGAAAACGACGAAGAAGACTGTAAAGAAAGAAACGAAAAAGGTTAAGGTCAAGCAAGGGGAAAAAGCAAAGAAGAAAAAAGTTACTAAAAAGACTGAGAAGAAAATTACCCTTCCTATAGGGAAAAAAGTTGAAGAAAAGACAGTTACTGTAAAACCTAAAAGAAGGATCACGGCTAAGGAGGTGGCGCTCCCTAAAAAGGCTATACTGAGGAGACCGAAAAATGTCTTGCGTCCAGAAAAAGAAGAAAGGTACCCGCCTCTTCCTATTGAGATATTACCTGAAGAATATGGCGAAGACAGTATTGCCCTCATGATTGTCGATCCGAGAAAGTTGTTTATTTATTGGGAGATAACAGAGGGTACCTTCAAAAAGTATGCAGGTAACATCAATATCAGGCTATACGACGTTACAGGTGTGGATTTTGACGGCATGAATGCAAAGAGTTATCTTGATATAGCCGTAAACAACAGGATAGGTAGCCAGTACATAGATGTTGATCCTGAAAAGGCATTTATCGCAGATATCGGGATTATAGACCATGCGGCTGTTTTTATCACGGTGGCAAGGTCAAATAAGACTTCAACTCCACTGGCAGAAATTGCAGAGGAAGGGGCGTTACCTCACAGGCTCTATGAAACAGGTCTCCCTATTCCCCCTATAGGATACAAGAGGTAAACTGCGAGAGTGGCGGAACTGGCAGACGCGCTGGACTTAGGATCCAGTGGGTAACTCCGTAGGGGTTCAACTCCCCTCTCTCGCACTACTACCAATAGTTGTGGTAAGCTACTACTGTTGCTCTCACTCCTCAGATTTCTTTTATTTTGCTTAAGTGATTTTGATCACTTTAATTTCTTGAATATCCAGGTAATTTATAAATGCATAAGCTACCTCCTTAGAACTTACCCTCTCATCTCCCCCTGCCCTCCTTAAAAAGGAGGGCCTTTTTTTCTGATCGTTTAAACTAATTCTCTATCTTCACATAATGATACTTCTGGTTGATGTTCATTTATTGTTATTTTGACAGAAATTGTCACTGCCTTGAACTTTTTTGGCACTTTTCGAAAATTTAAAACTGTCTGCTATTAAGACGAAAAGGCGATAAATAGTTTATTCATACTCGGGAAGGACTCCCTATTTTCTGTAAACCTTCGGTTGCCCTTTCATTAGAGGGATCGAGTTCTAATGCCTTTTCAAAGGTTTCCTTCGCCCTTGAGTTTAAGTATAATTCAAGGTAGATGTGGCCGAGTTCTGCTATATAATCGGCGTTATCGGGATCAAGCTTTAGGGCCGTTGTTATAGATTCTTCTGCTTCTTGAAATTTGTTCTCCTTCTCTAACGCCAAACCAAGGCAGAAATGGTAAACCGCTACCGTGTTATCGAAATAAATAGTCTGTCTGAATAATTCTGCTGCTTCAGTATAATACCTTTTCCTGAGGGCTTCCTTGCCTTCTATAAATTTATCTCTGGCCAGCTCTGCATCGCGACTCTCGGCTCTTTTAGTCCCAGATGCTATTAAGCTCTGATCATATTCCTTCCTCATTTCTTCATCAGAAAGGGTTTTGTATGCCTTCGTGAGAAAGGAAAAGAGAGCGTTTAATTTGTTCTTCAGGGTCTCTGAAGGGAGATAAAAGTGTCTATCAGGGTGAAACTCTTTCGTCTTTTTATAATAGGCCTCTTTGACTTCATTGAGTGTTGCACTTTTTGTTATGCCAAAAATATCATAGTAATTTGTTGAGTCGAGTCTGTCATAGATTTCATCAACCTTTTCTACAAAGGCCGAGTCTAATCCAACTTCAAGTCTTTTTAGTGTATCTTTACTGATTTTATCTTCAACCTGACCTTTTTCCCTGATTTCAATTATCCTTGCACTTAAAAGGCCATGAAGAATCTTCAAGGTTTGAAAATTGTCTAAAGGCGAGAAGGATAGTATCTCACCTATTGTGCGACTACCATCTATGAGAAAGAGGATTTCTTTATCCTGTTCCTCAAGTCTAATATCCTGGAAAAGATCCATTGGGTCTGCTGAGTAGTCCAGTATGGCATCCACAGGGAAAAAGCCATCTTTCAGATAGGTGAAATTATCTATTCTCTTAATCCCTCGATAGATAAGGTTTGCTGCACTGAGTTTCAGGGTTATGACCTCATCTGAGGGGAGAGGGACTTCCTTAAATTCAAATTCACCATCTTCCCACTGAAAAAGGCTCAGGATGATCTCCTCAACCTGATGCGTCACTGCCCAGATAAGGTCTTTGGGTTTGAGATAGCCAAGTTCAACAAGAACCGCACCCTGACGCTTCCCTGTCTTCTTCATGGATTCAATCGATTGGTAGTACTGCTCAAGGGTGAGCTTCCCAGCCTTTGCCAGAACCTCCCCAAGACGGTCCTCCTCCTGGTTCGATGTGGCAAAGATCATATCCCCGTTTTTAATGCATATCTTTTTCAAGATAGGGCCATTTTTCATCTCAAGGATGCCTGTCTTTTCAGACCTCTGGAGGCTCAGAAAGATATCTGAAAGGGGGAAGTGTTTTAGATTGCCATAGATGGACAACCTCTCTATTCCTACCCTCAGAGAGGATTCTTCCTCCTTCATCCAGACAACCTTTCCCTGGATATCTAAGTTGAGGTCTTCTATCTTGAGGTCAATGATTGAGCCTTGAGCAATGGGCTTTGTATTGATGTAAAAGCTTAGGCCACCTAGGGAGAATTCACTGATATGAGCCTTAAACAAGTCTCCCCCAAGAGAAGCCATTAACTCTGAATTCTGCTTATATCTTGTAAACCGCCTTCTGTCTTTACCTGACTCCATGGGTTTATAAAATTATTAACAAAAATTATGCCAAGAATTATTTATTTCCTTTATTAATTTGATAATAAGACCAAATGTTTTGCTCTTTAAATTACACTGCACCTTTTAATATACTTATATGAGGCACTTGGTAGTAAAGAAACAAAATAACCAGGGCAAAGCATCCATGTTGTAAAAATGGTGACTGTTTCTATAATCTAACGGCGCTACCCAAGCATGGAAACTTATGTATAGAGAATACTTTGAGCTAAAGGAACCCCCCTTTTCTATTGCCCCGGATCCCCGTTATCTTTATATGAGCAATCAACACCGAGAGGCTTTGGCTCATCTTGTATATGGAATTAATAGTGACGGTGGTTTTATCTTGCTCACCGGTGAGGTAGGAACAGGTAAATCAACGGTCTGTCGATGCCTACTGGAGCAAATACCGGAAAACTTCAACATAGCTTTGGTCCTCAATCCCAAATTGACTGTCGAGGAACTTTTAGCTACTATTTGTGACGAGTTGTGCATAGACTATCCAAAAGGTAATACCAGTATTAAGGTTTTTGTTGACCATATTAATGCATATTTGCTTGATGCCCACACCAAAGGTCGTAAGACAGTACTCATTATTGAAGAGGCTCAAAATCTCAGTATTGATGTGTTGGAACAGGTGCGGTTACTGACCAATCTAGAGACGAATCAACACAAACTGCTTCAAATCATCATGCTGGGGCAGCCGGAACTCAGGGACATGTTGTCCCGACCAGAGTTGAGGCAGCTGTCACAGAGAATCACTGCTCGTTACCACTTAGGTTCACTATCTAAACATGAAGTTTCTGCATACGTGAAACATCGCCTGGCAGTAGCAGGGGCACGCGGTAAATTATTTCCACCTTCGACTATTGACAAACTCTTCCGCTTGAGTGGTGGAATTCCGCGGCTGATCAATTTGATATGTGATCGGGCTTTGCTCGGAGCGTATGTCCAGGGACGAGAAAGAGTTGACAAAACTACGTTATTCAAAGCAGCACGCGAGGTATTCGGGGAGAATAAGACCAAAAGGCATCCCCTCAGATGGGCGCTCGCCAGTTTGTCGATCACGGGATGTGTTGTTGCGCTTTCAGCGATTTACTACCATTACCAAGCAAATCCTTTGGCAATATTCACCTCTAAGCCTGTCCAACACACAATTGTTCCTAAACCGATGATGGAACATCCCCGCTTATCAATATTAGACTGGCCAGCAGACCAAGAGATTCAGTTCAGCAAAGACACTGCGTACCAAACATTGTTCAAAAAGTGGGACATTATCTATAATCCCAAAGGTGGAAGTGCCTGTCAGCAAGTCCGGATCAAGGGGTTAGGTTGTCTGAATGAACAAAGCAATTTAGACAGTCTGCTACAGTTAAATAGACCAACAGTGTTTAAGCTATACAATGACCAAGGTTGGGAATTCTATGCCACATTAACAGCTCTTAAGGGAGGAACTGTAACCTTTGTAATGGGGACTGAAACCAAAACAGTTGATATCAAAGAGATCGAAAAGAGGTGGTGTGGTGATTACTTCCTTCTATGGAAAATGCCAACAGATTACAGGAGTCCTGTTCTTCCGGGTCAGAAACGTAGGATAGTGCAGTGGATAGACAGACAACTATCAATAATTCAAGGCCGGGAAACCCGATCCCAGAAAAATTTTATATTTGATGATACCCTTGTCAGAGAAGTGAAAAGATTTCAACTTGCTAAAGGCTTGGTGCCTAATGGGATCGTAGGACCCCAGACCATAATCCATCTGAATAATGAAGTTGGTAGTGAAGAACCATTATTGATTAACAAGCAGAAGGTTAAATAGGATGTCTTATATTCTTGATGCCTTGAAAAAGTCAGAGAAAGAACGCAAGCAAGGAACAGTTCCAGACCTTATGACGGTTCAGGATATCATGGTACAGGAGCCGAAAAGGCGTTCGCTGTTGTCTTATTTACTTCTGGTAGCATTGCTGCTGAATGCAGCCTTATTGGCATGGTGGCTGGTTCCCTGGCAGTCAAAAAAGCCAAGGGTTGTAACACACTCAACAGCAGGACAGCAGCATGAATCAAAAGCAGGAGCGTTTCTTTCTCCTGACCTAACAACGGTTTCCAGTTCAGGGATCATGGTCACAAAGAAGGGGCCTGTGTCCGAATTGGAAAGCACTGTATCGAAGAAAGAAGCTGATTCCGAAACCACTGTCCAGCAAAAAAAGCCCTTGCAGACCTCAACTGATTTACAAGAACAAACTTCAGACGAACTTACGTCATCAATTGATAAAAGGAGTTTGCGTGAAATTTCTCCACCTGTACAACAGCAAACTCAGATAACTCGTCAAGTTCCCTCAGAGCCGAAACCCACCAAGAAACGTTTAGCTCCAGGAGAAAACAAAATATATAACTTAGATGATCTACCCCTATCAATCCGGCAGAGCGTGCCCCCTATTACGATTTCTGTCTCCCTTTATTCTAATGACCCAGATTCCCGAATGGCGAAAATCAATGGTTCAATGATGCGGGAAGGGGAATATTTGACTGCCGACCTGAAGTTAGAGGAAATTACCCCGGATGGGGTTATCTTCAGTTACCAGTCCTACCGCTTTCGTATAGGACCAAGGTAGATTTGGTCAGTAGAGGATCTCAGAAAAAATCTGAGGCAAAAATAGATGTCTATAGTAATCCACTTTGAAATCCCAGCAGACGATCTTGAATGGGCAAAAAAGTTTTACTCCGAGCTTTTTGGTTGGTAAATTGTTAAGGTACCTAAGAGAACAAACTATCAACTCATTACTACTAGTGGCAAAAAGGCTGTTGGGGCAGTATTGTTGTGTTTTTGGTCTCTTCATAATCAATTATCAATTATATTGATGTCACTTCTGCAGATGAATATGCAGCTAAAGTTGAGAGGCTCGATGGTAGAATAGTTGGTCCTAAAAAGCTATACCAGGGACAGGGTACTTCGCTCTCTGTCGCGACACAGAAAACAAATACCTTTGGTATTTGAAGAAAAAACAAAAACGTACAACAATAAAAGAAGCAGCTAAAAGAGAAGTTTATAAATTTACTGGTTTTTTACAGGAGAATTAAACTTGGGTGCTGAGTTGTCATGGCTACTTATCAAGTGGGTGCCCTGGCAGATGCTTTAGGCTTCCCCCTACTTTGACTTGAGGCCTGCTCACCACATCTGCACTCCGGGCTCCCTGTCTCTGCTTTCTCCCGACTTCAACACCCAAGGTTCTCTTTCTTCCCATTAAAGTCTCTCTACAAAAATGTTAATTCCCCGGAATGGGTTTGTCAATCAAGAAAAGGTTTTAATTTATTCAAACTAAAGTTGCAATCACTGATGGAATCTGCCTTTGCTGGTTTGACTCTCTTTCCTTATTGCAGACAATAACTGACCTTCTCAAAACTTTAAAGAGAACCCGTTTATAGATAATAGAGTGTTTCATCTCGTTCAGGGGGCTTTCTTTTAAATTTCCGAGAGCCTTTTGGAGATACTTTAAAGAGGTCCTCCTCACTTAAGATATCTCCCATCTCTTCTTCTATTTTATCTGGGTCTTCTCCAGCCTCCATGCGTCTCAATGCCTCTTCTAAGCTGGATCCAAGGTTCATTCCTGTTGTATCGAACAGTTTACGCATAAGGTGGGCAGCCTGCCTAGAATCGTCTTCGTTTACATCTTGAGCCTCTCGTTCTATCAAAGATAAAGCCCTTTGTGCCTTCGATTCATCCAATTCAGGCATCCCCATATCATCCTGCTCTTTTGTACCTTTAAGAAATGAAAATCTGGATATGAGACGCTCCAGAGGTCCTTTATTGCACTTTGGGCACATAGGCCGTTTTTCCGTGTTTATACGACGAGAGAAGAAGTTAAAAATAGTATTGCAATCGGCGCAGTAGAATTCATAAATAGGCATAACTCCTCCCTTAATGAATGCGATGTATGAATTATCTACTTGATGTTATTTTACATTGAAACATCTGAGATGTGAATGGGGGATGCATTATTCATAGTTTTATGATATATTGAGAACACAGAGATAAATATATTTCAAGAACAGAAGGAGGAAACATGGCACAAGCAAAAAAGGCAACATGCAGCGCCAAGACAACAAAAGGGAAAAAATGTAAGAACCCTGTAACCGGAAAAACGAAATACTGCGCAACGCATAAGAAAAAATAGTAATAGCTTAAAAGCTGTCCTAAAGGAAAATCTCAAACTAGTAAATCTTAAAGGGTAAAGAATCAGCAACGGGAGTTACCCTTAGAACATTTACTGTGATATCTTTTCTGTTTATCTATTCAAGCTCCTTCCGGGATGATCTTGATATCATCCGGAAAAGGAAAGAAAAAACTCCTTTTGTGATTCCTGTCACAGAAATCCTTATGCTGCAGTAGGTTAAATAGTACCATGATACCCCATTTCCCTCCCCTATGCTGTGGCAGTATCAATTTGGGCTATCAAGTTCAAATTGAGACTGCCATAGCCCAACCTACTTTCAAATTTTCAAATCTTAAAAACAAATGAAAAGAGTAAGAAAGGAGTGCCTATGGATTTTTTGCTGATGATAAAATATATTTTTTTTGACTACTTTCGAGACAATATACACATTGCCATTGCTCTCGCAGGAGTAGTATGTTTTCTATTTCTCCGCAAGCCTAAACTTTTCTTTACGGTCTTTTTTATTGCTCTGATACTTACCGGAGTACTTTACCTGATCTCAACCCTGACCATTACTGGAGCATATCAAGAGTATAGACTGCTTCACAAGGAGAAACGGCTTTATAGAGAATATCTAAGCCTGAATGATTATAGCGGTTCAGCATACCCACTCATACAATCTTGCTAAATATTTCTTAATCATTGAAGCAATAGAACAAACCGTTTATTAACTTCTTGAAAGGACTGTCCGAGATCTCTTCTTTTGGACTTCTATTAATAAAAAGCGAGTGCAATCATAGCCATGCCCTCGTTTCAAGAGACTTGTCTTTTTCAGCAATGTCTTTCCTCTTGAAAGGTCTTCAGTATGTCTTCTAACGATACTGCCTGTTCTGCTTTTTCCATCCCATGGATAGGGCAAAACACCCACCCAACCAGGTTTTCCTATTTGCTCAACCTGGCTGTAACAAAGCGAACAGTATATGTATTTCTCAGTCATCATACCTTCCTCCTTTTCGTAGGATTCTCTGTCCTGACATATTTTCGGGTTAAGCAATTCCATTCCTCTATAACCTCTCCTTATTTCTCTTTAGGCTAAAAACATGCCAATGATAAAATCAAAGCTAACATAATGAAAATAAGGTTTTTTTGAAATTTGCCTTTGCTTTTAAAAATCCATTAGACCGTTATGAAACACATGAGCATATTCAAGTAAAAGAAAAAAACGCTTGCTTTCCCCTGAAATCATTATGCCTGTATAGCTATATGCGATTAATAAATGACATGTGCGTTTTTGGAATCGTTGTGTCAAAATGTAACAACTATCCTCTTATCTAATTTCTGTTTTAGAAAGCTTAATCATGTTGCTTAAATACAATAGCCCTTGAGTAGTGATTATGAACGAGATATCCGGTAAAAGACCAGAGCCCAATTGCCTTATGTTTCATCATAAGATTTTCTTGCTTGAATATAGGCTGAAAATACCATTTTTTCAACGCCTTCACCGAAATGCCAGCTTTTGATAATCTCGTCACTGTTTTCCTTGTCTTGAATGACAATATCAATAAAACCAGCTTTTCTGAGAATCTCTCTGAGTTCCTCCACGGGAACAGCCCCTGTGATTCAACCGCTGTAAGCGCTCTCATTCTGTTTAAGAGCCTCAGAGAATTCACCTTTTTTGAGTATGTCTGAGATTGCAAGCCTTCCCTCAGGTTTTAATACACGGAAGGCTTCCTGAAAGACAGCCTGTTTGTCAGGGGAGAGATTAATGACGCAGTTCGATATAATGATATCAATAGAGCAATCATCCACAGGCAGATGTTCTATTTCTACAAGTCTGAACTCAACATTTTTTATCCCGAGTTTTTGCGCATTGCCCTTTGCTTTTGTGACCATCTCAACGGTCATATCTACCCCTATCACGTAACCATGTTTCCAACTTTCATGGTTGAAAGAAAGGCATCAAAACCTGCACCACTTCCAAGGTCAAGTACGGTCTCTCCTGCTTTCATATCAGCTATTGCATGAGGATTCCCACAGCCCAAGCCAAGATTTGCCTCCCCAAGCCCAATTTTCAATTCTTCTTCAGAGTATCCCAGACATCTGCCTGTTTCGAGAAGGCTTACCGTACTGGTCTTCGGTGCACAGCAGCTTGGAGACATAATGCAACACGATGCATTGGTGGCTATTGCTGAATACGTTTTTACAACAAGCTGTTTTGTTTTTGCTATATCTTTTTCCATATTGCTGAAACCTGAAGAGCTTACACTGATATGTTTTAATTAAATTTTAACATATCAATGAGCCTATTTCTCAATATCACACATAGCAAAGAAATATTTTCATTTGAGCTATTCAAGGAGGAAGTCGTATGAAAATAATTGGACAAGAAATTGTTGGAGTATGTGGGTAATGATAAAAAAGAGCGTGTCTTTAAAACACGCCCCTTCACAAAAAAGATTCTTCTCACAGTCTTAAAACACTGCCCTGGGAAACAACTAACAGGAGTTCTTGCATTTACATGTCATTGAAACTTTCTTGGTAACCTTCGTTAATTTCATTGAATACCTCCTTTCTTAGGAGTATAAGAGCTTATACTTAATAGATATTAAGTCATTGGTCATATTTAAAAATATCAGTGTTTATCTGATTTTTTTGTAAGTGTTATTCCTACATCAGCCTTATTTTGATGGATAAGGTCTTAACCCCATAATAATATAAGGTATACCATGCTCACAGCATTGAAAATTCTTTTCAATATCTTGATATTCAGCACAGAAATGTTTTTTAATCTCTTTATCCTAGCGAATGTTATAAAAGGTGCCTTTGTCTTGCACTTTTATTTAAGCTGTCCGGATTCAACCTTGCCAAGTTCACTTTTTGCCCTGGCGAGTTTTTTGTAGTATTTCTGGATTTTTTCCATGTTCTTTGCAATAACCGCCTTGAGAAGATCGCCCTCAACCTCGGCTATTTCGAGCCGCTTGTAATAATCGAGGGTCTCCATGAAATGAGCCATCACAATTTTTCCCGTGAGGACGGGATGGTTGTTCGTAACGTTATGCGGTTTAAACATCGTGCCATGTTCGAGTTCCACCTCGAGGCCTGTTCTGAAGTCCTCAAGCGGGGTTTTTATCTTGTCAGTATTGACATGAGAGAGGATAATCTTCGCTTCCTTCAACAATACCTCAGGTTTTTTTAATTTTGTCCAGTCCCTTATCTTGAGCTCTTTACAAACTCTTCTTACTTCCTCTACGGTAACGTATTCCGGTAGTTTCATGGAGCCTCCTTCATTTTGTTATAGCTTCAATTGCCTATGTAATCTTGTATATTAGAGCAAAAATGTCAGCAAAAGTAAACTCTACAATCTTTCGGTTTTTGTCATTTCCATTCTACCTTTGCCCAACACCTAACCTCCCCTTTATTCCCCCCCTTGGCAAAAAGGGTTAGGGGAGTTACTTTCCCCTTTGACACATATATAAAATGACAAAATATGTCAATTATTTAACGGTCATAAAACCTTCTTCATAATTTTAGCTTTTAAATCCAATACTTTCTTATGGCATATTTTTTGTTATTTACAGTAGAAAGGTATACAAAAAATGGCGAAAGAATTATTGGATACCACGCAAATGAAGTTTCCGAAAAAACTTAAGCTCGGAGAAGTCCTTGTCAGGGAAGGCGTCATCACGAGACAACAACTGAATCTCGCCCTTGAGAGACAAGTAGTTTTTGGTGGAAGAATTGGCACCAATCTCATAGAACTGAGAATTCTGACGGAAGAAGAGTTTAAGAACTTCCTGAGCAAGTATTACAAGTTACACGCTGTTACCAATGAAATGATAGCTTCTATTTCAGAAGAGGCAATGCATGCTATAGACCAGGAGCTTATCGATACACAAAAAATTATCCCGTTGTTGATAGAGGGTAAAAGACTGCATTGTGCATTCCTGGATCCAGATATAGAGAAAATTGATGAGCTGAGGTTCATAACGGGTTTTGATATCATTCCTTATGCGATTCCAGAAATGAGATTCTTAGACATTCTTGAGAGATACTATGGGAAAAAGACGGGAAAAAGATTATATATAAGTTTTGTGGACCGATTCAATCCCAAGACCGAAGCCCTTGATACTACAGATAGTATTAAAAAAGCCTTTTCAAGTGTCGACAATCCTGAAGAAATAGTCGATATTCTTCTCCGAGGGGCATACAGAATAGTAGAGAGAGTTGGCGTCTTCAGAATATGGAATGGTAAAATTATATTTTGGAAGGCGAAAGGTCTCTGTATTGAAGAATTTGAAATAGCAAAAGAAGAATCGTCAATCTTTTCCGAAGTCATGGAGAAAAAAATATTTTACCGGGGACCTCTGCATGATCCACAGTTCAACGCGCCTTTGATAGAGATCCTCTCAGGCATACCTTTGGATGTGCTCGTAATACCGCTTACGGTAAGGGAAAGAATCGTTGCCCTGCTCTATTGTGACAACGGCAATAATGCTGTTCTGGATGCAAAAGTTGTCTATTTATCAAAAATCGCCTCTATGGCTTCCCTTGCCTTTGAGATCGTTACCTTGAAAGAGAAAATAGCTGAAATACCTTTTTAAAGACCTTGAATCCTGAGTGAGCTAAGAGAGAATTCTTGAAGGATTTCCGTCTTTGAACCAGGGCCTCTTTCCGGTGTAGAATTAATCAGTACAGGCAAATCTTTTAAAAGTCTTTGTACGTTTTAAGAGGTAAGAAAGATGAACAGAAAAGAATGGATATATTTGACCCTCCGCTCTATAGTGGAGCTTAATCGGTTGTTACAAAATAGTTACTCATAAATGGGGGCGTTATCAAGGCTGAATGGTAAAGTAACCATCACTCGCATCTGTCCCCAATATGTTCTCAGAAACATCGTTTAACTCAACCTTTATCTTGCAGTCGGTCCTTGGCTTTTTAACTGTTACAACTAACCAAGGATAACTTCCAGGATTGCCTTTAAGTGTTTTTATTAAATTCCAGGTAATTCCTCCATTAATAGTGTAATACAATTTAATTTTTGCAACCGGATTTTTTGTTCTATTTGTTGCCCATGTAATGGGATGTTCCGTACTTGATTTAAGAGGAGGGCCTCCACCATTTGGCGATGTCAATTTCACTACCTCTATGGTAAAGGGTGCATCTGATCTGTCTGAGCCTACCTTGACTTCAGAAGCATCATATCTTATTACTCTCACAAGGCATTTCTTTTTGTTACCCCATGGTTTAGGTACACTCCAGTCATAACTATTGCCTGTTAAATCATCTGCACCTGGTATTTGTATCCATGTCAGCCCATTGTCCAACGAATACTCAAGCCTGAATTTTGTTGCCTGAGAAGATGCCTCCCATTGAATAGTGAACGTTGAGCCAGACGCGATGACCTCACCCCCATTCAGTGAAAGGAGGGTAACTGCCACATTCTTTGTATAAACCACCATCTCGTTTTTATTCTTTGTTACCATATCAACGAGGACTCCGCTCTCTGAATTGTAAAGACCACCTCGGTCGTTAATGATATCGCGGGCACTAGTCAGCCATTGATCAATACCTGGGAAGCCAGGAAGGTGGCGAGGGTTTTTGCTGATGGGATACATGACATAGGCTGCTGCCCAATAGTCCAAGGCTACAGGATCCTGGCTGGCCAAAATCTGGTTAGCCCGATAGGTTGTACTCGCAGGGTATCCCAAAAGAGAAGAATAAGAAACCCATATCGCGTCTATGATATTCAAGACAGGGGTTCTGACAGAAACCATAATCTTTCCGCAGGTTTCTCCCAGGCCACTATAATGACGGAAGTCACTTTGTCCATCAGACATCGAAACAACACCATACGTATGTTTAAGAGATGCAGTAATCTCTGATCCCCCTTTGTCGTGATACTTAAGTACCGGGACGTTGATCAGCTTAAGATTCTGGCTGTATCCACTCCCTTGCCAGATGCCTTCACGTAACTCTACTCGATGGCCTCCTGCTGTGGCAAAGCAAGGATACGAAACATTTTCATATTTCCGATACCCATTGCTAACATGATCATTGAGCCCGATAAAGGTGCTTCTGATGGGATCCAGTAAATACGATGAAACCCGGGGATCGTTAAAAATCTCATTTACCAGATAACGAAAGCTATGGCTTTCATCATTGGCATTGGCGTGAACAGAGGCATCCGGATAGTTTCCCCCTGTGGTGTCACAATTGAGACTTCCACGTCCTTGCCCGTTTTCAAAAATCACCACCTCACCATCGAAACCATCAGGATGGTCAAGAATTCTCTGGATCAGCCCCCTTATGAGATCACTATTCGTGCAGCCACGGTACTTCCATTGTGCATTTACCTTGATTAAAACGACATCAATTGGCTCAATGATACCTGAAGGACCACTGAGTGCAGTCTCTTGAACAGAGCGGTAAAATTTCAATCCATACTCTCCCATCAGGCTAAGGAGATAATCAACCCCAATGTGATTGTTACTGGTCTCTCCATCATAAAAAGGTTGGTTGAAAATATCCTTGATCCAGAAGATCGGGTTCTCTAAAGTCACTGCAGCTTTTCCTAAGCGATGAAAAGGATGGAAGACGGAGCAACAAATCCCGGCAGCAATTGTACCCTTAAGAAATCTTCGTCTGCTGATGCCTTTTTGATAAAGATTCTTCTTCAACCGTTCATCCCCTTTGCCCTATCTTTCAAATTCTCTTCACGGTTAAGGCTGAAATAGTTTATTAATTATAATATATAATATACAATATTTCATAAATATGGCGGGTGGAGAGTCCGGGAAGAAAAAAATTACTTTACTTTGAGGTTACAAATGTCTCAAGGCCTTCGGTGTTTTTAATTTCTGCGGACAGACTCTCTGCTTTTTCCCTGTCGCTGAATTCCCCGATACAGATTTTGTAGAGTCTTCCATTGTTTTTTGATTCTGAGATGGCTATATATGCTTTATAACCCTTTTGAATAAGCCTGTCTTTAAGATCCTCTGCGCGGGAGATGTCTCTGAAAGTACCCACCTGAATAGTGAATATGGATTCTGATGGTTTCGGTGGTTGTGAAGATTTCCCACCAACTTCCTGATGGTCAGATGAAAAATTGGTGCTATTATTTTTACAGACGTACTCAAATAAAGCAGACTCAACACTATCTGGCGCGAGAGAAGACCATTGATGTTCTCTATCATCCTGCTCAGATGTATAATCCGTGTAATAGAAAACTGTTTGAAGGACTCTGTCCTTTTTCTCACCACAGTCGAATTCATAATAGCTCAAATAATAATGAAGATATTTTGCCTTGAAAGGTTCTAACACCGTATGGGGAAAATATTTAACCCATGCTCTGACGATGTTGTCAGAAATGTGCTTTATTGATTCATTATCTATAAATACATATGCTTGATCGGTTTTTTCAATCAGTATCGAGTCTGACCCTTCTGCTACGATAGAAAGAAAAAACAATCCAAAAACAGACAGCCAGATTAGTACATTCACTGCTTTTCTCACTCTCGTCATACCTACCTCTTTTTGGTTTTTATGATGCTCAGTTTTTAGCAGAGTATTGGTCAAAATATACACTTTATTATGAAATCTGTAAACTATTTACTCCATGATGTCATCTTGTCTGAAGGTTTTATCAACCTCTGTATCAGAATTTTTAACTGGTGACAGCAATTATGATGATGAGGGTATCAAGAAGCTGCCCGGAACTAGTATTATGCGGACGATACCAATATCCAGAGTAGAAAAAGAGCTGGAGGCCAACATCAGGTGCGAAATAGGCATAAGTTCCGGGAATTAAATAGACAGTAGGTGATGCATGTATTATCACTGCGGGCGGAGGAGCACCAACCCCTATTCAAATATGAAAGTCGATATCATAAGATAGGCCTTTAGCCGGTAACAAAAGGCTCCCCATACCCAGGAAGATAAGGCTTATGAGAACTATGAAACTTTTTTTGTTCATATCATGCCTCCTTTATCATGTTATTCATGTTATTTATGAGATTAGGATACGAAAAACTTGTGAAGAGCCGATGAAGAAATTATGAAAAATCATGAAGACGATGTTGCTGCAAAAATAGGTCATTTCTTTCTGAAACCGGAAAGGGAAAAGTTCATTCTATCCCTTCCAGAAATTCGAATCAGATCATGTACATTTAAAGTGGAAACATTGAGAAAGGAAGCACATATGAAAAGGCATAGTATACTTTTATTTTTTATCACCCTGGTATTTCTTGTGTTTTTTCTGTGTGACATTTCTTTTGCCCTCGAAGTCATGGTTTCACCTCATGAAGTCTTCCCGGGAGATGCTTTTGTCATCAAGGTGACTAACACAAGGGTCTCGAAGATGTCTCCTGCTTCATTTATGGGGAAAAATTTTTATTCCAGTCGAAGTGAAGAGCGTTGTTTTATTGCTATCGGAGCAGTAGAAATGAAAACCCAGCCGGGTGTCTATCCTGTTAACCTGAAAATAGGCAAGAGGAGAAAGCGTATGGATATAGTCGTAAAACACATCAGCTTTCCAACACGGGAGATTACCCTGCCTGAAGATGAAGTGTTATTGAGCACCGAAAACTTGAGGAGGGTAAAGAAAGAAGAAAGAAGAAAGAAGACTGAAATCTATATTTCAGAAAGTATCTGATAGACTCTGGGATGGTTGCTTTACACTTCCCCTCGAACATGAGATATTAGCTCCCTACGGTACAAAGCGGATACTCAACATGAAGAGGATGAGTCTGCACAGAGGAGTGGATATAAGGGGAAAGGAGGGGGAAGAGGTGAAGGCATCAAACAGCGGAAGAGTTGTTTTATGAGATGAATCGTCTATAATGACCTGAATCATTATGTTTCAACTAAGTTTGCAGTTTTCCAACAGCAAAGATACCCTTAAGGATTCCTTAGAGAAGATGACCGGGAAATCTGTTTCTCTGACCCTAACAGACAATTCTACCAATGTACTTTCAATAAGAACAAAAGGCAATTTGGTTTCTGTCAGAATGCACTGGATGTTTCTCAATGCTGATGATGAAGTCATCAGGGAGATGGCCAGTTTCATTAAAACAAGGAAATGCCTGACACCACTCATCAGGAAATTTATCAGCGAAAATCAGACCTGTCTGAAAAAGAGAGAGCAAAACTCCAGACAACTCAGCATCCACACAAAGGGCAGATTTCACAATCTGAGAGAGATTTTCGATGATCTCAATGATGAGTATTTCGGAGGGAGAATAACAGCGTCGATCGGCTGGGGAAAAGGGAATGCACGGAGGGCAGTAAGGAATCGAACGTTGGGAAGTTACTGCGGACATAGCGATACCATAAGGATAAATCCCGTCCTGGACAGGAGAAATGTCCCGCGTTACTTTATCAGGTATGTTGTTTATCATGAAATGCTTCATAGTGCTGTGAAAGAGGAAAGGAAAAACGGCAGGAGATCGGTACATACCTCTGTATTTCGAAAACTGGAGCGGCTGTTCAAAGATTATGGAAAAGCTGTATCATGGGAGAAAAAGCTCATGCAGAAGGGCTGAAGTGAGGAAGAGCTGAAGTACAGAAGGACTGAAGTGAAGAAAAACGGAAAGCCAACGGAAAAGACGCTGGTGTTGCAGTTAAATACCTTGACAACATAGACTTGCAAAAAATGGTATACTACTTACACTTAAAACTCACATAAAGTAGCAATCAAGAAGACTTTCTCTTTTTAAAATAAAGGTTCTATCCTTCACATAGAGGTCAGGGGGAAATGACAAAGTTATTTACATCAATATTGTTATTGCTTTTCTTGTTATGGATGCCCGTTAACATCACTGCCAGTGAAGAGCTCCATGCGATAAAAGAACATGAGTCTACAAATCAACTTTATGACCGAGCAATACAATTTTTTACCCGGAAGATGCCGGAAATGTTCGAAAAGAGACTCAACAACTCTCATCAATATATAGATTTAGTAACAGAAATATTTCAGGAGAAAGGCATCCCTATCGAGATAGCCTATCTTCCCCTTATCGAGAGTGAATTCTCTCCCCTGCTCGTCGGTCCGGGGGATGCTGCCGGACTTTGGCAGTTTGTAAAGGGCACTGCTCGGAAATATGGTCTCAGGATAGATAAATACGTGGATGAGCGGAAGGACCCAGTCAAGTCAACGTACGCAGCAGCTCATTACCTGAGAGATCTCCACTCCATGTTCGGTGCCTGGGATATCGCCCTTGCGGCATACAATGCTGGGGAAGGAAGGATTAAACGTATATTGAATAAATGTGAATCGGAATGTTTTCCCTTCATCATAAAACGCTATTTAGCTTCTTTTGTGGCTGCATTTACTATCGCTCAGGATCCGGAAAGATACGGATTTGAGTCATATCAGGGCATGCAAAAAGTAGATATGGATTATAGAGAAATAGTCACAGATAAAGTTATCAGTTTGAAAACTCTGGCAGAAAACTTTAATACAACTGTCAGAGCAATAAAACAATTAAACCCTGCCCTCCTCACAGATACGACACCCCCCTATGCGTATGTAATACGTGTACCGAACAGTTAAAGTTTCAGTCCTTTTTCGGCTTGTCTTTTCATTTTTGCATAGAGGATCAAAAATCAACTGATAATACGAGTTTTATAGAATGAGAAGATTTTATCAAAAGAAAATAGCCATGAAGACTTATGCATTCATATCTATTATGGTCTTTCTCTGCGGGTGCGTCAGTACTTTCAATTCGTCTTCGGGATGGTACGGTAAAGACAATTCACTTGTGAAGGACATTCTGGAACCGATTAATGAGGCACGTGCAAAAGGAATGATGTGTGGTAATAGATACTATAAGCCAGCTCGGCTTGTTGTCTGGAATAATACACTTGGACAGGCAGCATTACAGCATTCCATGGACATGGCTGAGAAAGGTTTTCTCAGTCACAAGGGTTCTGACAGAAGCGATCCAGGGGAAAGACTTTCAAGAGTTGGTTACCGGTGGGTTTCCTATGGAGAGAATGTAGGTCAAGGGTATCGAACTACTCAAGATGCAGTGGGTGCATGGCTGAATAGCGAGATACATTGTAAAAATATCATGAATCCTGAATTTAAAGAAGCAGGGGCTTCGTATGCAAAAAGCAGTAATCGGAGAAGTTACTGGACCCTGATTTTCGGTAACCCTAACCAGTAAAGAAAATTACTCTGGTGAGATAAATACCTACAGAGCAATGAGTAAAACTCCTACAAGATTATCAGACTATTACTGATATCATTCCTTAGATCTCCGTTTTATACTGCATAGTGCAATCACGATTACTCAGATTCAAAACAACTGATAGGTGACTTGTGTGGCCTGAAAGTTCTTACAATTCTCCTCAAAAGTTGGAAAAGGCCACCTTTGCTGGAGGCTGTTTCTGGTGTATGCAAGCCCTCTTTGACAAAGTAAAGGGAGTGGTATCAACCACCGTAGGATATACTGGCGGCGGCCATAAGGAACACCCAACATACGAAGAAGTATGTTCAAAGAAAACAGGACATGTTGAAGCCATTGAGATACTGTACGATACTTCCCAGGTTACAAATTCAGAACTGTTAGACCTTTTCTGGAAAAACATTGAACCAACAATGCTGAACAGACAGTTTGTTGATTTTGGAACTCAATACAGAACTGCTATTTTTTATCATAACGAAAAGCAAAAAAAATTAGCTGAAACCTCTAAAGAAAAACTTGGAAAATCAGGGAAATTTAATAATCCTATTATTACCGAAATAAGGCCAGCATCGACATTCTATAAGGCCGAGGAATACCATCAGAAATATTATAAGAAAAATCCAGTCAGATATGAGTTTTATGAAGCTCACTCAGGGAGAAGTCAATATTTAAAGGAGATGTGGGCAAAAGATTCAAAGCACTGATTGCTTAACTCCTCTATTCTCCGCAGTTGTCATAGCAGCGAATGTTTCTGGTTCTCATGGGAAGGAGATGGAAATGCAGAGGAAACAGAAGATTACTATTTATCATGCCTCCAAGGGTGTCCTGGAGGAAGTAGACAGAGTAGTAAAAACTGACGAGGACTGGAAAAAGATCCTCTCTCCCGAGGAGTATGAAATTACAAGGAAAAAGGGGACAGAAAGGCCCTTTACAGGAAAATACTATAATCATAAGGAGAAGGGTATCTATCAGTGCGTAGGCTGCGGCACTGACCTCTTCAACTCAGAGGCAAAGTTTGAATCAGGGACAGGCTGGCCGAGTTTCTCTGAGCCCATATCAAAACATAACATTAAAACCAAGCACGATACTTCTTTCTTCATGGAGAGGACAGAGGTGCTATGTGCCAGGTGTGATGCCCATCTTGGACACGTATTCGATGATGGCCCGCCTCCGACAAGACTCCGCTATTGTATCAACTCAGCAGCCTTACAGTTCGCGAAGAGACAGTAGATTCAAAAGCATCTGATAGAATTTCAGTATGGAGATTCCAAAGAGGAAACTCGGAAAAACTGGTGTCGACGTTACCATACTTGGCCTTGGCGGGGAAGGGATCCTGAGGACCTATGGCTATGAGAAGGAGGCGTATGCTCTAATCAACAGGGCCCTGGACCTCGGTATCAATTATTTTGAATCTGCCCGTGCCTATTCTGGAAGCGAGGCATACTATGGCAAGGCATTAAAAGAGAGGAGAAAAGACATATTCCTCACAAGTAAATCCCATGCCAGGGATAAAAAGGGCGCATTGGAGCATCTGCAAAAGACCTTGAAGAATATGCAGACAGACCATCTCGATCTGTGGCAGGTGCACGATGTAAGGACAGAAGATGATATCAGAGAAATATTCGGCCCGAAGGGTGCTCTTGAGGCCTTTGTCAAGGCAAAGGAAAAGGGTTTAACAAGGTTCATCGGAGTAACAGGGCATCAGGACCCCATAATCCTGAGAAGGTGTTTTGAGCTGTTTGACTTTGATACCGTCCTTCTACCTGTAAATCCTGCAGAACCTTTCTATATGAGCTTTTTAGAAAAAGTAATCCCCTATGCACAGAAAAGGGAGATGGGCATTATCGGTATGAAGGTCTATTTCAGAGGTCTCGCAGAAAAACTCCCGTGGTTTGAAACTATGGAACCCTTTTTCCATTTTGCCCTTTCCCAGCCTATAACAACGGCGGTCATAGGGTGTGACAGCATACAGCAACTTGAGGAGAATGTTGAGTTTGCTGTGCGTTTCAGCCCCATGCCAGAGGACAGAGTAAATGCCATGATCAAAAAAGTCCAGTTCCATGCACTGCAGCTCATGTATTACAAAGCATGACGGTAAGAAGTTATTTCCAGAATTCAATGAGTCAAAAAGTCACATAAAATCATAGAAGTACAGGAAAATTGTAAGACAAAAACCTACAGAGCAACGAGACAAGTTCCTACAAAAAAATCAGACAAATTCTGATTTTCATTCTTTATTTTTTCCCCTATCATATTATTAAAGCAGGTTATATCAGGATATCTATAACGAAGATTCTTTTGATAGAGCTTTTTTACCCCCCTGAGGGGCCTTCCATACCCCAGAGGCCCCTCTCCCTCCTTTCTAATTGATAAACAACAGTAACTCTTAACTCTTTTCAATCACATGCAAGTAGAGAAGCTCTGTTTCTTCGTTCACTTTTTGAATAGAATGTATTTCTCCAGGCTCGACAAAAAGTAAATGCCCTTTCCTGATTGAAATGCTTTCCCCTTTTATCGAGAATACTGCATCACCCCGGATGCAGTAGAACACCTCAACATAATCAGAATGTGCATGTTCAGAGGCGCTGTCTCCTGGCCGAAGAATAATATGGCTGATATGTTTTACAGAGGGAAGAATATCCTTGCGAGGACCCGCTTTTTCAGCCCGGGATCATGGCTGACCGGTTCATAGGGAGTTTTATTCAGATAGAAGAGTTTCATTATATTAATGGTTCATCCTGTTATGTTCCATATAATGCATGGTGTGTTAATTTCAATATACGATGGGACCTGAAAATATGTTTTTGGAGTCAATGACCTAAAAATCACTTGAAGTTATAATGTTTCCTTACTGGCTCCTTGATATCCCAAATACAGGAAAGGCCTTTGGGGAACGTTACGAAATCGCCTTTTTTGAACTCTACCTGTTTCCCACCATCTGTCTCAACGGTAACTCTTCCTTCAACAAGGTAACATTCCTCTGTTTCATCATAGTGCCAGTCAAAACGTGAAACTTCCTTTTCCCAGATAGGCCAGCTTCTTACTTTTCGTTCCTTGATCATCTGCTCAGATGGTTTTTCAACTTTAATTTCCATTTTATCCTCCTAAAACCTGTACGACTATTTTTCTGTGCCTCTCCCTATTGTCAAAGTCTATAAAGACTATCTGTTGCCACGTTCCCAGTGAGAGTTTTCCCTCTATGAGGGGAATTGAGAGGGAAGGTTTCATCAGGGCTGCCCTCACATGAGAAAAACCATTACCATCCCCCCAGCGTTTGTCATGTTCATAGGGAGATGTTTGATGGGACAATCTTTCTCCAGAACCCTTTGCAGGTCTTTAATGACGCCTGGTTCATATTCTATTGTTGTGATCGCTGCTGTAGAACCAGAACAGAAGACGGTAAGCAGCCCGTTTTCGATACCTGACTGCTCTACGATTTTTATAACCTTATCAGTGATGTCAACGGTATCACAGAAACCTTTCGTATTTATTGTAAAAGTGTCGTTAAAAATCATCGTCTCGTCCTCTCTGTAGGTAATACTAAAAAATCTTTTCTTTACCAGTATGGTTTGATTAGCTCTATTTTACAACACTATGATAAAAGGATTATGACAGACCTCTTCGCATACGATACAGGGAGTTACATGGGCATAGGGCAGGCATCTCCCCTTGTCGATCATGGCAAGCCCTATTCTGACCGTCTTGAATCAAGTATTCAGTGAATAGTTAAGAATAAAAGATATCAATATCAGAAATTTTTTAGAAATGGTATAAATTAATATGCCCGGCGGAACGAAAGAATTCCTTGATATCGCTATAAAAGCTGCAAGACTCGCAGGGCAGGTCATTGTTAATCACCTTGGCAAAATTTCAAAGAGGGATATTGGCCTGAAGCAAGCATCTGACTTTGTTACCTCTGTCGACAAAGAATCAGAAAAAGTCATCATTGATACAATAAAAGAGCATTTTCCTGATCATCACTTTTTAGCAGAAGAATCTCTGAAAGAGTTTGGGAAGGGAGGATACCGCTGGATAATAGACCCCCTTGATGGCACCACGAATTATATCCATAGCTATCCTGTTTTCTCCGTATCCATAGCACTCGAATATGAAGGGGAAATAATCACAGGGGTCATTCTTGATCCCTTAAGGAATGAGCTATTCCTGGCCAAAAAAGGGGCAGGTGCTTTTTTAAATGGCAATCCCATTAAGGTATCTGAAGTAAGTACCCTGAGGGAGAGCCTTATCAACACAGGCTTTCCTTTCCGCAGTAAGGAGATGATAGATCCCTACCTGAAACTCTTCAAAAATCTCTTCCTCAAGGTCAGTGACCTGAGGAGGGCTGGCTCTGCTGCCCTTGACCTTGCCTATCTCGCCTGTGGGAGATGCGATGGTTTTTTTGAGTTAGGTCTCAGTCCCTGGGATATTGCAACGGGAAGTCTGCTCATCAAGGAGGCAGGAGGAGTTGTAACTGACTTCGGCGGAGGTCCTCATTATTTAAGGACAGGCAACATCATTGCAGGAACCCCATCAGTCCATCAAGAGATAGTACGAGAAGTAAAGAACGTATTTACCGGAATAATAGACAGATGAAAGGTTTTCGATTTCAGACATACCTTGAGAATTAACCAGCTTTGTATCTCTGGAATCACCTTAAGGGATTGAGCCTTCTTCTCACTTACACAGTTTTAATGTGCTTGCGCCAGGACTTCAGGTAATCTTTGGTAACCCTCTTAATGTTGTGGTTTTTTCTGGCATGTTCAGCCGCCTTTTTTAAGACCTCCTCTTCGGTTTTGCCTGAAGCCACAAAATCACAATCCACACCAACATCTTTGCACTTCAGTATTTTTGCCATTTTTACCTCCTTTCATGACTGATGAGTTTCCCATGGTAAAGCATCATCCTAGTGTTCTGTAGTAATACTTCTTTACACTTTTTTCTTTTGTCATTGATCCGAAGATTCCCCTCTTTGGCAAAGAGGGGTCAGGGGAGATTTCATGAATATGCGAAAATATTATTTCTTAAAATCCCCCTTCATCCCCCTTTTCCAAAGGGGGAGCGAATAATATTCTCATGCCTCTTTGTGACCAAAGTCCATGCTTCATTTAATGAATTGTGAAAAGGATTTTGGTCAAGACTGAATAATGAAAGTGCTGTCACTCACATCCCTCCCCAATATGTTCCCAAACTTATCAATAAGCTCAACCTTTACTTTTGCATTGTTCTTTATATTATTTACCATAGGCACTTTCCAGGGGTAGTTTCCGGGATTGCCCGCAAGAGTTGCTATCTTAATCCAGTTAACTCCCCCGTCTTTTGAATACCATAATTTTGTTTTCGCCACTTGTTTTTTGGTATCGTTTGTTTTCCATACTATGTACCGGGTATCATTTGATATAAAGGTTTCTCCTCCATCGGGGAGTGTAAGCTTCACGAGCTCTATCGTAAAAGGTGCATCTGACCTGTCATATCCTGCTCTCACATTTGAAGGAGTGTATCCTGCCACTCTTATCAGACATTTCTTTTTGTTCCCAAGATTTCTTGGCACTCTCCAGTGGAAATTATTTCCTTGAGCGCTCTCTGTAATTGTTGTCCAGGTAGTCCCGTTATCGATGGAATATTGAAGTTTAAATTTATCTGCCCCTGCAGGAGCCCCCCACCAAATCGTATAAGTAGAACCTGCTGGAATGACTTCACCACCATTCGGGACGACAACAGTAACTTTATCATAAGAACTCTGCATTCCTGTTCCATGGAGAGTGATATTCAACGTCGGGGTATCAGGGTCATTCGATTGGATGGTCAGGTTTGCATTTTGAGAGCCAGATAATGATGGTGAGAAAAATACCTCGATGCTGCACGTTGAAGATGGTTCTACTATCTCTTCAGAACAGTTATCACTTACAATCTGAAACTCTGCAGGATTCGGACCGGTGATTGATATTGTGCCAATCATGAGGTTACCTACGCCACTATTTTTTACAGTGAAAGTGTTTGATGTTGAAACAGTGTTAATCTCTGTGACGCCGAACTCATGAGATTCTGGCGAGGCTTCAACATCCGGAACAGGATTGAGGAGTAGGTTATAAGCCGCCATAACATCAATCAACCCTTTTCCGTAATCATTGTCCTTACCAGGGATGCCAAGATCTAACGCAGATTGCTTCAGCGCTGATTCAAGTTTGTTTACAGTCACACTGGGGAAGGCATTCATGAGTAACGCCATGGCACCTGTTACATGAGGGGAAGAAAAGGACGTACCGGAAACCGTTGCATAGGAATTGGGGAAAATACCGCCGAAGGTGAGATCTGAAGTCCTTATACTCACTCCTGGAGCAACCACCCCAGGATAAATGTCTCCGTCGCAGGCAGAAGGCCCTCGACTACTAAATGAGGCTATCCTTTTAGAGGAATCAACGGCTCCAACAGCAAAGGCACCAGGGTTGTTGGCAGGACTCACACTCGTTGAGGTATAAGGTCCCGAGTTTCCTGCTGAGAATACAACAGCAATGTTTGCAGTCTTCAGGGCTTGAATATCAAGCTCGAAATCATGGGAGCATTCATTTACATTATCGAGCCCCCAGGAATTATTGACAATGTCCGGGGCATCATCAGTACCAGGATTTCCATCGGGATCAAGAAGCCACTGAAAACCTTGATGAATAGTGCTGAGTGATGCCTTTCCTGAGTCATTGAATATCTTGACAGCAATCCACTTTGCATCAGGCGCCACACCGATAGCTGTTCCACCAGCATCTCCACCAACGATTACACCCATGGTCTGAGTTCCATGACCGTCTGCATCATAAGGAGTTTCGTGCTCTTCATTCGGGTCGTACCAGCTATTTCCCCTCCACGCCATTTCTCCATTATGTCCGGATGATTTAGATCAACTCCTGTATCCATATTGGCAACTACAACCCCTGTGCCCTTATAACCTAAATTCCAGATCTCAGGCGCTCGAATCATATCAATATTCCATTCTGGAAGTGATGAGGTTTCATAAATTACCTCAGGGGCATATACTACAGCATCAAGCTTTATATCTTCTATTCCAGGTTGACCAGAAAGTTCCCGAATGACATCTGCCCTGACAGTCGCAGCCATTCCGTTTATAATCCAGAGGGGTTTCAATTTTTTTGCACTCTTACTTTCAAGAAAGGCTTTCAATGGCCTCTGAGAGATATCTGCTTTGCTTTTGAGTTCTTTTATCATTCTGGATCTTCGAAGACTCTTATTTATGTCCTTAATAACAGTGACATCAACCTTATCAGAAAGGGTAATAATGACAGGGATTTCCTCATCAGGGCCAAGAGACTCTAAGACAGATTGAAGGTCTGGCGCTATAGAATGAGCATTCGAGGAGATACACGACAAAACAATGAATGCTGAGGAAAGAAGGAAAGATAGGAATTTCCTCATTCCGAATTTACCGTCATTACTCTACAGTGAGATTTTCTGCTTTAAAGTCTCCTATGACTAAGGTGACTTTATTCCCCGCTTTAACCAATCTACCAGGATTTGCAAAGAGGATAAAATAATCTCGGTTTGCTTCGGGATTTCTTGTCTTCTGACGTAGAGAGCCTGTTTTTGGCGCGCTTGGCACAAAACATTTTGCACCGCTTGCCTGGTCAATAATATAGGGATTAATCTTCGGGTCAAAGATGGGCAGTGACTTTTTAGGATCGATTACTTTATAACGGAAATCAAGCATATATCCTTTTGCTGAAAGTCTGATCGCAACAATCTTTATGCCCCATTTTTTTTCAAGAGACAATTGATTTTGCTGCGTATCTATTTTTGAATCCTGGTCTCTGAAACTCGAATCACATTCAGTAACAGATAAGAGGAGATGAATCAGCCAAACAAACAGGATAATCAGAAGCCACCTATGAAATCTAACAGTCTTAAACAAAACAGCACTGTCAATCAGTTTCTGTCATCTCCTTTTCTGCTTCTGTTCATTGTTAAGGAACTGAAATGGTAAACTTGGCTGAATTGCCTGCGCCGATCCGTTTACCTTTTGCATTAAACCCTATTATCCTTATACGACAATTGGTTCTGGTCTTTAGAGGGACGGGTACTGACCAGATGTAACTATTGCCGACCACACCACTTGCTATTGTTGTCCACGTTGTCCCATTATTAAGTGAGTACCGGATTCTGAAAGTAACTGCATTAGCTGGTGCTCCCCACCGTATGGTGTACGTGCTTCCTGCCGGGATCATCTCCCCCTTGCTGGGCAGAAGAACGGTTATCTTAGTGAAAGCAGTAAAGGTGGCGTTCACCGTAGTATTCGCGTTCAAGGTCACAATGCAGTCTCCATATCCCGAACATCCTCCTCCTGACCATGCTGTTAAAAGGGACCCAGGGTCAGGCGTGGCAACCAGCCTGATTTCAGTACCGGCAACATAAGCCAGCGAACATACTGTGCCGCAGTCAATCCCTCCTGGGATACTCTGGGCAGAGACCGTTCCTGTCCCCGTACCGTCCTTAGTAACACTCAGGGTGTACTGGGTAGCGCCCACCTGAAGATAGACCCGGTCTCCTCCCGGTGACACTGTAGCATTCGTGAGGTTGAGGCTTCTGTCATATACCGGGATGATAGCCCGCTTGAGGAAGGGTAAAGATCGCATCAGCCGTTTTTCCTGCAGGGAGAAGGAGCGAATACTGCTGCTTCGAATAGGGATAGAGATTCCCGTCTTCCGCGATTAGCGTCATATACTGGCTCTGCTGCAAGGTCGGCGTTTTCTCGAGAAGGCCTGCGTTCAAAAACCGGATCAAAAGGGTCTGGCCAGCGCTTCCCACTGCCAACGGAGCGAGACCTACCGAATATGGCTCACCATTGATCAGAGAGTACTTTGGATAGTAGTCAACCGTGCTGGTCATGGCTTTGCCCGGACCATACGTATTATTAGCTATCGCCTCGTGCAGTGCCGGATCGATTTCGCTGAACAGGAGGACCACATCAGTATCATACGCCGTCGAAGCGTCACTGTAAGCCTGATTCGTTGCAAAGTCAACCTTAAGAGGCCCGTAAAGGCCCATCTGAACCTGCACCGCTGGGTGCGTCCCGCTCTGATAAAGATAGGTTCCTGCTTTCACACTTGGCCAGGTGTAGATTACTTCCGTCAAATTGTCCGCCGGGGTTTCAGCCGTGAAGGACCGCACCCTTTGTGTAAGGTCAGTCCTGTTCCCGGTGGAGTGCCCGTCGGGTCCAGGTCGGTGTCATGTTCCCGCCGGGTTGCCCGGGAATGATCACCGAAGTCGGCTCGATGTATGGACCGGTCAGGTTGTTTCTTACATGGATGTTCACGGTGTCTCCAGCTGTCGCAGTCAGGGTTGGGCCTGGTACCGTTGCTGTCCCGCAGGTAGCAAACGTGCCATCCGTACAACTGGCATATCCCCACATGGTGATGCCAGCCAAGACAGGCGAGTAGTAAGGATTCGCCGCATTGGCATTTTGGTACGTGAACACCTCTGCCTTCAGATAGAAATCAGCGCCCCAGGATATACCTGCCATGAAAATCGTCAAAATCATCAGCAAGGGAGCAAGTAACCCGGCGCTTCTTATTAACATCCTGTGCTTCATTTTCATTTTTTTCCTCCTCATTAAGGTATTGAGATTGGATTACCATCCATATCAAAATACGGCACAACAAGCGCCATTGTGGCCATGCCGCCGATGAAGATGTTATTACTCGTCAACTCTCTCTCATTATGGGAATGCCACATGAAGGAGAGTCCTCCCATTGGATTCTGCTGAACATAGGGTGGTGGAAGCTCACCAGGAACACCAAGATATGGAGTCCCACCGTACATCGGTCCAAACTTCATAAGACTCTGAGCAGGTATCTTTACAGGAATGGGCTTTCCGTGATCAGGACAGTATTCAAGCGTAATCGGGTCAAACCCGTTTGGATCAGGGGCAGTACAGATTCCAGGTTCTGTCCCTGTATGACCATAGACATCCCATCCAAGCATCGCGCCGGTCCAGGGTCCCCATATAGCGTCGACTGTTTCACCGGCGACAGCGCTTGTCGTAAAGTCGGAGACAGGAAGGTCAATGATGGCACTTGCCTGAGTCTTCAGAAGTCTGCCGTCCCGGGCAATCACAAGATGGTTCTGCCCATGGGTGTGGAAGGGGTGCAAATCTCTTCCCCCGCCAATCAATCTGATTAGTACATATTCTCCGGGATGCATCATTGGCATGGCGTCATAGGGTTGGTTTGGGAGAGAGGGAATAAAGGCCGCTACCATCGTATCAGGAAAAGCACGCCCATTCTCAAACCATGCCGTTGAATGCCGGGTTGTATTGTTTACCTTGGCCATGTTCCCGGTTTCGACAAGCCTATGAATCACAGGGTCGATTTCAGACAGGATGAAAAGATACTCACGATCAAAATAGGCATCGGTATTACAGTAGGCGTATCCCCTGCTGGGCCTTACTGGATCCGGGGTGAGAGCCGGGCAGTTCGCCCCTATGGTGGGTCTCACCACGATGGCACCGAGTAAACCCATCTCGACCTGAAGCTCAGGTTGCGTTCCGCTGTAGTATGCATACGTACCGGGCTGAGAGGCGGTGAAAGTATAAGTAACAGTTCCTCCGAAGGGGGCTTCACGGGTAAGGAGACCAGGAACGCCTCCTGTTGCAGTCACATCCTGTCCCGGAAACACAATGGAGACATTAACAGGTAAGTTGCCGGGAACCGTCGGGATTTGATTGGTGAGGTTAACAGTAACGTTAGCCCCCTGATCAATAATAAGGGTTGGCCCCGGATATTGCGCAGGGCCAGCTCCGTCGGCAAATCCCCACAGGTAACTATACAGGCCGTCTGCCGTACTGATGCGGTCTGCCTTCGCAGTAAGGTTGAACGTCGGTCCAGTAATCCCGTCGACAACAGCCTTTGACGTGGCAGGTAAAAGTGCCAGGAGCATGATCATCAAAAAGATGACCAAAGGGCCTTTATTCATTGATATGTTATCCATGTTGCTCCTCCTCATTTTCTCTTTAGTTAATGACGATTTCGGTCATCATGCCTCCGAAATCCTCAGCATCATTGCTTAGGTTGTGCAAATTAGTCGTGTAAAGGAAGTAAGTACCTGGAGCCACGCCAGACGTGTCGATGATGACGTCAGTAGCCTCTCCTCCTCCAAGCGTGATAGAATTGGTGTTGTAATAAAGATTCTTCCCGTCTGGACCCCGGAGGAGTCTCGCACCCTGCCCCACAACCTGCATGTTCATTCCCAACAAGGTCACGGTATAAAAATCTACAGTGGCGAGACTCGAAATGCGAAGGAGTATCCTCTGTCCGCTTGTGGCGGTAATCAGAGCGTTTGTATTTTGTGAATTGTGCCCATAGATATTGGCGATAGAACCGGGAACGATCGTATCCGGGTAGCCTCTACCGTTAAAGAGCGTGTAGGTGTCATGCATGTCGGCAAAATTGAGTGGATTATACGAATTGTCAGCATGATGGAATCTCGGATCGAAGGCTGTTATCTGGATAGGATAAGCAACATCATAACCGGTTGAACCATCTCCATCGTTATAAGCAAATTTTGTAAATCCATTAATTAGGGTTCCATCCTGTGCCGGCTGGACAAAAAGGTTTCCCAGCATGCCCATCTGCATATGCTCGGAGGCCTCTACATGGCAGTGGTATATATAGGTGCCTGGCTCGACATTATTATAATAATAGGTGAAGGTGCTTCCCATATTGATGCCTCCAGAAGCCATAGGCTCACCATCGAAAATGGACGCAGCATTCGGAAACCCATGATAGTGGACTGTGTGGGGATCGAAGAGATCAGGACGCTCTATCATTCCTGCATTGGTAAGGCTCAGGTAGAATTCCTGCCCCTCCTTTAGGATGATCGTGGGGGCAGAAGTGTTGGCCGCCACCATACCCACCGTCATGACCTGATCGTTTGCAACACCTGTCACATCTGAAAACCCGAATACATATGAGTCTCCTTTATTCGGATCAGCCCCTGTTCGATCACGATCAGCCATGTAGACGTGGCCGTCCCCCGCAGTCAAGGATTTGCAAACCGCTTCATGTGTAACAAGTGCCGCATCAGTATAGGTACATTCGACGTTGCCTGTTACAGCATTATAAATGGCGTTTTTTGCGGGGTCGAGCTGCGCGGGATCAGGATTACCTTGAGCATCCAACAGATAACATGGACACTGGGTATAGACGGCTGCCTCTGAGCCGGCCCCTGAGAGTAAGAAAAGCAACCCGAGAACTAATAAGGTGAAGTATCGTAAACCTCTTTTCATCGTCTAACTCCTTTCAGAATTTCTCCATCCGCCAGGCTTTGGTCCTGGCGGATAGCCTCTGCCTTTTCTCAAGACCATTTATCATTTCGATCCATTACCATGATTCTCATAATAATGACCTATCTTATTTTTTCTCATCCGCACCGATGTCTACACCCGCTCCCAACGGCCGTATAGTGCCGTCATAATCAGTCTGAAGCTCAACAAAGGGCACAAGAATCGGGTCCGTAAGGGCATCGCCCTTATCAACAGCCGCAGAGGTAGCTCTAATGTGATAGTCGCCATTGATACCGTTTGGTTTGAAGGTCACGGTCACCGTGTTCCCGAAAGCAGCACCTTTTGAGGTTGCCTCAATCAGGTTGACGTAAGGGCTCACAAACAGCGGATCCGATCCGATCAGATTGCTTATGTCAGAAATGGCGCCGATGCCATCAGTCAGGATGGAGTACTTGGGACTCAGAAGCTGAGTAGCTGGGGTATTGTAAACAGCCATGTCCCAATAATGCGGCGTTTCTGGCGTCCCTGGCGTACCATTGGTACCGCTACACAGACCCTGAACATCCGGGCGAAGTCCTCCGGTATTGTTACAATAAGCGGCATCCCAGTAGAACGACCTGTTCTGCCAGATGATGTTGTTGTAAAGAACAGGATTTGCAAATGGTCTCCGTCGAACCGGCATCTACCATAGCAGCCTGCAGGCCAGTACTCAACGCATAGGAGGCGATGCCCCCGACCTGTGGGATAGAGTTGATCAACCCACCTGTTCCTTCCTGTTCAGCCGGGCAGATCTGGCCCGGAGGTACATCTGGCACGCAGGGCCCGCCAAAGGAACCTGAGCTGGTCGATGTAGCGTCGTTATTGCTAATCGTGTTGTTGACAACCTCTATTTTGACTGTGTCGTCAAGCGAGATACCTCCGCCGTGATCGGCGCTTGAGTTATTAACGATCATGTTGTTAAAGACATGGATTTCGTGCCACATGCTCGGGTCACCCAGTTACTGAGTTGTATCCGTCGGGTTAAGCTCTGACGTCCTCTCCGTTCACCATGAGCGTCCGGAGACCGCCACCGTCATCTCCTGCTTTATTACCCTGGATCAGGTTGGCGTTAACCGTCACCGAGCCACTTCCAGGAGTTAACGTGCCTGCGGGTGCCCCGGCTGGCACCAGCTCGCCGGCGATCATGATTCCGCCGCCCTCGTCAAAGGACTCGTTCGACACGATCAGGTTATTTTTAATTAGCCCAGCCGGGCTCAGCCCGAAGTGATCAATACCTCCACCGTAGTTGGCTGAGAAGTTGCCACAGATCAGATTATTTGTTACCGGTATACTATCCGACCCTGTGAAGATGGAGATGCCGCCACTCCCATCAAGCAGACTCCCGTTCTGGGCGATGCGGTTGTATTTGATGCTCATGTTTTCGTTATGAGAGCTTTCAAAGCCCGTATTGGTTGCGTTGACCAGGCTGGGCGTACCCATGCGGATACCTCCGCCGAGGGTACCTTGGTTAGCGTAGATCTCATTGTTAGTGATCTGGGTATAAGGGGCAAAAGCATTGATGAAGATCCCTCCGCCCTGTTCGTTCGCGCCGGTAATGGTCAATCCGTCGACCAGAGCAGAAGCTGTACTCGTAAATTGATTTCCGTTAGGACAACCGCTACCACCACCCGTTACGTTGTCGCATGACATAATGAAGATCCCTGCCCCCTGTTCAAACTGGAAATTAGTGGCCGCACCAGGGGCGACATCGATCCATAATTCAGTTATGAGGTTCTGAAATTTGGTGTTCCATGCATCCTTCAACGGGAGGTTTGCAATAGCCAAAGTGTTATCAATGATCGTAGAAGGGGCACCCCATCCCTGCAGTGTTACAGGCTTGTACAGTATGATGTTTTCCTGATAACTGCCCGGGGCTAATATAATGAGAGTGCCATTAAGTGCGGTATCGATGGCCGGCTGAATCACCGCACAGGCCGTACCTACACAATTAGCCGGGGGAGGTGATACCGGACTATCGGCACACTGGAGTCAACCACGTGGAGGGTCACCCCATATGGGGTAGACACTCCATTGCCTCCCTTCGTGACAACCAGTTCTCCGGTGATAACGCTGGCTGGAACAGTGGCTTTAATAGTTAGGCCATCAACAGCCCATTGGACATTGGTCAGATGGACACCTCCCACGGTTACATTTCCTTTAACCGATCCGAACCCATGATGTCGATTAATATATCTCGGGTTTGAATCGCTCACAGGGCGGTTCGGGTTGTAGTTTGGGTTTGGAACCCTCATCCTGCCGACAGATGTGATCGTGATCCTCTGTTGCCGCCGCCAACATTCACATATGGCCCTCCTTTATTAGGACCGGTCACAGACTTGATCAAAGGAGTCCCCTCCGGGTAGTCGCAGTTCAGGGGAATTCTGTTTTCCACAAAACCCGAAATGGGGATGACGATTGTATCAACAAAGGTGGTTCTTCCTGGATAGAACTCCCAGTTCTCCCGGATGACCTCCTGGCCATATGCTGGGTTGAACCACGGGTCGGTAATTAGTTTTCCGAAGGTCGGTGAAGCGGGTCTCCTGTCGATGATTGGACCCGGATCGTTCGGGAAGATACTGATCATGCTGAGGGCAAGGCCGAGAGGAATGGGTGGAGCAATGTCATAGTTTGAGGGTACAAGGGCGTTGAATTTCCCCCATTCATCGGTATAGACCCGTGCCACCTCCACACCCATTGTAATCCTTGAGCGAGACCGGCAGCCAGGAAGGGAGCGAAATTGCTGCCTGCGTTGGGGCTATTGGGGTTGAATTCGAGGTGAAGATCGTCGGAGACCCAGCCCCAGATTCGCGCGGCCTTGGGGACAAATGTGAAGAGGAAGAAGTCGGCAGCCCCATTCTGGCCTTCAGCAAGTTGGACCAGCTTCATGTCGCATAAAGGCGCCGTCATGCCAGCGAACCAGCCATCAGTCGGCACCTGCTGATCAGGAAATAAAGTATGGTACTGAGGAACAGGATAGTCGGCACCGACACACGGTGGGGGAAAGAGCTGGAATGGGATTTTTGGATCACCAAACTCGATGTTCCTGTCTCCCCACTTCAGGACCTTATACCCCTTAGGCGGAATGATCTGCACAATATAGTTACCCGGGGGAACATTCTCAAAGAAGTATGCTCCGTCATAGACCCCCGGCCGTATCTGGTCCCAGGTGCGGAAAGTTTCAGCGCAGTTTTTGATCTTGATGCCATTAACGAATTGAGGCGCTCCTACACATCCCGTGGGATTGCTGTCATCAAAGCTATCTGTTCGAGTTGTCCTCAAAGCAGCTCCATCGCGCACCCATTTTCCGTTGGCGTCTTGCTTCGCTTTAAACAGTTTAACCGTCACCCTCGGAATACCGGGCTCCCAAGGGTCAGCCTTGCCTACCTGAGGGTCTTCCTCGGTCCGTGTTGTGGCATAGTAAACGACCCCCGCAATGCTCGTATTTTCTCCGGGGAGATAATCTGATTTTCCCCAGTCCATGATGTTTGTCATATCGCTGAAGAGCATCATCGGCTCGGAATAGACTTGACCAAGTTCAGTACGATAGAGTTTACTATCGGGCTGGATCTGCGGATTGATCCCGTACTGGGCGTATGGTGTTAAAGGATTGCCATTTGAATCGAAAATGGGTCCACCATCATCTACCACCGCTGTTAATCCTGTAGCTTTGAAGCGGGTCCCATCTATCTGACCTACTACCCAGCGCCACCAAGGGAACATCTGTGTGATAGAATAGTTGCCATCATTATCCGTCTTGGTTGACGCATACATGGAGCCATCAGTAAAGCGAATATTGACTATCTGATTCGGAATACCGGCCTCTCCCGGATCCCTAAAACCATTTCTATTAGTATCGTTGAAAACGCTTCCCATGTACGTCCCGAACCAGCCGTAGACAGCCACCTTGCCGAGATCGATCGTTCCGCCCCCAGGCTGGACAACAATATTGCGGAAGTCAATGATTGCATTGATCGGCGTATCCCACATCACAAGTTGATAGCTTCCGGGAGGGACATTAGAGATGCTGAAGGTACTGTCCGCGTTGCAGGCAGCAGTATATACCTGCTCATCGGCGCCGCTCAAATTGTTAAGCCCGACATAACATTCCGGAACAGGAAGCCCCGGAGACAGACCCGGTGAAAGGGGAGGATGCATGTCGTGGGCATAGACAACCTGGCCTGTAATCGTGGTGCCAGGGTCTGTACCCAGTGGCAGGGTCATAGGCATCGCCTTGACAAAACCATAGAACACAAGCCAGTTCAGTTGGCCCAGGGTAATATTAAAGCGCGGCTCTCCAGCCCTTACCCAGGCATCGTTCGTTCGGCCGCCCTCCAGGGTTGCCGTCAAAAACCAGTTGGGATCGTTATCGGGCGGCACAATCTCTATCGTATACTTATTCGCAGGCAGGAACCTGATCACCGCCTCACCCGAGGTCAAAGGGGCGCCGGTATCGAGGTCAGTACAGTTTGCCGCATCATAGGCTGTATTTCCTGTGGGACAGGTTTTAAGATTCCCATCCCCCATATAATCGACCATCGGAAGTCCGTCAGCATCGAGTATAAACTGATATAGTTCCGTCAGGATTTTTTACTGGCGGACAAAAACTGTCGGCGGGAAAATAAGGTAAAACAGTGGTCCAGTTACCGTCTCTCTCACGACTTGATAGGTTGTCCCGGTAGGGTTTGCAAATGCGTCCTGCATCACCTGTCCTATCGGGTCATTCAAAATGATGGTAAAACCTGGAAGCCCTGCCTCTGCCGGCATATCAAAAGCTCCGTTGATGGGTTGGTTATCATGAAACGCCAGAAGGGTAATCTGAGCCGTGGGTACTGGGAATTTATGTACGACCACAGTGACGTTCGCCTGATTAGCTGCGACATCGCTACCGCTCATGGTAAAGCCTGTTTGTGCACTCGCAGGCGTTCCGTCAGGAGAAGTATGCCAGGGCAGCACAGAAACAAAATAGCGCTTGTTAGTATCTACGTTAATCACCGCTTTCCCGCCTGGACTCGAGTGCCCGGTATCTCCGCTTTTCACGACAGGTGAATGGCTTCGATGAATGTTGACCGACAGGGTGTGACTGTTCGGCAACCCAGGCGATGGGGTCGCGGTCCCTGGTGTTACATGAAAAGTATTATCCTCTTCCACAAGCCAGCGAAAGCCAGTCGTGATGGGATTGCCGTCATCATCCACCACCTTTAAGGTAAAGGCCTGAACATCAGACTGAAATGATATGCAAAAAAGGAAAGCAAAAATTACCACATACCATTTCAAAAACCTCATTGACTCAATTCTTAAACTATTCATGAAAATGCCTCCTTTCTTAACTGTCTTTTAAATTTTATAGTTTTAATAGTTTTTATAATTTTTATAAATATACCATATTTTATATAATGAAAGATATCAGCAGAAGTCTGATTTTTTTGTAAGACTTTGCCCTACACGATTTCATATCTTCTCCTCCTGTTCATCAATCTCTGAGTCTATAGCTAATTTCCCCGCGAATGAAGGACTTACATATTTCTTGCCCTGAGATATCTGTCGTATAGCCTTTACTAATTCATCAGGAGCGCTTTCTTTTGTTAAATATCCCGATGCGCCTGCCTTTAATACCCGCACCGCATATTGATCTTCCGGATACATACTTAATATGAGAACAGGAAGTTCGGGTCTCTGACTCTTTATCTCTCTCAAAATCTCCAGCCCGCTTCTGCCGGGCATTGTGATATCCAGAACAACAAAGTTGAGATCATTCTTACCAATCTTGTCCATCACTTCCTCCCCAGTGCTCGCTTCAGCAGTCACAACCATATCGGGAATCTGAGAGAGAATCATTTTCAGTCCTTCACGCACAATAGCGTGGTCATCAGCAATCAATATTTTTATCATGGAGTTACTATGTTTCGTAATGATAACCTCCTTCTGCTTTGTGCTGAGTTCCATGATGTTTCATTTTGAAGAGTTCTGAAGGTAAGCCCCTTCAAGATATTCATCGAAATTCAATTTTAAATTGAAGGGGCACTTTTTATGCTCTTCCTGTTTACAATATTCTTGAAGTTGGAAGGGACTCGGGAAATAGAGTTTATCTTTAGCCTTACATGCAAATGTTACCCATTGTATAAGGTGTGGGCATTTCATCTTAACCTCCTTCTATGGTTTTTCCCTCATTATGCAAGGGTTCGAGGATTCAAGGGTTCAAGGGTTAAAGTGTTTTTAATTCTTTACCATGTCACTTGGACCCTTGACTCCTTGGCTCCTTGAATCCTTTAAGCACATTTATTATTTATCATGAAATGCAAATAACTGGTATCAGCATAATTCCTATTTTTCTGTAAGACTTTGACTTCTTATGTTGTAGGAATTTGTCCTATACCAATAGGAAACAATTACGAGTTACGAGTTACGAGTTGAGGGTTAAAGGTTTAAGATTGAAAGTCTGAGGTTTAAGGTTAAAGGTTATAGAGGTTTCAATCTACAAGTCGATTTTTTACAGCATAATGGGTTAATTCTGCATTCGTTCTCATGTTCATCTTTTCGAGAATGCGGGATCTGTATGTGCTGATAGTTTTTATACTCAGCGACAGTCCATCGGCAATCTCTTTGAGCGTTTTACCTGAGGCAATCATACACATTACCTGATACTCACGATCAGAAAGGGTTTCATGAGGTGGTTTGTCAGGACTAACTTCTAAATCAACGGCTAATTTCTCTGCAAGGGAAGGACTTATATACTTCTTCCCCTGGGATATCTGTCGTATAGCCTTTACCAGTTCAATAGGCGCGCTTTCTTTTGTTAAATATCCCGAGGCACCCGACTTCAAAACCCGAACTGCATATTGCTCTTCTGGGTACATGCTTAATATCAGAACGGGGAGTTTCGGTTTCAGACTCTTTATTTCTTTCAAAATATCCATTCCGCCTCTGCCTGGCATGGAAATGTCTAAAACGACCAGATCTAGATCATTCTTGGCTACCTTGTCAAGCACTTCCTGGCCGGTACTCGCTTCAGCAACGACAACTAAATCAGGGCTCTCCAAAAGAATCTGTTTCAGTCCCTCGCGAACAATGGCATGGTCATCGGCGATCAATATTTTTATCATTGAGTTCCTCCTTTTTTCTGAGAGGAATATTTACGGTTATCGTAGTTCCTTTATCTCGAATACCGTTGATTTTAACATTACCTCCAAAAAAATTGACACGTTCTTTTATCCCTATGAGACCAAATGATTTGAGATCTGAAAACTGCTTTCCTGTAAACCCTTTACCATTGTCTTTAACTTCCAGCATAACATTACCATCTTTCAATCTCAGGCAAACTTTGACTTCCGTTGCATTTGCATGACGAACGACATTCGTCAGTGCCTCCTGGCAAATACGGAAGACAGAAGTGGTAATATCTTGACTCAGCATGATTTCCCTTGGTTCAAAGCAAACATCACATTTTATCCCCGTCCGGCTTTCAAACTCCTCTACCTGCCATTCAACTGCTGCTGAGAGACCAAAATGATCCAGTATCGTGGGCCTCAATTCGGCACATATCCTCTTCACCGACCGGATTGTATCATCAATCTTCTTTATTATTGATTCTGTTTTTTCAAGGAGTTTGCTATCGGGATACAGTTTATTTGCCAACATGGATACATCTATTTTCAAAGCGGTTAATACCTGGCCTAACTCATCATGGATCTCTCGTGCGACGTTCGTCCTCTCTTCCTCTCTTACCGACTGTAAGTGTGCT
>CAWGWX010000033.1:0-24798 GCA_963826355.1 Nitrospirota bacterium | reverse complement strand
ACTAGTTAATCCCCCGTGGCTTTCTTTTATATGTAAAGGATAAAGTCCTCAACGAGTAAGAAGGTCTTTGCCTACCGGTGCTTATGATATATTAGTGAATATGTTATTACATTTCTATCGAAAACCAGCCCTATCACTGGCAAAGAAAGACAATTTACTCTCTTTTATAAGACAAAGGATATCTCCTGAATTAAGGGATATAGAAACTGAATACTGTTTTAATATTGAGACCTCTGAGCCTCTTACTTCGCAAGAATTAGAGACTCTTCACTGGCTCCTATCGGAGACATTCGAACCAGAGAATTTTTCCAATGAAAGTTTTTTAATTAATCCCCCCTTCCCCCCCTTTAGTAAAGGGGGGTATGGGGGGGATTACTTTAGCAAAGGTGGAGAGGGAAAGGGAGGGGGTGAAAATCTCTGCTCTGTGCCCTTTGCTCCGTGCTTTCTTGTCGAAGTTGGTCCGCGGATGAACTTTACAACTGCGTGGTCAACAAATGCGGTCTCGGTGTGCCATGCCTGTGGATTAAAAAAGGTTACCCGTATTGAACGGTCAAAGAGATATAAAATAGTCAGAAGTCAGAAGTCACCCCCCCTCAATCCCCCCCTTAGTAAGGGGGGGATTGAGGGGGGTGAGTTACCATCCCTTCAACCTTCAACCTTCAACCTTCAACCTCTTTTAGAACTCATTCATGACAGGATGACAGAATGTCCCTATCCTGAACCGATCGCTACCTTTGAGACAGGGATAAAACCAGAGCCAGTTTTTATCGTGCCACTGATTGAAGAAGGTAAAGAAGCTCTGAGGAAGATTAACATTGATATGGGACTTGGTCTTGATGACTGGGACATAGACTATTATTACAACTTCTTTGTTCATGATATAGGTCGTAATCCCACAAATGTAGAATGTTTTGATCTTGGTCAATCAAACAGCGAGCATTCAAGGCACTGGTTCTTTAAAGGAAGATTGGTTATTGATGGAAAAGGGATGCCATATACCTTAATGGATATCATTAAACAGCCATTAAGGACTAACCTCGTTAATAGCATTATTGCCTTTAGAGATAATTCAAGCGCAATTCATGGTTATGAGATATTGACGATAATCCCCAAACAAGCAGGCAAACCCTCCAGCTTTCGAGATGCAAGAGTCAATTATCACATCATCTTCACAGCCGAGACCCACAATTTCCCTACTGGTGTTGCGCCATTCCCGGGTGCAGAGACAGGTACGGGGGGGAGGATAAGAGATGTTCATGCAACAGGCAGAGGGAGCTTGGTAATAGCAGGCACAGCAGCATATTGTGTTGGCAATCTGCAAATACCTGGATATCCCCTGGCATGGGAAGATCCTTCTTTTGAATATCCACCGAACCTGGCAACACCTCTTCAGATAGAAATAGAGGCAAGCAATGGTGCTTCTGACTATGGAAACAAATTTGGTGAACCTGTCATACAAGGCTTTACAAGGTCTTTTGGTTTGCGTTTGCCGAATGGTGAAAGGAGAGAGTGGGTTAAACCCATTATGTTTACAGGTGGTGTTGGACAGATCGATAACAGGCATGTTGAAAAGGGGAACCCTCACAAAGGTATGCTCGTAGTCAAGATTGGAGGCCCTGCCTATAGAATCGGCATTGGTGGTGGTGCTGCTTCAAGCATGATACAGGGAGAAAATATTGCTGAGCTGGACTTCAGCGCTGTGCAGCGCGGTGATGCGGAGATGGAGCAGAAGGTTAACAGAGTCATCAGGACGTGTATAGAGATAGGAGATAAGAATCCTATCATAAGCATTCATGACCAGGGTGCTGGAGGTAATTCCAATGTAATCAAGGAGATTATCTATCCAGCAGGTGCGGTGATCAGTGTAAGAAATATTTTGCTCGGTGACAATACCCTCTCTGTCCTTGAAATATGGGGAGCTGAGTATCAGGAGAATAATGCCCTCCTTATAAGGGCTGAAAGGGCTGAGATGTTCCTTGATCTCTGCAAAAGAGAGAAAGTCCCCTGCTCTATTGTTGGAGCTATTACAGGAGATGGCTATATTGTGGTATATGACGCGACAGATGGAAATACTTCTGTTAATCTTGAATTATCAAGGGTTCTTGGTGAGATGCCGCAGAAGACATTTCATCTTGAACGGATTGAACCCAATCTTGAGCCCTTGAGATTATCAGTGGATATAACAGTAAGAGAAGCTCTTGAAAGAGTTATCTGTCTCGTCTCTGTGGGCTCAAAGAGATTTCTTACCAATAAGGTTGACAGGTCTGTTACGGGACTCATTGCTCAACAACAATGCGTTGGCCCCCTCCAATTGACTCTATCTAATGTTGCTGTTGTGTGTCAGAGCCATTTTGGTCTGACAGGGGTAGCTATATCCATTGGTGAACAACCCATAAAAGGTTTAATAAACCCTCAGGTAATGGCTCGCATGAGTGTTGGCGAGGCACTCACAAATATTGTTTGGGCAAAGGTGAGCGCCCTCGAAGATATTAAATGCTCGGGAAACTGGATGTGGGCCGCAAAGCTTCCGGGTGAAGGTGCCAGACTTTATGATGCTGCAGTAGCATTAAGGGATATCATGATTGAACTTGGCATAGCTATTGATGGAGGTAAAGACAGCCTCTCCATGGCTGCCATGGTCGCTGATTCATCGGGGAAGACAGAGATAGTCAAGGCTCCGGGAACAATTGTTGTTTCTGCCTATGTCACATGCCCGGATATTACAAGGATTATCACCCCTGACATTAAAAGGCCGGGTGAAAGCAGGTTGCTTTATATAGATATTGGTAAGGGAAAGTACAGAATGGGGGGCACTGCCTTAGCACATGTCTATGGGCAGATCGGGAATGAATCGCCTGATCTGGATGAGCCTCAACTTCTTAAACACACCTTTAATGCCATACAGAGACTTATTTCAGAGAACCTGATCCTTTCTGGTCATGACAGAAGTGACGGGGGATTGATAACGACGCTCCTTGAGATGGCTTTTGGAGGCAATTGCGGGATAGAGATAAACATTAATAATGCGGAATGCGGATTGCAGAATGCGGAATATTCCGAAATCCGAAATCCGAAATCCGAAATTCCTCTCCTATTCTCTGAAGAACTCGGACTGGTTATCGAATATCTTCCAGAGAATGAGGACAGAATAACAGGAGTCCTTAAAGACAACAAAATTCCCTATCAGATAATCGGGAAGACGTTAGAAAAAAAGGAAGTTAGTATAAGCGTTAATGACCAGATTGTTTTAAAAGAAGATATGAGAGTCCTCAAAGATCGTTGGGAGGAAACAAGTTACCACCTTGACAGACTCCAGGCAGACCCTGATTGCGTTGATGAGGAGAGAAAGGTAAATTTTGACAGAAAAGGTCCTCAGTATGCCCTTACCTTTACTCCAAAGAAGACAGCCCCGAGGCTTATTGAGAGTAATAACAAGCCAAAAGTAGCTATTATCCGAGAAGAAGGCAGTAACGGCGACCGGGAAATGACCTCTGCTTTTTATCAGGCTGGATTTGAAGTATGGGATATTACCATGACAGACTTTCTTGAAGGGAGAGCAGATCCGGATGACTTTCGAGGTATTGCCTTTGTTGGAGGATTCAGTTACGCCGACGTCCTCGATTCGGCTAAAGGCTGGGCAGGGGTAATCAGGTTTAATAAAAGACTCTCTGAGCAGTTCCAGAAGTTCTATGAAAGGTCTGATACCTTCAGTCTCGGTGTCTGTAACGGTTGTCAGCTCATGGCGCTCCTTGGCTGGATTCCATGGAAGGGGATTCCTGATCGGCTTCAACCAAGATTCATTAGTAATCGCTCAGGAAGATTTGAATCAAGATTCTCGACTGTACGCATCCTCCAGAGCCCAGCTATCATGCTAAAAGGCATGGAGGGCTCTACCCTTGGTGTCTGGATTGCCCATGGCGAGGGGAGGCTCTATTTCCCCGGAAAGGAAATAATGCAAGAAGTGTTAAAAAGCGATTTGGCGCCTATAAGGTTCATCGATGATAACGGAGAAGTCACCGAGACGTATCCATTGAATCCGAATGGTTCTTCTTTTGGAATAACAGCCCTCTGTTCACCTGATGGCAGACACCTTGCTATGATGCCCCATCCAGAAAGGACCTTTCTTACATGGCACTGGCCTCACATGCCAGAGGAATGGAGAAAAAACCTTGAGGCCTCTCCCTGGCTCAGGATGTTCCAGAATGCAAGGGAGTGGTGCGAAGAAAATACAAAAAAGCCTTAGAGCCTTCTCCTGAATAATGAGAAAAAGTGTTCTTTTATTTTTTCTGAAAGAGGTCGTTTTAACCACTGCTCTCTATCTACCTTGAGAGAATGCTTCAGATCCTCTTCAAATATCTCCGTCATCTGTGAGGCAAATCCGGTATCAAGGATCCCGACATTTCCCTCATCATTGTATCTGAGGGACCGAAAATCGAGGTTGGTAGACCCGATAATACTCCAGCATTCATCAAATACGAACGTCTTTGCATGAAGTATGTCTTCTCCTCTATAGGTGTATATTTCTACACCCGCATTCAAGAGTTTCGAAAAGAATGCCCTTCCTGCATATGATGCAGCGGGGACATCACTTTTACCAGGAACAAGTAATCTTACCCTCACTCCACGTCTTTCAGCTTCTTCGAGAGTTTCAACCATTCTTCTGCTCGGTGTGAAGTACGCTGTTGTCAGAGAAATGCATTTTTTTGCATGGTTAATGCTGTAGTAGATAAGTCTTCTCATCCTTCTTCTGCCTCTGCTCGAATCTACAAAGATAGGAATTGCTGGAATACCTCTTGATGATGTTTCAGATTTTCCTTGAAACTCAATCTTTTCCCCTCCCCAGGTACACCAGCTTTTTTCGAAAGTCTTAAAAAGGGCATTTACTATAGGACCCTCAAGGAATATACCCGTGTCACGCCAGACCCGTCCTTTGTGTTTAAAATGGAAACCGCTGTATTCATTAGCAATATTTAACCCTCCTGTAAATGCCTTCTCAGCATCTATCACAATAAGCTTACGGTGATCTCTGTGCACGTAGTGGAAAGGGGCTGTCCATTTAAAAGGATGAGAGGACCTTACATGAATACCTGCTTTTTTCATTTCTTTCCAGAAACTCCCCGGTGTTCCAAAGGAACCAAAGTGGTCATACAAGATATAGACACTGATGCCTTCTTGCCCCTTCTGTTTTAAAAGTTCAGATAGTTCCCTGCCTGTCTCATCATTTCTGAATATGTAGAATTGAAGACATATGAATTGTTGTGCGTCCCTGACAGCATCAAAAATTTTTTTGAAAGATTCACTGCTTTTCCAGAGGAGTTGGATATTGGCGGCAGGAGAAAAGTCACCTTTAAAGATCCTCTCAATGGCGCGGGTAGTAAATGTGTCTGTTATTACCATCTGCAAGCCCTCAGGCTTTCAATCGAGAAAGCCCTGTCATCTATCCACTGATATGCAGTCTCCCCCGGAGGCTTTACTTTTATACATGAGACTGTCAGCCCTTTTTAAGACTGAGAATACTGAGTCCGTCTGCCTCGCACGGGTTGCGCCTATGGAGACGGTCACTCTCAAGGTCTCTCTTCCTACGGGGATGACAGAACTTCGTATCAGGGAGAGAAATCTTTGAGCTATATCATACAGGTACTTTTTTCGAACATTAATGACTATCGCAACGAATTCATCTCCGCCCCAACGTCCTACAATATCGAAGAGTCTCAGGCATACTGGCAGAGTTTTAGCCACCATCTTCAGTACCTGGTCCCCTACATCATGCCCGTAGGTATCATTGATAGATTTAAATTTGTCTACATCGGCTAATATGATACCGAAGGGCCAGCCATACCTGGTAAGCTCAGAAAGTCGATCTTGGATGTTTATCTCAATGTAGCGTCTATTTGCCAGGTGAGTGAGAGAATCGAGGAAAGCAATCTCCTGGAGTTCTTTTACCTTTTGTGCTAATGCAGTCGTTGAGGAAGTGTCACTGAATATCTCCGCAGCACCGATAATCTTCCCCTCTGTATTCTTTATGGGTACAGCACGGGTCGCAACAGGCACCCTGTGTCCATCTTTATGGTGTAGATATACCTCTGCCTCCCATCTGTTCCCATTTAAAATGGTTTTAAGGATTGGACATTCCGCTTCACAGAGATTATTGCCCTGGGCATCTACATGTCTGAGAACATTATTCCAGCAGCGCTTTCCAATGACATCTTCAGCAGAGAAACCCGTGATCTTTTCTGCCCCTCTGTTCCAATAAAGGATCCTTTTATCGCGGTCAACAAAATATACACCATCATAGAGATTATCCAGAATTATCTCATAAAATTCATTATTCAATACCATGCTGTAAGATACCTTTTTTGGTAAAAATGATGTATATCTAAATTTGGGCAGCGTCTCTAAAGAGCCATTGAAAAATGGAATGGCTCATATCGTGTTACCTTATTTCTGCCTGCTCTTTTTGACTCATAATAAGTTTTTTCTTTGGTGGCGGTGCAGGGATTTGAACCCCGGACACTGCGGATATGAGCCAAAAGAGAGCAATTTAACCCCTCAAGAAATACCTACCAAAAACAAACAAAATCAAAAGGTTAGAAGACGTAAGAGAACGTAATCAATCGTTTTCTTGCGTCTTTTTTTGTCAACTTTAGCACGAGATTAGCACGAAAAAGGGGACATGCTGGAACATGCCCCTTTAGAAAATTATGAACCACTCTTTAAGAAGTATAGACAATTGTCTGCTTACGGTCAAGCTTTTCAAAAGAGATGTTCAGATAAAATTTTCTTCTCGCGATAATTTTTTTTGTCTTTCTGAAGAAGAAAAACAAAGAAGACTTACTAAAAGATCAGAGATAATGAAGTTTTCTAAAAGGTCTGCAAGGCGGTTAAGGCATGTTATTAGAAATTCAGAGGATACATGGAAAGTTTTTATAACTTTAACCTACCCTGAAAACTTTCCCTGTAACGGAAAAGAGACGAAAGCCCATTTAAATGCATTTCTTCAATATTTGAGGCGTAAACAGATTAAATATGTTTGGGTTTTGGAGTTTCAATTAAGGGGAGCTCCTCATTACCATATAATTGCGTCTGATTTTATCCCTAAGGATAAATTAGCAGAACGTTGGTATAAGATTGTGGGATCCGGAGATGAAAAGCACTTAAAGGCTGGAACTGGCATAGAGGCTATAAAATCTAAAGGTCAATTGTATGGCTATCTTTCAAACTATATTAAGAAGTTAGATCAGAAAACACCACCAGCAGAGTTTGAAAATGTGGGAAGGTTTTGGGGATCATCCAGAAATATATTAGGTTATATTCTATGCCAGAAAATAGGACACTATTTTAGACTTTCATGGAATATTAAGCTTATACGGAAGTGGTATAAAGCTCATCTTAGACAATTTGGAATAAAGTGGAAATGGAAAGGTAAAGGGTTTACAGCTCTTGATGGGTCATCTTTAATTAAACAATTAATATCATTAAGGCTGAATATTGAAGAAAGTTAAGTTGACGACTTCACCTACAAGTCCTTAGAATCAAGAGGAGATGAAAGGAGAAGATTTCCGGCACAAATAAAGAGATAACGTCTTGCGGATAAAAGAAGTTGCCGAAGACAATTGGGGCGAAGGTGCGAAGGACCGTAGCCTTTTATCCGTGTTATCTGATGTGGCGGCGAAATCATTGTAATCCCAATATTTGTTTTAGATCTGTAATATTATTTTCATTCTTGATAAATCGAGGGGGGATACTTCTTTGGATTGATCCTGAGATTCCAAGTAATTCTTCCATCTCGGGTGAAACCGCTTGATACGGTCTTCTCCTTTTTTCGAGTTTTGTTTTACTAATAAGAACAGCTTTATCCAACAATTTGCTTCTGCTTTTATCCCCAACAACTATAACTAAATCTTCTGTATCATAACTTCTTTTAATATGGGCATTGTTGGGATAAAGTTTGTAACATTTTTCAATCTCACTCTTTGATAATCGGTTGAAATCGATAACTTTCTCAATCGTAAAATACCCAATTATGTATAACGCCTCTTTATGCTTTTTATTTCTATACGGAGTTAAACCAGCATAAAAAACTAACAAGTCCCCGTTTTCTAACTTTAAAAGGTATTTTCTTTTTGAAGTAGGGTCACCATAAGTAAAAGTTTCAAGCTCAGGGTCAAAGTGCATAGTCCTGTTTTCAATTTTTTTTGGCAGGTATGTAGAAAGCGCTTTTCCACTTATCCCAATAGTATTTCTATAAGTTCTGTTTTCTTTTGATTGCGGATCTCTCTCAGAAATTGGGATGTATTCAAATGACCCATCTTCAAAAATCGGGGCTAATGTTCCATCAGTGCCTTTGTCAATTCCTATCCGCAATAACATTGCTTTCACGTCATGCCCCACCTTAAACAACCGTTCTTTTGAAACCTGCAACTTTCTCCACGCAATATTTTACAGGTCTTATCTTTCTTCTTGTTATTTTCATCCAATTTTTTTATTTTTCTAACACAATTATATAAGATATTCTTGCGTCCTTGAAAATGGTTTAAAATCTTTTTGGTTTTAGCAGGCAATAATTTCAGCATTCGTATTTCCTTGGGGTTAGAAATCAGGCATTCTAAAGGATACGCGTCTTCAAACGAGAAAAGTCTTGTTTCCCCTCTAACCGCATAATGCGAATCACAATCTATGAAAATTTGTTTTGTTTTTGTTATGTATCCTACAATGAACCTCTTATCATAATAACCTTCTAACTCCCTTTTCTTACAGGTAGTGAAAAGGAACAAATATTTCTCTCTGCTCTTCAAGAAAGGCACTATGTTATTTTTCTGATAACAACAGCAAATGTAGTTTTCAGCCCCTATTTCGATATGAGGTTCTGTTTTATGTCCTTGCTTTTGTTCATTCAAAATATCTCTTACGGGTAACTCAGAAGAAGGAGAGTGAAAGAAATATTGTACCCTCCCTTTTTCTTCAAGCTCTGTAAAAATAAAATTATCAGAATCACTATCTCTAATGCTACCCCTATGAATACATTTTGCGGGTCTATGTTTAAAAGCCATAATATCATCCCTTAAAGGGGTAGTTTAACACCACCCCTTTTTTAATGTTTAACTGCTATGGCTGCATCGTAAAGTAACTGTCACTCACATCTGCACCCAATGAGTTCCCAGACAAATCAATTAGCACAATCTTTGCCTTGCATTGGTTCCTTGGTACTATCACGGTTGGCACTGTCCAATCATAACTGTGAGAACCAGTGGCTAAATATGCAGGATCCGTCAGTGTGACTATAGGAAGCCAACTTAGCCCGCCATTTTTGGTGTACTGAAGTTCTACCTTAGCTATAAGGCTCTTCGTTTCATTATTTGTCCATGTTATGGTTTCTTTACTGCTTGATGTAAGAACTTCTCCTCCATTTGGAGATGTTAACTTTACTACCTCTATCGTAAATGGTGCATCTGAGTTGTCTGCACCAAGTTTCACATTAGAGGCATTATATCCTATAACCTTTACAAGACAAGTTTTCTTGTTACCCAATGGTGTAGGCACTGTCCAGTTATAACTTGCGCCTTGAACATTACTCGCTATCGGTATCCATGTTAGTCCATTGTCAACTGAGTACATCAGATTGAATTTCACTGCCTGGGAAGGTACTCCCCACCTTATGGTATAGGATGAACCAGCGGGTATGGTCTCTCCTCCATTAGGTAAAATTACGTTTACCACTATCCCTGTCCCGTTAAGAACGACATTCAGAGGGGGTGTGACGGGGTCATCGGATGGAATACTTAGATTTGCACTCTTTGCTCCTGCTGAGCTGGGTGAAAATACCACATTAACTGTACAGTCGAATGAGGGAGCTATTGTATATCCTGAGCAGTTGTCATTTTGAATACTGAACTCAGAGGCATTTGTGCCTGTGAGAGATATTGTCCCTATCACAATGTCTGCTGTGCCTGTGTTTGATATGATGAAGGTCTGGGACGATGATGTGTTTCCGATATTTACAGAACCAAAGTCATGAGAGGTTGGAGAAACGGAGATTAAAGGATCTGATTGAAGGATTGTGGCATTATATCCAACGGCAACAAAGGTGCCATTGCCATAGGTTACTCCATAAAGGCCACGATAAGTTCCTGAAGTTCTTGCTGTCCAGCTGGCCCCATCAGGTGAGGTGAGGATTGTGCCATTACCTCCCACAGCAACAAAGGTGCCATTGCCATAGGTTAGTCGATCACCAACAGCCCCTAAGGTTGCTGTCCAGCTGACCCCATCAGGTGAGGTGAGGATTGTGCCATTACCTCCCACAGCAACAAAGGTGCCATTGCCATAGGTTACTCCATAAAGCCCTTGAGGAGTTCCTGAGGTTCTTGATGTCCATGTCATCCCATCAGGTGAGGTGAGGATTGTGCCAACATCTCCCACAGCAACAAAGGTATTACTCCCATAGGCTACCCCATACAGCATGAGAGCCTCAAAAGGATTAGTACCTGAGTACCTTGTTGTCCATCTCACCCCATCAGGGGAAGTACGGATTATGGGCTGTCCTCCAACGGCAACAAAGGTGCCATTGCCATAACTTACTCCCGAAAGCCACAGAGTAGCTCCTGATGTTCTTTTTGTCCATCTCACCCCATCAGGTGAGGTGAGGATCACGCCAGACTGTCCAACGGCAACAAAGGTGCCATTACCATAGGTTACTCCGTTAAATAAATATTCAGGAGTAGTACCTGAGGTTCTTCTTATTGTCCAGTTCATCCCATCAGGTGAGGTGAGGATTGTGCCATTATATCCAACAACAACAAAGGTGCCATTGCCATAGGTTACTGCATCATAAAGCTCATAATCACTTCCTGATCTTCTTTCTATCCAGCTCACCCCATTAGCAGAGGTGAGGATCACGCCACCCTGTCCCACAGTAACAAAGGTGCCGTTACCATAGGTTACTCCCCAAAGGTCATAATAAGTTCTTGAGGTTCTTATTGTCCAGTTCATCCCATCAGGTGAGGTGAGGATTATGCCATCATATCCAACTACTACAAAGGTGCTATTGCCATAGGTTACTTTGTAAAGAGGGATAGTAGTTCCTGAAGTTCTTGCTGTCCAGCTGACCCCATCAGGTGAGGTGAGGATTGTGCCATCATATCCAACTACTACAAAGGTGCTATTGCCATAGGTTACTTTGTAAAGAGGGATAGTAGTTCCTGAAGTTCTTGCTGTCCAGCTGACCCCATCAGGTGAGGTGAGGATTGTGCCATCATATCCAACTACTACAAAGGTGCTATTGCCATAACCTACTCCATAAAGCCCTTGAGTAGTTCTTGAGGTTCTTGCTGTCCAGTTCACCCCATCAGGGGAAGTGAGGATGGTGCCACCAAGTCCTACTGCGACAAAGGTGCCATTGCCATAGGTTACCTCGTAAAGAGGATTAGTAGTTCTTGAGGCTCTTTTAGTCCATGTCACCCCACCAGGTGAGGTGAGGATCGTTCCACCATATCCAACTGCTACAAAGGTGCTATTGCCATAATTTACTCCCGAAAGCCACTCAGTAGTTCCTGATATTCTTTCTGTCCAGCTGACCCCATCAGGTGAGGTGAGGATTGTTCCCCAAGCTCCCACCGCGACAAAGGTGCCTCTGCCATAGGTTACTTCCGGGAACCCATTGCCTGCTGTTGGTAAAGGATTCCTCCGGTGCCAGTTGTCAAGAGAGTCTGCCCGCACTGTATCTATTCCAGAGAAAAGAAAAACATAAATTCCCAAAAGGACAACAACTACAGAGATATTTTTTGAAACTAAGACTTTTTTATCCATTGTGATATCCTACCTTTATAGCTGAGTCAATGATTAGTAAAAACAAAGCCACCTCATCTTTTCCCTTCAGCAGATCTGCCATGATAACCCTTCCCCCCCAGATGGGAAGAGTTATCAGATCATTCCGACTTATTCTAATTTCTCAAATCAAGGGTTCCAATATTGCCAATGCCTTCTCTGCGTGATCGCGAGCCTCCGCGATGGTCTTGGATTTGAAGGCGCCTCGGGTTTTTTCCTGAAGATCAATGGAAATCGTTAGGTAATGAAGCGCATTCTGGAGAGCCCCTGCGATGTTAGGTCCTCTGAGGTACTCGTTCAGATCGTTTGACGTCTCATCTGTCGTGTTCCCCCGCCGAAAGGAGTTCGTCCATATTGCGAGGCATGCGGCGTGGAAAGGGGAAAGGCCCTTGAGTTTCTCTATTGTTTTCTTGCTGTCCTCAATACCCCATTCCGCCTCAAATTGTCCTGGATTAAGGGCAAAGCTATTCTCCATCTTAGCAAGGAGTGAACCGCCGATCGTGAAGGGATCGAGGTAATCCGATGGCATGACATCCATCATCATTTTAAGTTCGCCAGTGGTGAAATTGCGTTTCGCGCCATTCACCGCTTCATGGTAAAGGCGTAACAGTGTTTTCATTTTTCCTCCTTCCTCCTGCACCTTCTGGCCCTGGGGATTGCCAGCCGATCAGGAGTCCGTATGTATTCATACTACAACCAGGACTTTAACTCTGTCAACTAAATATAAAAGAGCGATGTTTCTCTGTTTATTTACAAGAATAATCAGTAGAACTTTTTGTATCTTTACATTATTTGTTTCAGGAAGAAAGAGCTAAAAATATTACAGCTTAATTTTGCAAAAAATTTTTGAGGGGCGCAACGGCCCCTCGTATTCAGTCTCAGCACTGGCGTTGATCTTGTACGTTGTGCTGTTTCGGTTTTCTTCTGATGCCTTCTACTGCAAGCTGTAGAGCCTCAAGTGATGTGTGTTTGGAGAACCGTGCTAACTCTCTGTTGCCGTCCATGAGGTAAATGCAATCTTCATCTTCGTAAAGGTCGTATCCGAGTCCAAGGCTTATGTAATGCTGTGTCTTATCAATTCTTGTAGTCATCTGGATCACCTCCCTTACTCCTTTTTGCAAGCCCCGGAGTAAGAGTTGGTGATCTGTGTTGCCTGCGATCGAGGGCAAAGAAAATCATGACAGGCATTGCTCGTTTTGAGACTCGGTGAGCGGGTTGTAACGGAAGACTGCTTAAGAACGCCCGTGATCGAATACCTGGAGATTAAGGGTGTTGCACGTCTGTAGTTCGTTCACGGTGTCGAGAAACTGCCTAAGAATGCTGGCGTGATTTTCTAACTCCTTAGAGGCTGTTGCGGGGTAAGGCGATGATAACTGTGAGGCAGTCCTTAAGCTGTTGCCTGCTGCTACAGCCTCAAGGCGTGGTTGCCCGCTTTTCGGGAGCAGGCGTATTTTGTCGTTTGCTCTGTCAGTTTGCTTGACTATGAGGTTGACAGTCTTTAAAAAGAATATTGTGCTAAAGGTGATTATGGCAGGGGGATTGCTTTATTAATGCGAGGTTTGTTACACAGAGCACGTTGGCGAGACCTTATAACCGCTTTAAAGGGGGGATACGCAAGAAGCGAGAGCTTTGCGTATCCCCCCTCCTGCGGTTTGTGTTGTGCTTACGCTTGATTTGAATGTTATTCGCTTGTTATTTGAAACCCACAGCCGGTTTCCCTGGGCTTGTCATATATGCCATATCTCAACGGGTGGATTAATTATGCTTATATTTCAAGAAGTTAGTTAGATATAAAAAATTTCTTGACAGATGTGTTTTTTTATGGTTTAATTCCCTATATAAGTTTATGCGCATTAGGGTATGGGAGGGTTAAATGAAAAGAAGATTAAACATAACTATTGATGATGATGTTTACGACATGATTAAAGAGCTGCCGAGAAAGGTATCAATCTCAGAGGTTATTTCCTGGTTCCTCAAGAGCATGTTCGAGGAGATTAAGAGGGGTGGATTTACACAGGAAGAATTTGAGAAATGGGTTAAAAGTACTCCTGAGGGGAGAGACTTTAGGAAACGTGCAAGACAACAATTTGGGCCTACTATTCGCAAAGTTGAAGATAAATTAAAAGGGATCAAAGAGAAGGTAGTTCCACAGAAAAGGAAGAAAGCAGTAAAGGTCTAAATGATATGTCTGCTTTAGATAAGTATTCTGACGTCATGACAAAAGAAGAAGTTGCAGAAGTTTTGAGATGCAAGCCGGGAACTGTTCCGCGGATAAAAGGGCTTAAGAAAACATATTTGTTGAATGGAAGAAAAGGCTTTGGTTACAGAAAACAGGACGTTATTGATTACATAAATTCAAGGGTTGAAAGAGAGGAGGTGATAAAGGATGCCAGTAACCAGAAGAAAAGATACGGGAAAATGGGGGTTCCGTCATTACTACCATGGGAAGAATTACAGAAAGCACGTTTGGGAAACCCGGGATGAGTCGGTAGAGGCTTATCAGGAATTTTTAGATCGTCTCAAGAGAGAAGTTCCCATAATAGACTCAAGCATTACCTTGGTTGAAGCTGTAAACAAGTTCTTAGAATATTCGGCTAGGATCGGCAAGTCAGAATGGAGATTGAAAGCTCTTTACTGCAATTTTAAAAGCTTCATAATCCCTTTCTTTTCAGAAGGCACGAGATTAAAAGACATAAGTCATTTAAATATAGAATCTTTCATTGATGCACAGCTTAAAAGACCTATAACAAAAAATACCATCAATCACTATATTACTGACCTGAATGCATTATTTAATTGGGCTATTAAAGAGGAAATATTGGCAATCAATCCATTAAAGAAGGTAAATAGAAAAAGAATAAGACCTGAAAAAGTTATTAAAGAGGGACATACGACAGAGCAAATTAAAATATGTGAGTCTGTTCTCAATGAGGAAGAACTTTTATTTTTTAGATTTTTGAAAAATACCGGTGCGAGGTTATCGGAAGCGTTAACAATAAAGTGGGAAGATGTGAATTATAAGAATCTTGAAATCGTTTTAAAGGGGACAAAAACGGAAGGATCGTATAGAAAGATAGATATGTCCAAAGGTTTGTTTGAGACACTCAAAGCATTAGAGAAATATAAGACAGATTGCCCTTTGCTGTTTCACCATGAGGATGGTTCAAGAGTATTGCGTAAAGATAAGTTGTTCAAGAAGATTCGTAAGCTGAAAGGTATTAAGATCACCGCAAAGAATTTAAGGGACTATTTCGCTTCTACTATAGCGATGGGGGTGAATGGGTACAGACCCGATATTGTGACGGTCAGCGAATTATTGGGTCATACGAATTTAAACACGACAAAAAAATATCTTTACTCTTTAAAAGAACGTCGTATGATGGCTGTAAGTGTGTTGGATAGGGTAGATGAGATTAGCACGAACATTAGCACGGGACAGGGTATTGATGAAGGGGGTAAAGGCTTAAACCCTTATGGGGCTTGGTGGCGGTGCAGGGATTTGAACCCCGGACACTGCGGATATGAGCCGCATGCTCTAACCAACTGAGCTACACCGCCATGTAAAATATAGTGATGAGTGAATAGTGAATAGTTGACAGTCTCGAAACAGAAAAAATTATACCAAAAGATGCACTTTTAGTGAAAGAGTTCAAACCTCCGTGTCCGTACATTGATAAGTAACCCAACAGCCAAAAGATTTGACAGAAGAGCAGTTCCTCCATAGCTCATAAATGGGAGGGGTATCCCGACGACGGGCATAATACCTAAGGTCATCCCGACATTAACAACAAAATAAGTTAAAAACATGAATGTTATCCCGAGTGCAAGGAACCTTCCAAAGTCATCTCTCGCATTCCTTGCAGTGTTGAGACCTCTTAGTATTAAGACAATATAGAGAGATAAAAGAAGGAGACTCCCAAGGAATCCCCACTCCTCAGCAAAGACTGCGAATATAAAGTCCGTATGCTTCTCTGGTAGAAACCTGAAGGGTCCCTGTGTGCCATTCAGGTAGCCCTTTCCAAAGAACTTACCAGATCCCACGGTAATCTTCGATTGGTTTATGTGGTACCCAATCCCTGTCGGGTCTACCCCAGGTTCCAGAAAGGCGATAAGCCTGCTCTTCTGGTAGTCTCTGAGTCCTTCCCAGAATATACTCCCGAGGAAAGGCAAGGAGATCAACCCTATAATTACGAGGAGTACAGTAATTTTCCGGTGAAGTCCCTTTGCAAGAGTTAGAGAGAGGAAGATTACCAGGGTTATTAATCCTGTTCCGAGGTCAGGTTGTTTAATGAGAAGGATGAAGGGGATAAATACAATGAAGAAGAATAACCGAAAAAGAGAGATTGTGCTGAGAGGACTATTCATGATGCTAAGTTGATACGAGAGCATGATGATGTATATGAGCTTAAAGAATTCTGAGGGTTGAAAAGAGATAGGACCGATGCTCACCCATCTCTGGGCCCCCATGCCCACTTTACCTAAGATAAAGACGGTTATGAGTGAAATAATACCCACAAAATAGAGGTGGAGGGAAAATCTACTGAGCCAAATGTAGTCAAAGCTAACAACCATGAATAATGCAAGAACTCCAAACAAGAGCCATAAGGCCTGTTTTATATAAAATCGTGAATTCACTCCCTCTGTGAGAGGACGTGTAGCACTGTATATGGTCATAATCCCAATAAGAGCGATAATGATGACAACTGAGAATGTTATCCAGTCAAAATTCTTAATCAGTCTGCGGTCTATCCGTAACATTTTTAAGGAATTATACTTTAAAAGTATAACTATTTAATTTTGATTCTTGATTTCTGAATTCTTTAAATACCCTTCTATCGCTCTCTTTGCAATTGGTGCTGCAGCCCCTCCACCATGACCGCCATGCTCAACAAATACTGAAAGTGCTACCTCTGGTTTTTCAGCTGGAGCAAAGGCAACAAACCATGCATGGTCCCTAAATCTCTCTGTCTGATACTGAGAACTTCCTCTCATTGCAATAACCTGGGCTGTTCCTGTCTTGCCACAGATGCTCACGAACTCCGACTTTGCAGCCCATCCAGTTCCACCAGGTTCATTCACAACCCCTGAAAGTGCCCTTTTAATAAGTTCGAGGGTTTCAGGCCTTGCTTTTGCCTTTCCTGAAAGGACTGGTATGGCATCTTTCACCAGTGTAGGCCTGTAGATATTCCCACCATTAGCTATTGCACTTATCATAACCGCCATCTGTATCGGAGTGACAGCGACATATCCCTGACCTATTGCTGAATTGAAGGTTTCACCAATATACCATTTCTGTTTTTTCTCCTCTTCCTTCCACTTTGTATTTGGTAGTATTCCCTTCCGCTCGTTAACAAGTTGGAAGCCAGTCTCTTTTCCTAACCCAAAGCTTGAAGCGTAGTCGTAAATTTTGTCTATACCGAGACGTTTACCAACCTCATAGAAATATACATCACAGGATTCTACTAAAGCCCTGTGCAAAGACATCACACCATGCCCTTCTTTGCGCCAGCAGCCGAAATGCCACCTGCCATAATTTATTCCTCCTCTACACTCAACCTTTGTCTCAGGTGTAATGACTCCTTCTTCAATGCCCGCTATCGCCGTAATGATCTTGAATGTAGATCCAGGTGGATACTGGCTTTGGAGTGCCCTGTTGAGCATGGGTTTCTTGGTGTCTTTCGTAAGGGCTAACCATTCTCTGTAGCTTATTCCCTTTGCAAAAAGGTCAGGATCGAAGGAGGGTCTGCTCACCAGTCCCAGGATTTCTCCGGTGTCAGGTTTGATAGCAACAAGGGCGCCTGCCCTTTCTCCAAATGCTTCTTCAGCTTCTTTTTGTAGATTAATATTGAGGCTCAGCCTGATATCCTCTCCCTTTATCGGTGGGTTCTCCCTTAAGAGTCTTATCTCTCTTCCAAGGGAATCAACCTCTATAACCCTCTCACCGGGGGTGCCTCTCAGGGATTTATCAAAAAGCATTTCAGCTCCCCATTGCCCTATGAATGCATCTGGTGGGACATCCCTGAATGCCGGGTCTTTAAATTGGGACGGATTCGGTTTTCCAAGATAACCTATGAGATGTGAACCAATGCTACCATAGATATATTCCCTGCTGGCGTCGACCTCAATGATAAGACCTGGAAAGTCAGATCTTCGAGATTCAATATATGCAACCTCATTAAAAGTCAGTCCCTGTTTTAGTCTTATGGGGGTAAAAGGGCTCAGTTCTTCTTTGTTTATTTTTGCGAGTATCTCTTCTACCTGCACATTCAGGACTTTTGAGAGTAAATCAGTCTTACTTTTATCGAATTCTCCATAGATTATGGATGCGCAATAATAAGAGGAGTTTTTTACAAGGGGAATGCCGTTTCTGTCAAAGAGTATGCCCCGCGGTGCCGGTATCGCTATTATTCTGAGCCTGTTGACCTCAGAGAGTTCCCTATATTTACTGCCCTCCAATACTTGTAACTGCCATAGCCTCATGATGAGAAGGAGAAAGACTACAATCACAATATAGCTTATTCTTAAGATTCTTTCAGATTCCCATTTCACTTTTATCTTCTCGTTGTTAGAGTTCTGCTACACTGTTTTCTGTATATCCTTTGGCTTCAGAAATAACCCTAAAGGTGCATTTACGAGAGATTGTATGATAGTTATGATAACAGCTGCTTTCATGGTAGCTGGCATTCTATCAAAGAAGCTTCTCGAAGCAAAGACGAGAGCATTATCGACTAATGTCAGGACAGATATACCGATAGTACCCAAAAGGGGTGTCCATCTGAAGAAGCTACCAGAAATAAAAGAGGAAAAATAACCGACAATGCCTTTACTCAGGAGATTAGGGCCAAGGAATGCACCTGAAAGGCTATCCTCTACGAAACCAATAAGGGAGCCGAAAAACATACCCTCAAGTTCCCCTTTCCTCATGCCTGCATAGTAGACTAAGACAGCTGTGAAGTTCGGAACCACATCAAATAGGGATATCCTTTCCTTCATGAAAAAGGTAAAAAGGGTTATAACTATCCAGAGGATGTAAGTCATCTTTTTATTATTGCTACCTCCTCAACCTTTGAATTATCCTCAAAGGGGGTTACCTCTATGTTCTGGAAAAGCCCTGCCCCCTTTTTATCGACTTTTGATATGTAACCAACGGGTATCCCCTGTGGGAATAAAGAATCCAGTCCGGATGTTATTACTATATTACCTATTTTTACCTCTTCTTCAGGGGGTATATATTTTAACTGGCACTTTCTGAGGCCCATGCCAGAGATTATCCCCTCTCTTCTGCTTTCCTGAAGCCTTACAGCAGCAGAGAAATTCAAATCTGTAAGAAGGAGTAAATATGAGTAAGAATTAGAAACTCCTGAAATCTTTCCAATGAGACCCTTTGGAGTTATAGCCGTCATATCTTTTGTTACTCCGTCAGAGAGCCCTTTGTCAAGAACGAAGGTGTTAGACCACTGATCTGCACCTCTTGCGATAACGCGGGCAGCTGTAACATATCCATGGTCTTTTTCCTTTAGCGAAAGGAGTTCCCTGAGCCTCCTATTTTCAAGCAGGGCTTCCTGATACTTCTGCTGCTCTTCACGCAATCTCTTGAGTTCTGCTTTTAATCTTGTGTTTTCCTCTTCCCTGATGAGCATCTTTTTAAAAGGGGAGGTGACCGAGTCTTTTACAGAATTCACTATAGCATGAAAACCGTTCAGTGTATTATTAAGGAATCTTAAAGGCAAGAGGTGGTCCTTTTTACTCTGGTAAGTCATCAAGCCAAGGGATAGGATAATAAAGAGGAGAAGCAGGAGCCTCTTCTTAGGCATTACTAATTGAAAGCTACTCTTCTAAGCAACTCTAAATCATCAAGCATACTGCCGACTCCCCGGACAACAGCTGTGAGGGGGTCATCTGCCACAATGACAGGAAGCCCTGTGTTTTCTCTTATCAGTGAATCGAGCCCCCTGAGAAGGGCACCCCCACCAGCAAGAACGATCCCTCTGTCCACGATGTCTGCTGCGAGCTCAGGAGGGGTATTTTCGAGGATAATTTTTATTGTATCAAGGATGATATTCACAGGCTCTACAAGGGCTTCACGGATTTCTTCTTCGGTGATTGTTATGGTCTTCGGTATGCCTGAAATGAGATCCCTACCCTTTATATCCATTGTTAATTTGTTATTCCTTTCAGCAGCCTGATGTACATCTTTTCTTTCATGCAGACCTGGCGTAAACTCGATGACATCGCTATTGACAGTAGGCTTGAACTGCCTGCTAAGGACGAGCTCATTATCTTTTATATAGGCAGAGCCTATTTCAATCTTTATCTGTTCTGCTGTTCTATCTCCTATCATGAGATTGTATCTGCGTTTGATATAGGCGATAATACCCTCATCCATCTTATCGCCCCCTATCCTTACGGCTTTACTATAAACTACCCCGTCGAGGGATATGACAGCGATGTCAGTTGTGCCACCTCCGATGTCGACAATCATGTTGCCAGATGGCTCTCCTACCGGAAGTCCTACCCCTACGGCAGCTGCCATAGGTTCTCCAACCAGGTAGACCTCCCTCGCCCCAGATGCCTGGGCAGCATCCTTTACAGCCCTCTGCTCGACCTGAGTTATGCCTGAAGGTACTCCAATGATTACCCTTGGTGATACAAAACTCCTCCTGTTATGGACCTTTTTTATAAAGTACTTGAGCATCTCCTCTGCTGCATCAAAATCAGCAATAACACCATCTTTCAATGGTTTTATGGCTATGATATCTGAAGGGGTTTTACCAAGCATCTTTTTAGCTTCAGCACCAACGGCTATGAGTTTCTTATTGTCCCTTCTTTGCACGACAACAGAAGGTTCGTCACATACGATACCTTTGCCTTTGACAAATACAAGGGTGTTAGCTGTCCCGAGGTCAATGGCAAGGTCATTCGAGAACCATCCAAGTATATTATGAAGCATTTAGCCTCCCTGTTAAGGTTTCTGTATCAGTGGTTACTGCTACTACCTTTGTCTTTGCAATCTCATCGCCGAGACGCATTCCATCTTTGCTCCCAAGCAGGACGATAAACTCAAAAACAATAACGATTACTATAAATATCCACCCAAGCCAGGGTATCAGATAGAGAAGGTATCCGATGCCGAAAATACTATTTCTGAGTATCGAATCTCTGAATGAACAGGGCTCATTTGTGTCTGCTGAGACAACCCTGAGCCCGATGAGTTTTTTCCCTAAGCTTCTCCCATCAAAAAGGCCATCCCCTATCAAAAGATAGGCAAGCCCTGCAAAAAAGCCTGCTTTCGGAATTACCTCTCCTACCGCTGCGATGATAATAAAGTCAAGGGTTTTGGCAATTGCTCTGAGAAGCAATCCTGCCCGTTTAAATTCCCCTGACATCCAAAATACTAACAGAAGATTCCTAAATTTTCAAGGGCACCCCGGCTCCTGTTTACACAGTTTCTTGAGTTTGCTCAGTTTTTTGTGTTATAACCCGAAGAACTCAGTGAACTCAAGAAACTCAATAAACTCAACAAACTGAAAATGGATGTAGTCCTTGCAACAAGAAATAAGAAGAAAATCGAAGAAATGAAGAGAATCATTGCAGATTTATCAATCTCGATACAGACACTTGATGACTTTATAGGATGCCCTGAGGTGGAGGAAGAGGGGGTGACCTTTGAAGAGAACGCCGTAAAGAAGGCACAAACCGTTGCAAGATATACAGGAAAACCTTCAGTAGCAGATGATTCGGGGCTTGAGGTATATGTGCTGAATGGGGACCCGGGTACATTATCTGCAAGGTATGCTGGTGAGGATGCGGACGACAGAAAGAATATCGAGAAATTACTATTTGAAATGCGTTCGATTGCTGATGAGCAAAGGGGTGCGAGGTTCGTATGTTGCATAGCCTTGGCATTTCCTGAAGGGAGTGTAAAAACATTCTTTGGATATGTGGAAGGAATGATTGGGAGAGAGCCAAGGGGCTTTCAAGGCTTCGGCTATGATCCTGTATTTTATCCAGAAGGATATAACAGAACCTTCGCAGAAATGACTGCGGACGAGAAAGATGCCTTGAGCCATAGAGGAAAGGCGCTAAGGAAGCTCCAAAGATATCTTCACGAGGGGGGAATTTTTGAATAATTTTATTTCTAAATTATAAATTTACAATTCTTAAGAGGTCTGATAAGTAAATTTTATCTATCTATCAAAAATATGAATTTGACCTTAAGGTAGCGTAATGATTATACTTCCCTGTTTTTAACGCTAGGTTACTTCTTTAATCTTTGTAATTTTTGCACCTACTCTCATTTTGGGTGCTTTCCTGTTTTTTAATTTGAAGGTCAAAGGGGGGGAACATGAGACTTGTTTTTCTTGGTGCACCAGGCGCGGGGAAGGGAACTCAGGCAAAGAAACTCGTCGAGAAATACAGGATTCCCCAGATTTCTACAGGGGACATCTTAAGGGCTGCTGTAGCAGCGGGTACACCTCTCGGAAAAGAAGCCAAGTCCTATATGGATAAGGGCGAGCTTGTGCCTGATAGTGTTGTCATAGGACTTGTCAAGGAGAGAATTGCCAAAGATGACTGCAAAAAGGGATACATCCTTGATGGCTTTCCGAGAAATACTGCACAGGCAGAAGTCCTCGATAGGGTACTTACTGAAATGAAGGCCCCTCTTGATGCTGCTGTAGATGTTGATGTCGATAGGGACATCCTCATGAAGAGGTTGACGGGAAGAAGGACATGCAAGAACTGCCAGCAGATGTACAACATATATTTTTCTTCTCCGAAGAAAGAGGGTGCGTGTGACAAATGCGGTGGTGAACTCTTTCAGAGAGATGACGATAAAGAAGAGACAATCAAGAGAAGGCTTGATGTATATGACGCCCAGACAGCACCCCTTATGGATTATTACAAGAAAAAGGGGATACTGAAATCAGTCATGGGTACAGGCAGCATTGATGAGATATTCAGTAAGGTTTGCAGTGTCATAGAAGGCAAATAAGCGGTTGCTTATAACGAAATCAAAAGGAGGATAAGAATGGAAAACATTGGTCATGGTGGCAAAGAAATTATTGAACGAGTTCTGCCAAAAGATGCAGCGATTAAGAGGGTAGCCGAGACTGAAGGCTGCCAAGGTAAAGGAACTGGATGTCCGTCTTCAGATGGCAACAGAGGTCATTGACATTGCATATGGATTCTTCTCACCGCTTGAAGGGTTTATGACAAAGGCTGACGTTGAGTCTGTCTGCAACAATATGCTACTTGCAGATGGAAAAACTGTATGGAGCATCCCGATTGTATTTGACATTTCCGAGGAAGATCTCAAGAAATCAGGCATCAAACAGTATGATGAAGTCCTTCTTACCTATACCGGAAACCCTTTTGCTGTTTTCGATATTACTGATATATACACGTTAGATAAAAAAGAAGTGGCGATGAAGGTTTATGGAACTACTGAAGATAAACATCCTGGAGTCAAGAGAACATATCAATATCAGGATAAATTCCTTGGTGGAAAGATCACCCTCCTCAACCCCCCGAAGATAAACGAACCTTTTACAAGATTCTGGCTCACCCCGAAACAGATGAGGGAAAGATTTAAGGAAAAAGGTTGGGAGATGATCATCAACCATCAGACAAGAAACGTTCCGCATACGGGCCATGAATGGCTTATGAAAGGTGCATACTTAGGAGCTTATGGTTCTATGATGGTAGATAAACCTCGTGGAGGAATTCTGGTAAATGCGATGATCGGTTCAAAAAGACCGGGCGATTATATCGATGAAGCAATAATCCTTTGCCAGGAGGCTCAGGGCAAACATGGATACTTCAGGGAAGATATCTTTTTAACCACATGCACCCTCTGGGATATGCGATATGCCGGGCCGAAAGAAGCAATATTCCATGCATGCCTCAGGACCAACCTCGGCTGCACCCACCATATGTTCGGAAGAGACCATGCCGGTGTTGGTACCTATTATGATCCATATGATGCACATAGGATCTTCGATAGACTGCCCAAAGGTTCTCTCAATATCACACCTATTTTCAATCTCGATTGGTGGTTCTGCCCTGTTTGTGATGAAGTTACTTATATGGGTCTTTGCGGCCACAAGGATAAAAAGGCATCATTCAGCGGTACTTTGATCAGAAGCATCATCCAGGATGGTGTTAAACCGCCCCGCCGTATCTTCAGGCCTGAGGTTTTTGACATGATCATGGAATGTGCTGAAAAGTACGGCTTTGGCGATGCGTTTGTTACAGAGGATTACCTCAAGAGGAGAAATCCTGTATTTACTATTGAACCGTTGAAATAACGAATTGAAAATTGAAATAAGAAATAAAGGAGGAAAACATGGCAGAAGAGACTTATCCAATTAACTTATGGATCAACGAAGAACGGCTCGAAAAACTTCAGGCAGCCGGTCTTGCAGGTATGTGTAAAGAAGTATTGGCCGGGTTAAAGGTTCTCGCTGTTCCCAACACAGCAGAGCAGAGAGACAAGGTTCTGAAAATATTCCCTATGGCAAAATTTGATACTGCTACCACAAAGAGCATTGAGTTACTCCCAAAGGCAGTAAAAGACAAGATATTTGACCTTGTTGTTAGCAAAAAAACATTAAATGTTATGGATGACTTCATTAAAACTGTAGAGAAATAACACAACGAAAGGAGGTGGAAGGACGTTTCAGGTTTCAGTTGATACTGATCGACTCTCAACTCATCAAATAAAAGGAGGTGCGTTTAAATGCCAAGTTTTGTAATTACCGAAAAATGTGACGGCTGCAAGGGGCAGGATAAAACTGCATGCATGTATATATGCCCTAACGACCTGATGATCCTGGACAAGGAGAGGATGAAGGCATACAATCAGGAGCCTACTTATTGCTGGGAGTGCTACTGTTGTGTAAAGATATGTCCACAGCAGGCTATGGATGTCAGGGGATATGCAGACTTTATGCCCCTTGGTGCTGCATCAACTCCACT
>CAWGWX010000032.1:0-44805 GCA_963826355.1 Nitrospirota bacterium | reverse complement strand
TAAAATGACACGAGATGGCTATGTATATCAGGATGGTGCAGGAAGAGTTAGAGATTTAAAAACTGGAGAAATTTATGTTTTGGTAGCTCTAAGGGAAGATACAGACAAGTGTAAGATAGACTTAATTGATAGGCTGGTTTGTGAAAAAGAGTGTTGTGAATTATTAATAAAAGGTCAAATTAAACAAGGGGTAACAATAGAAGAGTGTGTTAACCATTTGTGCAAGTAGAGTAACAACGGAAGCGACAAGTGATTTCTTGACTTTAGCATATGCTGATTTATAAAATTTGGTATTGCGGGCGTAACTCAGTTGGTAGAGTGTCAGCTTCCCAAGCTGAAGGTCGCGGGTTCGAATCCCGTCGCCCGCTCCATCTTAGCCAACCCTACCCTTCAATTGACTCCCTACCTTTTGCTGGTAAAGAATGAGCGTAACGAAGACAATAACAGGCGTAATTAAAGAGTGAAATGGAAAACTATTCAGAGATGAGAGAGTGTTCCTTAAGTACTTTTACCATCTGGTCAAATTCGGAGCGATGGTAAAGGCCAAGTGAAACAATTGCGTCATAGGTGTCCATTCGCCCATCTACATCAACAGTAGAAAGATATTTGTCGAAAAGATCATTAAAGATTTTTCTTTTATCCTTATCAAGATAGAAATCCTCAAAGGCATTAAAGATTTTCATAGCCATGTCTTGAATTTCGCTCATCTTTTTAGCCAGGCCTCAAAGCCTCAAATTTCAAGGTGAGCCATGCTATGACGACACAAAAAAGAAATCCGGGTGGGTTTCTTTTTATTGCCCCTGCAAGATCCATGCTTTTACCCTCACTATAGAGATACTTACAGTTTCTCTCTGCTCTAAAATTTTAATTTGACAATCTATATTTGTCAAGAAAATTTAGCTCCTATCACGTGATAATCATTCTTGAACATAGAAAGATAATTGTGGATTTAAAAAGCTATGTCCCTTTCTTTAGTTGAAGTAAGAAGCACCCGTTAAACATATCCTAAGCTGCCTTCTCCTTTACCTCAATTGATTTTCGTTGCAGGGTCATCAGCAGTTTCGATATTTCCTGATATCCATTCACACGTCTGAATTTCTTCTCCGCTCTGAGAATCGCTGCAACAGCCCATCTCTGAATCATGTCACCTTTTCGCCACCGTTTTACACGGCCAGTAACTGTCCTCATAATGGAAAAACAAGATTCTATTGGATTGGTGCTGGAAAGGACTTTCTTTAAAATGCCTGTGATACCTAATCGGTGAACCGTGAGCGTCTCCTCCAATCCTTCCTCTAAACTCCTCGCTGCACTGGGATTTAGCCGCTCCAGATACTTCACAGTTAACTCTAATGACTTCTTTGCATCTTCATAGTTCGCCATATTATAAGCTGCGCGAAGACGGGTATCAATCGCTCCTTGATGCTCTGGGGGAAGGTGCTCCTTTACATTCCTTCTTTTATGTTGCTGACATCTCTGCACCGATGCGCTTTTACCAAACATCTTTGTCACCGCAGACCGTAACGCCTTCGATCCATCGAGAACAAACAGATAATCCTTACTCGTATCCAGTCCTCTCCCCTGCATATCTTCCAGAAGATTTCTGCAGATCTCCGTATTCTCTGTCGCCCCCTGCCATAACCCCATCACGTGTTTCTTTCCCGTCACATCTATCCCCAACGATACGATAAGATGCTCTCCTTTGAATTCTATCCCATCAATGAAGATCGCACAGATATCCAAATCGGCAAGCGTGCGCTCCAGAAACTCTTGCATCTGCTCAGTCGTGGCCTGGATGAAATGACGGCTTATGCTGGACCTCTTTATTCCGTATCCCTGAATAAGCTTCTCAATTGTCTCTTCGTAATTCCGAGATGATATCCCTAAGACCATATCCTTCAGAACTGTGCTCCTCATCCGCTGAGGATTCTGAAATGCACTGTATGTCTCAAGAGAAACTTCTTTGCCGGCTTTGCGTCGAATCCGAGGCCGATCTATCAAGACCTTCTGCCCCTCAAAACAGACACTACCACCCTGACTCCCCCACCAGTGAGCTACCCGCCCAGGATTCTTTGCGTGCTTCTTGCCAGCTTTCTGCTCTGCCTCAGATTCTATAACGGCAGAGATAACCATTAGTCCTATCTCCCGACCAAGCTCTTCGACGATCCATGTCGTTCCAGACAAAACCTCTGCTATCGGAAGAGGCACCTCAATGGTTACCTGTCCCTCCCTGATTTCCCTGATTTTACCGTTTGCTTTCCGTGCCATTTTCCGGTATTCTCTTTTCATAAGCGACTCCTTTAAATTTGATGGTTAATGGGTAAATCAGTTTAATCGAGTCGCTTACTTACTTCAACTATTTGAGGGACATGCATAAAATAACATGGCTATGATCAGGCTTGATACCGGAGTTCACTGAAGATTATCTCAATATCTTCCATACATGATAAACCCTCTGAAGGACAGTAATATGGGTAAGCACGAGCATTATCCATAGTACGGGTAAGAGCCATCCAGTTATCGTAGCGAATGCTAAGAGGATAATCCTCTCGGGCCTTTCCATAATTCCTGTATAGCACGATTTACCGAGGCCCTCTGCCCTTGCCCTTGAGTAACTGATAAGAAAGGCACCAACTAATGTGCCAAGACTTAGATAAGCACCTGTAAGGTTACCTTTCTCTACGAAATACCATGATATGGCGAGGAAAAGGAATGCGTCAGAGTATCTATCGAGCACAGAATCAAGGAATGCACCAAAGTGAGTAATTTGCCCCCTTGTTCTTGCAACTACCCCATCAAAGACATCAAAGATCCCACCGATCAGGATTAATATTCCACCAAGTCTGATACTTTGAGGAATCATGAAGGCTGCAACGGCTGTGATAAGAAACCCAACTATGGTAAGGGCGTTTGGACTAAGAGGGATTCTTTTTGCGATCTGGCTCAGAGGGGTGTCAAGAAAATGGCCCAGTTTGGCACTTAACACCCGCTATCGTTCCCTTTTCCCTGCAATAAAGTCTTCTACCATGTCCCGTGCTTCCTCGTCCGGGAACTGTTCAATGGGATGTTTCATGAAATATGCAGAAGGAGATATGAGCACCCCCCCTATTCTTCTCTCACGAGCGATTTTACAGCACCGTATAGCATCTATGACGACTCCTGCACTGTTTGGAGAGTCTTCGACAGAAAGTCTAAGTTCAATGTTTACGGGTATGTGTCCAAAACCTCTTCCCTCTATCCTGAGAAAACAAATCTTGTTGTCCATGAGCCAGGGAACGTAGTCAGAGGGACCTATGTGGATATGCTCATTGTTCAATGGATTCTGAAGTTGGGACTGAACAGCCTCTGTCTTCGATATCTTTTTAGATTTTAATCTATCGTGATTTAACATATTCAAGAAATCGGTATTTCCACCCACATTTAATTGGTATGTGCTATCTATCTTTACACCCCTGTCTTCAAAGAGCTTTGTCAGTGTTCGATGAATGATCGTAGCGCCTATCTGGCTTTTAACATCATCTCCTATGATAGGAATATTTTTCTCTTCAAAGCGATGTGCCCAGGATTTGTTTGATGCAATGAAGACAGGAACACAATTAATGAAACTGACACCGGTTTGCAGGCATGCCTCGGCATAAAAGGCTGTTGCCATTTCAGATCCTACCGGTAAGTAGCTCAGAAGGATATCAGCACCGCTTTGCTCTAAAACCTTTGCAACATTACAAGGTTTCTTTCTGGCAACAATAAATCGCCTGTCATCTGGATAATTTTTCATATGAGGGGCTACACCGTCTAACACTTTACCCATTTCAACATTGACAGGATAATCAGGGATGTCTCTGTTAAATATTTTTGTACAGTTTGGTTTGGCAAAGACGGCTTCCTTGAGGGGTTTGCCTACTTTTCTCACGTCGATATCAAAGGCTGCAACGATCTTGATATCACCTGGTCTGTACCCTCCGAGGTCATAATGCATGAGGCCGAGGTCCCTGTCTGGATGATTCTCGCTTAAAGCATTGTAATATGCAATACCCTGAATCAGGGAGCTAGCACAATTTCCTATCCCAGCAATCGCAATTCTTACCTCGCGCATTCTCTCATCTCACCCTTTTTTGAGTTCTCTTATATAAGAGAACTATAAGGTCTTCGAGCCTTATGTTGAACTCCTTTAAAAGACTCTCTACCGATTCTTCACAATTAAGCAGGAATCTTTTCCATATCCTCTGTACAGTGTCCTTATCAAGATCAGATGCAATTGCGGCCTCTCTGAAGCTCATCCCCTCGAGAAGATGATGAATGACTTCCTTTATCGTAGTCTCCTTTGTATGGAGACCGAAGAAGAACGAGCTGCGCCGCTCGGAAAATGTTGAGTTACAGGTTTTGCATTTGAGGAGTTTCCGACGATTCCTTCCGTACCTGTCATAGATGACGATATTTCCCAGTCCCCTTTTTCCATGGTCATTACATGACTCGTTTGGACAGAAGAAATCGTCTAACTTAAGAGGAATTTGCATACATCTTTATATATCAAAGCCCTTTTTTATGTCAAGAAGTTAATCCAGCGAAATGGGGACATATTGAGGATGCTATTGCCCGATGTTTACTCCCAGCTTTTTATAAAGTAAGGGGAAGTTAACACTCGCCATAACCAGATCCATACCGTGAGCTACTTTTGCCTTGTCCCTCAATCTTAACCGTACAGAGAGTTTTTCTAATTTTTTAGCCACAGCATAGGTGTCATCTCTGACCACGATAATGGGTATATCTTTCTGTTCAGCCCTCGCTATAATGATTTCACTGGGATAGAGCTCTCCCGTAAGTACGAGACATTCCGTGCCAGATTCTATAGCGGATAACTGTATATCGGCTCTGTCACCGCCCACAATCACCGCATTATTTTTCGTTCTTTTAAAATACTCCGTAGCCCTATCGACCTGCATAGCTCCAATTAAGAAACGCTCAATCAGATTGCTCAGCTTATCGTGACAGCATAAAACCTTACCTCCCAGCATCTCAGTCAATTCCTCTACTGTAATGGAACCAACTAAGGGATCATGGGGTAATATGCCGATAATATCTACACCCTTCCTTTTTAAAAAGGGAACAATATAATCCTCTACACCTTGCTTATATTCATGAGTGACTTTATTGAATATTACCCCTATAAAGTGATCATTCAGATCCTTTTTTGCCTGGAGGATATAATCAACACAATACTCACCCTCATACTTCACCACAATGACTACCTTTGCATTCAGGCGCCTAATTACCTTAAGGCCTGATACGCCAAGAACACTCCAGGAATAAATGCTCCCAGAGCCACCAACGATCATGATGTCTTTATCTTTTGATAGCTGTTGGTAGGATTTTTCGATTTTTCCTAAAAGGCCCTTAATATCCTTTTGGTAAGCTTTAACAGTAAGCTCTTGGGTCAATACGACCGGGCATATTTCAGATATAGGATCTTTCAACTCCAGTGCTCTATAGATGAACCAGGCATCCTTATCCGAAAGAATATTTTCAATCTTAATGGGTAAGATACCCACAGGCTTGATATATCCAACCCGGAGACCGTCTTTCTTAAACTTGAGACCCAGTCCCATAGTGACTAAGCTCTTGCCAGAGTATCCTGATGTAGAACCTACATATAAAGAAATCATTTTAGTCCCCTCCTATAATAAATCGTGCATCAATGGCTACCACTCCTTCTCCTCGTTTCTTAACCAGGAGTGGGTTTATCTCAGCCTCAATGATCTGGGGAAAATCCAAAGCCATTTGCGACAAAATCAATAAAGATTTTTCAATAGCCTCAATATCAGTTTCTGCCTCCCCTCTTACTCCCCTCAAAAGGGGAAAGACTTTGGTCTCCCTGATCATTTCATGAGCATCCTCTCTACTTAATGGAGCAATCCTGAAAGAAATATCCTTCAAAACCTCGACATAAATACCCCCCAGTCCAAACATAATCATATGTCCAAACTGGACATCTCGAGTTATACCGATAATAACTTCTTTCCCCCCAGAGACCATTTCCTGAATCATCACTCCATATATCTGGGCCGTGGGCATAATATGTTTTACACGTGTCGTGATATCAAAAAAGGCATTCTCTACTTCCTTTTTACTATTGATATTGATTCTGACTCCACCGATATCACTCTTATGGAGAATCTGGGGCGAAACAATCTTCATTACCACAGGATAACCTATTCTTTTAGCAGCGGCAACAGCATCTTCAGAGGTTCTGGCCATCAAACTCCTTGGTTGCAAAAATCCATACGCATGTAAAACCTCGTAGATTTCCGAGTCCGTTAAATGCGAACGTTTTTCTCCCTTAACCCTTTCAAAGATGTCAAGTGCCTTATCTTTTAAGCCTTCAAAATTGGGATAAGCCTTCTCGGGCTTTTTTGTCCATACGTGATATTGATACATAGCATTGAGAGAAGAAACGGCATGTTCTGGATAACTGTAATTAGGAACATGGTATTTCGTGAGGATCTTTGATCCAGATTCGATACTCTTTTTACCCATAAATGAGGTCAGTATGGGTTTATCAATCAAATGAGCAATATTCGCTATTGCCTTGGCAGTACCTTCTACATTCACGACTGCCGTTGGGGTCAAAAGAACTAATGCCGCCTGTACCTTCTCATCTTGTATTACGGTATAGAGGGCTTTCTCATACCGCTCTGCAGTAGCATCTCCCAGAATGTCAACTGGATTATAAAATGATGCAAAGGTCGGTAGAAAAGTCCTGAGCTCATCTACAGTTTCTTTGTGTAAGGGAACGAGCTGAAGGCCTAACTTGTCACAGGCATCTGCTGCTAAGATTCCTGGTCCTCCAGAATTCGTTATGATGGCTACATTTGGGCCCTGAGGCAGGGGCTGATTGGCGAAAGCCACGGCATAATTAAAAAGTTCACCAACAGTATGTACCCGAATAACCCCACTCTGCTTGAAGGCAGCATCAAAGGATGTCTCCCTTCCTGCAAGTGCTCCGGTATGGGAAGAGGCTGCCTTGACTCCTGAGCTAGTAATACCTGACTTCAGGATAATAAGCGGCTTCTTTTTCGATACCTGGGTAGCAGTCTCCACAAACTTTCTGCCATCCTTTACTCCTTCAATGTATCCTAAAATTACCTTTGTATTATCATCTTCTGCCAGGGCCTGCATAATCTCTTCATCCGAGATATCAGCTTTGTTTCCCATGCTTATAAATTTTGAAAAACCTATATCTTCTGCCAGGGCTAGATCAAGAACAGCAATACCGAGTGCACCAGACTGAGAGAAAAATCCGATATTTCCTGTATTCGGCATACCAGCAAAAAAAGAGGCATTGATTCTCGAGTGGGTATCGATCATACCCAAACAATTCGGACCTATAAACTTGACCCCTGATTCCTTTGCATTTTTGACCAGTTCATCCTCTAACTTGGTACCCTCTGAGCCGCTTTCTCTAAATCCCGCAGTTATAATTACAGCAGCACCAATCCTCCTCTGTCCGCATTGACCAATGACTTCTATCACCCTTTTGGGAGGGACTACTACAACTGCTAATCCTATTTCATCTGGCACATCAAGAATGGAGGGGTAAGCCTTCAGGCCCAGAATTTCCGAAGCCTCAGGATTAATAGGATAAACAGCTCCCTGGTAACCATACTGAATGAGATTTTTGAGAATATCATAGCCTACCTTTCCTGGTGTTCTTGATGCCCCGATGACGGCAATAGACTTTGGATTAAAAAAATTATCCAGCATACAATTCAAATTTTAAAGATGAAGATTGAGCGCTTCAATATAATACTCAATGCGCGGATTATTTTAAAAGGTAAAATTGTCCTTAAAAAAGTATCCTGTTTCTTTACTGTGACTGTCGTTCCAATCAAATGAGTTAGTGATTAGTTACAGTGTGGGCATGACAGTGATAGGCCCTTATTACAAGTGGCGGGAGAGAGAGCGGATAAAGGTCTCTGACTTTAGTGGTTTCATGAGTATATGTTTTATATGCATGTCCATGAGATCTGAAAGCTCTGAAAGGAGCATATTGGAGGGCCTGATTCTCTGTATCTTTGTGATGTCCCATGTAAGGAGATCCGAATATACTTTCATGGCTCCTTGTGTGATTCTTACAGGAAAGTTTACTCCTTTTGCACAGGCTTCACAGAGGATAGAACCCTGGGATAAATAAAAACACTGTCCATCTCTCCCACATCTTCCACAGGTATCAAGCTTGGGTGCATATCCTGCAAGCTTTAGGAAATGTATCTTATAGTGAATTATCCCAAGATCTACTCCCCCCCTCCCCCCTTTAGTAAAGGGGGGTGAGGGGGGATTGTTCTCGATGTTATGTAATGTATGTAAAAATAAAGCGTAGACCTTCGTATTTGCTTCCCTCTCAGGAATAAATTGAAGAGTGAGTTCTATTATTTCTGATACTTTAAGAAAGCAATTCAATGTATCTCGTATTGATTGGAAGGAATGGATGATATCTGACTGTGTCAATCGCGGAAGAGTGGTATTTTCTTTACCCCAAAATGCAATCCTTGAGTGTGTGAGTGGTTCAAGGCTGCTTCCAAATCGACTTTTTGTTTTCAGGGGACTTTTTGCAAAGGTTTTGAGAAGCCCGAGATCCGGGGTAAGAAAGGAGACTATAAGGTCTGCGTCGCCAAAGGGAATAGTTCTTAAGACAACCCCCTCAGTCCTGTGGAGCATTACATGATATTCCCGAAGTCTTCTGGTCTCAGGTTTTTAAGCCACTCCTCAAGTTCGTCTGTGCTCCTTTTTTCCATGATGCTTTCTTCAACAAATATAGGGGCATTGGTCCTTAAGGCGACTGCTACAGCGTCACTCGGCCTTGAATCAATTAAGGTTTCTTTCTTACTGTCATTCAGACAGATAAGGGCATAATAGGTATTATCCAGAATCTCTGTCACTATGATTTTTGTTATTTTCACCTTCAGGCCATCAATGACATTCTTTATGAGATCATGAGTAAGGGGTCGAGGAGTTACGACTTTCCCTAATGCAAGAGCTATTGAATCGGCTTCTGGTTTGCCGATCCAGATAGGTAATCTTCCATCTCCATCTATTTCTTTCAGAAGGAGAATGTACATGCTGCTCCGGGGATCAAAGAGCAGACCTTCCACATTCATCTCGATGAGCATCTATGTATACCCTAATTCCTCCAAAGTTCTCTTGTCATCTCGCCAGTCTTTTTTAACTTTCACCCATAACTCAAGAAAGACCTTTGTATTGAGAAGTCTTTCTATATCAATGCGTGCGGCAGTTCCTATCGATTTGAGCATCGATCCTTTTTTCCCTATTATTATACCTTTTTGTCCCTCTCTTTCAACATAAATATTACTCCTTATCGTTATAAGTCCGTCTTCTCTCTCCTTCCATTCAGCTACTTCAACGGCAACTGAATATGGTATCTCTTCTTCTGTCTTCTCCGCAATCTTCTCCCTGATTATCTCTGAGACCATGAATCTCTCGAGCTGGTCTGTTATGATCTCATCAGGATAGTATTTTGGACCATATGGCAGGTAGTCGTAGATGCTGTTCATCAGAAGTTCAATCCCGTCCTTTTTTAATGCAGAGAGGGGAATTATCTCTTTAAAAGGATAGAACTCTTTGAAGTGATCAATAAGAGGAAGGAGGTCAGATTTCTTAATGATGTCTATTTTGTTTATCAGCAGAAAGACCAGAGACTGAACTCTCTTCAATAAGTCGATGATAAACCTGTCTCCACTTCCAATCTCGTGAGGCTCGACCATAAAGAGAATAATATCTACTTCCCGTAATGCCTCCAGAGCAGTTTTCACCATTGTCTCACCGAGTTTATGCTTTGGCTTATGAATACCTGGGGTGTCTATGAAGATAATCTGTGCATTGGGAACGGTCTTTATTCCGATGATCCTGTTTCTTGTTGTCTGTGGCTTCGGGGTGACAATTGCAATCTTCTCACCCAGAATTGAATTCAGAAGTGTAGATTTACCGACATTTGGTCGGCCAATAATAGACACATAGCCAGAACGGAAATCCTTTAACTCTTTATCTACCACTGTTGCTTCAAGAAAGTCTACTTACTGCCTCTCTTATTCTGTCAACACCCTTCTTTATCTCCTCGATAGATGTTGCGTAAGATAATCTGACATAGTCGTCATCGCCAAAGGCATCTCCATGCACAAGGGCAACATTTGCTTCTTCAAGGAGGTAGAGGGCAAGGTCTGATGAAGATGAAATCGTTCTTTCGCCAGCAGACTTGCCATAAAGTTTGGATGTATTTGGGAAAGCATAGAAAGCTCCTGTTGGAGCGAGACAGCTCATACCAGGAACAGAATTGAGTTCGTTGATCAGGAATCTCCTCCTCTTGTCGAATTCAGCAAGCATCACAGTGATAAAGTCTTGGGGGCCCCTCAAAGCCTCAACAGCTGCTTTCTGAGCAATGGATGTAGGATTGGATGTGGACTGACTCTGGATATTCGTCATAGCCTTTATGAGCTCTTTTGGACCTGCTGCATAACCAATCCTCCAGCCCGTCATGGCATAAGCCTTTGAAAGCCCATTCACAACTGTTGTTTTTGCTTTTATCTCATTGTCAAAAGATGCAATGCTTACGTGTTTGAAGCCATCATATGTGAGTTTTTCATAAATCTCATCAGATATAACAAAGATTCCATATCTGAGGACTACCTCAGCTATTTTTTCAAGCGTTTTCCTATCATAGGTAAGTCCCGTAGGATTGGAAGGTGAATTCAGTATCAGTGCCTTTGTCTTTTTGGTGATGGAGGATTCAATAGCCTCCGGTCTTAGCATAAAGGAATCAGATTCGTATGTCTTTACGAAAACAGGAATGGCATCATTGAGCAAAACCTGGTCAGGATACGATACCCAGTAAGGCGATGGAATTAAGACTTCATCACCAGGATTCAACAATGCCTGCGCGATATTATAGAGGCTGTGTTTTGCACCGCAGGAAACGATAATTTCTTCCCGTGTATAATTCAGGTTATTGTCTTTGTTGAATTTCTCTATAATTGCATCCTTAAGGGGATCGATACCCCCAACGGGGGTATATTTAGTAAAGCCCTCTTTGATAGCCTTTATTGCCGCCTCTTTGATATTTTCAGGGGTATCAAAATCCGGCTCTCCTACACCAAAACTAACGATATCAATTCCGGATGCCTTCATTGCCTTTGCCTTTGCATCGATAGAAAGCGTTGGTGATGGCTTAATCCTTTTTGCTCTTTCAGAAAGCATAAGCTCTCTCCTTCTTGTTTATGAATTATTACTTTATGATGGAAGCTGCGTATACAGTATCATAAAGAAACATTTCATCACAACGTTAAGAGCATAGAGGGAAGAGCATAGTGTTTTTGATTATTCGATATTCGGTTTTTACACTTTGTTCTATGCTCCATGCTCTTTGCAACAGCTCTTTGCTAATTATCCGGGTCTTACGACTATCGTAAACCTTTGATCTTTTCCAGGGTATCGATATATATTGCCTTTTTGGGAGGATTCAGTTCTATGGCTTTGAGTGCTAACCTCTCTGCCTCATCAAGGTTTTCTTGCTTGATAAAATAAAGCCATGCAAGATTATTGTATGCATCGGCATTCGCTGGATCTTTCTTGATAGCTTTTTTGTAATAGGTCTCTGCTTTGTCATATTCATTTTTTTGAAAATAGACGTTACCCATGTAAAGATATGCAAGGGGGAGTTTTTTTGAAGCTTCCTTATATTCTTTCAAGGCATTATCCAGTTCTCCCTTTTTCTCATAAGTCACGCCTAAGTTGAGATGCTCCTCTGGACTCAGTGGGTCATCAAGAACAATTATCCTCGGGGAGGCACAAGCAGACAAGCACAGAGCTATAAGCATAGAGCATAGAGCATAGAGTTTCGTACTCTTAGCTATAAGTTCCACGTTCTTTACCCTTTGCTATTCATCTGGGTTTTATTAGTAATGTCCAGAATTTTGTTTTTTCCCATTTTTTTAAAAAATCTTTCTCAGATATAAATTTATCCTTGTCCTTTCCCGAGTTGACAATTACACCATGTTCATTATATCCAATGACAACCATAAAGTGGTTTGCCTGAATGGAAGAAAAGCCATAATCAACGAGGACGATGATCGGATGACGGGAGTCTATGTTTTTTCTCAGATCCTCCGTAGTTCCTTCATACTGAGTTGCCGTCAATCCCTTCTTCTGAGTATAAAGAACCATGTCAATGTTCAGTGTCCCTCTTGCAGAATTGCTGTAGATTTCTCCAGCAATTTCCTCTGGGGTTACCTTGATTCCCCAGTAGTTTAACACCCCTGCGAGGGAAGCTGGACCGCATTGATAGCTGCTCTGCGGATAAAAGGGGACATTTTCTATGACGTGACTCTGGCTGGTATTGTTAACGGTGGCGCAAGAATATACTAAAAGAAGGGTGAGGAGGATGAAGGAAGAAAGAAGTTTTTTTTTATTCTCGTATGTTTTGTATCCTTCTTCCTGCCCTCATCCTTTTTCATGAATTACGTTACAATAACTTTATGCCCTGTGAGCTGCAATATTACGATAACGAGTATTACAACAACAAGAACGGCAATTATTATTCCAAGGCCATCCCCTCCGATCTTGAGGTCATCCAATTTTGTGGCGACCTGGTGAATCTGCTGGTCACTCAACTGGGTGAGCCTATTTTGAATCTCATCCTGTGTGAGACCTAACTGTTCAAGCCTTTTACTTATTGCCTTTGTCTCTAGGGCCTTCTGTATTTTTTCAAGGTCAGCAGTCCTATCGACATGTGTAAGAGAGGTAATCTCTGATTCTACAAGAGCTGCATCTATCCTTGGTGCAATACCAATTATGAACATCACAACAACAAGATACCATGCCATATGCCTCATAAAGGGTATCCTCATCTCATTCACCTCCTTTCCCTGTTTCATTAAGACACTGTCTTACAGTCTAGAGTCTTTACTCTCGCTACGTTAAGATTCATGAATGTATTCCTTTTTTGAGTGACTGCCGATGGATGTAAGTATCTCATATGGTATTGTCTGTGTTTTCCATGCAAGTTCATGAGCGGTTATCGACTCATTACCCTGTTGTCCGAGAATAACGACTTCATCACCTTCTCTCACATCCCCAATCTCGGTAAGGTCAACCATGGTGAGATCCATGCATATTCTTCCCACAACAGGCACGCGCCTGCCTCCCACAAGCATCTCTGCATTATTCGAAAAAAGTCTGTTGTAACCATCTGCATAACCGAGAGGTAGTACACCTATTTTGCTCTGCCGTTTCGTTATGAATGTCCTCCCATAGCTTATTGGGGAATAAGGGGGAAAGTTTCTTATACAGAGAATTTTCGTCTTGACCTTCATTGCGGGTATGAGGATTATTGGTTCTAAGTTCTTCCGCCTAAGGCGGATGGGTTCTGAGGTTCTTGCTGGATGCTTATATATATTCTGACTGAGAGGAGAGTACCCATAGAGCATAAGCCCTGGCCTAACTGCATCAAGGTGGGCATCCTCAAAGTTGAGGACTGCCGCACTGTTTGCTATGTGCGAAATGATCCTTTTTTTCAATTTCTTGCATAAGGCCTCTCTTATCATATTAAATTGCTTGAGCTGCACAGCCGCATATGATCTGTCTGAAAGATCAGCATCAGAAAAGTGACTCATCAATCCAGCCAGTTCTATACCCTCCATATTTGCAATTCTAACGATATCCTCGATAATATGCTTACCATTCAACCCAAGTCTTCCCATTCCTGTATCTATCTTCACATGGACTTTTATCGTATACCTTCTCTTCTTAGCTACTCGCGATAGAGCAGATGCAGTGGTTGTGTCATGCAGAACCGGCAGGAGATCAAAATCAAAAAAATTATCGATATCTTCACAGTCAAAAAGGACAATAATCGGTGCGCCAACACCAGCACCTCTGAGCAGTATGCCCTCACTTATATATGCTACCGCAAGGGAAGAGGCACCTTCTTGAATCAATCTTTTTGAGACCTCTATACACCCGTGGCCATATGCATCAGCCTTAACAACAGCTATGACAGGTCTTTTTTTAACAGCTTTGCTGACAGTCTTGAGATTATGCGCTATTGCTGGAAGGTTAATTTCTGCAATCGCTCCCCTATTCACCTTCTTTTTCTTTTTTATCTATCTCTTCTTTTTTGGATTCTTTCTTTGGTGTTACATCTATTTCATCAGGTTCAGACATACCCTTTTTAAAATTTTTGATTGCCTGTCCTACGCCCTTGCCGATTTCGGGTAATCTTGTCGCACCAAATAAAACAATAACTATTACCAATATGACAAGTAGCTCTTGCATCGATAAACCAAACATATTTACCTCCTCTCTTTAAAAGCAGTGAGCAGTTGGCAGTTTATAAAACAACATGCTTACTGCTAACTGCTAATCGCTCTCTTTCATAGTCTTCCATTGTATTTATGTTAACGAAGGATCTTCCTTCAGGATCTAGCGCCCTCACCTCATCTTCACCTATATAAAGGACTTCTCTTTTTTTGAGAAATTCCCTTAGACCTCTCATACCTTTTCGTATGCTGTCTTCCATTTTTGGCACAAGCTTTTTTGAATATATACCTAATAATGGTTGTGGTTTACTATCAAAGATAGGGATTACAGCCTCCTGGCTATCTACCCACCTACCAACAATATATCGGATGAGTTCTGGCTTTATGAAAGGCATGTCACAGCCGGTAACAAAAATTTCAGGAGCCTCCAGGGTTATCAAGGCTGAAAGTATGCCTGTCATGGGTCCTCTATATTTTACGATGTCTCCAACCATGGGAACGCCGAGATAAAAATAGTACTCGGGATTATTGGTGCTTATAATAACACAATCAAAGATTTCCTTGAGGAGTTCAATATTAGACTCAATAATCCTCCTGCCTTTTATCTCTAGAAACCCCTTTATTACATGAAGCCTTTTATTTTCTCCGCCTGCTAAAATTAAGGCATTCACTTCCTATCTTCTCCTATGGAAAACATGTTTTAAAAAATATAGCTCTTTTCTCTATTATAGTTTATTAAAAATTGTTCGTTAACACAAGGCAAAAGTCTCGAACTGAGGACAAAAAGGGTAGTTTTTTCTTGCCCTAATGTGTTTTTTGTGATAATGTAATAATAAGAAAGGTTAAATATTTATTTTAGCTGGAGGTGCAAATCAGGGTAGTTCCTGCCCTGTTTGTGATAAGTGAGAAAGTTGATCCGGCAAATTAGATCTTTTGGGAGCCTACGTAAAGAGTCGGTGTGCACATCTCCTGCAAGGAGAAAGCCTAAAGTCTCTTTCAGGGCACCCACCTATTATTAGGCGGATCTAATTCTTCCTTACACGGCAGGGCGGGTTTATTTTAGCTATGTGGTTGGTTTTTTATGATGTTTATGCTTTTATGGAGGATTATAAATAATTCTATGATAGAGAGTAGAAAGAAAATTACCTTTAAGAATAAAGATTTCTCACCTCCAAAAGTCTTATCGTCATAACCCAGCCACAGAAGCTTATTTCTCAAAAGGGCTTTAAGCCTCATAAGAGTATACCTCCGCGTGTAAGGAGGAAAGGGAAAGGAGGTTTGAAATAAAATGACTCAAACAGGATATTTATTGGTTGCAGTATTTACAGGACTAGTCGTAGGGATTGTTCTGAGTCTTATCTACCGTTCAAGTCTGAAAAGCAAGAAAGCTGCTATAGAAATAGAAATTGAAAATGAAAAGGCGAAGATTATTGAGGAGTCCAAGAAAGAGGCTGAAAAGATTAAAAAAGAGGCACTCCTGGAGGCTAGAGATATTGTCTATCAAGCCAAATCAGAGGTTGAAAAGGAGCTCAGGGAGAGACGTTCCGAACTGAACCATCTCGATAGGAGGTTAAGGCATAAAGAGGAAACCCTTGAAAAAAGATTTGACCAACTTGAAAAGAGAGAACAAGAGATTTCTAAAAGAGAAAAGGATTATAGCATAAAGGAACGAGGCATACAGGAGAAAGAAAACCATTATAACCAATTGATAAAGGAACAGACGCAAGTACTCGAGAAACTATCAGGGTTTACCTCAGAAGAGGCAAAACAAGAACTTCTGAGGAGAACTGAAGAGGAATCGAGATTTGAGGCTGCTAGACTTGTAAAAAAGATAGAAGATGAAGCCAGAGAAAACGCAGAGAAAAAGTCTAAGGAGATCATGGGGCTTGCTGTAGAGAGGTACTCAAGTGACTATGTTGCAGATGCAACGATAACTGCTGTAACCCTCCCAAATGATGAAATGAAAGGGAGAATAATCGGCAGAGAGGGGAGGAATATAAGGGCCCTCGAGGCTGCAACAGGTGTTGACTTGATTGTTGACGATACGCCAGAGGTAGTAACCCTTTCCGCTTTTGATCCTGTAAGGCGTGAAATTGCAAGGCTTTCTCTTGAACGCCTCATAACTGACGGGAGGATACACCCCACAAGGATCGAAGAAATAGTAGAGAAGGTAAGGAAGGAGGTTGAAGCACTCATTAAGGAGGAAGGTGAAAAGGCTGTTTTCGACCTTGGGCTTTCTGGCATACATCCAGAACTGTTAAAACTTCTCGGTAGGCTCAAATACAGGACATCTTACGGTCAGAATGTCCTTCAACATTCAAGGGAGGTAGCATACCTCGCAGGAATGATGGCTGGAGAACTCGGTGTGGATGTAAAACTTGCAAAAAGGGCTGGCATCCTCCATGATATCGGAAAGGCGGTAGACCATGAAGTGGAAGGATCACACCAGGAGATTGGTGCGAACATAGCAAAGAAGCATGGAGAGAATCAGAAAGTAATAAATGCTATATTAGTACACCACGGAGAAGGAGACCCTACAACGGTTGAGGCTGCCCTTGTAACTGCTGCTGATGCCCTGTCGGCTGCTCGCCCGGGCGCAAGAAAGGAAAGCATAGAGAGTTATTTAAAGCGCCTCGAAAAACTTGAGCAGATGGCCCTCTCCCATAAGGGCGTTGAAAAATGTTATGCAATTCAGGCTGGAAGAGAATTAAGGATAATCGTCAAGCCCGAAGATGTGAATGACGAAATGTCCTCCATGATATCCAAGGAACTCGCTAAAAAAATAGAAGCAGAAATGACATATCCAGGTCAGATAAAGGTTACCGTAATCAGAGAGTCACGATATGTGGAATATGCCAAGTAGTAACGAGTTACGAGTAACGAGTAACGAGTTTGTTTTAGTAGTTTACTTGTCACTTGTCACTTGTTAGTATGAAAGTACTTTTTGTCGGTGACATAGTAGGTAAAGTGGGCAGGATGACGACGAAGGCTTTGCTTCCTACTATCGTTGACAGGTACAAGATAGATCTTGTCGTCGCAAATGGCGAGAACGCAGCTGGTGGCTTTGGGATAACAGATAAGATTGTTTCTGAAATTTTAGGCTACGGCATACATATCATTACAACAGGAAACCATGTTTGGGATAAAAAAGAGTTTATCGCCCAGATCTCTAAGGAAAACAGGATACTCAGGCCTTTAAACTATCCCCCGGGGGTACCAGGTTATGGAAGTGTCATTTACACACTTTCAAATGCTGAAAAAGTAGGGGTGATGAACATATCCGGAAGGGTTTTTATGTCAAATATAGATTGTCCCTTCAGGACTGCCAAAAAAGAGGTAGAAAGGCTAAGCAACACAACAAACATGATCATCATTGATTTTCATGCAGAGGCAACCTCTGAGAAGATAGCCTTTGGCTACTTTATGGACGGTAAAGTCAGCGCTGTCATAGGAACCCATACACATGTCCAGACAGCTGACGAAAAGATATTACCTGGTGGGACAGCTTACATAACCGATGTAGGGATGACGGGTCCAGACAACTCTATCATTGGAATAGAGAAAGAGCTGGTCATACAGCGATTTTTAACGAATATGCCTGTGCGGTTTGAGACAGCTAAGGGTGAAGGAATTTTCTCTGCTGTAGTTATTGATATTCATGAGAAGACAGGCAAGGCCACGGCAATACAGAGACTCCAACTGAAATATCCATAATATCCACAAAGTTCTCAATCTGTTTATACTGAAAAATGCTCTTTCGCTCCCTTAATCTTTTCTTTACAAGTCATAGACTGCTGGCCCATTTTTATTCATAAATTTTTTGTACATATGGAGGATATAGTATTTTCGCTCATTGTCGGGCTAACGCCCTGCGAGGTATCCCGAAAGCTTTCGGGTTAAATCCGCTCAAACCCTCATGAGCCTTTGGCTTACAAAAGATTTTATAAAAATTAAGTAATCCCCCCATTCCCCCTTTAGAAAAGGGGGGTGAGGGGAGATTTGAAATGTTATTTTCGGGACAAATACTATATCCTCCATTACCGATGATTGCTTTATGAGTAAAGTAGGCCAGAAAGGGAAAAATATGTGATTCGATTCCTTGACAAACAAACTGATCTCGGATAAATTAACTAAAATTTACAGGAGGTTACGTATGCTGCATGCTAAGGTAACATATACGCAGGGTCTGCAATTTGTAGGAGAAGCATCTTCAGGTCATGCAATCGTTATGGATGGAGACCCTGAGGTTGGTGGAAATAATACGGGCTTGAGGCCAATGGAGCTGCTCCTTTTGGGATTAGGCGGGTGTTCAGGAATGGATATCGTTTCTATTCTCAGAAAGAAGAAGCAGGAGGTAACGAGTCTTGAGATCAATGTAAGAGGACAGAAGGCGGAGAATTATCCTAAAAAATACACTGACATAGATATGGAGTTTATTATAAAAGGGATAAATATATCTGAGGATTCAGTAAAAAAAGCAATCGATCTCTCAATGACTAAGTACTGCTCTGTTAAAGCTACCCTCGAGGGCTCTGCAAAAATAGGCTTCTCTTACAGGATAATTCAGGTATAGGGCTAACCAGAGGAGATGGTTGTCCTAAAATATATTGCTACCATAGGTTTCATAGGTTATCTTCCCTTTGCACCTGGAACATTCGGCTCCTTAGTCGCCTTTGCCTTCTTCATTCTTTTGAAGCCGAATCCTTTTATTCACATCCTGATGTTACTTCTCCTTATACCGATTGGCATTGTATCTTCCCATCATGCCGAGAGGCTTTTGAATAGTAAAGACAGCAAGCATATTGTTATCGATGAATTTTGTGGTTATCTCCTTTCAGTAGCCCTCCTCCCTTTTAGCTATGCTGAAGCAATAATCGCCTTTTTTTTATTCAGGGTTTTCGATATACTAAAACCGTTTCCGATTAAGAAAGTGGAATCCATTCTCAGCGGTGGGAAGGGCATCATGGCAGACGATATGGTAGCGGCCATATATACAAATTTAATCCTGCAGCTATGGAAGCTCATTCAATAGAATGTACCTGAGGTGTTTTATAGCGGCAGAGATACCCGGGCAGATAAAAGGAGACATTGGCAAGCTTATTGAGATTCTTAAGAAGCACAATGCGGATGTGAAGTGGGTAGTGCATGAAAACCTCCATCTTACACTCAAATTTCTCGGAAAGACATCTGAAGATTTATTACCAAAGATAGGTGAATCCCTTTCTGAAATAGTATTATCTTATAAGTCTTTTTGTATTAAAATATATAGCGCGGGGGTGTTTCCTAACAGGAAATATCCGAGGGTTATATGGGTTGGTATGGAAGATTCAGAGGTGCTGAAAAGACTGCAGAGAGATATTGATGATTCGATGGCATCTTTGGGCTATCAAAAAGAAGAGAGAGAATTTCATCCCCATCTGACAATCGGAAGAGTTCGCTCTCCAAAAGGGATGATAACTTTGATTCATGAACTCGATAATTTTAAAGAGAGAGATTTTGGAAATATTGAGGTCTACAATATAAAATTGATGAAGAGCGAGTTAAGACCTACGGGGGCCCAATATTTTTGTTTACAAGAGATACCTTTAGGAAGGGGGAAAGATGAGCGGTAAAGAAAAGATTAAGGCACTCGAGATGGCAATTTCACAGATTGAAAAGAGTTTTGGGAAAGGTGCCATTATGCGGCTTGGAGCAGAGGGAGTTACTGAGGGCATTCAGGTGATACCTTCAGGCTCTTTAACTCTCGATATCGCAACAGGAATTGGTGGGTTCCCGAGGGGAAGAGTTATAGAGATCTACGGTCCCGAATCCTCAGGGAAAACCACGTTGGCTTTAAATGCCATTGCCCAAGCACAGATGGCCGGAGGCACGGCGGCCTTTATTGACGCAGAACATGCTTTGGATATTAGTTATGCACAAAAACTCGGTGTAAAGATAGAAGATCTCCTCGTATCACAGCCTGATACAGGGGAGCAAGCACTCGAGATTGCAGAGGCCCTTGTCAGGAGCGGAGCTGTTGACATCATAGCCATAGATTCAGTTGCTGCTCTTGTACCTAAGGCAGAGATCGAGGGGGAGATGGGTGATTCCCTTCCAGGGCTTCAGGCAAGGCTTATGAGCCAGGCCCTGAGGAAGCTTTCTGCTGCGATTGCAAAATCCCTGACAACAGTAATATTTATCAACCAGATAAGGATGAAGATAGGTGTGATGTTCGGCAGTCCTGAGACAACTACGGGAGGGACGGCATTAAAATTTTATTCTACCATAAGGCTTGATATAAGAAGAATTGAGAACATTAAGGAAAATCAGGAGACCGTAGGTGGACGAGTAAGAGTAAAGGTAGTAAAGAATAAGGTGGCCCCTCCTTTCAAACAGGCTGAGTTCGATATCTATTTCAATGAAGGGATTTCACGGATCGGAGAGATTATTGACCTCGGTGTTGAAAAAGGCATCATCGAAAAATCAGGAGCGTGGTATAGCTATGGTGGAAACAGAATCGGTCAGGGCCGCGAAAATGCGAAAGAATTCTTAAAAAACAATAGAGATGTTGCAGGAGAGATCGAGAAAAAGATTATTGAGTCCTGTAACATAAGGAGATAAATATGGATATTATTGAACTTTTGAAAAAGGCCCATTCCATGAATGCTTCAGACCTTCATATAAAGGTCGGTTCTCCACCGGTACTAAGAATCGACGGAGAGCTCACTCCCCTTACATCGGAGAGTAGGTTTAGTCCCGAGGATGTTGTGAAGGTTGTCTACTCTGTTTTGACGAATGAACAGAAAGAGATATTCAAAAGGGAGAAAGACATTGATTTTGCCTATGGTGTTCCTCGAGTTGGGAGGTTCAGATGTAACGTTTTTATACAGAGGGGATCGTTAGGGATTGTCTTCAGAGTCATCCCCATGAGGATACCTACAATCGAGGAGTTACACCTTCCAGACATTATTAAAAAGATCTCTATGGAACAAAGAGGGTTAATTCTCGTTACAGGGACGACGGGTAGTGGTAAAACAACGACCCTCGCTTCAATGATAGATCTGATAAATACAAATAGAACTGCACATATCCTAACGATTGAAGACCCGATAGAATATACCCACAGAGATAAAAGAAGCATCGTCAACCAGCGAGAAATAGGGAGTGATACTGATTCCTTCAGTAAATCGTTAAGACAAGCACTCAGACAGGACCCTGATGTAATACTTGTTGGAGAGATGCGTGATTTCGAGACGATCCAGACAGCACTGGTTGCTGCTGAGACAGGTCACCTTGTTTTAAGCACCCTGCATACAACAGATGCGACCGAGACAGTCAACAGAATCATTGCTGTATTTCCTCCCTACCAGCATAAACAGGTAAGGATACAACTTGCATCGGTATTGAAGGCTATCATATCGATGAGACTTATACCGAAGGCAGATGGAAACGGAAGGGTTCCCGCTGTTGAGGTTCTTGTTGCTACAGTGACGATAAAAGATTGTATTCTCGACCCAGACAAAACAAAAATGATTCCTGATGTCATCGCACAGGGAACACTCCATTATGGCATGCAGACCTTTGACCAGTCCCTCTTTCACCTCTTTAAATCAGGGCTCATAACCTATGAAGAGGCACTGAGAATGGCTACGAATCCTGATGACTTTGCCCTCAGGACAAAAGGTATCCAGTCAACAAGTGACCTTACCTTTGGAGAGCAACCTCCACCAGAGGCTGAAGGCAAGATGAAAATTGAGAAGTTTGGAAGATAAGGCAAGGCAGTATGCCTTGAGGCTCCTGAGCTATAGAGGGAGAAGCGCGAGGGAACTGGAAGAGAGGCTAAGACGGAAAGGGTTCCCTGGATATGTGGTCTCTTCTACGATAAGACATCTTAAGCACACTGGTCTCATTGATGATAAAGCACTGGCTGAAGCCCTGAAAAGAGAGGCGATGACAACAAAATTTCTCAGTCAATATGGTGCGAGGAGATTTATGCTTGCGAGAGGCATATCAAGGGAAATAGTTGATTCGATCTTCAGCCCTGACGAGAAGGAAGATATCAAGAATGCTAACAGGCTTGTAGACAAAAAACTGAGGATTATAGAGAATCTTCCGGCTGAAAAAATAAAAAGAAGACTCCATAATCTCCTGTTCAGGAAGGGTTACTCCCTTGAAACGATAGGGTCTGTATTAAAGAAAAGAAACTTTAAGGAGGATTAAAATGAAGAAAGTGATTCTCGCAGTCTTGATCCTTTCATTCCTTTTAGGGATGGGATGTATGAAGTCAGTACGATACTCTGAAGATGAGATAAAGGCGTTCCCTCCTGAGACTCAAGAGAATATAAGAAAGGGGCAAGTTATGCTTGGTATGAGTACACAAGAGGTGAGGTACGCATGGGGATCACCTGATTCTGTAAGAATCCTCGAACCCTTTGAAGGAAAGGCAAGGGAAGAATGGATTTATTCCACATTGTCGGTATACGGGACAAGGATTCTTTTGTTTCTTGATGGTAAATTGATATATATCAAATCAGGTAGCTTATAAAGTATCAGCTATAGCAATGACATGAAGAGTTCGGAGATAAGGAGCGCCTTTGTTGAGTATTTTCGATCCAAGGGACATGCGATAGTCACAAGCTCTCCCCTTATCCCAAGACATGACCCTACCCTCCTCTTTGTCAATGCCGGGATGGTCCAGTTCAAAACATTCTTTCTCGGGCAAGAAAAGAGTCCTTACAACCGTGCTGCCTCATGTCAGAAATGCTTGAGAGCTGGTGGGAAACATAGCGACCTTGAGAACGTAGGGCATACTGCGAGACATCATACATTTTTTGAAATGCTCGGCAATTTTTCCTTTGGTGATTATTTCAAGAAGGAGGCTATACTCTTTGCGTGGGAGCTCCTGACAGAATGGTTCAAGCTGCCTAAGGAAAAGCTATGGGTTTCGGTCTATCAGGAAGATCATGAGGCTGCACAACTCTGGGCTGAACTGATAGGAATTCCAGAGGAGAGAATCGTAAGGCTTGGTGCTCAAGATAACTTCTGGCAGATGGCAGATACAGGTCCTTGTGGCCCTTGCTCTGAGATAATCATAGACCAGGGCAGCGATATAGGATGTAATAAGCCTGATTGTGGTGTTGGGTGTGAATGCGACAGATTTCTTGAACTATGGAACCTTGTGTTTATGCAATACAACAGAGATGCTGCAGGTGAGCTGACTCCTCTGCCAAAGCCAAGTATTGACACAGGTATGGGGATTGAGAGGATTTCAGCAGTGCTCCAGGGCAAGACAAACAATTTTGATTCAGACATATTCAGACCCATTATATCCGCAATAGAGTTTCATGCCAAAACAGCCTATGGTAAAGACAAAGAGACGGATAGCTCGATGAGGGTTATTGCAGATCATATACGGGCTATAGTCTTTCTCCTCTCCGAAGGGCTCATGCCTTCAAATGAGGGCAGAGGTTATGTGTTAAGGAGAATAATCCGCAGGGCATCAAGACATTCAAGACTTCTGAATATGCATGAACCGTTCCTTTATACCTTGATTGATTCTGTTATTGATATGATGGGAAATGTCTACCCTGAGATTGTGGATGAACGTGAGAGGACAGAAAAACTCCTCAAAATAGAAGAAGAAAGGTTTTCGAGAACTATTGAGATGGGAATGACGATATTTGACGAGATTATATCGAAGGTGAAAAGAAGTGGTACCGATGTTATACCTGGTGAAAAGATATTCCGACTCTATGATACCTATGGGTTTCCCCTTGACCTTGCCCGGGATATTGCAATGGATACTGGACTGAGAATTGATGAAGAGGCCTTTCACCGAGAGATGGAAGTACAACGAGAAAGGGCAAGGGCATCGTGGGTTGGAGAAGAAGAGGCGGTTGCTTCCATTTACAGAGAGTTAATCGCAGAGATAGGGGAGACGGAATTCATTGGCTATGAAGAACTAGAATCTGAATCTGTCGTAAAAGCAATTTTAAAGGATGGAAAGTTGATAAAGGAGGTGACTGAGGGCGAAGAGGTTGAGGTTTTTCTTGATAAGACTCCGTTTTACGGTGAATCAGGTGGTCAGGTTGGTGATGCAGGCGAGATGTCGGGAGAACATTTCAGGGCTACTGTCCTCGATACCAAAAAAACCCTCGATGGTTTCCATTCACATGTTATAAAACTTAAAAAAGGCAAGCTTCAGGTATGGGATAAAGTAAAGAGCAGGGTTGATGCTGAAAAAAGAAAGGCAACTATGAGAAATCATACAGCCACCCATCTTTTGCATTCAGCCCTCAGGTCTGTCCTCGGAGACCATTTGAAACAAGCAGGGTCCCTCGTTTCACCCGAAAAACTCCGTTTTGACTTTACCCATTTTTCTTCCCTTGATGAGATGGAGATACAAACCGTTGAAAACCTGGTCAACGAGAAGGTATTAGAAAACCTTCCTGTTGTAACATCTGTTATGGACATAAAAACAGCTGTTGAATCGGGGGCTACTGCACTATTCGGGGAGAGATACGGTAAGACAGTTCGTGTCGTCAGCGTGCCCGGTTTTACCTCTGAACTCTGTGGAGGGACTCATTGCAAGGCTACAGGTGAAATAGGATCATTCGTTATTCTCTCAGAAAGCAGCGTTGCCTCAGGTATCAGGAGGATTGAGGCATTGACAGGGAATAACGCCTTTGGTTACCTCAAACAGATGAAATCTGAACTTGATTCCCTTAAAGCACTTTTAAAGACAGAGAGACCACTTGAGAGAGTAGAAAGGCTTCTCAAAAATATGAAGTCCCTCGAAAAAGAGATTCAGAAGTTAAAAACTGGCTCCAGAGATGTCATATCAGAGGCACTGAAAGAGGCGAAAGAACTAAAGGGAGTAAAGGTTGTTAAGTTTAGGCAAGATGGTCTTAATCAAGAAGAACTGCGCAATTTAGCTGATAATATAAAAGACAGGCTCCAGTCTGGTATTATTGTTGTCTCATCAGTATCTGATGGCAAGGCAGCTATTGTCTGTATGGTAACAGAGGACCTTAAGGACAGATACCATGCAGGAGAGATTATTAAAAAGATTTCAAAAATTGCAGGTGGAAGCGGTGGCGGCAAGCCTGAGATGGCGCAAGGTGGCACAAAAGAGATCGAAAAACTGGACGAAGCACTCGAGTCGGTTTACGATATGCTTAAAAGGGATTAGGTGTTAGGGATTAGGTGTTTATAAGTAAAACCAATCCCCAATCCCAAAACTCCAATCCCTAAAGAAGGAGGTGATTATGAGTTTGTTTGATGTCGTAAAAAAAGCGCTTTTAGCTGGGTTAGGAGCTCAAGAGAAAGTAAAGGAGTTGGTTGAGGAGCTTGCGAAAAAGGGTGAAATCAGCAAGTCCCAGGGAGCAAAGATCGTAAAGGCATGGACAGAAAAGGCAGATAAAAGAAGGGAAAATATCAGCAAGAACCTTTCTGAACTCATTAACACTACCCTCACAAAGATGAACCTTCCGACAAAGAAGGATATTCAGGAATTAAACAAGAAGATAGATGCTCTTACAAAAAAGCTTGAGGGTGAAAAGAAAGAGCAGTAAGTTTATTTGTAAAAATTAGAACTTGAACTTGCAGACATAGCAGACACCCTTTCTAAACCCGCAGCTGCCCTTTTATTTGTAGGGTCAAATTTTATTGATTTCTCAAATACAGCCTTTGCCCTTGATGCAAAACCGAGCCCAAGGTAGATGTGGCCGAGTTCAGCCATATAACTAGGCATTAGAGGGGTCGAGCTTTAAGGCATTATTCATAGATCCTTCTGCCTCCCGGAATTTTTTTTCCTCCCCCAATGCTAAACCAAGATAGAAATGATAAACTGCTATCGAATTTTTGAGATTAACAGCCTGTCTGAATAATTCTACTGCTTCAGTACAAGATTTTCTACTGAGGGCAGCCTTGCCCTCCATGAATTTTATTCTGGCAACCTCTGAATTGCTGCTCTCCACTGGTGCAACCCGAGATGATAGGCCCATGTCATATTCCCTCTTCATTTTTGAATCAGACAGGGTTTTGTATGCTATAGTTAGATGGGAAAAGACAGCATTCAATTTGTTTTTTAGGGTCTCCGAAGGCAGATAGAAGTGCTTATCAGGATGAAACTCCTTGGCCTTCCTGTAATATGCCCCTTTAATCTCAGCAGAAGTATACCATTTTGTGATTCCAAGAATGGTATAGAAATCCGTAGATGAAAGCCTGTCATAGAGTGCCTCAACCTTCTCTACAAAAGCCGAGTCAAATTCTCCTTCAGGTTCTTTCAGTATCTTTTCACCTATTTTATCTTCTACTCCTTGGCCCTTTTCTTTAATCTCAATTATTCTCGTGCTCATCAAGGCGTAAAGAATCTTCATCGTCTGAAGACTACCTAAAGGTGAGAGGGAGATTATATCGAGCACTTTGCGGATACCGTCTATGAGAGAAAGAATAACCTTATCTTTCTCATCGAGTTTAATATCCTGGAATAGGTCTATCGGTTCAGCAGAATAGTAAAGTATTGCATTCACAGGAGGACAGGCATTCTTAATAGAGGTAACATTATTTATTCTTTTGATTCCTCGATAAATAAGATTAGCTGTACTAAGTTTTAAGGTTATGACCTCCTCAGAAGGGAGAGGGCCTTCTTTAAACTCAAATTCACCGTCTTCCCATTGAAAAAGGCTCAGGATGATCTCCTCAACCTGATGTGTTATAGCCCACATAAGATCTTTCGGTTTGAGATAGCCAAGTTCAACAAGAACCGTACCCTGACGCTTCCCTGTCCTCTTCATGCCCTCAATTGATTGGTAATACTGATCAAGGGTGATCTTCTCAGCCTTTATTAAAAACTCTCCGAGACGATCCTCTTCCTGGTTTGAAGCTGCAAATATCATATTCCCATTTTTTATATACACCTTTTTACAGATAGGACCATTTTTAAGCTCGAGAATTCCTGTCTTTTCTGACCTTTGAAGACTCAGAAAGATATCTGAAAGGTGGCACTGTTTTAAATGGCCAGAGGTTGATAACCTTTCGTAATCTTCTATCCTTTTCATTACTTAGTCTTCATCCTTATTGCTTTCCCTGCTATCAGCACTTTAGCAACGGAGCAGAGTCTCAAAATATAATGAGCAGATTATGTGACCTAGCGAAACAAATCGAGGCCGAATTTTGATACAGAATTCCGTTCTCTTCGCTTTTTTTTAGCTTGCTCTGCATAATGAGTCATGCCTGTTATATCAATGACTACTACAGGCTCATTTCCAATAACCCAGGCATCATGTCCAGGGGATAGAGCTGACACGTCACCTGGACCAAACTCTTCCTCTGTACCATCATCCATTCTCACCTTCAATCGTCCGGAAACATGATACTGGGTGTGTGGCGCCTCGCAACTTTGAGTTTTTACTATCGGCTTTAATGATTCTGACCACTTCCATCCGGGCTCAAAAGTACCTCTGCCAAACGTGACGCCTCCAATCGTAACAAGCTCAACTTTCCCTTTTGGGAAGATACGTATTTCATCAGGCGAGTTCAGACTTTTTTTCTCCAATGGCATTTTTTACCTCCTCTCTGTGTTATTTTATTCATTAGATATCCTTTATGCAACTTTTGATTTCGATTCGAAACAGGGCTATGGTTCAGTCACTTCTCCGGTATTCAGATCAATCCAAGCAATTTTGTTCAGGACTCCTTTTAAGGTCATCTTCTTTTTGTTCTAATTTAAATTCTTTCTCTTCCTCTAAAGAATAGATTGCGATCAACCATCAAACATGAAGGGTTGAGAATCAGTAATTTATGCTGTGACAGCGGTAATGCCAAGAATTTTACTTGACAACAACGTATTCTGCGAAAGAATGAGACTCTGGAACAGGCAAGTTGTCTTCTTGAAGTCCTCGTATATGCATTTCAATGGCTTCATGCATATTTCGTTCTACTTCCTCACGAGTTGCACCAGTAGCTATACAGCCTGGCAAGTCCGGTGAATATGCTGAATAGTTTTCATTCGCCTTCTCAATAACTATAAGGAATCTGTACATACTATTTCTCCTCCTTCAGTTTTGCCTGTTTTAGGATACTATTTAAAGTACCCGGAGCTAAATCATCATTAAAATGGCCAGCAATTGTTACTCTACCAGATTTTGTTGGGTGCTTGTATTGCCGATGGCTACCTTTCGTTACAACCAGATACCACCCATCCTCCTCTATCAATTTTATAATATCACGCACTTTCACTGTAATCTACCACCTTGGGCATTTTTGCTGACGTTCTTGGCACAAACGAAGCCTCAAGGTTTGGAAGTTAGTCGTTTATGCTGTTGATAGCCGCGCTTTGCAAGCATTCTTGATAAATGTACCTTTCCTTTTTTATTTATTGTCTCATTTATATCAAAGCCTTTTGGTTTGGGCTGTAGTAGTTTTTACCGTATTATATAAGTGGTAGTTCTATTGCATTGACTCATCAATTTCTTCCTCAACCTCTATAGCAATAGTGTCGACAATAGATGGTTGAACATGTCCTTCCAAACCTTCTACCCTATGCAGAAGATTATCGAGTTCTTCCATGGGAATGAATTTGCAGAAGTCGTTAAGGCCAATCTTTCTAAATGTAGGTCGTGATAGCTCAGCCATCACCTTATCTTGCCGTTCATTCGGAGCAATAATAAATAACTTAATGTTCAATGCTGGCACAACTGAGAGAAGATCAGCCATGCGCAAAAGGCCAGAATAGATAGATGTTGTAGTTTCGACTTCAAAAGCACAAACTGGAGCATTCTGGCGGATCCAGATGGTATCTATAAGCGAAATGCGGCGAGTGGCTTCTTCACTTAAGCCAAGATTTGGAAGAGACTTCAAACATCCTTCGCCTAAAGGTTTACCCTGAAAAGGTCGCCTTCTATCATTTGAGGCAATCCAAACAGAACATCCTGTTATCTTTCCCAGCCTAATAAGCGTAGCCTGGGCCTTTGAATGTGCTGACGCTTCTTCTTTAGTCACAAAAACTTCCTCTGCCTCCAAAACTTCCTTTCTTGGGTGCCCTCTTTTTCTCTTCTCTTTTGGTAAGATGTCTTCCTGTTGTTTCGCTTCTGCTAAAAGTTGTTCAATGTTTGATTCAATCTCAGGAAAGCTATTTGGACGCAAACGAATTGCTTTTATAATAGTCTCGGCTGCTGTGTCAGTCAAAACCTGCTGATTTAAAATCCCCCATCCATATCTTGCTCCCCAAGCTGAGGTTAAAGTATCTCTGACTTCACCTAAGAGTGGGATTCTTTGATTCATAGACAAAACATGGAGAAATTTGATTGGGATTCTGTGAGGATAGAGGTCCTTATCCCAAACTTTCTGTTTAGATTGGAAAGGTTTGCCAGTGACCTCAGCAAGGGCAGCGAATGCTTTATCAACTATGAAAGCAAGGTAATCACCCTGTTGCCAATCTTTAAAACGCGCTGACTTACTTCCCCATAGTGAATGCTTTAAACAAGTGAGGAATTGATATTCGTCAATTTTTGTGAGACGAACACGAATCATCTTACTACCCCGTAATTGATACCTCTTTTGGAAAGAGGTTTATGTGGTCTAATTATTGATTAAGATCCTTGTATTAATCAAGAGGTTTCCTTATCTAAGGCGCCTTTTTGAGATTGCTTTGAAAACTGCGTTCTCTTGCAATGACATTCAGTAATCCTCCTTCGCCCCCTCCTTCAACCCCACCTGACCTCCCCTTGGTAAGGGGAGGATGAGAGAGGATGAGTATTAATTTGCTACCCCCGAATCTCCTCTGTATTCCCCTCCTTAGCAAGTAGGGGTGAGGGGAGGTAAGATCTACTGCTTCCCTGACTTATAGAAAAGTTATTATTACGTGTCAGAGGATATATAATAAAAGCAGAGAGATACTTTTAAGATGCAAAAGACTGGGACTGCAACCCTACCCCTTCATTATGGTAAGGCACCCCGATGGCTTTTTTCGAGGATGGTTGCTCTATCGAGGGAAATTACTATTGCACTCATTACAGAGTTTGGAGCATCAGAATTCCTGAGGAGGCTTTCTGATCCGTACTGGTTTCAGGCCCTCGGGTGTGTGCTTGGTTTTGACTGGCACAGCAGCGGCCTGACAACAACTGTAACAGGCGCCTTAAAAGAAGGCATTAAAGACATAGAAGAGGAACTTGGATTCTTCATTGCCGGAGGAAAAGGTAAAACATCAAGGAAAACACCTGAGGAAATTCGTCTGTTATGCTGATCAATATTCCTTTAATCCCTCACCCCTAATTTATGCGAGCAGGATGTCTGCAAAGATTGACAACACTGCCCTTCAGGATGGCTACCAGCTTTATCACCATGTCTTCATCTCTACTTTCAAAGATGAATGGGCTGTGGTACAGCAAGGGATGAATCCAGTTAATAAGAAAGCAAGACGTTACCACTGGCTGGGAGAAGATGTTAAGGATTTTGTAGTAGAGCCCCATAAGGCGATATGCTCTGAAGCAAGGAATAGAACCTTGAATATGGTCGCCCTGGAGAGTGAGGATGCAAGAAAGATTTCTGTTTCCTTAGCAAAAGAAAATCCGGATAAAATTGTAAAAGAAGCGAGAACAATTTCTAACCTATCCCTACCTAAGAGGCATAATGTGACAATGCTCGATATAGATTTAAGAAGATTCTACAGGATTCTCACAAAAACCTATGAGAGGCAGCCTGAGAATTTCGAGAGCCTTCTGGGTATTGAAGGAGTAGGACCGAAGACAATAAGGGCATTAAGTCTGATATCAGAGTTGATTTATGGCAGACCTCCGAGCTACCGTGACCCTGCACGTTTCAGTTTTGCCCATGGAGGAAAAGATGGAACACCCTTTCCCGTTGATAGAAAGACGTATGATAAGACGATCGAGATAATGAAGAATGCTATTCAGTCATCAAAGATTGGCAATACAGGTAAGACCGAGGCAATAAAGAGGCTCAATAAATATTTTCAACTTAGCTTTCATCCATTATGATCCACTATTTTTTCTCGGCTCGGCTCGGCAGTGTAAAATAAAATGTTGCGCCTTCATTAACTTTCCCTTCTGCCCATACTCGGCCACCATGACGGTTGATAATACGTTGGACAATTGAAAGTCCAACTCCTGTTCCTTCAAATTTCTTTGTACCTGGTAGCTGATGAAAGATGGAAAATAATTTATCTGCATACTGAGGATAAAATCCTATACCATTGTCTTTTACATAATAGATAGTCTCATTCCCTTCAACTCTATAGCCCACTTCTATCACCGCAATGTCTTTTGGAGTTGTGAATTTGATGGCATTAGAAAGAAGATTTATAAAAACCTGTTTAATTAATGCCGCGTCACCATACCCGGAGGGCAGTGCTTTTGTGTCAAATTTGATTATTCTCCCATCTGACAGAGGTTTGAGTTCATCTAAGACAGTTGTTACAAGATTTCCCATATCGATCTCCGTTGGTTTTATCTGTTGGCGACCTAAACGGGAAAAAGAGAGGAGATCTTTAATGAGTCTCTCCATTTTTCGCGTATGCATTAGGATTGTGTTTAACATTTCAATTCCATTTGTATCGAGGTTATCACCATAGACTTTCAGGAACCTTCGGATGAATCCTCCAATTACAATAAGCGGTGTTTGAAGATCATGGGAGACAGAGTAGTTAAATGCATCCAATTCTTTATTAGCTTCTGTGAGTTCGAAAATATGCAGTCCAAGTTTTCTATTGAGCTTTTGGATTTCTTCCTCTGCTCGTTTGCGCTCAGTGATGTCCTCAATCAGACCATCATAGCGGACAAGGCTCCCATCTCCATCATAGTAAGGCACCATGGTATCGCGAACCCAAACCACTTTGCCATCACGGCGGATTATACGATGCTCGATAGGAGGAAACTCATGACCAGCCAAAATCTCTTTGATCGAGGTTTCGATCATTATCCGATCATCAGGGTGTATCATCGAGTACCATAAATAAGGATCGGCTTTATAATCCTCGGGATTATATCCTGTGACTGGAATACATCCCATGCTATGCTTAGTAGAGATTGCGCGTCCTTCTCTGACTTCCACTGAATAAGTATAGGCGGTAATTGCACCTACCAAATTTTTGTAGCGCTCTTGGCTTTCCTGCAGAGCTTTTTCTACTTGTTTTCGCTCAGTAATTTCTTTTTGAAGTTGTTCATTTGCGATTTGCAGTCCAAGTGTACGCTTTTCTACCATCACCTCAAGGTGCTCACGGTATCTCTCACGGTATTTTCTCAAATTTTCCTCCGCCAGTTTGAGCTTGGTGATGTCATTGTCGACTTCGAGGATAGCGGTCGGTTGGGCCTGCTCGTTACAGAACAATTCCCAATGGCTTGTTACAACAACACGGCTGCCTTCTCTATGCACGTGGATGAGTTCTCCTTCCCAGTGCTTCTCTGTCAGGAGTTTTGATTTGATCTCTTCCAGAGGCTCGGGAAACACAGTCTTGAGTAAGTTGTCCGACACTTGACCGACTGCCTCTTCCTTCGTCCACCCATATAACCTCTCAGCGCCAGTATTCCAGAATATAATCTTGCTGTCCATATCTCGAATGAGAACATGCGCCAGATCGAGTATGCGTGACTGCTCCTGCAGTTTTATCGCCTTTTCTTTTATCTGCTCTTCTGCTTGCTTGCTCTCAGTTACTGATTTTTCTAGTTCCGAAACATATTGCTGCAATTCTATCAGTTCATTTATGTGTTGCCTTTTTGCTTTATTTTCGTCTTCCATCTTGTTGTAGTTTCAAAACTATTGATTACTAGAAGAAATATATAATATTTTAGCAAATTTAGCTTATGAAGATTTAGTTACTAACAAGGTCATAAGTAAGGATGCATATATCGTAAAATCTCCCCTTTCCCCTCTTTATTAAAGAGGGGATATTGCCTCCCTTTGGCAAAGGTCGGTACGACTCGCAACCGAGGAGGTTAGGAGGATTTTCTCAACAATGTCGTCATACTTATGGCCTTATTAGTAACTATCATGAATTCATGGTAAGAGGAAGAAAGCGTTGAGTTTTTCAGGCACTCTCTGATGGGCAAAGTCATAACTTTTACATATCATCAGACTATCACTCTGCGAGGGTAGTTGTTACAACTTCTTCAAGGGTCGTAATACCTTTTAATGCCTTTTCTATGGCATCCTGTCTTAATGTCCTCATACCTGTTTCTTTGGCTGTCCTTTCTATTTCCTCAGTGGTAGCCCCCTTTATGAAAAGGCTTCTCAACTTCTTATTCATTGAAAAGAGCTCAAATACCCCTGTTCGTCCCTTATAACCTATCCCATCGCACGCATTGCAACCTCGCCCCTTATAGAGGGTTGTTCCTGATTTAATGTCACCTTTTGATAACTCCACTTCCTCGCCAGTTACTGTATAAGACTCTTTACACTGTGGGCATATCCTTCTTACAAGTCTCTGGGCACATACTAAAAGTAAAGAGTCTGCAACAAGGTATGGCTCTATGCCCATCTTCATGAGCCTTATTACCGTTCCAACGGCATCATTCGTGTGAATGGTAGAAAAAACAAGATGTCCTGTAAGTGAAACCTCAACCATGGTTTCTGCTGTTTCCAGATCCCTGACCTCTCCTATCAGGATGATATCAGGGTCATGCCTCATAAATGCCCTTATTGCCTTTGCAAAGGTATATCCTGCAACAGGGTTGATATGGCTTTGTATTATCTGACCTCCGAGAGTATATTCTACTGGATCCTCTGCGGTAACTATTTTGACATCGGGGTTGTCAAGGGTTTTGAGGGCAGCATAAAGGGCGGTTGTCTTTCCACTCCCCGTAGGACCAACATGGAGAATAACACCATAGGGTGCACTGAGAGCTTCTCTGTACAATCTCATGTTGTGGTTGTTAAATCCAAGCATATCGATAGAAAGGATATCGCTCTTCTTATCAAGGATTCTCATTACCACATCCTCTCCGTAAGGCGTTGGTAACGTAGAAACGCGGATGTCTATCGTGGCAACAGGATTATATTTTGTAAAATCTATCTTGCCATCCTGAGGCTGCCGCCTCTCATCTAACCTCATATCACACATTATCTTCAATCTTGTTATAAGGGCGTCCTGTGCATATTTTGGAACTATCATGACCTCTGAAAGCTCTCCGTCTATACGGTATCTTACGCGCAAATGGTCTGAGGCAGGCTCAAAATGAACGTCACTGGCTCCCTTTTTAAAAGCCTTCTCAATGATCATATTGGCGAGCATGACAATTGGAGCGCTATTTTCTGTAGCATCCTCCCGTGCTACCTCTGCAATCTCTACCTTCGGTTTAAAGCTTGCCGCAACCTGGGTCAGGATACTTTTCATCTCCACTTCTTCCCTTGGAATTGCATAAAATTTATCAATGACTTTAAAGAGTTGTTTTGATGTGGTCATTACTACCTTTATGTCCTTTATCCTGAATTTTGCATCCCTGTAAAGGCGGACTACTTCATCCAGAGTCATAAAATCCCTGGGCTCGACCATAGCAACAGTAAGAGTATTATCTTCATACATTAAGGGTAACACCTTGTAATTCTTTGCATAGGAAGGTTTAACATGCTTTAACAGTTCTGATGGAGGCTTGGGATAAGAGGAGAGATCTACAAATTCACAGCCGAGATATCTGGCTTTTAACGTAAATAACTTCTCATCAGAGAAACCGGTTTCTAAGAGAATTTGTTCAATACTCTTCTTTTCTCTTACAACTTTTGCAGAAAGCTCCTGCAGCCTTTCATTTGTCAGAAGCTTACTTTCTATGAGGAGCTCTTCAAAGCTCTTTCCTGATGGTATTTTTAAAATCACTATACCCTTGTAACCCCCGTTAGAAAGTTTGGGTGGGGCTTTCACCCCTATCCTCGATATAAGAACAGGGCTTTCTTTCTAACGGGGTAAAGATGAGTATCAGTCTTTTCACCCTGTCTTTATCATCAAGATAAGGGATGATTTTTGCCTCAAGCACCTCTAATAATGCTATCTTTTTAAATCCGTAAAGAAGCACTTCATCTATTTCTTCTTCAAGCCGGGTATTGATGAAGTTGGGGAAAAGCTCAAAAAAGTATTTTCCAATCATTTCCTGAACCGGATATCTCATTCCACTCATAACCTCTAAGAATTTACTAGCAGAAATAATCTTTTTCTTGGTATCCAGAATACAGACACCTTCTTCAATATCGTCAAGGATATATTCCTTGAGCCTCTTTTCATCATCTATGGTCTGGAATAAAAGGGCGTTGTTCAGAGTAATACCCAGTAAGTATGAAAACTGTTCCATAACAGTAACATCAGTATTTGAGAATCCATCAGGTTTATTCAGCACTTGAAATACACCGATAACGTCCCCTTCTGTTTTTACAGGAATAGGCACAACTAATACGCTTTTTGTTTTGTATCCACTTTCTCTATCCCATCTTCTGTCAAAAGATAGCTCCCTGTCAATGACTTGTAATTCCTTATCATCGTAAGCATCCTTAACATTCACAATCTTTTTTGTTATGGCCGAATAACCGGCAATGCTGCTCTTTGTTAAGGGTAAACGTATCTCTACAAGACTTTCTGCCTGCAGAACCTTTGAATACAATTCGTTACTTTCTTTATCAACCAAGTAAAGGGTACATCTGTCAGCCTTGAGGATTGATTGTATTTCTTTGACTACCGTGGTAAGTATCTCATCGATATTGAGGGTCGAGAAGATGGTATTCAGGATACCAAAAAATTTATCTGTCTCTAACGGAAGTTGTTCCATTTGAATCTTGCTTTCAAATCACATAATTAGTCAGAGATTCCAATCTACATCTTTTCATCATAATTTGTTATTAAAACTTCGTATCCCTCATCTGCAAGGATTTTAGCGAGGCGTAAGGCATCACCTTTTATACGGAATGTTCCAATCCTGACCCTGTAAAATCTGCTGCCATTAATATCAGTCTCTGTGATATATATTTTATCGTATCGAGGCTCAAGAGCCGTTTTAAGTCTGGTTGCATTCGAGACTTCTTTAAAAGATCCAACCTGTATGGTAACAAGCCCAGCATTTGAGATGTCCCTTACTTGTCTTATATAACTATTGTCCCTTCCCATGTATTCAATCTTGACCGCACCGACACCTTCCTCTACAAGACCTAATTCTCTTGCTACAGCATAAGACAAATCCAGATCCCTTCCGTCTATAAATGGGCCCCTGTCATTTACGAGGCAGCTTGTAGTCTTGTCGTTTAAGAGGTAAGTAACCTTTAATTTTGAACCAAAAGGATATTCCCTGTGGGCACAGGTGAAGGCGTTCATGTCGAATATTTCTCCGGAGGCTGTTGGCCTGCCATGAAAATCAGGGTCCATACCATGAGGCAAGAACATAACGCGCACTTGTATCTGTCTCATAGCGTGCAGAGGCACAAGATGATAACAGAAAAAAGAAAACTGATATAAGAGAAACAATAGAACGAACTTTCATTTCTTTACTCTGGGTGTAACATTTATAACAAAATTTGGATGATAATGGAAGAAAAATATTTCTTACTAAGAAGTTCATAAGTAATTCCTCATTGTTGTCATTCCCGCTTGTCGGGAATCCTTTTTCGAAGAAAGATTGCGGACAAGCCGCAATGACAGAATTAATGGCTGTATGAGGCATTACTAATGACCGCATTAGTAAGTAGTGTCCCGAAATACCTTTTCAAATCCCCTTTCACCCCCCTTTTCTTTCGCCTCGGCGAATCCATCTGAGTGCGGAAAGGGGGGATGGGGGGATTACTCAATTTTCATAAAATCCTTTGTGAGCCAAAGGCTATGAGGGTTTATGGAGAGAGTGGAACTTGTTGGAGCTTATCAGGAAGCACATAAAGTAACTGTATGTAGAGCAATATGTAGCAATTGAATCCCTACAATATATACCTGCTCAAATCTTCGTCTTTAACGATGTCACTGAGTTTGCCTTTGACGTATTCTCTGTCTATGGTTAATCTGCCATTCTTCTTTTCAGGGGCTTCGAATGATATATCTTCGAGGAGTTTCTCCAGGACAGTGTGCAGCCTTCGAGCACCAATATTTTCTGTTTTTTCATTCACATATGCTGCGATATCTGCAATTTCATCAATTGCATCCTTTGTAAAATTTATTTCGATCAGTTCAGTAAAAAGCAGGGCAATATATTGTTTGATCAAGGCGTTATACGGTTCTGTCAGGATTCTCACAAATTCGTCCTTGCCGAGGGGATCAAGTTCAACCCTGATAGGAAATCTTCCCTGGAGTTCTGGAATAAGGTCAGAGGGTTTCGTCATGTGAAAGGCTCCGGCAGCAATGAAAAGGACATGGTCTGTTTTCACAGGTCCATGCTTTGTTGCTACTGTGCAGCCTTCAACGATTGGTAAAAGGTCTCTCTGAACACCCTCACGTGAGACATCAGGGCCATGGGAATACCCTCTGCTTGCTATCTTGTCTATTTCATCAATAAATACAATTCCTGATTGTTCCACCCGTTCAATCGCCTCTTTTGTCACTTTGTCCATATCAATGAGTTTAGTTGCCTCTTCCTGCATCAGGATACTCAGGGCTTCAGGAACTTTCACTTTCTTTCTCTTTGGCCTTTCAGGCAAGAAATTGCCGAGCATCTCCTTGAGATTTATTTCAAGTTCTTCAAGGCCCACATTCGAAACAACTCCGAAGGGTATTACCTTTTCTTTTACCTCTATATCCACATATCTGTTGTCGAGTTTTCCCTCCTTGAGATGTGCCCTGAGCCTTTCTCTCGTCTCCTTATACCTTTCTCTCTCTTCCTCTTCGAGCCCTGTTCCCTTTGTTCTTGGCTGCGGGAGGAGCAGGTCAAGAATACGTTCCTCTGCAAGAATCTTTGCCTTTTCCTGGACCTTTTCTACGTGTTCTGATTTCACCATACTGATTGATATCTCTGTAAGGTCTCTGACCATTGACTCAACATCACGGCCTACATAGCCCACTTCTGTAAACTTAGATGCCTCTACTTTCACAAATGGTGCATTTGCAAGTCTGGAAAGTCTCCTTGCTATCTCAGTCTTGCCCACACCAGTAGGGCCTATCATAATGATGTTCTTTGGCAAGACCTCGTCTTTTAATTCAGGAGAAAGCCTCTGCCTTCTCCACCTGTTCCTCATGGCGATAGCAACTGCCTTCTTTGCACGATGCTGGCCTATGATGTACTTGTCGAGCTCTTCTACGATCTTTCTCGGAGTAAGGTTATCCGTCATTTTATGTTAGCTCCTCTATGGTTATATTTTTGTTTGTATAGATACAGATGTCCGAAGTAATCCTCATGGATTTTTCCACAATCTCTCTTGCAGAAAAGGATGTATTTTCATAAAGTGCCCTTGCCGATGCCTGGGCATAAGGACCCCCAGAGCCAATGGCTGCGACTCCATCTTCAGGCTCGATAACATCACCTGTGCCTGAGATGATAAAGGTATGTTCTGCGTCAGCTACTATCAGGAGAGCCTCAAGTCTCCTCAAGATCTTATCAGTCCTCCAGTCTTTTGTAAGCTCAACAGCAGCCCTCGTTATGTTTCCTCTGTAAGATTCGAGCTTGCCTTCGAATTTTTCGAATAGGGTAAGTGCATCAGCCGTTGCCCCTGAAAAGCCAGCAATGACTTTGTCTCCAAACATCCTTCTTATCTTTTTTGCATTGTGTTTGAGCACTGTGTTGCCCATGGTAACCTGTCCATCTCCAGCTATTGCAACCTTTCCATTACGCCTGACACATAATATCGTGGTACCTTTAAACAAAGCTTTCTCCTTTGCGATTGGATATTTTCTTTATTAGTAATCCCCCTCCATCCCCCTTTATAAAAGGGGGACTTAATTTAGAAGTTGGTTAATTTATCCCCTCTTTTTTAAAGAGGGGTGAGGGGAGATTAGCAAATTATCGTTCTCCTTTATGCCAATTTGACGGTATGATTATTCATCATTCATATCTACGTTTTAGGCTTATGATACATTATCGTCTTTCTCTTTTGCAAAAGGATGTGCCTTATCATAGACGTCTATTAAATGAGTGACATCCAGGTGTGTATATTTCTGGGTTGTGGAGAGTGATGAATGGCCAAGGAGTTCCTGTATTACCCTGAGGTCTGCACCGCCATGAAGGAGATGAGTTGCAAAGGTATGTCTCAGGGCATGCGGTCCTATCTGTCCGCCAATGCCTATTAATCGTGCATATTTAACCACTATACGCCTTACCCCTCTATCTGTCAATCTTGTTCCGGTTCTATTCAGAAACAAAGCCTTATCTTTACCTTTTAATGGTATCCTCTCAACCATATATGACTTGATGGCATCAAGAGCTTTTGAACCAACAGGTACAATCCTCTCTTTCCTACCCTTCCCTTTCACCTTTAACAATCCCTCTTTTGTGTTGATATCATCTACGTTAAGTCCCGAGAGTTCACTTACTCTGAGACCGCTTGAATAGAGAAGTTCAAGGATTGCTCTGTCTCTTGCAGATATAAATCCTGTCCCTTCAGGTTTTTCAACAAGAGAAAAGGTATCATCAACGGAAAGGAATCTGGGAAGGAGCTTTGGGATTTTCGGGTTTGAAACAAGTTTTGCCGGGTTTGATTTTTTGTAACCTTCTCGATATAAAAACTTAAAGAACGATCTTACACTTGCGAGTCTCCTGCTAACAGTAGTCTTATTCAATCCACTTTTGATCTGTTCTGCAATAAAGCCACGTACATCTGCTAACTCTACATCCTCTGGCTTTACGTTAACAAATCTGAAAAACTCTTCAAGGTCTTTCCTGTATGCCCTGAGGGTATGTGATGATGCAGCCCTTTCAATCTCAAGATATTTCAGGAACTTATCAATATGTGTTGTTGTATATGCCGGTAAATCTTCTTTACCCAAGTCCTTCACAGACATATTTTACCTTTTCCTTCTCACAACGTAAATGAAAGATAAATGGGGAAGGATTTTTTTCAGCTCACCCTCCCCTCTACCCCTCCCATCAAGGGAGGGGATACAAAAGGGAGACCTCCCATAGATTCCCTCTCCCCTTGTGGGAGAGGGCGAGGGAGAGGGGTATTTTCGGGGCAATGACTAAAGAATAAGCACACAAAAGTAATGCATATTTATAAGAAATCTGCTAAGATTTTCCAGTTAAAGGGTACATGATCCATCGTGGATCATGCATCCTGTATCAGTAAAATCAAACAGGAGGTAATAATGTTAGGACTATTAATCATCCTGGGAATCCTCGTAGGTGTTATATCTGCTGTCATTGCAATATATAACAAACTCATTCGTCTGAGGAATACGGTAAAGTCCTCATGGTCTGATATTGATGTCCAGCTTAAAAAGAGATATGACCTGGTGCCAAATCTTGTTGAGACCGTTAAAGGTTATGCCTCACATGAACGGTCACTTTTTGAAAAGGTGACAGAAGCGAGATCTATGGCAATGCGGGCTACATCTCCAGCTGATAAGGCAAAGACTGAGAATATGTTGACGGAGACATTGAAGAGCCTCTTTGCTGTTGCTGAGGCATATCCTGAGCTGAAGGCAAATACTAATTTCCTGCAGCTTCAGACACAGCTAAAAGAGTTAGAAGACAATATAGAATATGCAAGAAGGTATTATAATGCTGTTGTTCGTGATTACAATATTCTTATCGAGTCCTTTCCATCAAATATCATTGCGACGTCGTTCAGTTTTAAACAGGAAGAATTCTTTGAGCTTGAAGCCCCTGAGGTCGAGAGAAAACCGGTAAAAGTAAGTTTTTCATAAGCAGAAAATGAAAAGGAGATTTGCCAGTCCAGCCTTTATTCTAATCTTAACGCTGACTATATTTTCTTCTTTTGTCATCGCATCAGGAAAACACGACACAGATCAAATGCTCAAAGAACAGGGGTATCAGTCAGTTGATGAGGTATTCCATAAGCCTCCTTTTATGGGAACACAGGACTTCACCATAAATAAGTTCCACTCTTCTATAACCGTCAGTGAAGATTCGTCCTTTACTGTTAATGAAACAATAGATGTGGAGTTCCATAGGCCAAGGCACGGGATTTATAGAGAGATTCCCTTTAAGTATACAGACGATCTCGGAAAGACGATAAAGACGCCATTAGATGTTTTGTCCGTAACAGATAAATCCGGTAAGGGCTGGAAATACAGGGTCAGGAGGACAGGCAACGTCATTAACATAAGGATAGGTGATGCGAACAGATATGTCTCAGGAAATCAGACATATGTGATCACTTATAAAGTAGAAAATGCCATACTCTTTTTTGATAATCATGATGAGCTCTACTGGAATGTTACTGGCAATTACTGGAAGGCGCCTATAAACGAAGCATCAGCAGATATACATTTAACCCTAAAGGAACAGAGCAAAAACCTGTGGGCAGCCTGTTATACGGGATTATACGGTTCAAGAAGGTCAGACTGTTCCTTTGAGGCATCCCATAACAGCGCCGACTTTGCTACAAAGAAAAGCCTCGATATAGGTGAGGGGCTTACCGTAGCATTTGGATGGGATAAGGGACTCGTATCTCCTCCGTCTCCGTGGAAGAGGTTTCTCTGGGCAATGGATTTAAAAGAGAATTGGATATTTATAATTCCTTTTTTATCACTTTTTTTCATGATAAACCTTTGGTACAGGAGGGGCAGAGACCCAAAGGTGAGAGAAGCTGTTACCGTTATGTATGAACCTCCCAAGTATAATAATAAAACCCTCATACCTGCAGAGGTAGGTACCCTCATTGATGAAAAGCTTGATTCAAGGGATATCACTTCAACAATTGTTGGTCTTGCGGTAAAAGGATATATAAAAATAAAGGAAACAAAAAAAGAGGGGTTGATATTTGATACAACCGATTATTTCCTCTCGAAGGTTAAAGAGACTGATGAGAACCTGAATCCCTTTGAGAGAGAACTCATGGAAGACCTGTTTTCAGATACTCCTTCGGGCATATCCGTTTCTGACTTGAAGAATAAATTCTATAAGAACTTACCAACATTAAAGGATACCCTCTTAGGGGAACTTGTGAGTAAAAAATATTTTTTAAAAAGCCCTGATAAAGTAAGAAATGTATACTTCGTCGCTGCAGTGTTCATCATAATCCTCAGCGTTTTTCTTGCTATACTCACATCTTCTTCTCCGGGTAGAAATCTTCTTGCAGGGATTATAACAGGTCTGCCTGTGTTTATCTTCGGCAGAGTAATGCCCGCAAAGACAAAGACTGGTGCCTCTGCATATATGGATGTCTTAGGCTTTCAAGAATTCCTCAGTCGTGCTGAAAAAGACAGACTCGAAAGGATGGGTGATAAGAATCTCTTCTCCAAGTTCTTGCCATATGCCATTGCCCTCGATGTTGCAGATAGCTGGGCAAAGGCATTCGAGGGGATTTACCAGGAACCGCCTCAATGGTATGTTTCTTCAGGGGGATTCAGGACTTTCAGCCCTTACAGTTTTTCCCATTCCATTGGTTCTATGACTTCAAGCTTAGCATCTGCGATGTTTTCATCACCGAGGGGGAGCGGTGTTGGAGGTAGTCGGCGGCGGCGGGTCTTCAGGAGGTGGGTTTGGAGGAGGCGGAGGCGGAAGCTGGTAATACCTTATGAACCTGATCGAGACGATTGAACGTTACCAGTTGATGGTCGCGGTGCGCACCGAAACACCTGAAAAGGCGTATCATGCCGCAGTTGCGTGCATAAAGGGAGGTATCCGTTTGGTGGAAATAACGTTCTCGGTACCCGGGGCAGAAGAGGTGATCAGAGAATTAAATGAAAAAACGAAGGCATGTATTGGTGCAGGAACGATTCTCAGTATTTCCGATCTGAAAAAAGCATTGAAGGCCGGGGCTCGTTATATCGTCAGTCCGCACCTAAGTGAAGAGATTGTGAAATCTACTAAGAAAGAAGGCGCTGTCTCAATTCCAGGAGCCTGTACCCCAACAGAGATCTACAGAGCTTATCGGTCTGGAGGGGACATCATAAAGCTCTTCCCTTTTGTCGAGATGGGGGGACTCAATTTCCTGAGAGCGATAAGAGGGCCAATGCCTTTTGTGCGTTTCATGTTGAGCGGAGGGGTGAATTTGAATAATATCTCAGAATATCTCTCTGCGAAAGCCTCGTGTATCCTTATCGGTTCTTCGATCTTGAAGAAAGAGTTTGTTAATGAAGAGAATTGGGACGCTATATCGGATCTCGCAAGAAAATTTGCAGAAAAGATAGAGAATTCCTCATTCCCAAAAAGAAATCCCACAGAAAAAGTCTAATTTTTTGTATAATAAACATTATTAATTAAGCCAACCTCGGAGGGAATAAGAGATGTATCGACCACAGATCAAGGTTCTCGATTGCACAATCCGCGATGGTGGGTTGATAAACAAATGGCAATTCAGCGATGAGATTGTAAGGAAGGTTTTCCTCGCGCTTTCAGAGTCCGGCATTGATTATATGGAAATAGGTTATAAGTCCTCAGAGCAATATTTTTCCAGGGAGGAACATGGTGCCTGGAAGTTCTGTACCGAAGAGGACATAAAGAGGATTGTCGGTGAAGTTGATACAAAAATGAAGCTGTCTGCCATGGCTGACATAGGTCGTATCGACTCAGAAGATATCCCTTACAAAAAAGACAGCATTCTCGATATGATCAGGGTTGCCTGTTACGCAAAAGAGATCGACAAAGGCATTGCCCTTGCCCATGAATGTCTCAATAAAGGGTATGAAGTTACGATCAATCTCATGGCGGTCTCGAAGGTCCTGGAGAGAGATCTTGACGAAGCACTCGATGATCTATCCAAGAGCGATGTCCCTGTTGTGTATCTTGTTGACAGTTTCGGTTCACTCTATTCCGAGCAGGTCCATTTCCTTGCAAAGAAGTATTTTCAGGCCCTGCCAGGAAAAGAGCTTGGCATACATACCCATAACAACCAGCAATTGGCCTTTGCAAACACGATAGAGGCTATTATTGCGGGCGTGAACCGTCTGGATGCAACGCTTTACGGCATGGGAAGAGGAGCGGGGAACTGTCCGTTAGAACTTCTCCTCTCTTTTCTCAAGAATCCAAAGTTTGACATAAGACCGCTCATCGAAGTCATACAGGAAATATTCGTTCCCATGAAGGCTGAAATAGAATGGGGATATCATTTACCCTATCTGATAACCGGTGTGTTGAACGAACATCCGAGGAGCGCCATGAAGATAATGGCCCATAAGGCACTGCCGAACCTGAGACAGTTCTACGATGACCTCAAAGACGGCACGCAGCTGGATTAGGGTAGTACCAAATCCAGCCATAACAATAGTAAGTGGTTGATATGTCTGTCATTGCGAGGTCGTTTTGACCGTGGCAACCTTAGATGTAGTGTCATTCTGAGTCCGCCAAAGGCGGACGAAGAATCTCATTGAAATCCTTCGGGCTTTGCCCTCAGGATGACTGCTTTGCAGTCAGATTGCTTCGCTTCAGTTTTATTATCAAGTCCGCATTTTGCTCATATTTCAGCGGGTGTGACCTCC
>CAWGWX010000031.1:0-63874 GCA_963826355.1 Nitrospirota bacterium | reverse complement strand
AGAGGCAAAAACCTCGGAGTTCCGACTTTGTCGAAACGAGAATGAGTGAAAATGCTATGCCCTCCCTTTCTCTAAAAAAACCATAACTTCTGACATCAGGTTTTTAAAATGCTCCTAAAAAAACAAGTCCTCTCTCCTGTATGACAGGCACCCTTGCCTTTCTGAATCACCTTTATAAGCAAGGTGTCTTTATCACAATCATAAAGGATTTCCTTAACTTCCTGAACATTACCTGATGTTTCACCTTTCTTCCAGTATTTCTGCCTCGACCGCGACCAAAAATGGGTTAAACCTGTCTCGATAGTCATCTCTAAGGATTTCCTGTTCATGTAGGCTAGCATCAACACCTCATTATTGACGGCATCCTGTATGATTGCCGGTATCAGCCCCTTATCATCATATCTCAGTTCAGGTATCATATCGACCTTCAGTTTCATTTTTCGATGTCCTCATCTGCCTTCAGATCATCTATCATCTTTATTAATGACAGGCTTTATTATCGGCAATTTCTTTCTGAAGACTTCCCATACAATCTTATAATCAATCCCGAAATAGAGATGACTTATTTTGTCGCGCATCCCTGCCATATCTTTCCAGGGCAGTTCCTTATATTTACTCCTGATGGAATTGGGGATATTTTTTGTCGCTTCACCAATTATTTCCAGTTTCCAGACAACAGCGCTTCTGGTCTTCTTGTCAGCGTAAAATTTGTCAAAATCCATGTCGTCAATAAAAGTTTCTATATCTTCTATGGCTTCCATTATGTCTTTTATAAACAGCCTACAATCGCGCTTCATATGTAGACCACTTCCTTCAATATTCTGTCTTTAAGTTCTGATCTTATTGCCTCTTTCCTCACCAGGTCTACCTTCTTCCTCAAAAGCCGCTGCAAATATCTTTCGAGATTAATGAATTCGAATAAATCTGGTATCTCATCATACTCCACAAGTATGTCGATATCGCTTCTCTTCCTCTGATCCCCGCGCACAAAAGAACCAAAGACGCCAATTTCGCTTACCTTGTATTTCTGGCTCACTTCTTCCTTATGTGCCTTTAATATTTTCTTGATTTCTTCAAGGCTTTTCTCAGTCTTTTTCATGGCTCTATTTTATCAATTTTGTTCTGTATTTGTTAGATTTTCTTTTAACAGCAGAACTGCTAACTACTGCAACAACGTGATTCCTAAACTAGAAGAGGATCCTTAGGAGCTGCGGAGGGAACAGCAGTGACTATCTGGCAATGGAACGATTACTTGTATAATATGGCTGGCTATCTTGTTACTGCCCTAAGAATCTTCAGAGCAAGACTGAGGGTGGGTTCATCGGCAGTTCTTGCAATGTTCTGAATTGCTCCTTTCAGTTCCTTATGACTTCCAAAATATTTTTTTACTCAGCATGGACAGAAGTAACTTTAGAGGTAATCACATCTATACTTATCTTTATCACGTTAAAGTTCGGGTGACCAACGTTCTATAATTATTTATTCAAGTTACCATAAGTCAAATGTTGCCTCTGTTTTTTATGAAAATCTGCAGACATAACAGCGGTCAGCTGATTTGCTACAACTTATACCCTATTTTCCTCAGAAATTCCTTTCTATGGGCCTTGTCCTCAGCTCCTTCAATACCCTTGGGGGAGAAACCGTCAATCACACCGAGCACCCCTTTACCTAGTGACGTTGCTGCTACAAGCACTTCAAGAGGATTTGCTGTTGCGCAGAAAATCCGGCAGACCTCTGGGCAGTTCTTGATCTGGTTAAGCACGTTGATTGGAAAGGCGTTTTTAAGGATGATACAGAATACATGACCGGCCCCTAATTCTTGAAGGTTCTTGGTGCAGATAGTAATCAGTTCACTATCATTGCCTTCTGTCCGTATCAGGCATGGCCCTGATGCCTCTGTAAAGGCAATGCCAAATCTTGCTTGCGGGACAGTCGTTGCTATGATTTCGTAGAGATCTTCTGCGGTCTTAATAAAATGTGTCTGACCAAGAATTAAATTGCAGCCCTCCGGGATCTCCATTTTTATCACCTTCAGTTCCATACTCACCTCCTCTTTTAAAGAGTAGCAGGTAGTTAGTAGTTAAGGAAATTCAATTCCCGTTCAAACCCTTATGAGCCTTTGGCTCACAAGGGGACATGAAAATTGTCCAAACGATATTTACATATGCTAAACCATCTGTCATTCCCGCTTGTCGGGAATCTTTCTTCAGAAGGCTTCTGGACAAGCCAGAATGACATTTTCGGGACAAACAGTAGTAAGTAGCAAAGTAGTAAGTCTTAAAGAATTGTTTTTTATCCCTAACTACTAACTGCTAACTACTTACTACTGCGTCCATGCTAACTACTGGCTACCGTGTTTATTTGGTATGCTATAATGAAAATAAATTTCTTGAGATGTCAAGCCTGAATACAAAATATTTGTAAAAGTGATGGGGTATGAGACAAAATTTGAAAATATTTTACCGCCTATTGTTTCTTTCTTTTTATCTGGTATCTTTCTCTTCTCTTTCAAGCGCTGCAGAAATAACAGGGCCTGAGGTGACACTGAAGAACAATGAAATCTATGTCTCGACTTCCCTCGCTCTCGAAGAAAAATATTTGCAAGAACTGAAAAATGGGATAGGAAAGGAATTTGTATTCTATATTGATCTCTTCAAGGTATGGAGGATATGGCCTGATGAGTTCGTTCTCGGTAAATCCTTAACAAGAACCCTCAAATGTGACCCTGTAAAGAGTGAGTTCATTGCAACCTCCTATGATGGAAACACGATCATAGAGAAGAGGTTTAAGTCTTTCGAGTCCATGACACTGTGGGCGCTGAGCATCGATGACCTGAAACTTACGAATATAAGAGAACTTGAACCAGGAATACATTTTGTCAGGATAACGGTGGAGTCGAAAATCAGGAAACTTCCTCCCATAATAGAGCATTTTATTATTTTCTTATCAGAGAATGAATTCAAGATTTCAAAAGATTCCCCAAATTTTAGGATAGGGTCTGTTCAATGAAAAATTTCCGTTTCCACATTATCATAGCCCTTTTATTTTTGCTCATCATTGGTGCATTTGGGATTGAACTCTATTATATGAAACTTGAGAGTGTTTCCTTCTTAGCTAAGTTTACCATCCTCATACTGTTGAACCTCACTGTCATTGCCCTTCTTACCCTTATGTTTTTTGTCGGGAAGAGTCTTGCAAGACTTTATCTCGAAAGAAAAAACAGAATACTCGGGTATAAATTCAAAACAAAACTCGTCGTTATCCTCGTCGGGCTTACCTTAATCCCTGCCACTATTTTATTCATTGTCTCAAGCGGACTTATCACGAATTATATAGACCGCTGGTTTTCTCCTCAGCTCAAACAACCCCTTGACAGCTCTGTTGAAATAGCCAAAGCCTTTTATGAGTTAGAAAAACAAAGGGTCCTCGATTTCGCGGAGAGATTACCAACAGGCGAAACACATGAAGGTAATTATACCGTCAGGCATCTCACGGAGATACCCAAAAACGCTACTGAAACAGTCAGAGCTGCCTTTGAAGGCAAAGCAGGAGTAGAGGTCATATCAGAGGACAACGGAGATAGAGTAAGGGCTGTAGTGCCCGAACACCATAATGGAAGGCAGACAGGAATAATAGTCGTTGAGTCTTTCATACCGAAAAAGATTACCGAAAACGTGGAAAACATAAAAGATGCCTATGAAAAATACCTAACCCTCGAATCATGGAGGGTCCCGATAAAGACAAATTATCTCCTAATTCTCGGTTTCCTCACACTCACTGTCATTTTCATGGCTTTATGGGTTGCCTTGAGGATTGCAAGAGGGATAACGGATCCTATTCAGAGCCTTGCACAGGCAACAGAGCAGGTTGCTGCTGGAAACCTTGATGTAAATGTTGATTTGAGCCAGAAGGATGAGATAGGACTCCTTGTAGATTCCTTTAACCACATGGTGAAGGAGTTGAAGGAGGGTAAAGAATCTCTCCAGTCTGCTTATATTGAATCTGACAGACGAAGACTCTTTACGGAGAATATCCTCGATAATATTAATTCAGGTGTTATCATGTTGGACACTGACGGGAAGATACTGATGATAAACGGTGCCGCCTGTTCAATACTTAATATAGAATCAGAGGCAGTTATCTATAAAAGTTACAAGGAACTCATGTCCATGATAAAATCAGAAGAACTCGAGAACCTAGTTAAGGGGATAGAGGGTCGCGAATTCAGATGGATCGACAAGGAAATAAAGGTGGTTATCGGAAATAGGAAAACCATCCTCAGGGTCTTTATAAAGGGCCTCAAAGATCCTCAAAAATACATCGGGCTCCTCGTTGTCTTTGATGACCTCACTGATATTATAAAGGCGCAAAGGGCAGTCGCATGGCAGGAGGTTGCCAGGAGGATCGCCCACGAGATAAAAAACCCCCTTACACCGATTAAACTCTCCACAGAGCGTATGGTCAAGAAATGGGAAAACAAAGAACCTGATTTTAACCAGATTTTCGACCGTTCAACAAAAACCATTATAAAGGAGGTTGAAGGCTTAAAGAGATTGGTTGATGAGTTTTCAAGGTTCAGTAAGATGCCAGAGATAAAAAAGACGCCAACCCATGTGCCGACGGTAATAGATGAGGTGGTTAACCTTTATAAGGGCTTTAAAGGTGTGGAAATAAATGCATCGCTGCCAGAGGACGGCCCCATGGTAGAACTGGATGAAGAACAGTTTAAACGAGTTATGATAAACATAATCGATAATGCTATTCACGCTATCTCCAATAAAGGCAGAATCGATGTAAGACTCCGTTTTGAGCTCCCCTCGAACATAGTGTCTATCGATATTGCCGACAATGGTCCAGGCATCAGAGATGAGGACAAGGAAAAATTATTTCTTCCCTATTTCTCGACCAAGAAGGATGGTACAGGCCTTGGTCTTGCGATAGCAAATAGGATTATCGCAGAGCATAGAGGATATATAAGGGTCAGGGATAATGAACCAAAAGGGACAGTCTTCACAATAGAGATTCCAATAAGGTAAAAATAAATTGGAGGAATTACATGACAGAACCTATTGTCCTTGTAGTAGATGATGAAGAGGGGATAAGAGAGAGTCTCGCTGGGATTTTTGAGGACGAGGGATGTGCTATCCTTACCTCGAATTCTGGCGAAGAGGCACTGGAACTCCTCAAGGAGCAAAGCCCTGATCTGGTACTCCTCGATATATGGCTTCCTGGTATTGACGGTATTAAAACCCTCGAAGAGATCAAGGCTCTAAAACCAGATCTCCCTGTAATCATGATCTCGGGCCACGGCAATATAGAACTTGCTGTAAAGGCGACAAGGATAGGTGCATACGATTTCCTTGAAAAACCCCTTTCCCTTGAAAGGGTCTTGCTCGTTGCAAAAAGGGCATTTGAAAGACGGACCCTCGAAATGGAAAATAAGGCCCTTAAAAAGGACTTAACAAAAAAATATAGACTCATCGGAACCTCCCCAAAAATGGAACTTTTAAAGGAACAGATCAATATGGCAGGACAGAGCAATAGCAGGGTACTGATAATGGGTGAGAGTGGATCGGGGAAAGAGCTCGTTGCACGTCTGCTTCATGAAAATAGCAAAAGTGCTGGGAAACCCTTTATTGAAGTGAACTGTGCTGCAATACCCCAGGAGCTCATAGAGAGTGAACTCTTCGGTCATGAAAAGGGCTCCTTTACCGGAGCTTTTGAAAGTAAGAAAGGTAAATTTGAGCTTGCCGATGGAGGCACTTTATTTCTTGATGAGGTAGGTGACATGTCTCCTTCTGCCCAATCAAAGGTACTTCGTATTATTGAGACCCAAGAGTTCCAGAGAGTTGGGGGTAGCAAGAATATAAAGGTAGATGTAAGAATCATTGCAGCCACTAACAAAGACCTGAAGGAGGAGGTAAAGAAAGGCAATTTCAGGGAAGACCTGCTTTACAGGCTGAATGTTATCCCTATCGTTGTTCCTCCCCTGAGGGAAAGAAAAGAGGACATTCCCTTACTCGTTGAACATTTTCTCGAATCTTTTGCTGCTGAATATGGGAAGAAGCCAAAGAAGATAGCCCCTGAGGCATTAAAGATGCTTGAGGCCCATGACTGGCCTGGAAATATAAGGGAACTGAGAAATGTGATAGAAAGACTCGTGATTATGACCCCTTCGGACACAATAACATCAAAAAACCTCGTTATAGCAGAACCAACCCGTCAAGACTATCTTTCCTACAAAATTCTGAAAGAGGCAAGAGACGCCTTTGAGAAAGACTTTATAACGAAGAGGCTTGAAGAAAACAACTGGAACATATCCAAGACAGCTGAAATTCTGCAGGTCGAAAGGAGCAACCTTCACAAAAAGATCAAGGCTTACGATATTAAAGTGCTCTGATTTCCTATCCTTTCATCCTGTGTGACTCATAACCCGTTTTACCATCGATAATGGCGGATTTAGTACTTGTCCTGAAAATGTCATTCTGGCTTGTCCAGAATCCTTCTGAAGAAAGATTCTCGCCTCGGCGAGTCGCTTGAGGTGACCCGACAAGCGGGAATGACAAGCTGGGTTAACATATGTAAATATCGTTTGTACAATTTTTATGCACGATGTGAGCTAAAAGCTCATGATAGTTTAAGAGGCTTTAGTCGATACGACCACACCTCTTGGTGTTAGTTCGAAAATGCGAAAATATTGTACCCCACAACAGCAAAACTCTATGAATAATATCAGTTAGTCACCGACTTCATGTATTAATTCCTTACCTTTCTTTCTCCATGTAACATGCCTCTGCCATCCCTCACCTCTTCCAGGATAATCAGATCTAAAATGAGCGCCTACACTACCTTCTCTGTAAAGGGCCGCCTCTGTGGTAAGTTGGGCCACGATAAGCATATTTCTTAGCTCAAGTTCCCTCCTTGTAAAAGGAGTTTCTTCCTGTATAAAAGACCATCCTACAAGCCTTTCCTTTGCATAGCTAAGAGATTCTCCACATCGTATGATGCCAACCCTTCCCCACATTATCTTCCTCAGTTCATGTCTTATCTCTTCATGGTCAGGAATCGAGACGTGATGAGTGGTGAGTAATGAGTGATGAGTGATTTCTTTACTACTTAATTTTAATTGTTCTTTGCTCAAAAGAGTGCCTAAAGCTGCCTTTCCTGCCCTTGCGCCGAAGACAAGGCCTTCCAGAAGGCTATTTGATGCAAGTCTGTTTGCGCCATGCATACCTGTACATGCAACTTCACCAGCTGTATAGAGTCCTTTTATGTTCGTGGCACCTCCAGTGTCGGTCTTCACACCGCCCATGAAATAATGGGCTGCTGGAGAAACTGGGACAAGTTCCTTTGTAATGTCAATGTTATATTGGAGACAGGTTGAATAAATCCGTGGGAACCTTTTTTTGAGGAATTCCTTTCCGAGATGGGTAAGATCAAGGTATACATAGTCACTCCTCGTTTTAACCATCTCCGAGATAATTGCACGTGATACGATATCCCTCGGCGCAAGCTCTGCCATGGGGTGGTAATCCTCCATAAATCTTTCTTTCTGTATATTCCTGAGTATTGCTCCTTCTCCCCTCATAGCCTCGCTGAGAAGAAACTGTGGAGCAATGGGAGAATAGAGACTTGTAGGATGAAATTGTACAAATTCCATATCCTCAACAATAGCTCCAGCCCTAAAGGCTATCGCCATACCATCTCCTGTTGAGACTGGTGGGTTCGTTGTCCTCGAAAAGATCTGGCCTGCCCCTCCAGTAGCCAGAATCGTTGCCTTAGCAAACAGGGAGATGATTTCTTTACCTTTCAGTATATATGCACCATGACATTCCCCGTTTCTAACGATCAGATCAATAGTGAAGGAAAAGGGGTATGTTTTAACTGATGGGAAGGAACTCACCTTTCCGAGAAGCACCCTCTCGAGCTCCTTCCCTGTTGCATCACCATGGGCGTGGAGTATCCTTCTTCTTGAATGGGCTGCCTCTATGGTGAAGTCAAGTTTTGTACCCTCTCTGTCAAACTCTGCACCCCACGATATGAGTTCCATGATCCTTTCAGGACCTTCCTCAACGAGTATCTTCACAGCCTCTTCCCTGCAGAGACCATCTCCAGCCTTCAAAGTGTCATCATAATGGATGCCTATTTCATCCTCATCACTCAAGGCAACAGCAATTCCACCCTGAGCATACTCAGTACTGCTCTCTCTGGGTCTGTCCTTTGTTACAACAAGGACATAACCATGAGGCGCAAGCTCAATGGCAGCTCTGAGACCAGCAACACCACTCCCTATGATGAGAAAATCCACTATCTCCTTTTCCACTAAAATACTCCTTTTTGTCATCTGATCCGCCGAAGGCGGAGAAGAATCCCCTTTTTGAGACTTTGTCGTGAGCTCAGTCGAACGATTGCTTGTCGGCCCGCCTCAGGCGGGCGACCTCCTCGCAATGACACTCAGTAACATTATAGTCTCATACAGCAAGAATAACGGATAGGATGAGGGAAATCAAGAAATCGTTTTCTATCTTCCATACATGCCTTTGAAGAGGCAATTTTGTCTGCTTGCCAAAAGTGTAATAAATCTATTAGAATTATTTTGTCTATCGAGCTGGTAAGCTACAGACTAAATTAATTTCAGGAGGGAAAGATTGAAGGAAAAAATTCATCCAGTGTATAAAGAGGTTAAGGTTGTGTGTGCCTGCGGCGAGACCTTCGTAACAAGGTCAACAAAGCCTAAGATACATGTAGATCTATGTTCCAAGTGTCACCCCTTCTTTACAGGAAAGCAGAAGATCGTTGATGCTGAGGGAAGGGTAGAGAAGTTCAAGAAAAAATACTCCAAGCAACAAGCAACAGGCACTGAAAAGTAGAGAGAGAAAAAGGTCATAGTCGTTAGTCTTCAATATGAGACTAACGATTTTTTTTGGAATTCCATGGAAAACGTAGGTGGTCAGGCAGTTATAGAAGGTGTTATGATGAAGTCCCGGAAAGGCTGGACAGTAGCTGTCAGGGGGCCAAAGGGTGATATTCACGTAAAACGGGAAGTTCTGAAAAATACCCCTAAGATCTTCAAACTTCCGGTCTTGAGAGGCACAGTGGCACTCTATCAGGCCCTTTCTATTGGCATAAGGGCTATAGAGTTTTCTGCACGAAAGGCATATGAAGAAGAAGATAAAAAACCGACGAACCCTCTTACCCTTGGTATAACCATCGTGGTTGCCATAATCATTGGCATAGTCTTCTTCATAGTGCTCCCCTTATATGCGACGAGGTTCTTAGGAGTCCTCTTTCCATCCGTTTCAAAGAGTTCGCTTCTCTTTAACCTCGTTGATGGTATTATCAGAATAATCCTTTTCCTCGCATACTTAGCCGCTGTTGGCACTTGGAAGGAGATGAGGAAGATATTCGAGTACCATGGTGCGGAGCACAAGGTGATCCACGCATATGAGAATAAAAGTAGGCTGACACTGCAAGAAATAAAGGATTATAGCCCTCATCATCCTCGCTGTGGCACAAGTTTTTTACTCATCGTTATGGTGGTGAGCATACTCACTTTTTCCCTCATTCCCCAGGGTTGGTCATTTACGAATAAATTTCTTTCGAGGCTCATCCTGATTCCCGCAATTGCAGGGCTTTCCTTTGAGTTCCTGAAACTCTCCTTCAGGATGAAAAACAATCCATTGATAAACATACTTATACAGCCAGGCCTTTTGCTTCAGAGGCTTACAACAAGAGAGCCTGATGATGACCAGATTGAGGTTGCTGTCAGGGCACTCGAAGAAGTTCTTAAAATAGAGGGATCAGATGCTCGAAAAGCTTAAAACAATAGAAGATAAATACGAAGACCTGACAAGGCTCCTTATGGACCAGACGGTTTTGTCAAAGCCATCAGAACTCCTGAAATACTCTAAAGAGCAGGCAGAGCTCCATCCCCTCGTTGAGAAGATAAGAGAACATAGAAAGCTCCTCTCTGATATAGAAGGTGCAGAAGAGCTTTTACAAGGGGGTGATGGTGACCTTCGCAAGCTTGCACAGGAAGAACTTGATGAGCTCAAAGAGAAGAAATCGAAGATAGAAGAGGAGCTCAAAATTATGCTCCTTCCGAAAGACCCGCGGGACGTAAAGAATGTGATACTGGAGATAAGGGCAGGAACGGGAGGCGAGGAAGCTGCCCTGTTTGCGGCTAATCTCTTCAGGATGTATCTGAAATATGCCGAGCACAAAGGATGGAAGGTCGAAATGATAGATATGAACTCTACTGGCCTCGGAGGAATTAAGGAAGTGATCGCTTCAATCCAGGGGAAAGGTGCATACAGCAGACTGAAGTATGAAAGTGGCGTTCATAGAGTTCAGCGTGTACCTGTCACAGAAGCCTCTGGACGAATCCATACATCTGCTGCAACTGTTGCCGTACTTCCAGAGGCAGAGGAGGTTGACATCACAATTGATGAAAAAGATATCAGGATAGACACATTCTGTTCCTCTGGACCAGGAGGTCAGGGTGTTAATACAACCTATTCTGCTGTCAGGATTGTCCATGTCCCAACAGGGCTTATTGTTCAATGCCAGGACGAGCGCTCACAGATTAAAAATAAAGAGAAGGCTATGAAGGTTCTCCGTTCAAGGCTTTATGAGGCAGAAATGGAAAGGAAAGAAAAAGAAAGAGCCCTGGAGAGAAAATTGCAGGTAGGGACTGGAGACAGGAGCGAAAGGATAAGGACATACAACTTCCCTCAGAACCGTATCACTGACCATAGAATCGGCCTAACACTCCATAAACTCGAACAGGTCCTCGAGGGGGCCATCGATGAGATCATAGATAACCTGATTACCTACTACCAGGCAAAAAAGTTGAAGGAGCTGTAAATTATGGGCAGTAATACTAACGAAGTTTTGAAGTCTTTGTTGTTACAGCTGAAGACTTAACTTACAGTTTTTTTTATGATTCAGCTTCGTAATCTTTAAATACCAATAAGAAGGAGGGACTATAGACTTCTATCCGATAGGTGCCCGGAAGGTTCTCTTCATCCTTTTCTTTCTTGCTTCTCTCTGTTTCCTTTTCTTTTTTTCAGAAGGCTTTTCATAAAAGCTTCTCTTCTTAATCTCTTTGAAAAGGCCTTCCTTCTGGAGTTGTCTTTTAAGGGTTTTCAGTGCTCTTTCAATATCATTCCCATAAATTTTGATATCCAAAAAGGTTTATCTCCTTCCTCTTCCCATTCCCCTGCCTTCTCCATAACCACCTCTTCTGTCAAAACCTCGTTTCGCTCTGGGCTCTTGGGGTCTTGCTTCTGCTACGGCTAGCGCTCTATCCATGAATGTTTTACCGTTCAGGGCTGATATTGCCTTCTTTGCATCTTCTCCTGATGACATCTCAACAAAGCCAAACCCTTTGGGCTGTCCTGTGTGTGCGTCAGTTATAATCTTAACCGACTCAACCTCTCCAACCGTTGAGAAGAGCTCCCTGATGTCATTTTCTGTTGCCTTAAACGAAATGTTACCTACATAAACTTTTTTCTCCATATTCGAACCTCCTTTTTTATTTGAAAATAAAAGCCTCAGAGCTTTTAAAGTCTCTGAGGCTTTTTAACTTTAAAAAGCTTTTTATTCTACCTTAATCTTATGAAATTGTAAATACCAATAAAATCATAATACATGAGCTTAACTCTACCAAGGGCTTTCATGTCTTACACCTAAGACTTTTATTCACGGATGTATCCCGCAACAATCTCTACTGCCTTTTCGACAGCTCCTGCATTCCTCATGTAAAGCTCTTTTGCCTTTAAGCCCATCACATTTGCCTTTTCAGGCAAAAGGAGAAGCTCTTTTAATTTTAGATAAAGACCTTCTTCACTCACCTCAAGTGCTGCTCCTTCATAGTAGAAATCCTTAATAAACGGAAAATTCTCCATGTGAGGTCCGCATACTATTGCCTTACCCCAGTAGGCCGGTTCGAGGGGATTCTGTCCCCCATATCCTCTAAAACTCTTGCCAATGATTGCTATATTACTGATACCGTAAATAGCTGATAGTTCACCAACACTATCGAGGAGGATTATTTCGCCTCTTAAAGTACTGGGTGCAGCGAGCTGGGTGCCAAAAGTTGAGCGTTTTATGAGAGAATTTCCTTTTGATCTGAGCAACTCTTCAACCTCTTTAAACCTCTCGGGATGTCTTGGAGCAATAATAAGATTGAGATCAGGGAAATCTTTTTTAAGCTCTCTGAAAACAGAAATCATGAATTCCTCCTCTCCCTCATGTGTACTGCCTGCTATGATAACAGGCCCTGTAATCCTTTCCGCCCATTCTGGAATATCTGAAGGAGGCTTTGTATCGAACTTGAAGTTACCCAAGACCTTTATCCTTTCTTTATCAACACCAAGGCTCTTTATCCTCGCAGCATCCATCTCAGACTGCATACAGAAGAGGTCTACATAGGAGAGAACTTTCTTCATAAAGAAAGATATTTTTTTATATCCCCTGAAGGAGTTCTCAGAAATCCTTCCGTTGAGCAAGACTATAGGAACCCCGTATTCTTTAAAGACCCTGAAGATATTCGGCCATAATTCTGTCTCGATAGTTACGAGAATCTCTGGCTTTACTCTTTTGAGGGCTCTCTTAAGGACAAAGGTAATATCAAAAGGGAGATAAAAAATGGATGTGCCTTCAGGCGCTCCACCTCTTGCTACCTTCTGCCCTGTATCAGTAATCGTTGATAGTATAATGCCCCTTGATGGATATCTTTCCCTGAGCCTTTTAACGAAAGGTAACGCTGCCATAACTTCTCCTACAGATACGGCATGAATCCAGATAATCCCCTCGGTACGAGTCGATTCCGACCTACGCCCCCCTTTAGCAAAGGGGAGAAGGGGGGATTGAGGAGTAATGAGGGATGAGTCAAAAAAACCGAATTTTTCCTTGAGCCACCTTTCCCTGAGTTCCTTCGGTCTTTTCAGATAGTGGAAAGGTAGTAAAAAAAACAGAACAATACTATAAAGAAGACTATAAAGGAGATACATCTCTACAATAAAGGCACACCTACAGCATGAACACTGAACTGGAGCTCATAAAGCCTTTTATAAATGCTGCCTGCCCTCATGAGTTCTTCATGAGTGCCTGACTCAACAATCCTTCCCTTGGCGAGAACGATAATCCTCGTAGCCCTTCTTATCGTGGATAGCCTATGAGCAATCACGAAAGTAGTCCGGTTTTCCACAAGATTTTCGAGTGCCTTCTGGACCATTATCTCTGATTCAGTATCGAGAGATGAGGTCGCCTCGTCAAGTATCAGGATCGGTGGGTTTTTAAGGATAGCACGGGCTATGGAAAGCCTTTGTCTCTGACCACCCGAGAGCCTCACACCCCTTTCGCCTATGACCGTTTCATATCCCTGAGGAAGCTTTGAAATAAACTCATGCGCATAGGCGTTCTCTGCAGCACTTACAATCTCATCATCTTTGGCATCAGGCCTTCCGAAGGCTATGTTATTCTTTACCGTATCATTAAACAGAATAACATCCTGGCTCACAACCCCTATCTGGTTTCTGAGGGACTTCAGTGTGACCGTTGATATATCAATACCATCTATAAAAATAGCGCCCCTTGAAGGATCATCAAATCTCGGCAGGAGGTCAACGAGTGTTGTCTTCCCCACCCCGCTTCTTCCTACGATAGCTATTATCTCTCCCCTGCGGATGCTCAGATTGATATCCTTTAACACATCGTATCTGACACCAGGATAGGTGAAAGAGACATTTCTAAACTCTATGTTTTCCCGAATGTGTGGAATGGGCACATCTCCATCCCTTTCTCTTTCTCTACTCTCTAACTCGGATATCCTCTCGAGAGACGCCCTTGCCTGTTGTATACTATTGTTCACTGATGAGAGCCTTCTGACCGGGGTATAGACCATAAATATGGCTGCCAGGAAGGAAAAGAATACGCCAGGGGTTATTACGCCTGTTATAACGAGTCTGCCTCCATACCAGAGAACAAAGGCAATCCCCAGACCTCCGATAACCTCCATCAGAAGGACGGTAAACTCTATAAGTCTTGATGACCGCATAATTTCTCTATAGAAATCTTGGTTTTTCTTCTTGAACTTGCTGATCGTATCATCCTCGCGGCAAAAAACTTTTATCATCTTGATACCACTGAAACTCTCTGTGAGGTATTCTGTTATCCCAGAGATCTTTTGCTGTACCTTCCTGCTGATCTTCTTTAACCTACTGCCAAGTCTTCCTCCGCCATAAATTGCCGCTGGAAGCACCGTGATTGCTATAAGGGCAAGGTCCCACCTCCTGGAAAACGCAACAGCAAGAAGAACGACCACCGTAGCACTCTCAACGAAGAGATCCTTAACCGAATAACCAAGGAGATTCTGCAACATTCCTATGTCATTTGTTATTCGGGAAAGGATCGCACCTGTGGACTCCTTCTTATAGTGTCCTATTGGGAGATACACCAACTGTCCAAAGAGTCTGTTCCTCATATCCCTGACAAGCTTCGCTCCCACTGAGCGCATGAGATAGGATTGTATAAAAGAGAAAGAACCCTTGAACAAATACAACAGCAGGACTGCCACGGGAAGAATGGCCAGCAATCGCTTATCCTTATCGAGAAAGATACCATCGAGGGCAGGCTTTACAAGCCATGCGAGCCCACCATTAATTCCTGAAATAACAAGACTCACCAAGCCGGAAAGGGCGATTCTACCCCAGTAAGGTTTGGTCAGTTCTACTATCTTCTTTATTGTTTCTGCTGTTCCCATCCTGCCATCTCAGTAATCATCTCGGTAACCCTCTTTGAGGCCCTCAATCCTAAAAAAGGTTCTTTTATTTGTCTGTACATTTTGATCATTTCTTCTCTATAAGGCATATCACCCATAATCTTTTTCAGCTCTCTTATTATACCTTCGGGACTTGCCCCTTGCTGTATGAGTTCAGGTACGACTCCTCTGCCTGAGAGGATATTGACGAGAGATATATATTTAACATTGATAAAGAGCCTTCCGAGTAGATAGGAAGAAAGAGAAAGTCTATATACAACCACCATTGGGACCTCGAGGAATGCAGCCTGGAGCGTAGCAGTTCCTGAAGCTATAACTGCCAAATCAGATGCAGCAAGGGCTCTAATTGATTCGCCCTTTCTAATGATTGCCCCCTCTTGCCTGAGGGCCTCAAGATAGTGACTGTATCTCCCCTCATTCGTGTTTGGGGCCAGGGGAATACAGAACTGGTAATCCCTGAATTCCTTCTTCAATTGCCTGATAACTTCTATCATCAAAGGAAGGAGTCTTTTCAGTTCGTGGGGCCTACTCCCAGGAAGAAGAGAAAGAAGTGGTTGATTTGCATAGAAGCCGAGAGAAGTCTTAAAGAACTTCCGGAGTTCGGGACTCAGAGCATCGAGGGATAAGTCGAAAGTCGTGAGTCGTGAGTCTGTAATCCCCCCCTTCCCCCCTTTAGTAAAGGGGGGGGGGGGGGATTTTTAGTAAAAGGGGGAATGGGGGGATTTGTTGATTTTAAAACAGTTTCAATCTCCTCGACGATAGGATGCCCGACAAACTCACAGGGTACACCAGCTTTTCTGTAAATCTCTGCCTCAAAGGGAAGTACAACAGCCATCATGTCCACAAGGCGTGCTATCTTTTTGACTCTTCTCTTTCGCCATGCCCATACCTGGGGGCTTACATAATAAAGTATCTTAATCCCGAGTGCCTTTGCAAACTCTGCCACCTTCAGGTTGAAATCAGGAAAATCTATCAGGACAAGGACGCGGGGCATGAACTTTCTCATCGCTTCTGTTGTCTTCTTGAATGCTGCCCTCAAATCCATGAATGCAGAAAATAACTCTACAAGACCAAAAGCACCCGATATCCCTGAGATGAGTTCTACACCTGCCCTCTTCATCCTATCGCCGCCAACACCGAGAATATGTAAATCAGGGCATTTACTTTTCAGTGCCTGTGCGAGGAGAGAACCATATAATTCACCAGAACTTTCACCAGTAACTATCATGACTGTATTCATTCACACAACATCCTGATGATCTCTGCTATCTCCTCTATGACAGATTCCTTGAGTTCAGGGTAAATGGGTAATGAGAGGACTTCCTGAGACGCTTTCTCAGCAACGGGGAAATCGCCTTTTTTGTATCCCAAAAATCTGAGGGCCTCCTGAAGATGTAATGGCACAGGATAGTATATTACTGATGAAATCCCTCTTTCCCATAGCTTCTTCTGTATCTCATTCCTTTTAGGACTCCTGATTGTATACTGGTGGTATACATGATAAACCCCCTCTTCTTCGATTGGACACCTTACTTTATCTGAAAGGAGTTCGGTATATAGCGCTGCCTTTCGTCTCCTCTGTTTATTGTATTCCTCTATATACTTCAGCTTCACAAGGAGGATACCTGCTTGTATCTCATCCAGCCTGCTGTTAAAACCAACTCTCTCATGTATGTAGGACTCCCTCGAGCCGTGGTTTCTCAATTTTCTTATTACTTCAGCTACCTTGGAGTTATTAAGAACTATTATTCCTCCATCTCCGTATCCACCGAGGTTTTTGCTTGGATAAAAACTGAAACATCCCGCATCTCCGAAACTTCCAGCCTTTCTGCCATTCAGTTCAGCACCAAAGGACTGGGCACAATCCTCGATTACCTTAAGACTGTACTTCCCTGCTGTTTTTGATATCTTCTCCATATTAGCCATATGACCGAAGAGATGAACTGGCAGGATGCCCCTAGTCTTTTCTGTTATCTGTGCCTCTATTTGATTTACATCTAAATTAAATGTGTCTGGCTCAATATCTACAAAGACAGGTTTAGCGCCTGTATAGAGTATCGCCTCAACAGTAGCGAAAAAGGTAAAGGGTGTTGTGATAACTTCGTCTCCCTCTCCGATGCCAAAGCCGTCGAGGGATAGGTGTAGGGCATCTGTGCATGAGGCAACACCTATTGCCTCAGACATCCCAAGATAACCTGCCATCTTCTTCTCGAATTCAGCGACCTTCGGACCGAGTATATACTGGCCTCTTTCGAGGACTTCTGTAATAACATGCAGGACCTCATCTTTTACCTCCTGAAATTGTCTCTTCAGATCGACCATAGGAACTATCTTTTTCTCCTCAACAACCCTTTTCATTCCTTCTCCTTATCATCTCTGTTATTTCCAGGACAACTTTAAGTGCCTCCCTTCCCTCAACGGCAGATACTTTTGGTCTCTTTCTCTCTCTCACACAACGAATAAAATCCTCCAATTCCTCTTTGAGCGGTTCTTTTGTATCGGGCCTTATGAAATCACTTGACATGCCTTCTGCTGTTCTGTAATAACGCATTACCTCGCAATTCTGGTAATCAACAGACATGTAAGAGTCTTTTTGAAAAACCCTGAGTATTCTCTGTTTTTCAGGCGAAATCCTGCTTGCTGTCAGAAGGGCTGTGCAGCCATTTTCAAACTCAAGCCATGCCTTAGCAATATCAATTTTATCGGTAACAACTTTTGCACCTACGGCTTTAATCTCCTTGATAGGAGAGAAAATGAGACTCAGTATGATATCTACATCATGGATCATGAGATCGACAGTGACATCAACATCGGTTCCCCTTCCGAGAAAGGGTGAGAGCCTTTCTGATTCTATAAACCTTGGCTCTCTTATCATCTCGGAAGCAGCATGGATGGCTGGATTGTATCTTTCGAGATGGCCTACTTGAAGGATGCACCCCCTCTTTTCTGATTCAAGAATAAGTTCATCAGCCTCCTTGATACCTCCTGTTATTGGTTTCTCTATAAGAATATCTTTGCCTGCTCTGAGACATTCAAGGGCAATACGATAATGGAATGTTGTAGGTGTCACAATACTCAGGGCATCAACTTTATGGAGAATTTCTCTGTAGTCAGAACATGCCACACATCTATACTTCTCTGCAAAGGTACCTGCCCTTTCTTGATCCGTGTCAACAACGGCTGTGAGCTTCGTGTCTTTTATCTCAGAATAAATCCTTGCATGATGTTGACCGAGATAGCCAACACCGATAACACCGACTCTAATGGGCAAAACTCCTCCTATCATTGAGTAAATTACTAACCCTTCTTACTTCCTCGAGCTTTCTCGATGCCCTGCCTGAATCAATTGCATCTTCTGCCATGGCAAGGGCTGTTCTGAAATCTCCTGCCTTTCCGGAAACCATGAGGGCAGCGGCTGAGTTCATCAGGACTATATCTCTCCTTGGTCCTCTCTCACCGTGAAGAACGGAGAGGGTTATTAATGCATTCTCCTCTTTGTTGCCACCACGAATAGAATCGCTCTCCTTTCTCTCAATGCCAAAATCCTCTGGTTCGATGAAAAAGTTTTCTACCTTACCATCCCTGAATCTCGAACCCTTTGTCGCATCAGAAATGCTTATCTCATCAAGCCCGTCCTTGCCGTGGATAACCATTGCATCAACAGCACCGAGGTTTCCAAGAACCATAGCAAGAGTTTCTGTGAGGCTGTCAGAAAAAACCCCGAGTAACTGCCTCTTTGCACCTGCCGGGTTCGTAAGAGGGCCGAGTATATTAAATACAGTTCTTATGCCCATTCCCCTTCTTGGCCCTATAGCATACTTCATTGCAGGATGAAATAATGGTGCGAAGAGAAATCCATAACCAGTCTCGAAGAGACATTCTTCTACCTTCTCAGGAGGCAGGTCAATTTTAATGCCGAGAGCCTCAAGCACATCAGCGCTACCAGACTGGCTTGAGACAGAGCGATTTCCATGTTTTGCTACAGGTACACTACATGCGGAGACAACAATTGATGTTGTTGTGGATATATTAAAAGTATGCGACATGTCACCACCAGTGCCACACGTATCGAGAACTCCTTCAGGAGCCCGGATGGTTATCGCTTTCTCCCTCATGATCCTTGCTGCCCCCGTTATCTCTTCAATGGTCTCGCCTTTCATCCGCAAGGCTGTAAGAAATGCCCCGATCTGGGCATCTGTAGCTCTCCCCTCCATTATCTCTTTCATGCACTCAACCATCTCTGCTTCGGAGAGGTTTACCTTATTGATAAGTATGTTAATTGCTTCTTTAATCACAGATTTGTCTCCATACTCGTTACCCTCCCCTACACCCCTCCCATCAAGGGAGGGGGGAATAACCCCTCCTTACTCCTCCCCTTAGATAAGGGGAGGACGGGCGGGGTACATCTCCTCTCCCCATGCAGGAGAGGGTTGGGTAAGCGTATATAAACTTAATTTTGCTTTAGTTTCAAAAAGTTTCTCAATAGGTCTTTTCCAACTTTTGTAAGAATCGATTCAGGATGAAACTGAACGCCCTCTATAATTGCATCCTTATGCCTTACGCCCATAATCTCACCCTTATCCGTCCATGCCGTAATCTCGAGACAGTCAGGAAATGTCTCTTTCCTAATCACAAGTGAGTGATACCTCGTTGCCTCAAAGGGATTTGGAAGACCTTCAAATATCGTTCTTCCATCATGCACTATCATCGATGTCTTACCATGCATGAGGCGAGGGGCCCTTATGATCTCCCCGCCAAAGGCGGCACCTATGGATTGGTGACCAAGGCATACGCCCAAGATCGGAACCTTTCCCGTGAAATATCGTATCAACTCAACGGATATACCAGCTTCTTTTGGAGTGCAGGGACCAGGTGAAATCACAATCCTTTCAGGGTTCAGTCTTTCTATCTCCTTGATTGTGATCTTATCATTCCTGAAGACCTTTATATCCTCACCGATCTCTCCAAAATATTGGACAAGGTTGTATGTAAAAGAATCATAATTGTCAATCATTAACAGCATTTACTTTAGCCTTCCAAATTAATGAACTCTCACGCACCGGAACTGCAATGTGTCAAATCTGACATCCTGGCTTGTCCAGTAACCCCCTTTTATCCCCCTTATTATAAGGGGGAATTGAGGGGAGTTAAAGAAGGATTCCCGCCTCGGCGAGTCGCCTGAGGTGACCCGGCAAACGGGAATGACGAACAGAGCGAAAAAAGTTGTTTTCATAAGTTTATAAAGTTAAACAAATTTTGAACAATATCCGCATCTTTTTAGTTGACCTAATTAGTTATCCCAACCCCTTTTCTGCCATATCCACAGCCCTCATCATACCCGTCGCCTTGTTCACGGTTTCAGTATATTCTCTTTCGGGAATCGAGTCAGCCACAATTCCTGCACCTGCTTGAACATAAACCTTGTCATCCTTTATGAGAAGGGTTCTTATTGTAATACACGTATCCATGTTCCCTGAATAGCTAAAGTATCCAACAGCACCTGCATAGGGGCCCCTCCTTGTTGGCTCAAGCTCTTCTATTATCTCCATTGCCCTTACTTTCGGGGCTCCTGTAACAGTACCAGCTGGAAAACAGGACCTTAATACGTCAAAGGCATCCAGTCCATTCCTGAGATTACCCTCTACATGAGAGACAAGATGCATAACATGGCTGTATCGTTCAACAGTCATCAGTTCCGTTACTCGAACAGAACCTGTCTCTGCAACCCTCCCAACATCATTCCTTCCGAGGTCAACGAGCATGATATGTTCAGCTGTCTCTTTAGGGTCATTCCTGAGTTCTGTCTCGAGGAGTACATCCTCTTCTTCTGTATCCCCTCTTCTTCGAGTCCCTGCAATTGGCCTCAGGATGATCTTTCTTCCCTCAAGCCTCACGAGTATCTCAGGGGAAGAACCTACAAGCTTTGCATCGCCTGTATCAATATAGTACATGTAGGGAGAAGGATTGATAACACGTAACGCCCTATATATATGAAAGGGGTCAATATGAGACTCCCGCTCAAACCTCTGTGACAGAACAACCTGAATTACATCCCCGGACATTATGTATTCCTTTCCGCTGAGTACTGCTTTCTCAAATGCCTCATTTGTAAAAAAGGAGGATGAGTATCCTTTTTCAAATCCCCCCACACCCCCCTTTTCTAAAAGGGAGGGGGGGGGATTACCGGAACATAAAGGGGGATTTGACTTTTGACTCCCGACTAATGACTGTTGACTTTGGACTGTTGACTGTCTGAGCCTTTCTACCACGTTCTCAAGTTTTTCTACAGCCTCTAAATATGCCTCATCTAAATCTTTGCCATCAAGAAAAACATTGGAAACAACCTTGATATTCTGCCTCAGACCATCAAAAATGAGCATCGTATCTGCAACCATAAAAAACATATCAGGAAGATCGATGCCAGGTTTTTTTTGATCAGGTACCCTCTCAAAAAATCTGACCATGTCATAGCCGATATAACCAACAAGACCTCCATAAAACCTCGGTAACCCCTTGACATCAACAGGTCTGTAGGTCTTGACCTCCTTTTTTATAACCTCAAGGGGATCATCCACCTCGAACATCTGGTTTCCCCCTTTATCATCCCTTATTTCTATTGTCTTACCCCAACTCCTTATGACCTTTGATGGCATAGAACCAAGAAAGGAATACCGCGCCCACTTTTCGCCTCCTACAACACTCTCGAGCAAAAATGATGGTGTCCCCCCAAGCTTCAGGGCCGCTGAAACAGGGGTATCTGTATCAGCAAGGATCTCTCTATAGACAGGGATCAAATTACCTTTTGATGCAAGAGATTTGAACCCTTTTAAGTCAGGATAGACCATATTGACAAAGCCCGCGTTTTTTCATTAATATTCAACATTGTTCATTATAGCTCATTAATGAATGATAAGTTAAGAGTTGTCAGTTAAGAGTTTCTGTCGAAACTTTTAACATCCATTTCTCAATTTTAACGTTTACTGCGGGTGTAGCTCAGCTGGTAGAGCACAACCTTGCCAAGGTTGGGGTCGCGGGTTCGAATCCCGTCGCCCGCTCCATATTAGTATTTAGCTTAGAGTTTGGAGCTAAGAGTTAAGGATCAAATTTAATTTTAGTTACTCTGAACTCTTTGCTCATAGCTTAATTGCTATAAAACGGCGGCGTACCCAAGTGGCTAAGGGGGAGGTCTGCAAAACCTTTATTCAGCGGTTCAAATCCGCTCGCCGCCTCCATCATGTATTTAGAGAAATTCCTATATCTAAATTCTAATCAAAAGAGAAATTTCTATATCTAAATTCTAATCAATTATATTTCAACTACTTTGCAAAAGACTTTCTTTCAGAGATAAATCTATTGCTGAAAAATACCATTTTGGATAATATAATTTTATGAAGCTTCGTCTTTTGTGTCTTTTGCTTTTCGCCCTTCAGTGCTCAATAGTTTATGCTGAGGAGATTGACGGTAAGGCATATCTCAAAAAAGGTAAAGATGAATTGGAAAGTAAAAAATATGATGATGCCATACTGAGTCTGTCTGTTGCTGAGAAAGAATTTCCCCTATTGGGTGATTATGCCATGCTATGGCTTTCTGACGCCTATCATGAAAGAGGAAATCATGAAGAGGCTCTGAAAACAATCCGCACCCTCCTGAAGAAATACCCGGATTCACCTCTCAAAAAGAGGGCTCGCATAAGGGAGATTAACGAGGTCGAAGAAATATCTGAAGAAAATATTCAGCAGATTTTCGAATCCTTTATCAAAGATTACCCAAAGGATACAGAGATTAAATATGCATATGCCCGGTGGCTTAAAAAGAATAATTCAGATGTTGCGAAGTCTCTCTTCAGAGAGATATGTATAGGTGCTGGCCATCTTTCTGAATTAGCCTGCAACGAACTGAGTCCAACTGATATACGTGCAGAAGACCTCATCGAACGGGCATCAAACCTCATGGGTCTCATGGACTTCAAAGGAGCAGAATCTGCTCTCAGGTCAGCCCTGGAAAAAGACAATGGCAGCTTAAAAAATGAGATCCTGAAGGATCTCGGCCTCTCCCTCTTTAAACAGAAAAGATATCTCGAAGCAGCAGAGGTATATGAGAGGGCAAATGAAGTATTCTGGAAGGCCTATTCACTATACCGAGCTGGGGGAAAAGAAGCACTTAATTCTGCCCTGGAAGAACTCTTGAAGATAGGAGACAGAAGGGCCAGCCTCCTTCTTATTGCCGTTGCCTCTGACAAAAGAAGAGATGGGGAGATTGAAGAAGCCTTAAAAACCTACCAGAATGTTCTACAACAATATCCTTCAGAGGCAGAGGATGCCTTGTGGGGAATTGGATGGACTTACTTCCTTACACGAGAATATGAGAAAGCTGCTGACGTCTTCACAAAACTCTATGAGAATTACAACAATACAAGATATCTCTACTGGAAGGCACGGAGCATCGAGGCCTCTGGCAAGGATGCCCTGGATTTATATCAAACACTCAGTAAAAAGGAAAAGGATTTCTACAGTGCCATGTCCTACATCAGGACAGGAGGGTGCCTCGAAAAATCCAATTCATGTGAAAGCCAGAAACCCCTTAAACATGCAGTCTCTTATAAAGGACCGCTCTTGAAACCAAAAAAGTTTGACCGTGTAGAGGTTCTCTTTGAACTCGGTTTATCAAGAGAGGCTCTCTTAGAGCTGATCCACATTTCAAAAGCCACAACCTCAATAGAGGACATTCAATATATCGGCTCAAAATTTCAAGATCTTGGAGAATATAAATATTTGGTCAGCCTTACGGAAAGACTTCCTTATGGAGAAAGCTTGCATTATCTCCGCTATCCTTATGCATATTGGGATACTGTTGAAGCTATCTCCCAAAAACACTGCATCGACCCTCTCCTCGTTCTCTCGGTCATGAGAGAAGAAAGTACATTCGATCCTGATGCCAGGTCCTCAGCTGGAGCTCTCGGCCTCATGCAGCTCATACCTCAGACTGCATTCCGCCTTGATAGCAACCTCCAGTTAGGAATAACCAATACATCTCAAGTATGTAATATTAAGAACAATATTCATCTCGGCACATATTACTTGAGCATCTTGATTAAGGAATTCGGCTCCTACGCTTATGCCCTCGCTGCTTATAATGCAGGTGAGGAGAAGGTAAGGAAGTGGATTCAAAAGGGAAATTATAAATCCATAGATGAGTTCATCGAAGACATCCCTTACAGTGAGACGAGAAACTATGTAAAGAGAATCATAACTACTTTTTTTGAATATAGAAGGTCTTTGGGAGAGGAAGAGGCGATAAAAAAATCCTGAGGAAATCTGTAGACTTTAGGATGAATCTTTGTTATCTTAGATACGATGGTTTTGAAGAAGACCCTCTTTGATGACAACCAACGTATAGACCAATCGAGTGGTTTAAGAAAGGAGGTTACCTCGTTGGAAAGACTAAAAAATCTTGAAGACAAGATCACAACAGCTATTGAGAGGGTCAAGACCCTTAAAGATGAAAAGGTCATCATGCAGAGAAAGATAAGAGAACTCGAAGGGTTACTCAATGAGAAGAATCAGGAGATCGAACAGCTTCAATCTGAAAAGGATATCATAAGAAACCAGATCGAGAGTCTCCTCAACGAACTTGAGATGATTGAATCTGAGAAAGAATAGATATGGGTAGTGTTGAGGTCTATATTCTGGGCCAGAAATATACCATAAAAGGAGATTCTCCTGAAGAATATATTCGAAAGCTTGCTTCCTACGTTGATGCAAAACTGATGGAAGTCAACAGCTCCCTGCCCAACATGATGCCTGTGAAGGCATTAATCCTCACGTCACTCAACATTGCTGATGAACTCTTCAGGCTGAGGAATGAACAGGAGAATCTGGCAAAAGTAATTGAGGATAAGGCAGATGTACTCACTGCATTATTCGATTGAGTATTGCGCTTCCCTATTGAAAAAGTTCTTTTCATATCTGATACATACCTCCAATATCCACACGCGTCACAAATAGGATGCTGACAGACGATGTAAGCGGCATCGCTCTATGGATAACAGGACTTCCAGGGAGCGGAAAGAGCACTGTTGCTGACGCCCTCAAAAAGGTCCATCCTGAGTTTATTATTCTCAGGATGGATGAGTTCAGGAAGGTCATTACACCTGAGCCAACCTATTCTGATTCAGAAAGGGAAATAGTATACAGGTCACTCGTCTTTCTTACCAAGAAGCTCACAGAACTCAGGCATCATGTAATCATTGATGCAACAGGAAATCTCAGGAGATGGCGAGACCTCGCACGGGGGATGATCCCGAAATTCATAGAGGTATACCTCAGATGCCCAATGGAATTATGCATAAAAAGAGAAAAGCAGAGACAAGAAAGACATGAGGCACCAAAGGATATTTACAAAAAGGGTACCGAAGGCTGGCCAGTGCCAGGAATGGTTGTGCCTTATGAAGAGCCATTGAATCCGGAGATCGTGGTGGATACAGATAAAACTTCTCTGGAAGATTCTGTAGCAAAAATAGAGAAAACAATAGCAAGGTTTATATCTTAAGGCCTTTGGAAATGCCTTTGAGATCAAACATTACTGAGAATGTAAAGTCATGAGGTCTTTTAATAAATTCCATATTTACACCCCAACACTGGCTTGAATATTTTAGATCTATTGAAATATCCCCAACCTTCTTTCCTATCGGCGTCGTACCAGATCCTTCCCCTCACATACCAGGGTTTATAAGGATTGAGCTCAAATCCTGCCTTATAAAATCTTATATCCTCTATCCTGTTATATCTCTGACCAACCCAAATTGCTCCTTTGGAGATCCTAAACCGCATATCAGAATTTATGCTTTCCAGTTTACCTTCATGCACATCATAAGTTGTATCGATTCGGAGAGAGACAGGCTCAGGCCTCTTAATTGCGAGCTCAAGTCTGAATGGAAGAAATGGTCTGTCTCCCAAATTCGCGTCATAGGCCTGTGAAGCCTTGACGATTACAATTTCCCTCTCTCTATTGAAAAACCGGTTAATGAGGGAGAGCTCTATTGTAGATGTCTTTTTAAAAAGTTCAGTTGAATCAAAAAGAGGGAGGTTTTCAGAATCGGTAATAAGGGTATATCCGATAGAAGGTTCTAATACATGTGTGAAGGAACCGTATCTTTTCAAAAGACTTGTATGGGCTATTGCACTATATTCTATAGCTTCTCTATGAAGAGAGTCCTCTTCACTCCTGTGCAAAGAATATGCCGTTTCCCGAAAACCGAGGGCCTGGGTGAGAACAATCTCATTCCCGAACTCATATAATATCCTCGGATAGATATCAAGCCTCTGCCCCATCACATCCTCATCCCTCCAGAAATTGGAGACTGTTGCCATGCCAGAAAACCAGAGAGGACCAACTTTTGTGGGATTGAGAACATATCCTATCTCTGGTAATCTCTGAGGAGGAGGCCTTATTTCTTCTTCCAGACTAACCCAGTACTGAGACAGAAGATAGGCGCGAGAGTTTTCAAGCGGAAGGGATATCTCTCCTGTTGATTCGAGGAACCGACGTGTACGTACCTCAAGGTAGGGACTGAACTCTCTATAAAAATCCTTTTCATTTACAAAGTTTATACTCAGAAACCCCCCAATTCCTTCTTGTGATCTCTGCTCGTGCAAGGCTCTAACTTCAAGGAAATCTTTATTGAGTTCTGTGTCCCTTATATGGTAAAGCCACCAGTTACCCTTGATGCCACCCGGTTCTATGTACCTGTATTCCAGGCCCTCTCCGATACCCCTTTTCGTGTATATATCCATGATTGCCGTCGCATCCATGTTTTCTGATATGGCCCAGAAAAAAGGCATTCTCAGGTGTATCCCTCGAGAATTACTAAAATCTACAACCGGCATTAAAAACCCCGTCTCTCTCTCGGTCTGAAAGGGAAAGAAAAAATAAGGAGAATAAAGGGCAGGAACATCCTTGATGTAAAAAGATGTATTCTTTGCCTTTAACCTCTCCCCGACCAAGAGATCTACATCCTTACCTTTGAAAGACCATGCTGGGACAGGATCGTCACAGGTTGAAAAGGTTGCCTCTGGGGCAAAATAATGGTTTTCACCCTTCTTCTCAATATCCTTTCCAGAAATATGGTAATTATCTTTTTTGAAGAAGATCTCTGCTTCGTAGAGCCTGCCCGTGTCTCCATCAAGATTTAACTCCATCTTGCTTGCTGTGAATGTCTTCTCAGCGTCATCATATCTTACATTCCCCAAGGCAACGACGTCAGATGTCTGCACATTATAGGTCATCTCATCTGATTCGATAATCTTATCTCCACTATGTGACCTTTACGGAGCCTTTTGCAATATATGTGGATGTATCTTCTAAGTATTCAAGAGTCTCGGAAGTAATAATGCTATCCTCTTTTGCAAAACAATCATTCGTGAATAGGAGACAGGAAATAGTGCAGAATAAAGTAATGAGTAATGGGTAATGAATAATGAGTCTAATCCAGTGTCTTTTACTCATAACTCGTAACTCATAACTTTTTGTTATTCTCTCAGTCTCGAAAGCACTCCTGTATATCCAATACACTCTTTCGCCTCTCCTATTGTGTAAAAGGAACCTGTAACAACAATAAGTGGCGAGTGGTGAGTGTCGAGTGATGAGTTGCCGTCCTTCCCTTGCCCCCCTTTTCAAATCCCCCAGCCCCCCTTTTCTAAAGGGGGGTGGATTATTGGAGGTTAGGGGCATTTGACTGTTGACAAATATTTTGAGCTAATTCAAGAGCATCTTTAACGGACGGTGCAATATGTACCTCCGGGAATCCCAAAGATGCTGCTATTGCAGCAAGTGTATCAGGAGAGGCCGCCCTCTCGTAATTGGGGCAAGAGAGTATTATCTCAGAGGCCAAGGGAAGGAGAGGCTTCATAATACCCTCTATATCTTTATCACCCATGATGCCGAGGATAAGGATAATCCTTTTATATCTTTCAAGGAAGGTTTTTGCCAATGCATGAGAGAGAGCCACAGCTGCAGCAGCGTTATGTGCCCCGTCTATAAGAATAGGCGGTTCGGATTTTATCATTTCGAGCCTTCCCGGCCACTTCGTTGTTGCTAACCCATTTCTTATCAATGGCACGATATTCTCTCTCTGACTCGGCGATATTACTGTTTCTTTGTTTCTCCCGTTCTCCGTTTCTCCGTTTCTCCCTTTCACTCTGGTTTTACTCAGTGCAACCATTACTGCTTTTATGGCAACAGAGGCGTTCTGCATCTGATGCTCACCAGTAAGGGGAAGGTATAAATCTTGAATTATGAAGGAGTCATTACCAAGGAAATCAAAATATATTGCTGAGATATTTTCTCTTCTGAGCACGGATGAAAAATCCCTGCCATAAAGATAGACCACGGTATTCATCTCCTTTGCCTTTGCTTCAATAACCTCTAAAATCTCAGAGGCCTGAGAAGAGACAACAACGGGTATGCCTTCTTTGATAATGCCCGCCTTCTCATGAGCTATTTCCTTGAGCGTGCTCCCAAGAAATTCTCTGTGATCATACCCTATGCTCGTGATCACGGAAACCTCGGGTATGATTATGTTCGTAGCGTCGAGTCTTCCTCCCATACCCACCTCGATTACCGCTATGTCTATTCTTTTCCTTTTGAAATAAAGCAGTGCCATCGCAGTAATTACCTCGAAGAATGTAGGTGAAAAGCCTGAGTCAGAAGATTGGAGATGTGAGATTTTTCCCCTTATTTCCTCAGCCAGATGTACAACTTCGTACTCCGTTATCTCCTCATGATTAACCCTGATTCTCTCGGTGAAACTCACAAGGTGAGGCGATGTGAAAAGACCAACCTTGAGACCTAAGGCCCTGAGAACAGATGCAATAATGGCAGAGGTTGATCCCTTCCCGTTGGTCCCTGCAATATGGATAGAGGGGAATGAACTGTGTGGGTTTTCAAGAGCCGACATCAGCCTGACGATATTATTGAGACCGAACTTGATACCTTGTTTCTGGAGATTATAGAGATAATGAGTCGTCTCGCTGTAGCTCATTGGAGAAGTTCGAAGAGCTTTGCGAGCGTATCCCTTAAGTTCTTTCTCTCTACAACGATGTCTATGATGCCGTGATCGAGGAGGAATTCGGCTCTCTGGAAGTCCTCAGGAAGAGGCTGCTTGATAGTCTGCTCGATAACCCTCGGCCCAGCAAATCCTATAAGGCTTCTCGGCTCGGCAATAATGATGTCCCCGAGCATGACAAAGCTTGCCGTAACACCCCCAAATGTAGGATCAGCTATAACGGAAATAAAAAGAATCCCGTTATCCTTCAACTTACCTATAGCAGCAGAAACCTTTGCCATCTGCATGAGTGAGAATATCCCTTCCTGCATCCTTGCACCACCTGAGGATGAAACAGTCACAAGGGGTTGTTTTTTTTCCAGAGCGCGTTCTGCCGCCCTTGAGACTTTTTCTCCTACAACAGAACCCATACTTCCACCCATGAAGGAAAAGTCCATAACAACGAGACTTACAGGACAGCCTTTAATAATGGCCTCCCCAGAAATCACAGCCTCTTTGAGCCCGCTCTTTTTCTGATTCTCCTTTATTCTGTCTTTATAAGAAATGGTATCCTTAAAATCAAGAGGGTTGCCTGACAAGAGATCGACATCGAATTCTGTGAAGGTCCCTTCATCAGCGAGAAGTTTCAATCGTTCTCGTGCGCTTATCCTGAAGTGGTAATTGCATTTTGGACAGACCTTGAGATTCTTATCTACCTCTTTTTTATATACGATCTCCTTACAACTATCACACTTAACCCACAGACCCTCAGGTATCTTTACCTTCTTATCGGTCTTGATATCTTTTGTCTTCTTAAACCACGCCATATTAACAGTGCTCAGTGACCAGTAACGAATGACGAGTAAAACAATAATTCTTCTGCGTCCTGTGTCCTGAATTCTGGGTCCTGGGTTTATATTTCATATGTTTCGCCATCTTTCACTATCCTTATATTCTTTATTCGAAGGGCCCCTATCTCCTTATGAATCTGTTTAAGATACAGAGGCTTTTGATGGGTTATAAGAATCTTTTTAGGGAGACTTTCCATCTTCTGTAACTCTTTTACGATAAGCCTCGCTGTTAGATGACCGGTCTTGATAGCCACCTCCTCCATCCTATTAGGAAAAGAGACCTCCATAACTACACAGTCTAACCTATCTGCAGCTCTCCATATTGAATCTGTAGGACCTGTATCTCCTGTATAAAGGAGTCGTTTTCCATCCACATCCTCAATAATATACCCCACAGCAGGTACAGAATGGTTTACTCCATACGCAACAATTTTGTGTCCACAGGCACGAAATGATTGGCCAGGTGTTATCGTCTTGAGCTTCAATACAGGATTTTTGGTATTAGGAATCCTTGTAAAATCTGGCCATAAAATGTTGTTTAAGAGATTATTTTTTAATGCCTTAAGTACATGGGGAATACTGATAATCGTAACTCCACCCTTCTTATGTCGCATGTGGAGATTGTCTGCAAAGAAGGGGATTCCCTTGATATGGTCCAGATGTGTATGGGTTATCAGAATACTGCGGATTTTCCACTGTTCAGCATCTTTTATGGACAGACCTATGGTCCCTGCATCAAGGAGCAAGCAACTATCTAATAAAAAGGCCGGCAGATTATATCTGCCGAATTCTGCTCCAGAGCTTCCTAATACTTTCAGCTTCATACGATAACCTCAAGCTTTTTCACGTCCTTATGAATGCCTCTACTACCTTTCTGTCGAACTGTGTCCCCATATTATTTTTGAGTTCCTCAAAAGCTCTCTCAAATTCTATGGCCTTTCTGTAAGGTCTGTCCGAAGTCATCGCGTCAAAACTGTCTGCAACAGCTATTATCCTGGCTATCAACGGGATCTCTTCTCCGCTGAGACTGTCTGGATAACCTTTACCGTCGAATCTCTCATGATGTCCCTTAACTCCTAAAGCTACGTCTCTCAGGTGTCTGAGATGGTTGAGTATTTCAGCGCCGTCTTTTGTATGCCGAATCATTTCTTCGAGTTCCGCAGAACTAAGTTTTCCCCTCTTTAAGAGAATATCGTCTTTCACCCCGATCTTTCCGACATCATGAAGTATAGCTGCAAGTTCAAGGTTCTCAAGCTCTTTCTTTGAAAGCCCCATAGCCTTTCCTATGGCAATACTATAGTCCATAACCCTTTTTGTATGCCCACCCGTATAAGGATCCCTTTTTTCGATCGCTTCTGAAAGTGCCATAGCTGTGCAGTAAAATGCCTCTTTCAGTTCTTGATAGAGGTTTGCATTTTCTATTGCAATTGCAACCTGAGTTGCCAGAGCGGCAAGTATCTCCTTATCCTCCTCATCAAAAAAATCATGCTTCTTATTAATTACCTGAAGGACTCCGATAACCTTCTCTTTTGACTTCAGAGGAACACAGATCATATCCCTTGTAGTAAAGGTACTCCTTTTATCAGCCGGCCTGTAAAACCTATGGTCTGACTGCACATTGTGAATAATTAAGGGCTTCCCTGTCTCAATTACCCATCCAGCAATCCCCTCTCCTTTTTTAAGCCTGATCTCTCTTAATTCTTGCCCCTTTTCACCAAGGGCGATCTCGAAAAAGAGTTCCCCCGTTTCTTGATCAATAAGGAGAAGGCTACCAGCCTCTGCATCCAGAAGACTTGTGGCTGCATCAATCGCACGCTTCTTAATCTCCATAGTATCAAGGGTTGAATTGATAAGGGAGGAGAGTTCTATCAAGGTATTCAGCTGCTGGAGCTTTTTCTTCAGTCTGTCATTCATTGTATTGCCTCCCTGAGACTGATGATATATCTCTTCAGATCATCATGGGATTCATGAAGCCTTTTTACGATGGCACTGCCCACTATCACACCATCAGATACCTTTGATACTGCTGATGCCTCTTCTGGTGTAGAAACACCGAAACCAACAGCGATCGGTTTGTCTGTGTACTTTCTTATTTCTGATATTAACGTCTCTATGGAGCCATCCAGTAAAAGTCTGCTTCCGGTTATTCCTGTTACCGAGACATAGTATATAAAACCCCTCGATGCCTTTGCCACCTTCTTTATTCTTTCAGGAGTAGATGTTGGTGCGAGAAGAAATATGGTATCGAGGGATGCCTTTCTTGAAGAACGTATTAAATTACCTGCCTCATCAGGTGGAAGGTCAGGAATGATTACGCCATCAACTCCAGCATCCTTTGCATCCCTTACAAAATGTTCCTCCCCGTATTTAAATACAGGGTTGTAATAGGTCATAAGGACAACGGGTATCTGTATGCTTTGCCTCATGTCTTTCACAAAAGCTATCACCTTTTTCAATGTGACACCTATCTTTAAGGCTCTCTCCGATGCCCTCTGGATTGTTGGACCATCTGCAAGGGGGTCTGTAAATGGCACACCCAATTCGACAATATCAGCTCCACACTCCTCAAGCATCTGTACAATATCTTTTGTATTTTCTAAGGACGGATCCCCAGCCATAATATAAGGAATAAAGGCCTTCTTCTTTTTTTCCTTGAGCTCCCTAAATTTCTCTTTGATCCTCGAAATCACAGTTCGATTCCTTTTATCCTGGCCACATGTTGGACATCCTTGTCACCGCGTCCTGAAAGGTTTACGATGATAATCTCCTTTTGAGAAAGGTTAGGTGCAAGTTTCACGACTTCTGCAAGGGCATGGGCAGACTCGAGTGCAGGGATGATACCCTCTGTTCTTGATAAGAGCTCAAAGGCAGCCAATGCCTCATTATCAGTTGCATAGGTATACTGGATAATTCCTTTATCCCTCAGATAGGGATGCTCAGGCCCGATAGATGCATAATCAAGACCTGCTGAAACAGAATGTGTTCCAAGGACATTTCCATCATCGTCCTGCAGGAGATAGCTTTTACATCCCTGGAATACACCGAGAGAGCCACCTGCAAACCGTGCTGCATGTTTTCCTGTTTCTATTCCTTCACCACCTGCCTCGACGCCAATCATTTTTATCCCTTCCTTCAGAAAGGCGTGAAAGAGCCCAATAGCATTACTCCCACCACCAACACAGGCTATGAGATAATCAGGAATTCTTCCCTCGGCATCGAGTATCTGTTTTTTAGCCTCCTTACCAATAACAGACTGGAAGTCTCTGACCATAACAGGAAACGGATGAGGTCCGAATACTGTTCCTAAGATATAATGTGTTGTCCGGACATTCGTAGTCCAATCCCGCAAAGCCTCATTAATTGCATCCTTTAATGTCTGTGAGCCAACAGGCACCGCGGTAACCTTTGCTCCAAGAAGTCTCATCCTGAACACATTCAGGGCCTGTCTTTTCATATCCTCAGTGCCCATATAGATTTCGCACTCAAGACCAACGAGAGCCGCACCTGTTGCAGTTGCCACTCCATGCTGCCCAGCACCTGTCTCAGCAATAACCCTTCTTTTCCCCATTTTCTTCGCAAGTAATGTCTGGCCGATGGCATTGTTTATCTTATGTGCACCTGTATGTGCGAGATCTTCGCGCTTCAGATATATCTTTCCACCCCCGAGATATTCTGTGAAGCGTCGAGCAAAATAAAGGGGCGTTGGTCTTCCTATATAGGTCTTCTGGAGATGACTGAGCTCCTTCTGGAATTCCTTGTCTTCTTTCGATTGAAAGAATGCCTCTTCAAGTTCCTTGAGAGCAGGCATGAGAGTCTCGGGGACAAACCGTCCTCCATATATACTGAAATAGCCTTTTTTGTCAGGTAATCTCTTTATAAAATCCTCCTATCTCTGGAAGATTATTATAGCCCATACTATTTAAATATAGAAAGAATTGGATTTTAAGAGATAGTAGCCACAATTGCGTGATACAAGGAAAATGAGCTTAACAAATCCCCCTTGATCGCCCTTTACTAAAGGGGGACTTAGGGGGATTACTTATCATCCTTTAAAAAAATGTTTTAGCAGATTTATATTGAGCGGTATTCCAAGATTTGTGCAGAATCTTCAGTCACCGTTTCTTGTCTCTCAATCATTTTCCCCGGCTGAGTATTTCCTTATCTATATATTCGGAAATCCATGCCTGATCTCTTTTTTCTCTTCTGAGCGAAAGCAATCTTTCTGCACATACTTCAGCCTTTCCATAGCCGGCCTTCCTGGCATCCTCAATAAGTCCCCAGTCCCCTGATTCAACAAAACTATCAAAGGCTTTAACTATCTCAGGGAAAAGAGGCTTCCTGTAACCTCCGAGGAATACAATGTAAAAACCCAGGGATCCCTCTTTTCGGTTTTCGATAATATGTCTGATCATACCCTTCTCAGAAGTATCTGAAAGCAGGTCTTTCACTCCCCGAGCAAAGACTTCAATCTTAGTACCTGAAAAGTCAACAAGCAGATCCCTCCATTGTCCGCCAAGTCTTTTTGCCTCAAAGGCTTCACCCAGTTCATGGTAGATGTATGTTTCAATTTCAGAGAAGGCAACCTGAAACATCCGCCTGTACAAATCCTCTGAAGGATCATCTTCTGGTTTTATGTCGTACTTCAAAAATGCAAATGCAAGAGAGCCCTTTGGGCCTCTCATTCTCAATTCCTCAAATTTTTCCCAGAGGAGATGCCTCGTTGTATCTACCCTCACAAAGATTACACCATCCTGAAATGTGGCAGGATAATCTGCGAGGTCTCTTGCATATTCAAATCCTGCAATATAAACATCATGGTCTTCAACTTTTTTCTTCGATAGGAGGTCTGCGAGGAAAAAAGAAGGCTTCATATGAATACCATAGCCAGCACCGTAAAGAAGATTTTCTTTCTCCAGTACCACATTTGCTCTTTCAACTTCAAAGGGCCTATAGACTTGTTCTCCAATGATAATGTCTCCGAAGTCTTTATCTTCGAGCTTCTTCCAAAGGGTCTCCCTCTCAGATATCCACTCAGAAATCTCTTTCTGGTTTATCCTTTCCCATGGTCTGATACCCTTTTCACTGCGGTAGAGCTCTCTGAGTCTCAGGAGGTGACCACATAAAGAATAGTAACCCCAGTATTTTGCATCAGAGATATTGCAGTTTCTCTTCACACTGGAGATGAGAGTCTCAAAGTCTATCAATGTTTTCCTCTAAAAAATATTGTATCAGAAGAAAGGATGAATGAGTAGCTTCATTGAAGAACTCGTGCAGATTGGTATATTGTAAACTATGAAAAAAATAAAACTCCTCCTCGAGTATGACGGAACGGCCTATCAGGGATGGCAGATCCAGAAGAGAGGGCTCACCATACAGGGCATTCTTGAGGAGAGAATAGTAAAAATAACGGGCAGCCAATCGAGGGTTATTGGAGCAAGCAGAACAGATGCAGGTGTACAGGCCTTCGGACAGGTGGCAGCATTCAGGACAGAATCAAGGCTCGACCCTGAAACGATAAAAAAGGCATTGAATGCCCTGCTCCCTGAAGACATAAGGGTTCGCGATGTGTCTGAGGTTGATGAATCTTTTAATCCAAGACACAATGCTCAGAGAAAAAGCTATTTTTATATTATTTCAAAACAGAGAGAATCCTCGGCATTCTTTTACAGATATGCCTGGATGGTCAAGCAGGCCCTTGAGTTGAAATCAATGATGGAAGCAGCACAGATTCTTGTTGGAAAGCATGATTTTTCTTCCTTTATGGGAACTGGCAGCAGCACGAAGAAACCTATCAGGGAAATCTTCTCTTTATGTATAGAAAGGTCAGAGGAAATGGATTTTATGACTATGCGCATGAAAGGTGAATTCATAAAGATAAGGATAGAGGCGAGTGGTTTTCTCAGGCACATGGCGAGGAATATCGTGGGTACTCTTGTAGAGATAGGGAGAGGCAGAATACCAGCGCATCGTATGGAAGAGATTTTGAGGTCCTGTGACAGGAGGCTTGCCGGGCCGACTGCTCCAGCGCGTGGTCTTTTTCTGGAAAGGATTGTTTATTGAACAATGAACTCATCTAAAAAGTTTTCGATAGTATTTGGATGTGCTCTTTTGTAACACGTCATCTTTCCGACGGGAGCGAAAAATAAAACGTTGCCCCTTCATTCTCCTTTCCCTTAGCCCATACCCTACCACCATGTCGGTTAATGATACGTTTCACGGTAGCTAAACCAATACCCGTCCCTTCAAATTCCTCCCCGCTGTGTAACCGTTGGAAAGCACCAAAGAGTTTATCTATATACTGCATATCAAAACCAATACCATTATCCCTGACATAGAAAACATTCTCTGAATCCTTAGCGTATCCGCCAACTTCAATCATTGCAGCTTCTCTGGATCGTGTAAACTTGATAGCATTGGCTATGAGATTGAAAAAAGACCTGACGTATCATTCCCTCATCCCCACGGGCAGGAGGAAGTGGTTTCAGGCTAACCTGTAGGGTTCCCTTTAGTGGTCTCGATTTCATGGGACACTGTTTGTATCAGTGTATCCATATCTATGTCTGATAGTTCAATATCCTTTCGACCTATGCGGGAGAGGGCAAGAAGATTATCAATAAGTTCTGCCATTTTGTACGAATTTCCCTGAATGATATGCAGAAGGCGTTTACCTTCATCGTCAAGTTTATCTAAATACTCCTCAAAAAATATCCGGGAGAAACCATTAATTGCTCGGAGTGGTGCACGCAGGTCGTGGGAGACAGAATAACAGAAGGACTCCAGTTCTTGGTTGGTTGCCTCAAGCTGTGCAGTGCGCTGATGAACACGTTGTTCAAGTTCTTCATTGAGTCTGCGAATTTCCGCTTCCGCCTGTTTGCGCTCTCCTATTTCATCCCTCAGCAACTTGTTTGTTGATACCAGTTCTTCGGTGCGTTCCTTCACCCGTTGTTCCAACTCTTCATTGGCTTTTAGCAGCGCCTCCTCTGCCCGCTTGCGCTCGGTGATGTCACGGGCAATCGATAGACTAAATCGCTGGCTGCCAACGCTGAAAAAGGTTTTGGTAATCTCAACAGGCAGGAACGAGCCGTCTTTTCTTTTTTGGTTTACCTCAAACATCACTTTTTGCGCAGATGTATCCCGGACTTTTTTGGATGCTTCGTATCCTACAGTTTCAAGGTCAATCTCTTTATTGCTTAATTTTAACAGCTCCTCTTTGCTGTAACCGAGCAATTCACACGCCGCCGGATTTACATCTATGAACTTTCCTGTTTCATCATTAATAAATATGCCATCTTTTGCTGTATTAAAAAATGCACGGTATTTTTCTTCGCTTTCCTGCAATGCTTTTTCCATTTCCTTTCTTTTAAAAAATCCCGGTATCTCGTATTTAGTAATCTTTTTTGCCAACTTTGGTTCTTTCTTCAAATAGTTTCCTATGTAACCTTCTATCTTTGAGGGATGTGCCATGATAAAACGACACGCATCATCCCCTTTTGCCCGGCACATTATCTCCGAAGCAACCAGCGGCAAGCCGAAACTTTCCTCGCACCACCCCGAAGAATAACCAGCATTCATCACGCAAACCGGAAAATCACTCTTTCTTGCGGACTTCAGCCAGGCATCGGATTCGAACGAAAATGGATGATCATATATAAGGTAGTAACTTTCATCTGGGGCAGGCCTTGATTCAGCAAATATATCAACAAAAGCCCACCCTGAATGTGAGAAATGAACCGGCCCGGCAGAAAGCTTCTCGATGGGATCTTTGAGCTCCATTTTTTTATGAAAGTTTTTTGCATCCTGTTTACCGATAGCATGGGCTATATCGAAAAGGAGCTGCCTGGCAACATTAAACGCTTCTTCTTCGCCCTGATCCTTATATAAATTTTTTATACTCTCGAAAAAATCAATCGACATAGAAGCCGCTCTTACCAAAATATAGCGTTCTCCAAATATTTCAATCGTGCCTTTTGAAGGATCTTCTTTTCTTTTCTTAAAATATTTATTTACGTAGTCCTGAGCTTTCTGGAATATTGGCTCAAACTGTTTTGGAACCTTAACTGTATTTAACATAATGCACCTCGCAGACTGCCGAAGAAGTAAAGACAACAAGTTGACCCAAAATGTTCATAGGATATTACCTCTTGGCAAATTGGTCTATAAGTTGTTTTTTTGTTTTGTCTTTATCTTTATTTCCATAAGCCAAAAAATAGGTAGTTTTAGAGTTAAGGAAAAACCTTGAAAAGTTAAAAAGGAGAGTAATTGTTATAAACGCTGAGGCATCTTCAATGACTGCTAATACCCCATACGTCATATTTGAACTTTCTCGTACCCCATACGAATATTTCGATGGGAAATAATTCATAGTATTTTAAAACATTGTTGCTCAAATCTTTTGTATTGTCAAGATTTTTTTCATTATATTTTCCCGGGGCCTGTAAGGAAAAGATTACCTTTAATATTGACCAATGAACTCATTAAAGTACTATTGAGAATGTTTATGCCCATCGGGAATTAAAAAGGAGGAGCCTTATTTTTTCTTCAATTGGCATCCCATATAGTATAATAATGTCACCGAAAGTCAGGAGGCGCCTTTGGAGAAAAAAATTTCTGTTCACCTCGCCAGTCGCCTAAGGCATCTACCACCTTACCTTTTTGCATCCATAGACAGAATGAAACAGCAGGCGATAGCAAAGGGCTCAGATCTCATTGATCTGAGTATCGGTGATCCTGATCTCCCTACGCCACCTCATATCGTTAAGGCTATGCAAAGGGCTGTTGAGAACCCTGCTCACCACCGTTATCCCTCTTATGAAGGTATGCTCTCTTACCGAGAGGCTGTTGCAAAATGGTATAAGAAGAGATTCGGTGTCAAGCTTGATTCACAGACAGAGGTGCTCTCATTAATCGGTTCGAAAGAAGGCATAGGCCACATCCCTTTAGCATTCGTCGATCCTGGTGACACAGTACTTGTACCATCACCTGGATACCCTGTTTATGCTGTGGGTACTTTGTTTGCTGGAGGAGAAAGTTATCCTATACCACTGAGAGAAGAAAATGACTTTCTGCCTGATCTTGATGTAATACCCAAAAGCACATTGAGAAAGTCGAGACTCATCTATCTAAACTACCCTAATAACCCCACCACAGCAATGGCACCCATGAAATTTTATAAGGAAGTAGTAAGGATTGCATTGAAATATAACATCATTGTCTGCCATGATGCCTCATATTCTGAGATCTATTTTGATAAGAGACCGTTAAGCTTTATGCAGATACCCCATGCAAAGGATGTGGGTATCGAGTTCCATTCTCTCTCAAAGACATATAATATGACAGGATGGAGGATTGGTTTTGCTGTTGGAAACAGAGAGGTCTTAGCAGGTCTCGGAAAGATAAAGACGAACCTCGATTCAGGAGTTTTTCAGGCAATACAGGAAGCAGCTATCGTTGCCCTCAATACAGACAATACTGTCCTCTCGGTGATAAGGAAGACCTATCAGGAAAGAGGAGATGCCCTTTATAGTGGTTTAAAGAAACTCGGTATATATCTCAAGAAACCGAAAGCAACCTTTTACATCTGGGCCAAGATACCTTCTCATTTTGATTCCATGGGTTTTGTGACATACCTGCTGAACAGGGCAGGAGTGCTCGCAACGCCTGGTAACGGTTTTGGAGAGGCAGGGAAAGGCTATGTGAGATTTGCATTAACAGCATCTGTGGAGAGGATAAAAGAGGCAGTAGTAAGGATAGGGAAGATTCTTTAATAGATAAGACTTGTGGCTATAGCTTACATTGGCATAGGTTCTAATCTGGGTAACAGGCAGAAAAACTGTCTGCGTGCAATTGAGCTTCTTGAGAAAAGAGGAACAATCGTCAAAAAGAGATCTTCCATGTATGAGACAGAGCCCTGGGGTGTTAAGGATCAACCTCAATTCATAAACATGGCTATAGAGATAGAGACAGAACTCGAGCCTCATGAGCTTCTCAGGATTTTAAAGGATGTAGAGAGAGAGGTTGGCAGAGGGGTAACCTTTAAATGGGGACCTCGTATCATTGACCTCGACATTCTCCTCTTCGACGATCTTTTTTTAAGGGGAGATAATCTACAAATTCCTCATCCTTTGATGCATGAAAGAGATTTTGTTCTGAAACCCCTGTGTGAGATTGCCCCTGATAGAATTCATCCCTTGCTGAAGGTAAGCATGTGTGACCTTTTGAAAAGGCTTGAAAAATTCTGAGGAAAATTATCCTTTAGTTTCCCCCTTTGGAAAAGGTCGGTACGACTCGCAACCGAGGGGAGAAAGGGGGATTTTAAGAACCCCGAAAGCTTTCGGGGCTACCGTTTATGATTTATAAAATCTCCTCTTACCCCTTCCGCCTTAGGCGGACCAAAGAGGGGTATTTTCGGGAAAATAACATGACGAAATTTTGAAAATTTATCAATCCCTCAAGCTATTTACGAATCCCCTGTTTTCGTTATACCATTGAACAGTCTTTTTAATACCTTCTTCTATGGTGGTCTTTGGATACCAGTTCAATTTATTCCTGGATTTTTCAATATCTGCCCAGGTCGCAAAAACATCAGCAGGATGGCGGGGTAAAAACTTCATGACTGCTCTCTTACCAAGGATATCTTCTATCAGGTTTATCACATACATCAGTTCAACAGGGTTGTCATTGCCGAGGTTGAAGATCTCGTAGCCAAAAGGCTGAAGGCATTTTAGTGTCCCATGAGCAATATCATCGATGTAAGAAAAATCTCTTTGCTGCTTACCGTCTCCAAAAACAGTTATCGGGATACCATTATCGATGTTTTTTATAAATATAAAAATACTCATATCAGGCCTCCCAGCGGGACCATAAACCGTAAAATATCTCGGTATGCTTATATCAAGACCATAAAGATAATGGTAGCTGTAACAGAGAACCTCCGCCCCCTTTTTTGTTGCTGAATACGGTGCTAAAGGAGTATCAGTCTTATCTGTCTCTCTAAAAGGCATTTCATTAAGACCGTAGAGACTTGAAGTTGATGCCAAAGTAAATTTTTGAACACTATATTCTTTACAGCACTCGAGAAGATTCAAGGTGCCTTTTGAATTTGTATCGAGATAAACCCAGGGATCTTCCAAAGATGCCCTTACCCCGGCCCTTGCAGCGAGATTGATGACAGCATCAATTTTATGATTGGTGAAAACTGCTTTGACTGAATCAAAATCACTGATATCACACTGATTGAAATTGAATTCTGCCCTACTCCTGCCCCCTGCTCCTTTAGCCTTTAACTGTGCGAGGCGCCATTCTTTCAGTCGTGGGTCATAATAATCATTGAGATTGTCTATACCAACAACATTCATCCCCTCATCAAGCAATTGTTCAGAGACCTTCCAACCAATAAACCCTGCACACCCTGTCACAAGAATATTCTTCATGATCTCTCCTTTCTAAACCCTCTTCTTCAGCCATGCCTTGGGGTCAACAACCACAAATCCCTTGTTCCCGTCTGAGTAGACGACCTTCGCTATCCTTGAGTTCAACATCATCCTCTTACACATCATGCATGGCTCGGCATAACATTCATTCTTTCCATCATCAACTCCTGATATGTAAATTGTTGCACCTCTTAGTTCATCGACAGAGGCACGAATGATCGCATTTGCCTCTGCATGCACACTGTGGCAGAGCTCATACCTCTCGCCATGAGGAATCTGGAGCTCTTTTCTCGTGCACTTACCCACCTCAAGACAATCCTTCATTCCCGCAGGAGCACCGTTGTAACCTGTGCTGACAATAGTATTATCCTTTGTAATAACGGCACCATACTTTCTCCTCAGGCAGGTGGCCCTTGTGGAGACAGCCTTTGCAATGCCGATGAAGTATTCATCCCAATCAGGTCTCAGTTTCTTCTTCATGCGATCTCTTGAAAAAATATTTCATGAATCCTTCATTAAGGTTTCGTATGTTAGAATATCATACAAAGAGAAATTAAGAAAAGAAGAACTGAAACACAATACCTATCTCAGATGAGGTTGAGATGCCACAGATCCAGGTCCTTCCGCCCATTTTAAGGAACAAGATTGCAGCAGGTGAGGTTATTGAAAGGCCTGCTTCTGTCATAAAGGAACTGATAGAAAATTCTATTGATGCAGGAAGTACTGATATACGGATTGAGGTTCTCTATGGTGGGAAACGTCTTATTAAGGTTTCAGACAACGGCATGGGTATGGATAGAGAAGACGCCCTCCTCTGTTTCGAACGATACGCAACAAGTAAGCTCCTCAACGAAGAGGATCTCTTTCATATAAGGACAATGGGATTTAGAGGTGAAGCACTTCCATCCATTGCATCTGTAGCAAAAGTGAAACTTGTAACAGCACCCAAAGGGATATATCAAGGTGTCTCTGTAGAAATACAGGGTGGAGAGGTAAAGACAGTCAAGGATTCTCCATCCGTTGGAACAACTATTGAGGTAAGGGATCTCTTTTTTAATACTCCTGCGAGGAGAAAGTTTCTTAAAGCACATAACACAGAACTATTCCACATTATTGACAGAGTCACAGAAGAGGCACTCTCTTATTATGAGATCGGCTTCAGCCTTGTATCGGATAACCATGAAACCATGCGTACTCCTGTCGCATCTTCCTTGAAAGAAAGGATCATGCAGATATACGGAGATGAATTCCTCGAGGGCCTTATTGAGATTGATACTCAAGCAGCAGATATAAAGATGCATTCTTTCATAGCAAAAGAGAGCAATGTGAGAAATAGTAAGGCCTATCAGTTTATCTTTATCAATAAGCGTCCTATCAGAGACTCCTCTATCACGCATGCTGTCTATAGTGCCTATGAAGGAATGCTACCTCAAAAAAAGCACCCTGTTTTTTTCCTCTTTCTCACAATAGACCCCGGGATAGTTGATGTAAATGTCCATCCGTCGAAGCGTGAAGTGCGATTCGAAAATAAAGAAGCTATCTATCATTTTGTACAATCCAGTATCAAAGAGGCCCTTCCCCATATCCCGCGGCATATTCCGTATGACTCCTCCTCCCCCTCCCTCATATCCGAAGCACTTGAGCTCGGATACAAGCCATCCCTATCTTTCATACACCTCGGGGATGCTTTCATTGCCTTCTCAGGCCGAGAGGGTTTGACACTGATTGACCAACACGCAGCCCATGAAAGGATACTGTATGAGAAATTTCTCAGAGGAGTCGACATCAATTCACACCGTTTACTTTTCCCTAAGCAGATGAGGTTATCACACAAAGAATATCGTATTATCCTTCAAAATAGCGCAAGCCTGGGAGATTTCGGGATAGAGGTAGACGACTTTGGTCAAGATACTGTTATTGTCCGGTCACTGCCTGAAGTCTTACGAGAGGCTGATATCAGAGGTATCCTCTCGGATATTGCATCATGCCTCATCGAGGGTATTGCTCCAGATAAAGAACTGAGAGAAGCCGTTGCTGCTAAAATTGCATGCCATCAATCTGTGCGCGGTAAAACAATACTGAAACAGGAGGAGATCTCTCAATTACTCTCTGACCTTCAGGACTGTCTCCACCCTGACAATTGTCCCCATGGCAGACCAACAAAAATTTTCCTTTCCTTGGAAGACCTGAATAAGATGTTTAAGAGAACATGAGTCCTCCTGAAACGATAGACAGTCGCTCCGATAATTGAAAATTATTCAGCCAATTGTGACTCAGGTTGTTGACACCCCTTTTCCAATTGTGATAGTTTTATAGATGCCTGAAATGTCAAGTAAAGCAGCCGTAATAAAAGAAGCCCAGAAGTATCTCGCAAGGGGTCAAGTAGAAAAAGCCATCGATATGTGGGAGAAATTGATAAAGGAATACCCCGATGGCAATACCTATAATGCTCTCGGTGATCTCTATCTGAAAACAGGTGATAAGAAGAATGCTGTCGACTCTTTCCATGAGGCTGCAAAATTTTTCATGAACGAAGGCTTTTCTCTAAAAGCACTTGGACTTTATAAGAAAATACTCAATATCAATTCCTCTGATGCCGATGCTTTTTTTGCCCTCGGTCAAATTAATGAGGAGAGGGGCCTTAAAATAGATGCTATAAAATTTTATCTCTCAGCGGCTGACAGTCTTGCAAAGGAAGGGAGAAAAGAAAGGCTCCTTGAAGTATACGATAAGATAATCGCTATTTCACCTTCGAACATCCCTTTCAGGGTTAAGGTAGCAGAGATCTATATAAAGGAAGGTCTCGGCCCAGAGGCAGCAAGGGAATATCTTCATATAGCAAGGCTTTACGAGGAAAAGGAAGAGACAGAGAAATCGTTAGAATACTATCAGAAGTCCCTCGAAATCCAGCCTTCAAGTAAAGAAGCAATCTTAGGAGTCATCCATATCTACACAAAGACAGGCAATCTCGACCTCGCCATTGAACAGATGAAAAGTGCCACCTCCCTCTTCCCACAGGATACAGATATCTACCTCAAGTGCGCTGAGATTTACTCAATGACTGAGAGGCTCGATAACGCTATTGAATGTCTCTCGAAGGTAACGGAAATAGAGCCTGCGAATATCACAGCGGCTAGGCTCTTTGGAGAGATTTATATCAAGAAGGGTGACAGAGAGAAGGCATGGATGAAATATCTGAATGTCCTCGATGAGATGATACTGGATATGAACTCTGATGATGCAATAAAGCTCCTTGAGTCTTTTAAAGATATCGACCCCCTGGAGACTGCTAAGAGACTCGTTACACTGTTTCGACAACTCGGTGAAAATCTCAAGGTTGCTCATGAACTTGCCTCTCTCGGCAATATATTTACAGGAAAAAACATGCAAAAGGAGGCACTGAACTGCTATAAAGAGGCACTCTTGATAACCCCTGATGACGCTTCCCTCAAGGCTACCGTCACTAACCTCGAGAGGGAAGTACATGCGGAACCGATTCCAGTAAAGGAAGAGAAGACCGTTGATGAAGCCCTTATGGAAGCAGAGGTATTCCTCCAGTATGGCCTTTATGAGGATGCAAGGAATCTCCTCGAAGAGCTTTGCGTGAGGGAGCCCGATAATATGGACCTTCATTTAAAATTGAAGTCCCTCTATATGAATACCGATAACAAGGAGAAGGCAGTTACAGAATGCCTTATCCTGCACGACCTCTATGGGAGGGCTGGCGATCGTAAGAAGAGAGAACAGGTAATAAGAGAGGCATATAAAATAAACCCCGAAGACCCGAGACTTATTGGTATGGTAGAAATCCCTGCTCCGGAAGAGACGGTCGCTGTTACGTCCCATGAAGGATTGTCTTTAAAAGATTACACGTGAGGAGATTGCAGAGGCTGATTTTTATTCAAAGCAAGGGTTAATAGATGAGGCAAGAGAGATTTTAGAAAAACTACAAAAACTCTTTCCCGAAAATGAAGAGATAAAGCAGAAGCTCGTTTCACTGGAAGCTGTTGAAGTGAAGGACAGAGAACCCGCCTTTGCCAAAGGGAAGATCCCTGAAAAAGAGGAGACACCTGAGCCCATCCTCGACGGTGATCTCCTCAGTATATTCAATGAGTTCAAAAAAGGCCTCGAGACAGAGCTCGTGGAGAAGGATCATGAAACACATTATAATCTCGGGCTCGCATATAAGGAGATGGGATTCATAGACGATGCAATAAAAGAATTCCAGGTATCGTGTAAAGACCCGAAGACCTTTATCCCCTCTTCCAGCATGCTCAGTATCTGTTATAAGGAAAAGGGTCTCTATCCCCAAGCGATAGAAGTCTTGAACAACACTCTTGAGAAGATGGAAAACCGGGATGAGTCTTACTGGGCAATGAAATATGACCTTGCTGAGTCATATGAAAAGAACGGCAATCTTAAAGAGGCTTTTCATGCATATACCGAGGTGTATGGCTGGAATGCAAAATTTCGGGGTGTTTCAGGAAAGATAAATCAGATCAAGGCAAAGATACAAAAAATAGCTGAAAAGGGGAAGTCAAAGGATAAGAAGGACAGGATATCATACCTCTAAGACAAAGCTTGCAAGCTTGCCCGATAGAAACTTCAAACTGGAATTGTGATACGACATGGATTATTTAGAATATTACGGTCTGAAAGAGCATCCCTTCTCTAATGTCGTTGACAACAGGTTTTACTATAACAGCCTCCAGCACTCAAATGCCCTCCTAAAGCTGAAATATGCAGTGGATACAAGAAAAGGTCTGGCTGTTGTCATTGGTGACATAGGGACAGGAAAGACAACACTCGCAAGACTGTTTCTTGAGGATTTGGATGAGGACAAGTATGAGGCAGCCCTTCTGATGGTAGTACACTCCACGGTCAGTGCAGAGTGGCTCTTGAGAAAATTCGCAATGCAGCTCGGTGTTTCCGATGTAAAGGAAGACAAAGTAGAACTTCTCTCTCAGATTTACAAGAGACTCTATGAGATCAAAGAGGAGGGGAAAAATACGGTTGTCATGCTCGACGAGGTACAGATGCTGAGCTCAAAAGGGATTATGGAGGAGTTCAGGGGTTTCTTGAATATGGAGATACAGGAGGGAAAATTGGTCAACTTCATCTTCTTCGGTCTGCCTGATTTTGACAATATCCTTTCCCTGGATAAACCCCTCAGACAGAGGGTTGCTGTTAAGATCAGGCTTCAGGCGTTTTCTGAAGAAGACACAAAGAATTACATTGATCACAGGCTTTCGGTAGCAGGGAGTAATAAGCAGATATTTACAGATGATGCCCTGAAGCTTATATTTCAGTATTCAAAGGGTGTGCCGAGGCTTATAAACGCGGTCTGTGATAATGCACTCCTTGAAGGGTATCTGCTCAAGAAAGATTCTATTGATGATCAGACAATAAGGTCGGTAGCTATTGGCCTCGATTTAGACAGCGCTAGTGAATAATATTTCCCTGATCTTCAATGTCACAGAATATTGAGAGAGTTCAATCCTAATCGTTGAAGGATACCAGACATCACCCATCTTCTCCATGTCTTCATAAGAGATATGAAGCTCTCTTGCATCGTCAAGGAAAACCCTCTGCTTTATAGGCAGGATTGTTTTTTTGTCTAACCATATTTCTCTCGAGAAATTTTTAAGCAGATAAGTACCGCCTTTCTCATCAACATCAAAGTTCTGTATATCCCACCAGAAGAGACAATCTCGCAAGCCTTGAGTAAGTAATTTGCCTTTGTTTCTGTCAATTCGAGGATTGCTTTTAATCATGCCCTTTTCGGATGTGACTTCAAGTGCAAGAAATCCGAAGGAGTATACTCGGAGACTGAGGTCACCGTTTCTGGATATATTCAGGACCCCCTCACCCCTCATCTCACTGTCGTCTTTTTCGAAGATTATGGAAAATGTGGTATCTATCGCCGAGATATTGTTCTTTGCGGAGAGAACATCCCTCACATCAATGCCTTCGTATACAGGAATCTCAACCCGTTTCGTTACGCATGAAAATACAAAAATGAGGGCGATGCTAAGTGAGAACAGCCTCGAGAGTTCCTTCAACATTCTTTACCCCTATGATCTCTAGTCCAAAATTATTTTTCATCTTTTCTGCATTTCCTAAGGGCATCACAGCTTTCTTAAATCCGATCTTTGATGCCTCTTTTATCCTTACTTCTGCCTGCGCAATTGCCCTTATCTCACCCGAGAGGCCGACCTCACCAAATACAAAGGTCTTTGGGTCTATGGGGATGTCCTTGAAAGATGAGGCTATCGTTGAGATAATGCCGAGGTCAACAGCAGGCTCAATGATCCTGAGCCCTCCAACAACGTTGACAAATATATCCATTCCACCGAGATTGAGACCTGCCCTTTTTTCGAGCACTGCCACGAGAAGGTTAACGCGGTTAAAGTCAACGCCTATGGTTGTTCTTCGAGGCATCCCGAAGTTAGTCCGGGAGACAAGGGACTGGAGCTCGACCATCAGGGGCCTCGTACCTTCAAGGGCTGCAACCACCGTTGAACCTGATACGTTCAGTGGCCTTTCCAAAAGAAAGAGTTCCGATGGATTTTCTATCTCCCTAAGACCTGCGTCAGACATCTCGAAGACACCTATCTCATTTGTTGATCCAAAGCGGTTTTTTACTGTCCTCAGGATGCGGTATGAATATCCCCTGTCCCCTTCAAAATAAAGCACCGTATCTACAATATGTTCAAGTACACGAGGACCAGCGATTGCTCCTTCCTTGGTTACATGGCCAACAAGGAATACAGGGATATCTGATTTTTTTGCAAAGATCATCAGCTTTGCAGCGCACTCCCTCACCTGGCTTACAGACCCAGGCGCGGAAAGAATATCCTCTGTATACACGGTCTGGATAGAATCTACTACTATTGCCTTTGGGGCAATTTTTAATGCTGTATCAACAATACCTCTGAGTAAAGTCTCTGAAAGTAAGATGATATCATTAGAGTTGATCGAGAGCCTTTCTGCCCTGATCTTTATCTGCTCAGGAGACTCTTCACCTGAGACATAGAGGACCTGGCCGTATCTTGAAAGACCTGAGAGGGCTTGAAGGAGTAATGTGGATTTCCCTATGCCCGGGTCGCCTCCAACAAGTACCACCGAGCCAGTAACAACGCCACCTCCGAGAACCCTGTCGAGTTCCTTTATTCCCGTTGAAGTCCTCTGTTCATATCCAGCCTTTATTGAACTCAGAAGCTGGGGTTCTGATTTACGGAAATGCCCGAGGGAAGAGCGAGAGGGACTGGTCTCTTTTCTTTCTTCAACAAGGCTATTCCATGTCCCGCAGTCCGGGCATTTGCCGAGCCACTTAGGGCTTGTGTAACCGCATGTCTGACATTGATAAAAGGTCTTTATTTTCGACATAGCATCAAAAAGGGTTCAGGGGGTCGAGGATTCAAGCGAAATTCAAAAACTACGAGGAATTAACGGTTTTGTAGAGTCTTGAACCCATGAACCCTCGAATCCTTGAACCCTGTTTATTTTGATTTAATTATAGCAGAAGTCATACGTATCCAAATACCATATGAGGACATGGATTTATTCCTTTCTAAAATATACAATTTTATGCTATAGTTTAAACTATGAAATTTCTTTCTTTCCTCAGTACAAAAGATATATCTACACATTATGATATTAATTGGATTAATTAATAAGGAGAATCATGAGAATCTCATTCATTGAAGCAAAATCCCCCAGTGCCAATATTTTTAGCAAGTTCCCGATTCCGAGGCTTGGTGCCGTCCTGCTCTCCACAATTTTGAAAGAACGGGGCTACGATGTAAAGGCCTTTATTGAGGATATTGCTGCTCCTGATTGGTCCTATATTGAAAACTCTGATATCGTCTGTGTCTCTACCATTACCTCCACTTCCAGGAGAGCATATAGAATTGCTGATCGAATCAGGCTGAAAGGAATCCCTGTTGTCTTGGGAGGTGCTCACCCATCCTTCCTTCCAGAAGAAGCAATGGAACACGCTGATTATGTAGTACGAGGAGAAGGCGATGAGACGCTACCCGAACTTATTGATTATCTCGAGAAAGGTATTCCGGACATCGCTTCAATAAAGGGACTCAGTTATAGAGACAGTAGCGGCAGTGTTATCAATAATCCCGCGCGACCCCTTATCGAAGACCTTGATATACTCCCTCCACCTGACTTCAAGCTCGTCCCACAATGGAAACCTTCCAACATCTACCCCATTTCAACATCACGAGGATGCCCCTTTAATTGCAAATTCTGCTCTGTAATCCAAATGTTTGGAAGAAAATACCGGTTTAAATCCGTCGAACCTCTATTGAAGGAATTAAAATATATTCATTCTTTCTCTAAAGGCAACAAGTTTTTTGTTGATGACAACTTCACTGCAAACAAGGAGCGAACAAAGGAGTTGCTCCGTGCGAAGATTGCTGAGCGCATTACTTTTAAGTGGTCCGCTCAGGTACGGGCAGATGTTGCTAAAGATGAAGAACTCTTACGCCTTATGGCAGATTCAGGCTGTGATACCGTTCATATTGGTTTTGAATCCGTGAACCCGAAAACTCTCGAGGCATATAACAAAAAACAGAACATTGACGAGATCATACACTGTATCAGAAGGGTAAAAGACCATGGAATAGAAATCCACGGGATGTTTGTGTTTGGTGCTGATACAGATACGGTAGATACCGTTAAGAAAACAGCTGACTTTGCCATAAAGCTTCGTATTGACACAATACAATTTTTGATGCTTACTCCTCTGCCGGGCACACCATTCTTTTATGAGATGAAAGAATCAGACAGGATCCTCCATACTGACTGGAGCAAATATGATGGACATCATATTGTCTTTAAACCTCACCTCATGAGCCCTCAAACTCTCCATATCGAAAGTCTCAAGGCAATGGGGCGTTTTTACTCATGGAAATATATATTTAAGCACCTTGCCCATTTTGATTTCTTCCATGTAGCAATTGGGTTATACGGGAAGAAGGCGGTAAAGAGAGCGCTCGATGAAGCCATGGATTATCTCAATTCTATAGGTAAACTCAGAGACCCCCACTTCTTGGACATTGCTCATTAGCCTACTGAGATAAGATTCAAAAGAGAATATCCCCTTTTCCCCTGAGTGTTAGGTCAAGTGTGATTTTTTATTTTTACCCAACAATGCAACATTACAAACGTAAATCAATAACATAGGTTCTCTTTTTGTCTTAATTGAAAATATTAATAAGATAATTTATATAAATATTTTCAAATTATTATTTTGCTTGACATTAGAAAATTATTGTTGTAAGTTTTGATAATAATAGTTCTTCCGATTGTAAAAAGAGGACGGAAAACGGAAGGCCTTTTTAGAGAAGTTTTAAGAGAAGATGGCCGAGCTGCCAAAGGATGAACCTTTTGGTAAGTTCGGCGTTTTTTTGGGTAAAAGGAGGTGAGTATGAATAGTATTAATTTATGCGAAGAAACTGTCAAAGTAGCTTCTGAATTGTATGACAGGAGTGGTCGAGTAGAAGGCCGTGACCTCGATAACTGGCTTGAGGCAGAGAGAATTGTGAGGGCAAGAATGAGTATGAATAACAATAATTTATGCGAAGAAACTGTCAAAGTAGCTTCTGAATTGTATGACAGGAGTGGTCGAGTAGAAGGCCGTGACCTCGATAACTGGCTTGAGGCAGAGAGAATTGTAAGGGCAGGAGAGCAATTTGGTATGAAGTTTATGCAAATGCTGGTGCAGGACCCATCATCTGCAAACACACTTATGGAAGCAATAAAGCCATTGATTGAGCTTGGACAGAAACAGCAGAATGCACATGTTTAAATAATTATTTAAACATCTTGTGATTCCTGTTAAAGTCTAACCCGTCACGAGAGGGGAGTGGTGTTATTTCATCCTCTTGTTGTCTTATCATATTCTTAACAAACACTCAAAGTTCTGATTTTTACAGTGCTGATGCTTTATTCATAAACCTTAGTCTCAATTCTGACTTTCTTGACATAAAAGATCTCGCAGGAGCCGTCGCCGCTATCCGTACGCTTCAAGCTACTGTTCCACCGGAAACTTTCTCCTTTATAGCGGCCTTTCACATTCACTAAATAGCCTTCAAGAAGTACTTTTTCTTTCTTTTTGATGGTCTTTACGGCCTTATAGATATTCTCATCAGCGGGAATGATATGGTTGTTTGCAGAATGAGGTATTACAAGGGAATTATTGAATGGACATCCTGCCTTGTATTCATAAAAGTACCACCTGTCACTCTGGCTGTAAGTAATGTATTTATCATATTCCGGTTCTGCCAATTTCCCCCAGACAAGAGCAAGGTCAATGGGTGCAACCTCTGCATGCCACCCATCATGATAACGTTTCCTACTTACCATAATCGCAGATATCTTGTAATTTGCTACAGGAATAATTGTAAACTCACCGTCTTCATTCTTTTTAATAATAGGTTCATTTGAAGTATATTGAATCTGCAAGGGTTCTTGAGAAACATCAATCTCCCCAAATTCCTCGCTTGTTACCTGAGGCCTATCGCATCCAATTATAAAAGAGAGAAGTAGGATTGGTAGAACCAGCCAGATGGTTATGTTTCTAATCATGATATAATGACAACAACGCGCCATTATATATAAAGCAGTCCCATCCCTTTACCAGGATGATAGGCCTTTTTAATTGCCTTATTTATGAATTCTTTTGCCCTTCTGACAGATTCAAGGGAAGTATGGCCAAGGGCAAGTGATGCCGTGACAGCAGCAGAAAAGGCACATCCTGTACCATGATATTCACCTTTTATCTTTTCACCCTCTACATCATGAAACTCGCCATCATAATACAGGTCAAGGGCTATCTCATCGAGGTGACCGCCAGTAATGACTACGACTTCAGGACCCATATTTTTCAGAATCTTCGCAGCTTCTTCCATACTTTTCTTATCTTCAATTGTGATTCCTGTCAGAACAGATGCCTCATATATATTGGGAGTAATTACCTTTGAGAGGGGAAAAAGTTTTTCTCTCAATACATCTAAGGTACCATTAGTAACAAGACTTTTGCCTGATGAAGAAACTGTTACAGGATCTATCACGAGGTTGACCAAAGAATATTCTTTTATTACGTCGGCAATAAGTTCAACAGCCCAATTACTGTAAAGCATTCCTATTTTTATTGCATCAGGTCTAATATCAGATAAAAGGGTATGGAGTTGTTTTTCGAAAAAATCTCTCTCGACAGGAAGGACAAAATCAACGCCCTCTGTGTTCTGTGCCGTAATGGCAGAAACCACAGAAAGCCCGTGTACGTCGAAGGACCTGAAGACCTTTAGATCTGCCTGGAGCCCTGCACCTCCTGTAGGGTCAGAACCGGCTATGGTAAGGGCTATCTTCATTAAATTTAACTCGTTATTCCCTGTATTTTGTTACGGGTTTCCCTTGTCATTCCCACGAATCCGCCTTAGGCGGAGGGAATCTAGTAATAAAGGAACTGGATTCCTGCTTCCGCAGGAATGACCTTATAAATAATAAGAGTCTGTTCAATTTTTGATATCCTGCGGTCTTGCCACAGGATCATTCATTAAAGTGATTTAAAAATGAAGTCTCATAAGTTGTCACCCTGAACTTGGTTCAGGTCTCGTAATCGATTGTTTAAGATGCTGAAATAAATTCAGCATGACAATTGGAATAACTTATGATTTTTACTAACTTTAAATACTAAATCTTTATCCCTTTCTTTTTAATGCCTTCTCGACAATTCTGATCGCACAGAACTCCCCACACATTGAACAGACTTCGCTCTCTGTTGGAGGAACCTCTGCCCTCCACTTTCGCACCTTATCAGGATCGAGGCTTAAGGAGATCTGACCATTCCAGTCAAGGTTCTTTCTGCATCTTGCCATCTTCCTGTCAAGTTCCATTGCACCCGGGATACCTTTTGCAATATCTGCTGCATGGGCAGCTATCTTCGATGCAATGAGTCCCTCCTTTACATCTTCAATACTTGGAAGCCTGATATGCTCTGCTGGAGTTACATAACACAAAAAGTCAGCACCTGCAGCACCTGCTATAGCTCCACCAATAGCCGCTGCAATATGGTCATAACCCATTGCAATGTCTGTCACAAGAGGGCCAAGGACATAGAAGGGTGCGCCTTTGCAGATCTCCTTCTGGATTTTAATGTTCAATTCGATCTGGTTTAAAGGCACATGGCCTGGGCCCTCAATGATTGCCTGAACACCTTCTTCTAAAGCCCTGTCTCTCAATTCTCCGATAGAGAGTAATTCTTCGATCTGGCTTCTGTCTGTTGCATCCTCGAGGCAGCCAGGACGTAGCGCATCACCGAGGCTCAAGGTCAAGTCATACTTTTTTGCAATCTCAAGGAGCCTATCATAATGTTCGTAGAGAGGATTTTCTCTGTCATTGTAAATCATCCATTCAAGGAGGAAAGAACCGCCACGGCTGACAATATCAAGGATCCTTCCTTCTTCCCTTAACCGTTCAACAGCCTTCCTCGTCAGGCCGCAGTGGACAGTGACGAAATCAACTCCTTCTTCTGCGTGTTCCTCTATCACACCAAAGAGATCATCAGGGGTCATCTTTGCTATAGTGCCATAAGCCTCTGCAGCCCTTATGGCAGCCTCGTATATTGGAACAGTGCCAATAGAAACAGGAGACCTGTTCAAAAGAAGCTGTCTTAGTTCTTTAATAGGTCCACCTGTTGAGAGGTCCATAACAGCATCAGCGCCATACTTAATGAGGATATCGAGCTTCTCCTTTTCCTCATCAAGTGATACCTTATCCTTTGATGTACCTATATTTGCATTAACCTTTGTCCTCAGACATCTTCCTATGCCTATTGGTTTTATGACGTGTTTGTTATTCCTGGGAATTACTGTTACTCCTTCTGCGATGTCAGAAGCAAGCTTTTCAGGTGATATATTCTCGGAAAGGGCAACAGTCCTTACCTCATCAGTAATAATCCCTCTTTTTGCCAGTTCTATTTTTGTCATGTGAGTAACCTCAAAAATACTTCTGTTGTTTCTTTAATACTCTCTGCGATAAGAATTGCAGAGATCAATGCCACACCATCGGCACCTGCCTCTTTTACTTCCCTGACTTTATCCAATTTTATCCCTCCTATTGCAAAGACAGGTATCGAGATTTTAGCTACTACCTTCCTTAGGATCTCAATGCCGATTGGCTCACCATATTTCATTTTGGAAGGAGTATGATAGACAGGTCCGAGAGTTATAAAATCCGCACCACCACTCTCTGCCTCAATAGCCTCATCGAGGCTATGCGTTGACACACCGATTATAAGTTTATCCTGAAAGCTCTTTCGTACAGCATGAGCAGGTATGCTTTCCTTTCCAAGCTGAACACCATCTGCCTCGACAGCAAGTGCAATATCAACCCTGTCGTTGATAAAGAGTTTTGCCTCATATGTCTTTGTTAATTCCCTCATCTTATATGCCATATCCAGTAAATCCCTTGTTCCTAAATCCTTCTCTCTCAGTTGTACAGCCTTCGAACCACCCTTGAGTGCTTCCTCAACTGCAGTGAACAGTAAATGGTTATCAGTGAACAGTTTCCTATCAGTTATCAAATACAGCTTAAAGTCTATTTGACTTATAACCTCTCACCTCACTTCAAAGATACCCCCCTTCAATTCCCCCCTTACTAAGGGGGCCCGCCTGCCGTCCGTCGGGCAGGGATATAGAGGGGTTAGAGCATTCCTTCTATTGGACTGCTTGCAGTTGCGTAGAGCTTCTTAGGAATTCTCCCGGCCTTATATGCCAGCCTACCGGCAATAACGGCATATTTCATTGCCTCTGCCATTGCAATCGGGTCTTTAGCGCCTGCTATGGCTGTGTTGATTAGGACAGCATCGCACCCAAGCTCCATTGCAACAGTAGCGTCCGATGCAGTTCCCACACCTGCATCAACAATAATCGGGACATTTACCGATTCGAGGATAATCTTTATGTTATAGGGATTCCTGATTCCAAGACCTGAGCCGATTGGTGCACCGAGGGGCATAACTGCAGAAGCACCTGCATCCACAAGCCTCTTTGCAGTCACGGGGTCGTCATTGGAATAAGGAAGGACGATAAAACCCTCTTTTGCGAGAGTCTCTGTAGCTTTCAGTAACCCGCATACATCAGGAAAGAGTGTCTTTTCGTCTCCTATCACCTCAAGCTTTATGAGATCTGAAATCCCTGCCTCCCTTGCAAGCCTTGCATACCTGAGTGCATCTTCTACTGTGTAACAGCCTGCCGTGTTTGGAAGGATCTTGTATTTTTGTGGGGTCAATGTAATCGAGCATATTCTCTGACTTTCTGTCTATAATATTTACCCTCCTTACTGCAACAGTAACAACATCAGCGCCTGATGCCTCGACGGCTCTCCTTGTCTCTTCAAAATCTCTGTATTTACCCGTACCTACCCAGAGCCTTGATTTAAATTCTATTCCTTTAATAATCAATCTATCATCCATACAGGTCTCCTCTCGCAGGCTAAAACCTGCGGCTACTTTTTCTTTCTATATTGATGGCCGGAGATTGTTATGGAGCGGCTTTGAATTCTGTCGAAGACAGAATTCACCTCGGAGTCCCGATATAATGTCGGGACGAGCATGAGCGACATAGTGATCTCCTGCCATCATATTTATCCTCCACCAACAAAATTCACGATCTCAACCCTGTCTCCGTCATTCAATCTAAAGGTTGAGTATTCGGACTTCCTTACAATAGATAAGTTTATTTCTACGATAACCCGCCCTGGATCAATCTGCAGTTTCTTCAAGAGCTCCTGAGGGGTCTCCACATTTGACATCTCTAAGGTTTCTCCGTTAACGATCAATCTCATAAAAAACAAAAAACCGCATCCCTGAAGGATACGGTCTGCTTCCCATTCCCTACGCCGGCATTATCCGGATCAGGTTCGCGGGGTCGACATTTTGTCCTCTCAGGCTTTAAAGCCTCCCCCAGGGACAATTTCAGTATAGACCAGTCTTCAAAAGAATGTCAACTTCAACATAAATCTAACAATATAAATTAGAGTAGGAATCTTTAATTCCGTGAAGGCAGGATATAGTATTTGAACGGTTTATTTTGCCGATACTCCAATGAGAATGTTCTAATTATAAAGAGGCAAAATCCTCACAGGGCGATAGCCCGAGAATGGAGAGTGAAAATACTATATCCTGCCTTCATAAGATATTTATCTTATGTGCCAAGCATCCTGCCCCAAAGCCATTATCTATATTCATTACTGCAATACCAGGCACACAGGAATTGAGCATGGCAAAGAGAGCTGTAAGCCCGCCAAAGCCTGTGCCATAGCCGATTGATGTGGGAACTGCAATTACCGGCTTGTCTGTAAAACCGCCAATAACAGATGGAAGAGCACCTTCCATACCAGCAACAACGATGATCACCCTTGCAGCATCGATAGATCCTCTGACATCCCCAAGCCTGTGCATCCCTGCTACGCCAACATCGTAGACGCTCTCAACTCTGCTCCCAAGAAATGATGCCGTGACTGCTGCCTCCTCTGCAACAGGTATGTCAGATGTCCCTGCAGAAAGAATCAGAATGTGGCCCCTTTTCTTTGTTTCTCCGCCGACTGATATTGCACCTGATAATGGATAAAAGACTGCTTTCTTAATGCCGAGTTTTTCATATATCTCCCGAGATGCCTTTGTGACTAAAAGTTTTTTGCTTCTTTTATACATAGAACGTGCTATAGCAATAACATCTTCTACTCTTTTACCTTTTGCAAATATGACCTCAGGAATTCCCTGCCTTATATGCCTGTGATGGTCTATCTTGGCAAAGGACAGATCTTCATAGGGAAGATGTTTTAACTTTTTGAAGGCAGCATCTACACTGAGACTTCCTGACTTTATTGATTCGAGAAGCTTTTTTATTTTTGATTCATCCATGCTTTATAAGTAAAATTCCGATTTTAGTGAACGTCTCATTAAATCACTGACAGCAAGGGCAGGGTCTTTCTTCTCGTAAATTATCTCATAGACCTGCTCCACGATAGGCATCTCAATATTGTATTTTCTAGATAGTTCAAAGGCAGATTCTGCAGTTGCAACCCCTTCTACAACACTTATTGTCTGATCCAAAATATCCCTAAGCTTCATGCCCTGTCCGAGTTTAGTCCCCAAGGTGTAATTCCTCGATAGATGACCTGTACACGTGAGAACCAAATCTCCCAAGCCACTAAGTCCAGAAAAGGTCCTTTCATTTGCTCCCATCGCAACCCCGAGCCTTGTCATTTCAGCAAGACCTCTTGTTATGAGTGAAGCCCTTGCATTGTGGCCAAGGCCGAGGCCATCAGAAATTCCAGATGCTATGGCTACCACATTTTTTAAGGCCCCCCCGATCTCTACACCAAGGACATCATCATGGGTATAGACCCTGAAGTTATTCGTATTAAATACCTCCTGGAGTACTAGTCCTGTACTCTTGTCTTCCATCGCAAGGGTAACAGCAGTGGGCAAATTTTTAATTACCTCTTTGGCAAAACTCGGACCTGAAAGTACTGCAACTTTATGTCCAGACAACCCTTTCAATACTGAAGAGATTGTCATGAGTGTCCCTCTTTCTATGCCTTTTGCTGCACTGATGATTATTGCTTCTTTCGATACAAAGGGAAGAGATTCTTTAAAAACAGACCTAGTATACTGTGCTGGTACGGCGTTGAGGATGTACTGTGCTTTATTTACTACCTCACCCACCTGATACGAGATTTTAATGTTTCCAGGAATCCTGATATCTGGAAGATAAATTTTATTGATCCTTGTCCTTTCCATCTCCTCGGCGAGTTCTTTTTCGTAAACCCAGAGTGATATGTCGAAGCCTTTATTTGATAGGAGGCATGCAAGGGTTGTTCCCCAGCTTCCAGCACCTATTACAGCCATATAGCTCATCTTCTACCCCTCAAACCGTCGTGAGCCTTTGGCTCACAGAGAGATATGAAAATAAGTAATCCCCCCTCTCCCCCCTTTAGAAAAGGGGGGTAAGGGGGGATTTGAAAATTCATTTTCGGGATAAGCTTGCATCTTGCTATTTAATCTGCGCTTTCTCGATCTTGGCCCACGTATCACGTAATGTTACTGTCCTGTTGAACACAAGCTTGTCTGCTTGAGAATCAGAATCAACACAGAAGTAACCCTGCCTCTCGAACTGGTAACGATTCCCCGGGACTGCATTGGCAATACTTGGCTCAAAGCGGCACGAATTCAATATCTCCAACGATTTCGGATTCACATAAGCTTTGAAGTCAAGACCACCCTCTTCATCGCCTGAGTCCGGTTTCAGGAATAAATGACCGTACAAACGCACTTCTGCCTCGAACGCGTGGGCAGCAGAAACCCAGTGCAGAGTTGCTTTGACCTTACGTCCGTCTGGTGCGTCTCCCCCCCGTGTCTTTGGGTCATAGGTACAGTGTAACTCAAGCACTTCGCCGGTTCGCTCATCCTTAACCACATCAACACATTTGATAAAATATGCGTATCGCAGCCTCACCTCACGCCCAGGAGCCAAGCGGAAAAACTGCTTGGGTGGATCCTCACGAAAATCTTCCTGCTCGATATACAGTACCCGTGAAAAAGGAACCTTCCGTGTCCCCATACTGGGATCCTCAGGATTGTTTATGGCCTCTAACTCTTCCACCTTGCCTTCTGGATAGTTGTCTATTACCACCCGCAGGGGGCGCAGCACAGCCATAATACGCGGAGCCCGCATATTCAAGTCTTCGCGGAGACAGTGCTCCAGCAGCGCCACATCCACCAGGCTCCCCCTTTTGGCCACTCCAATGCGGTCACAGAAGTTTCGGATTGATTCCGGTGTATAGCCACGTCTCCGCAAACCGGCTATTGTAGGCATCCGAGGATCATCCCATCCATTCACATAACCCTCTTCTACCAATTCTATAAGCTTCCGTTTACTTAATACAGTGTGGCTGAGATTAAGGCGAGCAAACTCAATCTGCTGTGGATGATGAACCCCTAATTCATCAAGGAACCAATCATACAATGGCCGATGATCTTCAAATTCCAGCGTACAAATTGAATGGGTAATCCTCTCGATAGAATCCGAAAAGCAATGGGCAAAATCATACATCGGATAAATGCACCACTTATTGCCTGTCCTGTGGTGTTCTGCATGCATAATGCGATGTATAACAGGATCACGCATATTGATATTCCCTGATGCCATATCAATTTTTGCCCTAAGCGTGCGGGAACCTTCCTCGAATTCACCAGCCCTCATACGCCCGCACAACTCCAGATTTTCTTCGACTGAACGATTGCGGTAAGGGCTCTCCCTGCCGGGTTTAGTTAAGGTACCACGGTATTCTCTTATTTCCTCTGCACTCAAGTCACAAACATATGCCTTACCAGCTTTAATTAACTGAACAGCATACTGGTAGAGCTGTTCAAAATAGTCTGAGGCATAATACAATCTGTCACCCCAGTCGAATCCAAGCCAACGTACATCCTCTTTGATCGATTCCACGTATTCAACTTCTTCCTTCGTAGGATTGGTGTCATCAAATCGGAGATTACACAAGCCTCCGAATTCAGCAGCGATACCAAAATTGAGGCAGATTGATTTGGCATGCCCAATATGGAGATAACCATTAGGTTCTGGTGGAAAGCGAGTATGAACTCGACCGTCATACTTATTATTCTTAAGGTCTTCTTTAACGATTTCTCTGATAAAGTCAGAGGGTTTGGAACCAGTTTCATTCATAAGAGATAGTTTAGCATAACCCGGGTCATTGTAAGGTAGCTTATCTAAACCCTTTTCTATGGGTCTTAATATCTCTTATGATTTCCTCAGCCGTTCTCTCATCATCCCAGCTACCACAAAGATCGGTCTTCTTTTTCGTGGGTACTTGTTTCTCTTGTGTATACAAATATTCATGAATAAGCTCTGTAATAATGTCTTTCATTGTTTTATGCTTCATAGCTGCTCTCTTTTTAAGCTTCCTATGTATTTCGTCTAGAAGTTCTACAATTAACTTTCCCATATCTCATACCTCTATATAAATAGATACATACCAATATGTTAATGTGAACTTATGTAGACTTGCAATCGTCATCTTTTTCACCCACCTTATCCGTAGCCTCTTAAGCTTTGCTCTATATATTACTTCACAAAAGACACATGTCAGATGCTTTTCACGGAGTGCGCATAACACCTACAACTGAACAATCTTAAAAGGTCAAAAAGATATCGATTATGGTTAGAAATATACAAGGAAGAAGGCAGAGCCATTACTGACCCTGCCTTGTTATTTTTTGAATCAATCTGAGTTTTATTGAGTCACTGTAAATGAAGGATAATGATGCTGTTGAAAGCCACATCAAAGGGAAAGAGGGGAAATAGGCTATTCAGGGGATAGAGGATGGCGTTCTGGGGATTAGCAAAGAAGGGGTGGCCTGAGAATTGATAGGGATTCCATAAAGGAAAATCACCATGCTTAATACTTTCTACCCAGAAAAATCTTTGTGGTATAAAATAAGGGCCGAGGTCTCTCTCTGTAAGAAGGAATCTCCCTATAAAGATGTCATAAAAAAAAAGAGGGAGGAGAAAAAGAGGGCTAAAACAGCCAGAAAATTGGTTGCTTTAGCCCTCTTTATTTTATTTTTCATGCACTCTATCACAAGGGATAATATTAATGTTTTTTACCATGTGGTTGTTGCAGCAGATATTGTTCCATAAGTAGTCGGGGCTTGTGGTGTGGGTGTGAGGGTAAAGGTATAAACGTATCCCCCCGCTGTCATCGTAAAGAGTGTATTTCCAACTGCCGTATCAACACCCCTTAATTCAGCCACGCCATTAACTATGTCGCCCATTGTATACGTGCCAGTGGTGCTCCCAATAATACGCTGTCCAAACATTAAAGCGTTTGTACTTCTCAGGGCGCCCAGTATTCCTCTTGCTGAGCCATTTGCAGCATCGTGCGTCAAGTCGAGGTATCTGGGAATGGCTACGGCTGCCAGAATACCAATAATCACGATAATTACGATCAACTCAATTAATGTAAAACCTTTCCGATCTCTTATCATTTACCCTCCTTTCAAAATCATTAAATAATTTAATCATTATCATAAATATCTTTCATTTTGTAGTTTATACCCTTACAGGGAAATAATAATTATACATAGCGTCATAAATAATTGCGCATGAGCGACTTTTCTGCTACACTAATAGCGGGAAGGGAGGCCATATGCGTAAGCTTGAGATTCAGGATGCTGACATTATTAAGATTGCAGTACAACAGGAGATTGAACGATCTGAAGAGTCGAGATATGATCATCGTCTTCATGCAATACTTATGGTATGTTCTGGCATTAGCTGTAATCAGGTTGCGGAGCTTTTTGGCCACAGTGCTCGAACGGTTCAATATTGGTTGCATCGTTTTGAGGAAAAGGGCTTTGCAGGACTGTACGATATCCAGCGACCGGGACGTCCGCTTGGTTTGGATAAAAAGCAGCGCCATAGCGTGGGTGTGGACCTGCGTCAGTCTCCGCGCGACCTTGGATATAGCCAGAGCCTTTGGGATGGACGGCTTCTTAGCCATCATCTTTCTACGAAATATGGTGTCTACCTTGGTATCCGTCAATGTCAAAGGTTGTTTCATCAATTTGGTTTCCGGCGTAGGAAACCCCGCCCTCTTATTGCGAAGGCTGATCCAGTTCTTCAGCAGGAATATAAAAAAACTCATCCGATTAGCAAAAAGAGATAACTTTGACCTGTGGTTTGAGGATGAATGTCATTTCCAACAGCACGGTTCTCGGTGTGTCATGTGGATACCTTCTGACGTTAAGGATCCTATCACGCTGCATGCTCCTACCAGAAAGCATATCGGGATATTGGGGGCGGTTCGCATTGCTGATGGTACCCTTGTCGCCGAACGCGCTGAGACGTTCGATGCAGATACGTTTCAGGGGTTCTTGAAACGTCTTCTCCGAAGACATCGTAAGGGCAGCAAAATGGTTATTGTTGTAGACAATGCTCGCTGGCATCACGCAAAACTGTTGACTCCTTGGCTTCGAAAATATAGGCATGCTTTGCAATTGTTGTTCCTGCCGCCGTACAGTCCAGAGCTTAATACGATTGAGCGAGTCTGGAAGCTTACACGCCGTCTTTGTACACATAATCAATACTTCCCTGTTATAGAACAGTTGATAGAGACCATACTCCACCAGCTTCATGCATGGAGCAAACCCAATGATACACTACGCAGATTATGCGCAATCATATAAGTCGTTATGTATAATAGCCGATTCAATGTATCCTTCATAGGCTACTACGAACTCTACTATCGAATGGGTAATTTTACTTATCTCCAATCTTCTATCATGGGCTTCAGGTTCGGAAGTAGCTACTTCAAGGATATTTCCTTTTTTCTCAACAGGGATCACCTTTAATCTCCTCACCACTTCTTCAGGCAAACTGGTGGCAAGCTCTAATGGAATCTTCACAGAAGATAGATCTATCCAAGGACATTGAAACTGAGTAGCTAAAGCGATACAGATATCATTGGGAGTTGCATATCTGAGTTCCACAATAATTTGTCCCAGCTTTTTCTTCCTATTTTCCCGCTGGATAAGAAGAGCATGCTGGAGTTGCTCAGGCGTAATGTATCCAGCCTCCAATAGAATTTCTCCCAATAACTTACGTTTTGCTTTTTGTTTCTGCAAAGATTCCTGCAATTGTTCTTCATTAATAATCGCTTCTTCTTTTAAAATAGCGCCTATTTTCTTCTCCCTTATCTCTTTCTGTAATCCCAGACATTCTTCAAGCTGTTTAGGATTAATTTTCTTCTGATCAACTAAGATCCTCCCTATAAGCACCTTTTGATCGACGTTTTTCACTGCTTGAGCATTAACATAAATCCGTATACTTCTGTCAGCTGGATTCAGAGGAATCAAAAAGAACCCTTTATCATTAGGATCATATTTAATGGTAGTACCATTAATTACCTCACCATCCTTGAATTCCAGCACCAATTTTAAAGCCACAGTCCCAGCATAAATAGATTGGTCTATTGTTTCTGTCCGCAGATGAGACCCACTTGGTTCCTCTTTTTTAAGAAAGTGAATTGCCTTGACTGAATCTATCCTTACGGTATGAAGCTCTGATTTTCCACCTTCTTTTTCTGCTTGTAGGGAAAAGGTTGGTTCATTGATATTAAAGGACACGACATTTCCTATTTCCTCTTCACCAGTTAAGAATTTAACGATAACTTTTGCCATTTATTTCTGTCCCCAATTTTCAGGAAATTATTCTGCTTTGCAAAGGACACCTATAAATCTACACTTTTGATACGGCCTGAGAAGTAGAGTCCGATTTCTTTAACAGTATCTATAAATTTATCGGAGTCCACAGGCTTTAAGATATAGCCGTTGACGTCAAGTTGTAACTCGTCAGAATATCCCGCTCTTCAGAAGAAGACGTTAATACCACAACGGGAATAGTCCTTGCCCGCTTATCTGACCTGATTTTTTCTAACACTTTCAATCCATCAACTTCGGGAAGTTTCAAATCCAGCAATATTACTTTCGGAGCATTTTCAATCGACCGATCCGAATATTGGCCTTGAGCAAAAATAAAATCGAGAGCCTCAGCACCATCTTTTAGCCAAACTAACTTATTCACAAGATTGTATTGCTTCAAGGCTCGTATCGCCAACTCGGCATCGTTTGGATTATCTTCTATTAAAAGAATTTCAACTTCAT
>CAWGWX010000030.1:0-65479 GCA_963826355.1 Nitrospirota bacterium | reverse complement strand
GCTGTTGTAGGGGCAACTGGAGCTGTTGGCAACGAGATGGTTACAACGCTTGAGGAAAGAGATTTTCCCGTTAAAAGTCTTAGACTTTTTGCATCAGAGCGCTCTGAAGGGAAGACCATGAAGTTCAGGAGTACGGAGGTTCCTGTTGAAACCTTGAAAGAGAATTCTTTTGAAGGTATAGATATTGCCCTTTTCTCTGCTGGAGCAGAGAGGTCAAAGTTATGGGCGCCTGTGGCTGTCAGGTCAGGCTGTGTTGTGATTGACAATTCAAGCCAGTGGAGGATGGATCCAGAGGTTCCACTTGTTGTACCAGAGGTTAACCCCGGTGATCTGAAATGGCATAAAGGCATCATAGCGAACCCGAACTGTTCCACAATACAGATGGTGGTTGTATTAAAGCCAATACATGATGTGGCAAAGATAAAAAGGGTTGTCGTAACGACCTTTCAGTCTGTCTCAGGGACTGGTCAGAACGCCATGGATGAACTTTTACTGCAGACAACGGATTTGCTCAATTTCAGAGAAGCCAAATGTAATGTCTACCCATATCAGATAGCATTTAATGTCCTTCCTCATATAGATAAGTTTCTTGAGAACGACTATACGAAAGAAGAGATGAAGATGGTGAATGAGACGAGGAAGATTCTGGGAGATAACTCAATAAGGATAACGGCAACAACGGTGAGGGTGCCTGTATTCAGAGGCCATTCGGAGAGTGTAAATATAGAGACAGAGAAAAAACTCAATGCCAATGAGGTGAGAGCGATTCTTTCAAATGCCCCAGGTGTAGTGGTCTTTGATGCCCCTCATAAGAACGTCTATCCCCTTCCTATCGATGTAGCTGGCAAGGATGAGACATATGTTGGAAGGATTAGAGAGGACGAATCTATAGAAAAAGGTATCAACATGTGGATAGTTGCAGATAATCTCAGGAAGGGAGCTGCCCTGAATGCAGTACAGATAGCGGAAAGGCTGATTGAAAGAGCATAACGGAGGGTTCAAAGATTCGAGTGGTCAAGGATTCAATTGATCCCGAAAGCTTTCGGGACTCAAACCTCGAATCATAGAATCCTCGACCCCTTGAATCCTTTTGATCAACCATCTGAGAAAGCAACTTTTAGTGATAAAAACTGAAGAAAGTGATAAATGTTGATTACATTATTCGTGCTGATTATATCCTCCCAATGGATGGAGGTCTCGCTGTTATTGAGAATGGTGCAATTGCTATCAAGGACACCAAGATACTCAAGGTTGGGACCTCTCAAGAGATTATCGGAAGATATGCCCCAAGGTTAGTAATTGACGGGAGACACAGTGTTGTATTTCCGGGGTTGATCAATACCCATACCCATGCAGCAATGGTCTATTTCAGAGGGATAGCCGATGACCAGCCTTTAAAGGAGTGGCTCGAGAATCATATATGGCCAGCAGAGAATAGATGGCTTAGTCCTGAATTTATCTCAGATGCTGTTGAGCTTGCCTGTCTTGAGATGCTTAAGGGAGGGATTACAACGTACAACGATATGTACTTCCACGAGGATGCTGCAGCTGAGGCTTCAAGGAGGGTTGGCATGAGGGCTGTCTTAGGGGCTGGCATTCTTGATTTTCCGACAAAGTCTGCCCGTACTTTAGATGAGTATTTTCATAATGCAGAATCCTTTATAAAAAACTGCAAGGGAGACAGCTTGATTACTCCCTGTATTGCCCCTCATGCACTTTATACATGTGGCACCGAGACATTGAAGAGGGCGAAACGTGTTGCTGATACTCATGATATCCCGATTCATATACATCTTTCCGAAACAAAGTGGGAGATGGAGGAGATTAGAAACAGACACGGTATGATGCCTGTAGAATATCTCGAAAGCCTCGGCTTTCTTGATGAGAGGGTACTTGCTGCTCATTGTGTCTGGTTAACAGATCATGAGATTGAAATCCTTGCCAGAAGGGGGGTTGGCGTGTCTCACTGCATTGAGAGTAATCTCAAACTTGCTTCGGGGATCGCTCCTGTAGTCAAGATGCTGAAAGCCGGAGTAAAGGTTACCTTTGGTACCGATGGTGCTGCAAGCAATAACGATTTGAATATCCTGAGTGAGATGTCTACAGCTGCAAAGCTTCACAAGGCTGTATCAGGAGACCCTACCGCCCTGGATGCTAAAACGGCCCTTCTTATGGCTACGAGGTGGGGAGCGGAAGTTTTAGGTCTTGGAAAGTTTACCGGGAGTATTGAAGAAGGTAAGGCTGCAGACCTTGTTATGGCTAATCTCGATAAACCACATCTTGTACCAATGTATAACATTTATTCTCACATAGTATATTCAATGAGACCTTCAGATGTTGAGGTGGTAATGGTAGATGGGAAGGTGGTTGTTAACGACGGAAAACTTATGACAGCCGATGAATCAGAAATTCTCTCTAAGGCAAAAAATTGGTGTGAGAAGATAAGCGGTTGCGAACATTGATAGTTTTATACCCGAATCCGGTGATGAGATACTGAAAGCGTTGTCTACATTGTCATTGCGAGCACCCGAAGGGTGCGTGGCAATCTCTCCTTTTTCGCCTGCCAGCTTGTAAGCCTTCAAGCTTTGAGATTGCTTCGTTTCACTCGCAATGACATCTTTTATCGCTGGATTTAGGTTATAGGTTATAGTTTCTTTATCTCGAAGACCTTTTCCCTTGCTGTCTGACCCTTCAATAAAATCACCTCAGATTTTGAAACGTCAAAGTACTCAGCCAATACCCTTATCACCGCCTGGTTTGCCTTCCCCTCCTGAGGCTTTTCCTTAACACATACAATAAAATCCTTCTCTCCTACCTTTTCGATCTTTTCCTGTTTCGCATTTGGTTTAACCCTTACAGAGATTTTCATAAAAATACTATCTGATCATCGGCAAAAGAATCTGTTTGAACCATCATGAGCCTTTGGCTCACAAAGGAGCATGAAAATCAGTAATCCCCCCATCCCCCTTTAGAAAAGGGGGGTGAGGGGGGATTTGATAATTCATTTTCGGAGCAAATACTATATCCTTCCATGGTCTTACAAATAATTATGAATAGTAAAGGATATAGAAAAATCTACATCTCTCTTCTTCCCTCGAGGGCCTTACCGAGCGTAACCTCATCCGCAAACTCGATATCCCCACCCATGGGTAGGCCATACGCAATGCGCGTGACTTTAATGTCAAAGGGTTTCAGGAGCTCCCTGATATACTGGGCAGTCATCTCGCCCTTGGTATTCGGATTTGTTGCAAGGATAACCTCTCTTATTTCGTCTTTCTTTATTCTTCCTATAAGTTCCTTTATCGTTAGCTTGTCAGGGGTCATGCTATCTATTGGAGAGAGGGCGCCGAGAAGTACATGGTAAAGCCCTTTATAACTACCTGTCCTCTCAATAACGATTATATTGCTCGGTTCCTCCACGACACAGATTTTCCTCCTGTCCCTTGAGCTGTTACTACATATACTGCAAACCTCAGCCTCTGTAATATTGAAACACTCACTGCAGAATCTCGCCTTATCTTTTACTTCATTTATTGCCCTTGCGATACTCTTTGCGTCGACCTCGGGCATCGAGAGTATGAAGAATGCAAGCCTCTGTGCGGTTTTTCTTCCTATGCCGGGAAGCTTCATGAGCTCAGTGATAAGATTCTCTATAATTCCTTGGGCCATTCGAATAATGACAAACTCTAAACAATTTGTCATTCCTGTGAAAACAGGAATCCAGTCTCTTTGCCTTTCTGGATTCCCGCTTTCGCGGGAATGACGATCCTATTAGATTTTGTTATTTCCCAAAAAGATTTCCCAGCCCTCCGAGTCCCGGAAGCTGTAGTCCTCCTGTCAATTTTGACATTTCACTGTTGACCATCTCATGAGCACGGCGTAAAGCCTCATTTGCTGCTGCAATGATGAGGTCCTGGAGCATTTCAACGTCATCAGGATTCACAACGTCTTTCTCTATCTTCAGTGATACGAGTTCACCTGCACCGTTTGCAACAGCAGTGACCATGCCGCCTCCAGCTGTTGCTTCAACGGTCTTGTTTTTTGCCTCTTCCTGCATTCTCATCATTTCGGCCTGAAGCTTCTGGGCCTCACGCATTATGTTTCCGAACATCTTTTTCGACATCTCCTCCTCCTGTGTTCTGCCCTCTCTGCTCTGTTATCGGGATTACATCTGCAATCCTTCCCTCAAAGAGTTCAAGGGCCTCTTTAATTATTGGCTCTCCCATCACCTTTTCCTTCAGGTCTTTTTTGGGTATTCTCTTTTCCTTTACCGTCTCTATCTTTATCTTTACCTTTGTCCCGATTTCTTCCGAGAAAATCCTTTCTATCATTTGGAAATTTTTTTTAATAGAGTCAGCAAAGAGCGAGTCACCACCATTGAGAATGATCTTCAGTTCATCTCCCGTGAGTTTAAACTCTGCCCTTGATAGCTTAGAGGCAAGGGGTGTATCTATCTTCTTTATAGCCTTTTCCCAGAAACCATCTGATTCGACTTCAGGGGGAACTCTCTGTCTGTCATCCTGAACCTTGCCCTGAACTTGATTCAGGGTCTCTGCTTTCAAAGCCTCATTGGGTGCTGAAATCGTAGACCCTGACCCTGAATCAAGTTCAGGGGATTCAGGGCAAGGGTCAGCATGACATTTATGCTGCTTTGGTTCATATTCAGGGGGGACAGACTTTTTGATTTCAGGCAATGAATCTCTTGTATATGCCTCTATGTTTTCCAAGATTTCTTTCAAGGGTCTTATACTGCTCAAGAAACTTGCCTTGATGAGAGACATCTCAAGAGCAAGCCGTGGTGCTGATGCATTTCTCACATCCATTTCTGCCTTCAGTATTTCTGAGAGGAGAAGGGTGAGCTGGTCTTCAGATGTCCTGCCAACGATATCTTTAATCACATCTATCTCTTCTTTACCTAAATCGAGTACTTCCTCTGGTCTTTTTATGACACTCGAGACAAGCAGGTCTCTGAAGAGCTGGACGAGCTCTTTTACAAAGGATTTGATATCGGTGCCCTGTTCAACGAGTTCCTCTACAATCCTTAATATTTCCTCTCTCTTCCCTTCAATAATAGCCACTGAAATCTGGGAAAGAAGTCCAAAGTCTGTTATCCCTAGTAAGTCTTTGACATCAGACTCCTTTATATCAGATGAGAAGGATGAGAGCTGATCCAAGATTGTGAGTGAGTCCCGGAGGCTCCCATCAGCAGCCCTTGCAATCAGTTCCAGCGCAGGGCCAGAGATGTTTATATTCTCGGCAAGGGATATCTTTTTCAGTCTCTCCTTTATCTCCTGACTGGGTATTCTCCTGAAAGGAAGATGTTGACAACGGGAAAGCACTGTCGATGGAATCTTTTTCGAAGCTGTTGTAGCAAGGACAAAAACAACATGGGGTGGTGGTTCTTCGAGGGTTTTCAGGAGGGCATTAAATGCAGCATCCGAGAGCATATGAGATTCGTCAATGATATAGACTTTGTATCTTCCTCCTGAGGGTGCATATTTGACCCTCTCCCGGAGGTCTCTTATGTCATTGACGCTGTTGTTTGATGCACCGTCTATCTCCATCACATCAATTGAATAACCATCTGTTACTGATATACATGATGCACACATGCCACACGGGTTAGATGTTGGACCATTTTTGCAGTTCAGCGCCTTTGCGAGTATCCTTGCTGTTGAGGTTTTCCCTACGCCTCTCGGGCCAGAGAAGAGATAGGCATGTGCAACCTTTCCTTGATCTATTGAATTTTTAAGAATTCGGATTATGGGTTCCTGGCCGATGAGGTCATCAAACCCTTGAGGTCTCCACTTCCTTGCCAGTACTAAATAGCTCATGTCTCTTTTCGTTAGGTGTAAAACGTGATGTGTTTTTGTCTTTTTGGCAGCCAGGAAAAGACCTGCTATGTCACACAGATAAAATGCTTACCGCTGCTTCCTTCCGGATCTGACGGGGTTCACACCAACCCGTTGCATAGTGCCCTTCCCTGACTGCGAAAAAACATCCAACTACCGTTGGAGGTTTAAAGTTTCTAAAGATTCAGGATATTTAATTCTTAACTTTTAACTTATAACTGTCGTTAGTGGCGGAGAGAGAGGGATTTGAACCCTCGGTGAGGTTTTTAAGACCCCACACACGATTTCCAGTCGTGCTCCTTCAGCCTCTCGGACATCTCTCCACTCATCGTAATACGCAATGAGCGATTCGTAACGAGTCAAAATAAAATATTTATTACTTTATTACACATCACGCATTACGGATTACGTGTCACGGTCTTTATTAAGATTAATGAAAAGGTAGATATAAAATCAAGGATGCGAGCCCGAGAGCTTTTTCCTCAATAACTCATTTACCATCTGAGGGTTTGCTTTGCCTTTTGTCAACTTCATGACATGACCGACGAAGAACCCTAAGAGTTTCTCTTCACCTGCTCTATACCGTGCAACTTCTTTTGGATTCTTTGCAATGACATCGTCAACAATCTTTTCGATTTCGCCTACGTCACTTATCTGTACGAGGCCCTTTTCTTTCACAATAAATTCCGCATCCTTCCCGGTCTTATACATCTCTTCAAAGACTGTCTTTGCAATCTTACCGCTGATAGTGCCCCTGTCAATAAGCTTGAACATGTCAGCGAGCTGTTTCGGTTTCAATGGACACTCCTCGATCGATTTATCATCTTCCTTTAATAATCTCATGAGCTCACCCATAATCCAGTTCGAGACAGCCTTGGGCTGTCCTCCGAGCCTGACTGCCTCCTCATACCAATCGGCAAGATGCCTTTCTGATGTAAGCAGGTCAGCATCATATTCTGGAAGTCCGTATTCAGAGACAAACCGTTCTCTCTTTGTATCAGGGAGCTCTGGCAGGGATTTCTTTATATCGTCAATCCATCTCTGGTCAACGGTTATGGGTACAAGGTCCGGCTCAGGGAAATAACGGTAGTCATGAGCCTCTTCCTTTGTTCGCATAGATTCTGTTATTCCCCTCTCCGAATTCCATAGCCTTGTCTCCTGAACGATCTTCCCACGCTCGTCGAGTATCTTCTTCTGCCGCTCTATCTCGTACTCAAGGGCCTTCTCAACAAATCTGAAGGAATTGAGATTTTTGATCTCTGTTCTTACACCGAATTCCTTTTGTTCGACAGGTCTTACAGATACATTCGCATCACACCGAAGGGAGCCCTGCTCCATATTCCCATCACAGACTCCAAGATATTGGAGGATTGCTCTCAATTTTTTCATGTACTCTACAGCTTCCCTTGGGCTTCTGATATCCGGTTCTGAGACTATTTCCATGAGAGGGACTCCAGCCCTGTTTAAATCTACAAAGCTATAATTTCCTCCGTCCGCCTTAGGCGGAGCGGACTCATGGATGTTTTTTCCTGCATCTTCTTCCATATGGATTCTGGTAATGCCGATCTTTTTTATTTCTCCGTCAACGATAATTTCTACATATCCATGCTCGCATATCGGAAGTTCATACTGGCTGATCTGGTATCCCTTAGGAAGGTCAGGATAAAAATAATTTTTTCTTGCAAATCGACTGTAGGAAGAAATTTTACAGTTCATTGCAAGCCCCGATTTTATGGCAAACTCAAGTGTCTTTTTATTTAAAACAGGAAGCACCCCGGGCATTCCGATACATACAGGGCATGTCTGAGTATTTGGCTCCGAGCCGAATTTTGTAGAACAACGACAAAATATCTTTGTCTCTGTTAGCATCTGTGCATGGACCTCAAGACCGATAACCACTTCGTATTTCATAGGTTAGGTCTCCTCGTATGCCATTCTGTTGCCTGCTCGTAGGCGTATGCGACTTTCAGAATAGATTCTTCATCGAAATGCCTTCCGATGAGCTGTAGCCCAACAGGCAGATTCTTTGATGTGAATCCGCACGGTATGGAAATCCCAGGTACCCCGGCAAGATTTACAGAAATCGTGAATATGTCGGATAGATACATCTGAAGAGGGTCTGCAGTCTTCTCGCCCACTTTAAATGCTGCAGTAGGGGATATGGGTGTGACGATAATGTCCACTTCCTGAAAGGCCTTCTCGAAATCCTGCTTGATGAGTGTCCTCACCTGCTGAGCCTTCTTGTAATATGCCTCATAGTATCCTGATGAAAGGGCATACGTGCCGAGCATGATTCTCCTCTTTATCTCTGCGCCAAATCCCTGAGCCCTTGTATTCATATACATATCCATGAGATCTTTGCCACCTGCTCTGAAGCCGTATTTCACTCCATCATATCGTGCAAGGTTAGAAGAGGCCTCTGATGTAGCAAGGATATAATATGTTGCAATGGCATAACCTGTATGTGGCAAAGATATCTCAACAGGGATCGCACCGAGGACTTCGAGTTTTTTTATCGCCTCTTTAACGAGGACCTCGACTTCCTTTTCCATACCTTCAATAAAGTATTCCTTTGGCACACCTAATTTTATTCCCTTGATGTCCTGACCAAGGATTGCCGTAAAATCAGGCACGGAGAGAGGCGCTGATGTAGAGTCAAGGGGATCATGACCCGATATGACATTCATCAGTATTGCAGTATCTTCCACATTCTTTGTGAGAGGTCCCTATCTGGTCAAGGGATGATGCAAAAGCAACAAGGCCGTATCTTGATACCCTGCCGTACGTTGGCTTTAATCCGACAACTCCGCAAAAAGCAGCAGGCTGTCTTATTGAGCCCCCTGTATCAGAGCCTAATGCTGCAATGCATTCATCTGAAGCAACTGCTGCTGCAGAGCCACCGCTTGAACCTCCCGGTATCCTCTCCAGATCCCAGGGATTCCTTGTGACATGAAAGCCTGAGTTCTCTGTCGACGAGCCCATTGCAAATTCATCCATGTTTGTCTTTCCGATAAGGATATACCCATGCTTGATCAGCTTTGATGTAACAGTACTTTCATAGGGCGGTATGAAGTTGGATAATATCTTTGATGAACAGGTTGTCAGGATCCCTTTTGTGCAGATATTGTCTTTGATGGCGAGGGGGATCCCGAGTAAGAATTCTTTTTTCTTTGTCTCTTCATTGATTTTTCCCTGCACTTCGTCAGCCATCTTCAAGGCTTTGTCTTCTGTCGTAGTGACAAAGGCCTTTACACGGTTCTCAACAGCCTCTATCCTTCCATAGATAGATTTGACTAAATCTCTAATAGAGCTCTCTTTTCTATCGAGCAGATCTCTGACCTCTGAAATCGTGAGACATAAAGCTTCAATATTTCTTCCTCTATCTATTAACTTTATTCTCTCCAGGTGTTCTGAATTTATTCATTATGGCACGGCATAATCAATATCTCAAGAGCGCTCAGTTCTATTGACATAGGTGAGGAAATACATTATCTTAAAACCATCTATGAAAAGCCATAAATATGGGAGATTCACAGGATCTCCTTTTCCTTATCATTATAATTTCCCTTGTCAGTCTTGTTTCAGAAATCGGTTCAATGCTCTGTGCCGAGCAAAAGTCTGGTCTGCCATCTCATAAAACTCAACTGGTTGCACAGGCTGATGAGGATGAAGACGAGGGCGAGGTTCAGGCACCACCAGCAGTGACAAAACCGCCTGAAACGAAAGGGGAGACTCCTATCAAGCAAATGCCACCTGCAGAGGCAAAACCTCCAGCAGAGGAAAAACCCCCGCAGAGGGCCCCCCCCCGAAGTTAAAGAGGAGGTCCCTGTCAAACCAATCCCACCAAAGGCTGAAACGAAGCCAGCAGACGTAAGTTTCTTCTTCGATGATGCTGACGTCTATGAAGTGATCCAGACTATCTTCGGTGAGGTGCTTAAAGTCAATTACATCGTGGATCCAAAGATAAAAGGGAGAGTCAATTTCAGGACGACTACACCTATTCCCAAGGATCAAGTTCTTCCTGTCATGGAGATCATCCTCAGACTGAATGGTATCGCTGTTGTTGAGGAAAATGGCCTCTACAGGATTATATCTATTGCTGATATCCCTAAGGAGCCGGCCCCCATACGTTTTGGGAGAGACCCTAAAGCAGTTGAATTAAAGGGTGTTGCCCTTGTTCAGGTAGTGCAACTCCAATATATAGGTTCATCAGAGATGATAAAAATCCTTACACCTTTGCTCTCGCAGGGCGGTGCGGTTCTTGATGTCCCACCTAATTTCCTAATAATCGCAGATACGGATGCCAATGTAAAAAGACTGCTTCAGGTTGTGGAGATCTTCGATAGCGAAAAGCTAAAGTTGGCTAGACCGCAGGTTTTTGTCTATCCGGTTCAGAACAGTAAGGCAAAGGATGTTGCTGCCATGCTTCAACAGATATTCCTTGGTGCAAAGCCTTCAGCACCAGCAGCGGCAAAACCAACGACAGCGCCAAAAACACCATCACCTTCACCTGCTCCAAGCCAGCCGACTCCTTCAGGGACGACAGGTGAAGAAGCTCTTGTATCTGAAGTTACAAAGATATTTGCTGATGAGGTAACAAATTCAGTAATAATACTCGCAACACCCGAAGATTTTGTGACCATATCAGAGGCAATAAAGAAGATTGATATTGTCCCGAGGCAAGTAGTGATTGAAGGGCTCATTGCCCAAATAACCTAACAGATGACCTGAGTTTGGGAGTGGCATGGTCTTTGAAAACGGATATTAAGATAAAAGGTTGGCCTTTCGAAAAAAGGGGTATTAATCTCACAGAGCTGATTGGTCAAAACTCATCTGAATTAGATCCGACAAAACTTCCGGGAACAGGGTTTACCTTTGTGGGTGTTGATTCTGCAAATGTTGTAAGGACTCTCATCAGGGCACTCGTCACGGAATCAAGGGCTAAGCTTCTGGCATCCCCTCATATACTGGTTTCTGATAATCGTGAGGCGAGGATTCAGGTAGGGTCACAGATTCCTCTCGCAACTTCAACAACGACGAGCCCTTTGGCAACAACGGAAGTAACAACGTCCAGCACAATTACATCCAGTGTTCAGTATAAAGACATTGGGATCATACTTAAGGTGAAACCACAGGTCAATGAGAGTGGACTGGTTGCTCTCGAATTAACCCAAGAGATTTCCTCACTCGGAAGCAACGCACAAATCGCTGGGCAAGCATTTTCATCTATAAACAAGACAGAGGCTACCACAAATCTTGTTGCACAAGATGGCGAGACAATCATTATTGGAGGACTTATAAGAGAAGATATTACGAAGGCAAGGTCAGGCATCCCCTTTCTCAGTAAGATCCCCATCCTTGGCTATCTTTTTGGCAGTACAGTAAATGATAAAACAAGAAATGAACTTATCATCCTTCTTACTCCGCATGTCATGAGGAACATACAAGAGGCTAAGGATGTGACATCTGATTATGTTAATAGGTTTGTGAAAACAACTAAAGAGATAAAAATAGAGGATTTAATAAAAGAAAAGGTAAAAGGCCAGGAAAAAGGTTCATCTTCCAAATCCCCTTCACCTTAAAGTTCAGGTTCTTATACCTCTTGTATCTTAGCGAGGTCGATATGGTGTTGTTGCTCGGTTTTACTGCCTGGTCAAATCTGGGAGGGGTTGTCGAAGGTCTCTGGATTTGCTGTCCACCAAGAGCGGGCTGGACCTGGGCTGTCGGAGTAGTCACAGAAGTGGGAGTAGAACCGATCTCCCTATCCTTTTTTACATTGCTGTCTATAACTTTCACAATTAACGTTTCTTCTCCCTTCACCATGACTACTTTATCGTGGTCTATCTCTTTCAGTGTAAAACCACTCATGGTGTCACCCTTTTTCAGGGCTGTTTGTCTCTTTCCTCTTCCTGGTGTGGAGCGTGGCGATTTTTTGTCCTCTAAATATGCGAAGCTCACGTTATCTGTTATTAATGTGCCATAAAGGACAAACTCTGGCTTTGGCAGAGGGGCTTCTTCTTTTTTCTCAGGAGGGATTTTCCTTTCAGGATGAAAGAGATTCTGGTCAGCGATAATTGTGAAGTCTGAGGGGGATGGAGTCTGGCTCTGAGCGGACTCTTCTTTTTTTAGCAGTAAATACTTTTTTTGAAGTAGCCGGAATATACTTTACTTTTACATTGAGCAGGGGAAGAACTACATAATCGGCCAACAAGAAGACGGAAACGATCAGAATGATATTCAGCAAATTAATGTTTCTGAAGAGACGGTTCAATCTATGCATGTTATCTTCCACCTGTCAAGGCAGATACATCTAATTTTACCATAAGTTCTCTCGGATCCCTGTAGTTTTTGACTCTTGCATCGAGTTCTTTGATAACGAGATAGGGTGTCCTCGTCTCTATGGAGTAAAGAATTTCACTGAGTGCCCTCGAATCTGGTATTGAAGCATCTACGCTGACACTGATAACCTTGAATTTACCGAGGTCTGCAGGTTTTCCGACCCTTTCGCTGGATATTGTTCCTCCCCTTCCGGTAATGGTGCTCTTCACTATTTCCTGCAGTTGTGCTGCTGCAAGAGAAGGCGTCTGACCTTCTATGAGCTTTGAGTCATCAGCTTTTCTTGTCTCTCTCAGAGAGGCAAGTCTCTCTTCTAAAGAAGGTTTCTCTGAGATTAGGTTGATATATTTTTCAAGGGTCCTTGTCTTTATAGCCTGTTCTTCTTTAATCGTGGCTAACTCTGACCGAACCCTCAAATACCCATATTGGTATATAAGGAGCCCCATAAGAATGATCATGAAAGGTATAGAGACTATCAGTGTCTTAGTTTTCTTCATCGTCTGACTCTTCTCCTCCGGTTTTTTGAGGAGCTTCTATTTTTGTTCCCTCTATCTCCATCTTTATAATAAACCTGTCAGCATTCTGTCTTGCGTCCCTGAATGTTGGAGATGCAAACTCAGCTTTTCTGAAATATTTAGATGCCTCAAGCTTTGGTAGAATACCAGTGGCAGAGCTTGCATACCCTTCCATATCAGCAGTTGTCTCTGTAATTTTCATCCTCGTCAGCCAAGTGGACTGGGGAAGGATCGTTGTGAGCTCCTTGAGTACGTTTAGGGCCATTGGCTTATTTCCTTTGAAGTTGTTTATTGAGGAGACTTCATTATTCAAGTTTTCTATATCTTTTTTAAGAGCCTCAACCTTTTTCACATCTTCCTTTCTCAGCATTATCTGTCGGTCAATCTCCTCGAGCCTCTTCTTTTCAATTCGGAGAGGGGCAACCATATAGAGAATCCCCAAGACAAGGATTGTAAGTATGAGTGCTGCTGTAAGGGCGAAGGGGGTCTTTTGTTTTTCATAACGGCCCTTTTTAAGGAGGTCCAGTCCTGTTGCCTTTGGCCATAATGATTCCACGACCCCACCAGTGGCAGTGTAAGTAACTCCCTTTTGAGGTCCCGGGGGTCTGAGCTTTATATCTGTCTCATTCAGTATTTTTATAGGCAGATTTATCTGAAGCTTTAGCAGTTCCTTAAGGGAGGGATTTGTGTCCTTTAAAAGTAATACAATCCGGGGTGACCTGTCCTGTTTTTTGGCGGCATCTAAAAGGGATTGGATTTCTCCCGAAATTGTCTCTGCCTTAGATTTCTCGCTCTCTGTGGAGAAACTGCCAGTTAAGGTGCCAGTTATAGAACCATCAAGGAATAAAGCACCTTCATATTCATTTTCATTTATCTCAACAAAGATAGAATCAGTCTCTTTATCAATATATCGGCAGAGAGTACTCATGCCTGAGAGATTGACTGATATTCTGCTGACATTAATACCCCTGTCCTTTAGGGCATCTATGTATTGCTGTATCAGATCAGCCTTTGCTGCCATGATTAATAAGGTGAGCTTCCCTGCATCGTCCTTCAGTATCCTGAAGTCATAGAGTGCATCTTCTGGGTTGAAAGGGGTCAGCCTGTCTAACTCATAGGAGAGGACATTGGCGAGGTTTTCTTTAACTGTGGTTGGAAACTCTGCGGTCTTAATAATAACCCATGCCTTCGGGATACTCAGTGTCACATCTGTTTTGGCTGCTCCAAGATCATTGATAGCCAAAGCTACAGAAGAAGCAAGGCCCTCTGGTTGTGGGTATCTGTCTTCCTCAAGGGAGTATCTTCTTGAACCCTTTATCTTAATCTTTGATAAGAATCTTGAGCCAAAGACAACAGACAAGCTACCCTTCTCAATAGAGACACAGAGGACCTTTTTCGGTGAGATTATATCATCGGAAGGACTGAAGGTCAGTACCCTCCATACAGGTCTTCCTATCCTACTCAGGTATGTTGCCGAAGTAGAGGCAAGAGTTGTTAATTTTTTAATAACGATCGTCCCTGTCATTGTTTTCTGTTTGCAGGACTTTTGTAATAGACATACCTGTATTTATTATTCCCTTCAATGATAACCGTTGCCCTGATGTCGAAACCAGCCTTTGCATTTCCCTTGTGACCAACAGAATCAATGGTGAAAGTATTGGAGTCTCCATAGGAAATATATGGTCCGCTTTCTCCAGGAATTCCTACATCCCCAGCGCTATTAATCTCTTTATTCTCCCTGTAACTTATTATTCCATCAGCAATCTCAGGGGTAATACCCGGTATTGCCATTAAAACCTCTTTTGGTGCTGCATTTACATTAATTTTACTGTTCTTTGAATTGACTGTTAAAAAATCAATTATTCCTCTTTTATCACCTTCCCCGTAGAGAATCTCAGGCGTCATTCCTTTCACGAGCAAGAGTTCCTCTAAGGTATCAAAATTTGCATTCTTTGCCTTATAGGGGTTTGGCAGAGACATATAATAGTCACTCTCAGCACCACTGAGATGGTGTAGGTCATCAGCATCCTTCCAGTCCAGTATAGAATCCACTATTGTATTCACCTCTTCTTCTGGAACCCCTAAGTTTTTTAAAAGATTTCTTAGGATATCTGAGTTCGCATCAGTTATTGTATTTATGTTTATCTTCCCTGACTCATCCGTAATCCTGACAGAGTACTCTCCCTCTCCCATCTGGCTCTTATAGGATGTGCCATCTATTTTCCACACCTCACGTCCTTCGAGGACAATGGACTGGTTTTTATTTACATTTCTATAGAAAAGTTCCATGATAGCTCTTTCTATACCTGCCTCAGCGAGGAATTTCTTTTCTGCTCTTTCCTTAAAAGATAGGGTAGCATAAGTCTCAGTCCTTGTCATAAAGGAAAAGGAGAGAACAAGAACCATCAAGATAGTTAATACCCATAATACCATGAGTAGGGCAATCCCTTTCTCTGATGTTGTAGCTTCCCTGTTTCTTCTCAGATCATCCATGCCCTGCTTGTTTATATCGCATCCTACTCTTCTATCCCTCCCATCTCTTCTGAAAGCGGTCCTGATAATGTTTGCATCATTGACTGTCCCTATCCTGACAGGAATAATAATGGAAAGGTCTCTCTCTCCGGTGACGAGGTGCACCTTTATCTTTTCTGGAATAGTGGAACTGTCTGTCCATTGCTCGACCCAATTTCCTTCTTCTGCTGTAATGTCCTTATAGTAATACTCAAAATAGATAGCATCGAAGGCATCTAAAAGTTTTGTCACTCTACTGCCTTCTATACCCACAATATTTTCTGATGCATATAAAACTGGTTTTCCATCACCTTCTGATGAAACTTCGTATGTAACTATTACATAACCTTTCTGACCACCCCAGATAGAATAGTTTGTTGAAAATTGGAGAGAATCCCTTTCCCCGCTAAAGTAATATTTTCTCTCTCCTTCCTCATCATAGGTTAATGGAATTTGGGACTGAATCTGAGAATCAATGATATCTAAAGACGCTCTCATTCTTTCGAGGGATTCTATTTTTTTTTCGCCTGAATCAACAGAACGAAAACCGAGTCTCATGGCACCAGCTATAATTACGATAATAATCCCGAGTAGTACGATGGAAATCATTAATTCAAGGAGAGTGAAACCATAATTCCCCCTTAGCCTCCATTTAGTAAAGGGGGGAATGGGGGGATTTGTCATTGCGAAGAGGTCGTTACGACCGACGAAGCAATCTCCATTTTTTATTGGAAAAAGATTAAACTTCGTATCTCTGTTCTGTAAATTATTCATCTATATCTGTTTATTCACAACCTTCATTGTCTTCAAGGTAAGGGACTTCTTTTTTAGGCCCTCTGTCCATTGTACTGTCATGGCAACCTCTAATAGCCTGACCTGGAGGTTTTCTGTCCTGTCTTTTAATGTTTCAGTTATCGAAGCATCAAATCTATACCCATCATCTGTTACCTCGCTCCATGATTTTTCTGAGAGGTTAGTATCGTCAAGTATTTCCCTCATCTTTGCCTCTGCCTTTGTAACAGCTGATACATAATTCCCGGATACAGATAATGCCCTCAGATTGGCAGAGAAGAGCTGTAGTATTATGGTTATAGCAATACCTAATATTGCAAGGGCCACAAGAATCTCAAGGAGGGTGAACCCCCTTTTACTGAAATTCAATGCCGCAGTGAAACGGTGAAACGGTGAAACGGTGAAAAGATAATGTTTCCGAATCTCCGGGTCTCCGAGTCTCCGTGTCATTTGATCACCACTGATCCGACTACAGGGTCTAATTGTATACTCGCTGTTTTTTTGTTGGTGGACAATACAATTGTTCCACCTTCCATACCACCGGTGGCACTAAATATAATGGTGTATTCCCCATTGCGAATCTCTCCTAACAACGGATCTATCACCTTGATAGTGATACCAGAAGGGATATTTTTATGAATAATACCTTCCATCCCGTAAGATCCGGAGTCAAGGTTTATGGTGATTGTCTGCTTCTCACCGTTTATGAGGGCGAGGTGTTTGGCATGCCTAATGGTTGCCGACATCTCTCTTGCTGTTGCATTGAGCCTGCTTGAAGGCAGGATATTCACAAAAAGGATGGTAGAGAGTCCGAGGATGAGCGCAATGAGGAAGAGGACGATGATCAGTTCTAAGAGTGTGAAGCCACTGTTTTTAATTTTGTATTTTGCATCTTGCATTTTTAAAAAGGTAGTTCTGTCATACTGAATATGGCCATAAGCATCGAGATGACGATGAAGCCGATAATCAGACCCATTGCAAGAATCACGGCAGGCTCGAAGAGACTCACAAATCTCTTTACGGCTACTTTTAGGCTTTTCTCGTATGTAGAAGCGACTTTCATAAGCATGCTGTCCAGTTGACCTGTTTCTTCCCCGACCTTTATCATTGATAGTGCAAGGGGCGGAAAGACATTTGCATCAGAGAGGGGAACCGCTATTCCCTTGCCTTCCTTTGCGCCTTTTAAGACACCATCAATTGAAGAGGCTATCACACGATTGCTTATAACATCCTTTGAATTGGTTAAGGCCTGAAGGAGGGGTACCCCGCTTTTGAGAAGTGTGCCGAGGGTTCTGCAGAAACGTGCCGTCTCAAGCTTTAGTATAACCTCGCCCATTACCTTTAGCTTGAAAGCATCCCATTTGTATTTACCTGTATCAGATTTTATGTAGTTCTTAAAGATTATCCACCCCGTTATCATTGAGAGTAAGACAACCCACCAGTATGATTTCAGACCATTACTGAAAGTGAGGATGACCTTTGTTGAAAACGGTAGCGAGCCCCCGAGCTCGGCAAAGATAAGAGAAAATTTTGGAAGAACGTACGTGACAAGAATAATGATTGACGCCCCACCTGCCACAGTCAAAATTGCTGGATAGATCATTGCGGAAACAATGTGCTCTTTTAATTCCTTCGCAGATTCGAGAAATTCACTCAGCTTATCCAGCACCACGTCCATCACCCCACCGGCTTCGCCTGCTCTTGTCATGTTTACATATAGTCTTGGAAATACCCTGGGATGCCTTGAAAGGGCATCAGAAAAAGAACTCCCTTCTCTTATGGATTTAAGAATGGATTGGACGATATTCTTCATCTCCTTACTTTCGGATATTTCGGAAAGTATATTGAGACTTCTATCGAGGGGAAGTCCTGCACTGAGAAGTACGGAGAGTTCTGTTGTGAATGTAAGGAGGTCACCTCTTGACGACCTCAGGGTAAGCCTTCTTTTTATGCCTTCTTTAGGGGCAGCGACCTTTAACGGGATGATCCCCGTATTCTTAAGTCTTTCGATAGCGGCCTTTTCATCTGCAGCCTCAACGACTCCCTCCATGATGGAACCATCCAGCGTGGTTGCTCTATAGGAAAAAATGGCCACTTAGACCTCCTGTGTTACCCTGAGGACCTCGCTGAGGGTTGTTATACCCGCTTTCACTTTTTCTGCACCATCCTCAAGCAAGGTTTTCATGCCATGCATTCTCGCAGATTCCCTTATCTGGTTTGAATCAGCACTCCTCAGGATCAATTTACGTATATCATCATCGACAGAGAGAAGCTCGAATATTCCTGTTCTGCCATAGTAGCCTGTGAAGGTACAGTTTTCACACCTCTTTCCTCTATAAAGGGTTGCATTACTCCCCATACCGAGGATTGTCAATTCTTCCTTGTCAAAAGTCGAAGGGTCTCTCTCCTTGCAAACGGGACAGATAACCCTGACAAGCCTCTGTGCAAGAATTCCCCTTACGGTAGAAGAGAGGAGAAAGTTTTCGACTCCCATATCAAGCAGTCTTGTTATCGCACTTGGTGCATCATTTGTATGTAACGTTGAGAATACGAGGTGTCCTGTAAGAGCTGATTGTATGGCTATCTCTGCAGTCTCAAGATCTCTAATCTCGCCGATCATGATGATATCAGGGTCCTGCCTGACAATATGCCTCAGGGTACTGGCAAAATTCAGACCTATCTGTGGTTTTACCTGTATCTGGTTGACCCCTTTCAGCTGATACTCAACCGGGTCCTCAACGGTGATAATCTTTTTGTCAGGAGAATTTATCTTATCCAGTGCACCGTAAAGGGTCGTGGTCTTTCCGCTTCCTGTAGGACCCGTAACGAGTACTATGCCATTCGGCTTTTTGATGAGCTGATCGAATACTGAAAGGGTCTGGGAAGGGAATCCCAAGAGATCGAGGTCTATAACAATGCCCTCTTTATCGAGGAGCCTCATCACGACACTTTCGCCGTAGAGCACAGGTATTGTTGATACCCTGATATCTATCTCCTTTTCGCCTATTTTTAATCTGATACGTCCGTCCTGCGGTAACCTTCTTTCGGCTATATTCAGTTTCGCCATGATCTTGATCCTCGACACAATGGCCGCCTGGAGTTTCTTTGGTACCGATTCTACGTCCTGGAGAATACCATCTATGCGGTACCTGACTTTCAATTCATCCTCAAAGGGTTCTATATGAATATCGCTTGCCCTGCTCTCGACAGCCCTTGTGATAAAGAGGTTGACGAGCTTTATTATGGGAGCCTCTGAGGCTAAATCCTTGAGATATCCTATGTCTTCTTCCTCTTCCCTCAGGAATTCAAGACCTTTTTCACCTATATCCTCAATTATCCTGTTTATATTCTGCGATTCCTGGACATAGAATCTGGATATATATTCATCCAGAACCGAAGCGTCACTGGCATACACTATGATATCTGCTGATGTTGCAACGCCGAGGGCATCGATTGTTGCCTTATCCTCGGGGTTTGCCATTAAGACCTTTAATACATTATTTTTAAGCTCTAAGGGAATGACCCTGTTTTCGCGGATAAAGCGGGATGATATACCTTCAAGGACGATGGGGACTTTTGGCAGCTCCTCTGGCTTCAGATATTGTATTTCTCTAATCAAATACAGCTCCTTAAGAAATTATAACACAACTATTATCCTTATCCCTTAGTCGGCATACCTAAAAGCCAGTTCAGGGTCTTTGTCAAGCCAGCTTTCAGGTCATATTCTGGAGTCCAGCCAAAATGGGTTTTTGCCCTTCTCGTTTCAAGGCAGCTTCTTCGGATATCACCTGGCCTTGCTGGAGCTTTATGAGGCTCGTCATAGATTGGTTCTTTTGCGTAACCGAAACCTCTCATGAGGGTGAGAATGTTACGATAGAGATCGGTTGTTGTAATCCCATTACCTGTGCCTATATTGAAGGTCTCTCCTGAACCTCTCTCAATGGCAAGGATATTTGCTCTTGCTACGTCTTCCACATAGCAATAATCTCTCATCATTCCATTAGGTTCCCCATCGAAGTGGTAGACAGTAGGGACCTCACCCTTGAAGAGCTTCTCCATAAAGATGGCCACAACACCTGCCTCGCCATGGGGTATCTGTCTCGGCCCGTAAATGTTGCCATATCGAAGAACAGTGAAATCAAGGCCAAAATTGTTCCTGTAAGAATTCAAGTAGTGCTCCGAGGCAAATTTACTGATGGCATAGGGAGAGGAGGGGAAAGGTTGATACTCTTCGGGTGTGGGGATATTTTCTGCCTCCCCATATATTGCTCCACCGGAAGAACTGAATATTATTTTTCTGGTGCCATATTTCACAGAGCACATGAGAAGATTGATAAGGCCTAATATGTTAACGTCAGCATCAAATAGGGGGTTTTCCACAGAGGCAGGGACAGAGATTTGAGCAGCATGATGGTTAACAATTTCTGGCTTTTCGATCTCGAAAACCTTCTTTAAAAGCTCCGACCTAATATCCAAGAGATAAAACCTTGCTGAGGAATTAAGGCTCTGCCTTTTACCGGTGCAAAGATTATCAATTACAATAACCTCATAACCTTCTGTAATGTAGCTATCAACAACATGAGAACCTATAAAGCCAGCTCCACCGGTTACCAATATCTTCATCGTTACACCTCCATATTCTGAATGCAGGTCAATTTGTCTGTTTTCTTCATTTTATAATAGTAAGGGAGGGAGATGTCAAAACACTTATATATTGCATTATAATTAGGAAGTGATAAAAGTTCATCCAAGTAAGAAATCGGCAAAGAGGGAAAGGGGTAATTTATGAAGGCAATAATCCTTGCGGGTGGATCTGGTACAAGGCTATGGCCATTGTCCAGAAAGAATTATCCAAAACAGTTCTTGAAACTGAATGGAAGCAAGTCTCTTCTCCAGCAGACAGTAGAAAGATTGATGGGTGCACTATTGCCTAATGACATAATTATCATGACTAACAATGAATACAAATTCCATGTTAAATCTGAACTAAACTCTTTACCCATCACCTGCTCATCGCCAATTACTCACATGATACTTGAGCCTGAGAGCAGAAATACAGCTCCGGCAATTGCACTCGGGGTTAAATATTGCATCGAGAAACTCGGGTGTATGGAAGATGATGTCCTGTTCATTTCCCCCTGTGATCACATAATCAAACCCACTGAGCAGTTCCGGACATATTTAAGGCAGGCTGAAGAGATGGCTAAAGAGGGTCATATAGTAACCTTTGGTGTTAAGCCAACACGTCCTGAGACAGGGTATGGATATATAAAAAGGGGCGAGAGATTAAAAGTATTTGGTAATGGGGCAGAAGGCTATAGGGTAGAGAGGTTTATAGAGAAGCCGGATGAAGAGACTGCAAAGCAATATGTAAAAGAGGGCATTTACTATTGGAACTCCGGGATTTTTGCCTTCAAAATAGGTCTGATAAAAGAAGAATTTGTGAAACATACCCCTGAAATAGGAAAGGCCCTTGAAATGAGTTTTGAGGATTTTAGAACAAAATTTACAGAGATGCCTAACATTTCTATTGACTATGCCATATTGGAGAGATCAGACAGAGTGGCGACACTACCTATGGAAATTTACTGGAATGACATAGGTTCCTGGGATGCATTATTTGAAATTTTGGATAAAGATGAAAATGGCAATGTAAAGACAGGTGATGTTATCGCAATGGACACAGAGGGAACCATGATAATCGGCGACAAGAGATTGATAGCTACTATTGGCCTTCAGAACTGTCTGGTAGTAGAAACAAGCGATGCCCTATTGGTAGCAAAAAGAGGACATGCACAGAAGGTGAAGGATATTGTTGAGAGGCTTAAGTTGGAGGATCGGAAAGAGGTATCTGAACATGTAACTACCTATAGACCCTGGGGTAGTTACACTGTTCTCGAAGAAGGGGAAAGGTATAAGATTAAGAGAATTGTAGTAAACCCTAGAGAAAGGTTAAGCCTTCAGAAGCATTATCACAGGTCTGAGCACTGGGTGGTTGTGAAAGGAACCGCAAAGGTTAATATTGGAGATAAAGAGATTTTTATACATGAGAATGAATCAGCCTATGTGCCAAAATCGACCCTTCACAGGCTCGAAAACCCCGGAAAAGTTCCACTGGAGATAATCGAAGTACAGAATGGGGAGTATGTGGGGGAGGATGACATCGTGAGGATCGAGGATCATTATGGAAGGTTGGAAGGATGAAGAAACAGGAATTAAAGTTTTAAACCCCAGAATCAAATCAAAGAAATATCGGTGTAGTAAACTCATTGGAGATTACGTACAGATGGATAAGTGATCAATTGATGAAATCTGGCCGGGTGGAAGATTAAAAGCATAATCAAATAAAGATATAGACTTGATTAATGCTATAAACTTCACAAGAGGAGGATTAAATGAGAAAGAATTCTTGTAACAGGCGGCGGAGGTTTTATTGGGAGTCATCTTTGCGAAGGGTTACTCAATGAAGGGAAAGAGGTATTATGTGTGGATAATTTTTTTACAGGGGCAAAGAGTAACATAGCACATCTCATAAGCAATCCCTATTTTGAGGTCTTAAGACATGATATAACCTTTCCTCTCTTTGTAGAGGTTGATGAAATATATAACCTTGCCTGCCCTGCCTCTCCGATCCATTATCAGTTTGACCCTGTCCAAACCATTAAGACTGCTGTCCACGGTGCAATAAACATGCTTGGTCTTGCAAAAAGACTCAAGATAAAGATCCTTCAGGCCTCTACATCAGAGGTCTATGGTAATCCCTCTATCCATCCACAACCTGAAAGTTACTGGGGTAGTGTGAATCCCATTGGTATTCGTAGTTGCTACGACGAAGGAAAGCGCTGTGCAGAGACCTTGTTCTTTGACTATCACCGCCAGCATAAACTAAAGATAAAGGTAGCGAGAATCTTCAATACCTATGGACCGAGAATGCATCTTAATGATGGAAGGGTTGTGAGTAATTTTATCATCCAGGCATTGAAGGGCGAGGATATTACTGTATATGGAGATGGGAGTCAGACGAGGAGTTTCTGTTACATTGGTGACATGGTCGACGGCCTGATAAAACTCATGGGCACCTCTGATGATTTTCCCGGACCTGTTAATCTTGGCAATCCCTCTGAAATCAGCATTCTCGAGTTAGCAGAAAAAGTTTTAAAGGTAACTGATTCAAGATCAAGAATAGTCTTTAAACCTCTCCCTCAAGATGACCCTATAAGAAGATGTCCCGATATCACGTTAGCAAGGAAAATATTGGAATGGCAGCCCAAGGTTAATTTAGAGGAGGGATTAGAAAAAACGGTAGAATATTTCAAAAAGGTTTTGTCTGCTAACCGTTAAGTCTCATATAAAGTGAAGATAATGATGGATAAGCTCAGTGATGAGAAAGCATAGGTCATGCTTGAGAAGGGATTAGAGATTACATGATGAGTTGATTATGATCAACAAACCTTCTGTAGAGATTTTTGCTGATGGTGCCTGCAGTGGTAATCCAGGCATAGGAGGTTATGGCGTTATCTTGAGATCTAACAGGAAAGAGAAGGAACTTTCTGGGTGCACTCCTATGACGACAAACAACCGCATGGAACTAACAGCAGTCATCAAGGCACTTGAAGCCCTTAAAAGACCATGCAAGGTTAAGGTGGTTACAGATTCAAATTATGTCGTTCAGGGTATGACATCATGGATCTTTAGATGGCTTAAGAACAACTGGAAGAATGCCCAGAAACAGGAGGTAGTCAACCGTGACCTTTGGGAGAGCCTCTTTCGTCTCTCAAATATTCACGAGATTGAATGGGAGTGGATTAGAGGACATGATGGTTACTCTGAAAATGAGAGGTGTGATAAACTTGCAAGGTTTGAAATCAAGAGATGTAAAAAAGAGATGGATAGAGCATGAATGATGTCAATATCAAAAATCTGACAGGCATGTTTCTGATAGCTGTTCCGGGGTTAAAAGATCCAAACTTTGAACGTACTGTTGTTCTCATCTGTGACCACTCTAAAGACGGTGCCCTTGGGCTTGTTATCAATCGCATTCTGCTGAACAGCTTTGTACCCTTTCTCAATTGGCTTGATATAAAAGAAAGTGTGATAGACCTGCCGGTATTCTATGGCGGCCCTGTTAAGCCCGAACTGGGGTATATGCTCTATACACCTGAGGGCAGTTACTACACGTCAATAAAGGTGAGTAACGGCATTGCCCTGACTACAACAAAAGAGATACTGATGGATGTCGCTGCAGGTAAAGGGCCAAAAAAGTTCCTCTTTGCTCTTGGGTATGCGGGATGGGCTTCTGGGCAGCTCGAGTATGAGCTTATGACGGATAGCTGGTTGGTCGCCCCTATGAATAATAAAATTCTCTTTGATATTCCAGTAACTGAACGCTGGAAAGCTGCAGCGGATTTGATCGGGGTTGATCTCAATAGGTTTTTCTATAAACAGGGAAGAGTATAGTGCGGCTTATCAAGAATGGTTTACAGGGTAGCAGCAGATTTTGTGGTTCTTATCCATTTTCTTTGGATTGTTTTTCTGATATTCGGTGCCCTTATAGGAGGAAGGTATCGAGCTGTAAAGATATTCCATATAGCTGGCCTCGGTTTTGCTGTTCTGATACAGATATTTGGGTGGTACTGTCCTCTGACCTATCTTGAAATTTGGCTAAGAAAGAGTTATGAGCCATTACTTACTTATAGTGGTTCATTCATAATTCACTACATGGAAAAGCTTATCTATATAGATTTGTCAGGCGGGATGATATTTGTTTTGACCTTGGTTCTTGTTTCGGTATCAGCATATGTATATCTGAAGCGAGAAAAATAAAATTTTCACCCGAGAGGTTTTATTATGGATTTTCAGGAGCTATTGAACGTTATGGAAAAACTCAGGGCTGAAAAAGGCTGCCCTTGGGATAAGGAGCAGACGAGGGAATCGCTCAAGCCTTTTATCCTTGAAGAGACATATGAGCTTATTGAGGCTATTGATGAAGATGACCCGGAGAAGATAAAAGAGGAACTTGGAGACCTCCTGTTTCAGATTGTCTTTCAAAGTCAGATAGCAAAGGAGAAAAAAGAGTTTGAGATCTCCGACGTCATCGAAAAGATCGGTAAAAAGATGATCGCAAGACATCCCCATGTCTTTGGAAAGGCAGAGTACAAAACGAAAAAAGAGGTTCTCGAATACTGGGAAGAACAGAAAAGGCGCGAGGGTAAACGGCAAACCTCTATCCTTGAAGGTGTCCCTGAGACACTACCGTCTTTATTACGGGCCCATCGACTTCAGGATAGGGCAGCAAGGGTTGGTTTTGATTGGGTTAAGGTTGATGATGTCCTGGAAAAGCTTGACGAAGAAATGAAGGAGTTTAAAAAGGCACTGGAGGGGAAAAGGCAGGATGAGATAGAAGATGAACTTGGTGATATATTCTTCATGCTGGTGAATGTATCAAGGTTTATGAGTATCAATCCGGAGGATGCATTGAGAAGAACAATAGCAAAGTTTATCTCACGGGTTCGTTATATTGAGATGAAAGCGGCAGATCAAAGAAGAAAACTCTCGGACATGACTCTGGAAGAAATGGATAAATTATGGGAAGAAGCAAAAGAAAAGAAGTGATGCTTGATATACAATCAAGAAGACTTGCATAAATAATATGGTTTAGTTATCATAATTACTTTCAAGAAAAAAAATCACATGCCTTGACAAAAAAACGTTTCTTTGGTATCTTTAATTTTCTCTTAAAATCCTAAGCCTTAAGAGAAATCATGGGAGGTAGAGTGCCGACTATAGCACAGTTAGTTAGACATGGGCGTGAGAAAGTTGAGAGCAAGACAAAAAGCCCAGCATTAAGGGGCTGCCCCCAGCAGAGGGGAGTATGTGTGAGGGTTTATACAACAACTCCCAAGAAGCCAAATTCTGCTCTCAGAAAAGTTGCAAGAGTGAGACTTATGAATGGAATGGAAGTCACTGCATACATACCTGGTGTAGGTCACAATCTCCAGGAACATTCTATCGTTATGATAAGGGGTGGTAGAGTGAAAGACCTTCCTGGGGTAAGGTATCACATCATCAGGGGTACCCTGGATACGATGGGAGTTGCAGATAGAAAACAGGGAAGGTCTAAGTATGGGTCTAAAAGACCTAAATAGATAAAGATTAAGGTAAAGAATGCCGAGAAGAAGAGTAGCAGCAAAGAGAGAAATTTTACCTGACCCAAAATACAACAGCAAACTTGTGAGTAAGTTTATCAATGCAATCATGGCAGATGGTAAAAAGTCCACGGCAGAGAAAATATGCTATGGTGCCTTTGATAACATGAAGGGAAAGACAGGAAGCGATCCTCTTAAGGTATTCAAGACAGCGATCGAAAATGTAAAGCCTCTTGTGGAGGTTAAGCCGAGAAGAGTTGGTGGCGCAACGTATCAGGTTCCTGTCGAAGTAAGGGCACATAGACGTTCAGCTCTGGCGTTCAGGTGGATTATCAATTACTCAAGAGGCAGAAGTGAAAAGACCATGCAGGAAAGGCTGGCCGGTGAATTACTGGATGCCTATAACAATACTGGTTCTTCTATTAAGAAAAAAGAAGATACCCACAAGATGGCAGAAGCCAATAAGGCCTTTGCCCATTATAGATGGTAAGAAAGGTAGAGGAGAAGCCATTTGTTACGATTTCCCTTAGAGAAGACACGCAATATCGGCATTATGGCACACATAGATGCGGGGAAGACTACGACCACAGAACGTATCCTCTATTACACAGGCGTTACTTACAAAATGGGTGAGGTAGATGAAGGCACTGCTGTTATGGACTGGATGGTTCAGGAGCAGGAGAGAGGAATAACTATCACCTCCGCTGCTACCACGTGTTTCTGGAAAGACCATAGAATTAATATCATCGATACGCCTGGACATGTCGATTTTACTATTGAGGTCGAGAGGTCCCTCAGGGTTCTCGATGGAGCTGTTGCCCTCTTTGATTCTGTTGCAGGTGTTGAACCTCAATCAGAGACCGTCTGGAGGCAGGCAGATAAGTATGGTGTTCCGAGGATTGCTTTTATGAATAAGATGGATAGAGTGGGTGCTGATTTTTTTATGAGTGTGGAGAGCATGATGGAGCGCCTTGGTGCCCGTCCTGTTCTCCTTCAGATACCTATAGGAGCTGAAAGTGAATTCAGGGGATCTATAGATCTTGTCAGAATGAAGGCAATATTTTTTGATGACGAAACATTGGATGCAAAATACGTAGAAGGAGATATCCCTGACAGGATTATGCCTATGGCTCGGGAATACAGAGAGAAGATGCTCGAGGCCTTGGCTGATGTTGATGATACCATCCTGGATAAATTCCTTAAGGGAGAAGAGATACTGATAGATGAGATAAAGGCAGCGGTCAGGAAAGGCACAATACAGCGGAAGCTTACTCCTGTTTTATGCGGCTCTGCCTTCAGAAACAAAGGTGTCCAGCTTCTACTCGATGCAATAGTTGATTATCTTCCTTCCCCCCTTGATGTCCCGCCTGTAACAGGTATATTGCCAAAAGACGGCTCCAAAATAACAAGGCATGTTGATGACAGTGAACCCTTTTCTGCCCTCGCATTTAAGGTGATGACAGACCCATTTGTGGGGCAGCTTACATTCATAAGGGTTTATTCGGGTAAGCTCCATGCAGGTTCCTATGTGTATAATTCGACAAAAGATATAAAGGAAAGAGTCGGGAGACTTCTGACGATGCATGCAGACAAACGTGAAGAGATCAAAGAGGTCTCTGCAGGTGATATTGCAGCAGTTGTAGGACTCAGACATACTCTTACGGGAGATACCCTCTGTGATGAGAAAAACCCCATTATACTCCTTTCGATGGAGTTTCCCGAGCCGGTCATGTCTGTCGCAATCGAGCCAAAAACGAAAGCCGACCAGGAAAAACTTTCACAGGCGCTCTCTAAGCTTGCTCAGGAAGACCCATCCTTTAAGGTATCTTTTAATGAGGAAACAGGGCAGACGATCATATCTGGTATGGGAGAACTTCACCTTGAGATTATTGTGGACAGACTCCTGAGGGAGTTTAAGGTAGGCGCAAATGTTGGGAGACCGCAGGTTGCCTATAAGGAGACGATCAGAGGGGTATCAAAGGCAGAGGGAAAGTTTATCAGGCAAACAGGAGGTAGGGGACAGTTTGGTCATGTCTTCATAGAAATTGAGCCCTTAGAGCCTGGCAAAGGATTTGAGTTTGTTAATGCAATTGTGGGTGGTGCAATTCCGAGGGAATATATCTCTGCTGTTGAGAAAGGGATAAAAGAGGCAGTAGACAGAGGGATCCTTGCAGGCTATCCCATTGTTGACATAAAGGCAAAACTTTATGATGGTTCATATCATGAGGTTGATTCTTCTGAACTGGCATTCAAGATCGCAGGGTCAATAGGATTCAGAGAGGCTGCAAAGAAAGCTAAACCTGTACTTCTTGAGCCGATCATGAGTGTTGAGGCCGTGACTCCTGAGGAGTTCTTGGGTGATGTAATAGGAGATCTTAACTCGCGTCGGGGTAAAGTTCAGAGTATCGAGAGAAGGGGTAATGCCCAGGTAATAAGGGCACAGGCCCCTCTTTCTGAGATGTTTGGCTATGCTACTGATTTAAGATCGATGACACAAGGCAGGGCTATATATACCATGCAGTTTTCACATTATGAAGAGGTTCCAAAAGGTGTTTCCGAAGAAATCGTAGCGAAAGTAAGGGGAGAATAAGGCAGTGAAAGGTGAATAGGGAAGCGTGGATAGGTTTTCATTGAATACTGTTCACAGAGGGCTATTCACTAAATTAAGGAGGGATATATGGCAAAGGCTAAATTCGAGAGGGTAAAGCCACATGTAAATGTAGGGACGATAGGACATATTGACCATGGGAAGACGACACTGACCTCAGCGATTACGAAGTATTTAGCAATGAAGGGGATGGCGCAGTACCGGTCATTTGACAGCATAGACAATGCCCCTGAGGAGAAGGCCAGGGGGATAACGATAGCGACGGCACATGTAGAGTATGAGACGGACAAGAGGCATTATGCCCATGTAGATTGTCCTGGGCATGCTGATTACATAAAGAACATGATAACGGGAGCGGCACAGATGGATGGAGCTATTGTTGTTGTAGGTGCCAATGATGGGCCGATGCCACAGACGAGGGAGCACATATTATTGGCGAGGCAGGTAGGGGTGCCTTACATTGTGGTATTCATGAACAAGGTAGACATGGTGGATGATCCTGAGCTTTTGGATTTAGTAGAGCTTGAGGTGAGGGAGCTTTTGACGAAGTATCAATTTCCTGGGGATAAGATACCGGTGATCAGGGGTAGTGCGCTGAAGGCGATGGAGAGCAGTAGTACTGATCCCAATGCAGAGGAATACAAGAGCATACAGGGACTTTTGGATTCTGTAGACAGCTATATACCGACACCTGAGAGGCCGATCGACAAGCCATTTTTGATGCCGATAGAGGATGTATTTTCGATATCGGGACGTGGGACGGTGGTGACGGGGAGGGTAGAGCGTGGAGTGGTCAAAGGTAGGGGAGGAAGTAGAGATTGTAGGGATACGGGAGACGAGGAAGACGGTGGCCACGGGGGTGGAGATGTTCAGGAAGCTTCTTGATGAAGGTAGAGCGGGAGACAACATTGGGGTATTGTTGAGGGGCACAGGGAAGGACGAAGTGGAGAGGGGGATGGTGTTAGCGAAGCCTGGCAGCATCACGCCTCATACGAAGTTCAAGGCAGAGGTCTATATATTGACGAAGGAAGAAGGGGGGAGGCACACACCCTTTTTCAAGGGGTACAGGCCTCAATTTTATTTCAGGACGACGGATGTAACAGGGGTAGCACATCTGCCTGAAGGGGTAGAGATGGTAATGCCTGGGGACAACATAAATCTAACGATAGAGCTTATTGCACCGATAGCGATGGAGAAGGAGTTACGGTTTGCCATCAGAGAGGGTGGAAGGACTGTTGGTGCAGGTGTTGTTGCAGGAATACTGGAGTAGTTTGATACGTGAAAGTTTTGTGTTAAGCGTGAGGAAAGTGTGAATCAGAAGATAAGAATAAAATTAAGGGCTTATGATCACAGGATACTTGACAGGTCTGTGAAGGAGATAGTGGATACTGCCCAGAGAACAGGAGCAAGGATAGCAGGTCCGGTACCCTTGCCCACAAAAATAAGTAGAATAACAGTTCTCAGGTCTCCGCACGTTGATAAAAAATCGAGAGAGCAGTTTGAGATCAGGACACATAAGAGAATGATAGATATCTACGATCCAACTCCCCAGACTATTGATGCTCTCATGAAGTTAGAGCTCGCAGCCGGTGTCGACGTGGAGATAAAATTATGACGGGTATTCTTGGTAGAAAACTCGGAATGACACAGATATATACAGAGGATGGAAAAGCATGTCCTGTTACTGTTGTTGAAGCTGGTCCTTGTTGTGTTATTCAGGTCAAAACATTGGATAACGACGGATATGAGGCTGCTAAAGTTGGCTTTTTAGAGGTAGAAGAAAAGAAATTGAAAAAGCCCATGGCAGGTGTTTTCAAGAAGGCAGGTGTTAAGCCTTATAGACTATTAAAAGAATTTCCTCTAAGTGGTTTAAAGGTTGGTGAACTCTTGACGGTGGAAAGGTTTACAAAGGGAGACAAAATTTCTGTCACAGGCATTTCTAAAGGGAAAGGATTTCAGGGTGTTATGAAAAGGCATCACTATGCTGGAGGGCCAGGATCTCATGGCTCAATGTTTAACAGGGCACCCGGCTCTATTGGTTCAAGTTCCTTTCCATCTCGGGTCTGGAAAAATAAAGGACTCCCTGGTCATATGGGCTTTGAGAGAGTAACGGTGAAGAACCTCGAAATCGTTGATGTTAGGACTGATCAGAACCTGCTCCTCATCAAGGGTTCTGTTCCGGGTTCAAAGGGTGCCTATTTGGAGATTAAAAAGGAAGACTGAAATGCCCGATGTTGAAATAAAAGACAAGAACAATAATATCATTGGGAAGATTAACCTTAAAGACGAGGTCTTTGGTCTCCAGACTAAACCGGCTGTCCTCCATGAAGGAGTGACGAATTTTCTTGCAAACCAGAGGCAGGGTACTCACGCAACAAAGACGAAGGGTCTTGTTCGAGGAGGGGGAAGGAAGCCATTCAAGCAGAAACATACAGGAAGAGCAAGGGCGGGCAGCAATCGTTCTCCCTTATGGAGGGGCGGGGGAGCGACTTTTGGTCCACAACCAAGAGATTACTCTTATGACCCTCCCAAAAAAGTAAAAAGGCTTGCTGTAAGAACAGCCCTTTCTTTAAAGATGGCAGAGGGGGCAATAACAGTTATAGATGGATTCGTTATGGATAAGCCCAAAACTAAAGATATGATGGCAACGTTGAAAAACCTCGGATTAGGAGGAGAGAGAGTACTCATAGTAACTCCTGGAAGCGATGAGGTTGTTGCCCTTTCAGTGAGGAATATCCCTGGTGTAAAGGTAGTCAGAGTTTCAGATCTGAATACCTATGATGTATTGGCTTCAGGTAGACTCCTTATGACAAAAGAAGCAGTCGCAAGATTAGGAGGTAGCGAGGAAATAAAATGAGGAGTCTCTATTCGATAATCAAAAAACCCCTTTTTACAGAAAAGGGCAGTCTTCTCAAGGAATCAGAAAATAAGATATTAGTAGAAGTAAGTTCTGATGTTAATAAGCTTGAGATAAAGAAGGCCATAGAAGAGATTTTCAAGGTAAAGGTTGAGAAGGTTTCGACAATACATATAAAAGGTAAATGGAAACGACATGGAAAGTCTCTTGGCAAAAGGCCTGATAGAAAGAAGGCCGTAATCACCCTTAAGAAAGGTGAAAAGCTTGATTTTATTGAAGGCGTATAATGGGCATTAAAAAATATAATCCAACATCACCAGGCAGGAGATTCCAAACGGTATCCGACTTTACTGATCTCACAACAGATACACCTTACAAGCCTCTTCTGAGGCCAAAGAGAAGGAATGGAGGTAGGAATACCAGCGGTCGTATTACTGCTTGGCACAGAGGTGGGGGTAACAGAAGGGCCTATAGGATTATCGATTTCAAAAGGGATAAGGTGGATGTTCCAGCAGAGGTTGAGACAATAGAGTATGATCCCAACAGGTCTGCAAGAATTGCCCTGCTGAAATATAGAGATGGTGATAGGAGGTATATCATTGCACCCTCAGGACTTCAGGTTGGAGATAAGGTTTTATCAGGTAAGGATGCCGAGATAAAAATTGGTAACGCCCTCCCTTTAAGCCGCATCACTTTAGGAGCATTCATACATAATATTGAGCTTCGGCCAGGGGAAGGTGCCAAATTTGTGAGAAGTGCAGGCTCTTCAGCACAGCTTATCGCTAAAGAGGATAATTTTGTCCAGGTTAAGCTCTCATCAGGTGAAGTGAGGCTCATACCTTCAGGCTGTATGGCTACAATCGGTCAGACTGGTAACCCTGACCATGGAAATATCTCTTATGGGAAGGCAGGGAGAACGAGACTGTTAGGTAGAAGACCTCATGTAAGGGGTGTTGCTATGAACCCTGTCGACCATCCCCTCGGCGGGGGTGAGGGCAAAAGCTCTGGTGGCAGACCGGCATGCTCACCGTGGGGAAAACCTGAAGGAGTCAAAACAAGGCGTAATAAAAGGACCGATAAATTTATTGTGAAGAGGAGAAAATAAGTTGCCAAGATCTTTAAAAAAAGGTCCATTTGTAGACGAGAAGCTCATGAAGAAGGTCAGGTTAATGACGGAAAGTGGTGAAAAAAAGATTATCAAGACATGGTCGAGACGTTCTACAGTAGTACCAGAGTTTATCGGGTACACCTTTGCTGTTCATAATGGTAAGAAGTTCATACCTGTTTACGTTACAGAAAACATGGTAGGTCATAAGCTTGGTGAGTTTTCACCGACAAGGACCTTCAGATCTCATGCAGGTTCAGAAAAGACTGCAAAGGGGTAAAAGAATTTTTTATGGAGTCAAAGGCAATATTACGATATGCGCGGATAACGCCGCGGAAGGCAAGGAGGGTTGTAGACCTGATAAGGGGTAAAAGTGCCGGTGATGCCCTTCTGTTTTTGCATTTTATGCCCTACAGAGGTGCGAAGTTTGTTGAGAAACTGCTTAAATCTGCTATAGCGAATGCTGAGCAGAAGAAGGCTGTTAATCCTGAATCCATGAAAATTGTAAGGGCTTGTGTGGATCAAGGGCCTACGATGAAAAGAATGGAAACGAGAGCAATGGGCAGGGCAAATGTTATCAGGAAAAGAAGTTGTCATATAACATTAGTTTTATCAGAGGAAGAATAGGAGGTTAATCTGGGTCAGAAAACACATCCTATAGGAATTCGGCTCGGCATAGTCAAGACTTGGGATTCGAGATGGTATCTCAAAAAGGGGTATGCTGAACAACTTCTTGAAGACATCAGAATAAGAAAGATGCTCAAAAACAGGCTCTTTCATGCTGGAGTCTCGAAGATAGAGATAGAACGGGCAGGTCAGAACATGAGAGTGGCCATTCATACTGCAAGACCGGGTATTATTATTGGGAAAAAGGGCGCTGAAGTAGAGAAGCTCAGAAAAGACCTTCAACTGATGACAGGTAGAGATATTGCTATAGATATAAAAGAGATAAGGAAACCAGAAATAGATGCTCAACTTGTTGCTGAAAATGTAGCCCTTCAACTCGAAAAGAGGATTGCCTTTAGGAGGGCCATGAAGAAGGCTGTAACCTCAGCCCGGAGATTTGGTGCCCTCGGTGTAAAGGTATCATGCTCAGGGAGGCTTGCTGGGGCTGAAATAGCAAGGTCAGAGTGGTATAGGGAGGGCAGGGTTCCACTCCATACATTAAGGGCTGATATAGACTTCGGCTTTACAGAGGCACGTACAACTTATGGTGCGATAGGAGTTAAGGTATGGATCTATCATGGCGATATATTACCAGAAAGCTTTGGGCTTTCCTCCCCAACCCAATAGTAAGTTTGTTCTGTAATGCAGAATGTATATTCAGTTGAGAGAGATGGTGACTCTGAATCGCGAATGAAGAATTTATAAATAGGTGCTGTTATGTTAATGCCCAAAAAGGTTAAATATAGAAAGATGCAAAAAGGCAGAATGGATGGGAAGGCCTACAGAGGGGCTACAGTCTCCTTTGGTGAATTCGGCCTGAAAGCACTTGAACCTGGATGGGTTTCCAGCAGACAGATCGAGGCTGGGAGGGTCGCTATGACACGCCATGCCAAGAGGGGATGCAAGGTATGGATAAGGATCTTCCCTGATAAACCGATAACTAAAAAACCTGCTGAGACAAGGATGGGGAAAGGGAAGGGTGCACCTGAATACTGGGTTGCAGTCGTAAGACCAGGGAGAATTCTCTATGAGATGTCTGGAGTGAGTGAGGAAATTGCAAAAGAGGCCTTGCGCCTCGCCTCACATAAATTGCCTGTGGCAACAAAGTTTGTGAAAAGAGATGAGGAGATTCTATGAGGCCCTCTGAACTTAGGTCAATGACAATAGAGGAATTGATAAAAAAGGACCAAGACCTCAGAAAGGAACTGTTTAATCTGAGGTTTCAACAGGCTACAGGCGAGATAGAGAACCCTTTACGCATACGGGCCGTAAAAAAAGATATAGCGAAAGTTCTGACTATAATGACAGAGAAATCTAATCAAAGCAGGAAATAAATAGGAAATGTCTAAAAAAATTTATATCGGTAAAGTTATTAGCGACAAGATGAATAAGACCGTAGTGGTTGCCGTGAAGAGACTAGTTCAACACCCTCAGTACAAGAAGACCGTTAAGAGGGTGACAAAGTTTAAGGCGCATGATGAGGAAAACAAATGTCGCATTGGGGATACTGTCAAGATTCTCGAGGTAAGGCCTCTCAGTAAGGAGAAAAGGTGGATAGTGCTTGAAATCCTCGATGGGGCAGCGAGAGGTGGGTGAAGATGGTTCAGCTGAGGAGTATACTTGAGGTCGCAGACAATTCAGGTGCTAAAAGGGTTCAGTGTATAAAGGTTCTTGGAGGCTCTCATAAGAAGTATGCAAGACTCGGCGACATCATTGTTGTGAGTGTGAAGGAGGCATTGCCAGATAGCAACATCAAAAAGGGAACAGTAACTAGGGCTGTTGTGGTGAGGACGAAGAAAGAACAGAGAAGGCTTGATGGATCATATATACGTTTTGATCAGAACGCTGCTGTTCTTATCAATACAGAGGGTGAACCTGTTGGGACGAGGATTTTCGGTCCTGTGGCAAGGGAGCTCAGGTGGAAGGAGTTTACCAAAATTATCTCTTTAGCCCCGGAGGTTCTCTAAAAGCTATGGGCTTAGGCATAAAGAAAAACGATACAGTCTTAGTCATTACCGGTAGAGAAAAGGGCAAAAAGGGGAGGGTAATTTCTCTTTATCCATCAGAGGACATGCTTCTGATAGAGAGGACTAACATAATCAAGAGGCATATGAAACCAAGCAAGAAGTATACACAGGGAGGAATAATTGAAAAAGAAGCACCTCTCCATATATCAAACGTGATGCTTATATGTCCTAAGTGTGGGAAACCGACAAGGATTGGCAATACAGTCCTGTCAGACGGCAAGAAGGCAAGGGCATGTAAAAAATGCAAGGAGATCATAGAGTAGGGATGGCGCCGAGACTGAAGGGAAGATATATAGAAGAGGTTATTTCTGCCATGATGAAAGAATTTTCATATAGGAATGTAATGGAAGTACCAAAGATACAGAAGGTTGTTCTTAATGTTGGTCTTGGAGAGGCTATAGAGAACATAAAACTCCTCGATGCAGTACAGAAGGAACTTTCCCTGATAACGGGTCAGAAGGCAGTGGTGACAAAGGCAAAAAAATCCATTGCAAGTTTTAAACTGAAGAAAGGAGTACCCATAGGCTGTAAAGTAACCCTAAGAGGGGAAAGGATGTATGAGTTCCTCGACAGGTTGATAAGTCTTGCCCTACCAAGAATAAGAGATTTTAAAGGAGTATCAGGGAAGTCCTTCGATGGAAGGGGTAACTATTCTATGGGTTTCAAAGAGCAGTTTATATTTCCTGAGATAGATTATGACAAGGTTGAGAGAGCGCATGGCTTGGATGTCACAATCTGCACGAGTGCGAAAACGGGTAAGGAAGGAAAGGCCCTTTTGAGTTATTTAGGGATGCCTTTTAGAAATTAGAAATGGGAAATGAGAAATAAGAAGGGGTCTGTGAATGGCTAAAGTTTGCATGATAGAGAAGTCCAAAAGGCAACCAAAATTCCGGGTGAGGTCTCATAATCGCTGTAAACTGTGTGGAAGACCCAGAGGTTATCTGCGGAAATTCGGGATGTGCAGGATCTGTTTTCGAACACTTAGCCTTGCAGGGCAGATACCCGGGGTAACAAAATCGAGCTGGTAGCCTGTGACTATGGGGAGGTAAAAAAAAATGCTAACTGATCCTATTGCAGATATGCTTACGAGGATAAGAAATGCGTTACGTATAAAGGCAGAAAAGGTTGATATTCCTGCCTCTATAATGAAAGTAGAGATAGCAAGGACATTGAAAGAAGAGGGGTTCATCAAGACATATAAAATATTGAAGGATAAAAGGCAGGGTATCCTGAGGATAGTCCCAAGATATGTTGAGAATGAGAGTGTTATGTCTGGGTTGAAAAGGATCAGCAAACCAGGCAGAAGGATCTATGTTGGCAGCAAGGAGATACCAAAGGTAATGGGTGGAGTCGGGATTGCAATACTGACAACATCGAAGGGGATAATGAGTGATAAAGCATCTCGCCGTGAAGGTGTTGGCGGAGAAGTTATCTGTTATGTCTGGTAAAGATAGAAAAGCAAAGGGCAAAGAGCTAACAGCAAAGAGGTTCAGGACTCCGTGCCCTAAGCTACTCACTATATGAGGACTATAGAGTGTCGCGGATAGGTAAAAAGCCCATACAGATACCCAAGGGTGTTGATTTATTGGTTGAGAACAGAACCATTATAGTCAAAGGACCCAAGGGCGAGTTGAGCTGGGTTTATCCAGATAAGATTAACGTCTCGGTAAATAACGGCAATATTGTTGTAGAGAGGGTAGGTAACTCAAGGATTGATAAATCGCTTCATGGTCTCACAAGGAGCCTTATTGCGAATATGGTAACCGGGGTCTTACAAGGTTACCAGAAAATCCTTGAGATAGTTGGAATTGGTTATAAAGCCCAGGTAGTGGGTAATAAACTTGTATTAACCCTCGGCTACTCCCATCCCGTTGAAGTTCAATTGCCAGAGGGCATTAAGGCATCTGTTGATGCAAAGCAAACCCTGGTCACCCTTACGGGAATTGACAAACATCAACTGGGGCAATTGGCTGAAAATCTCAGAGTCCTCAGGCCACCTGATTCATACAAAGGGAAAGGCATCAGGTATTCAGGAGAACACCTCAAATTAAAGGCTGGTAAGACGGGCAAGAAATAATTCCATTGTCGGAGGGTCTTTTGGCAAAGGACAAAAAAGAAAGCAGAGAGAAGCGCCATAAAAGAATAAGGAAGAAAGTTTTTGGGGTCCCCGAGAGGTTAAGACTTTCTGTTTATCGGAGCCTGAATCACATATACGCTCAGATTATCGATGACTTCAAGGGACAAACTGTTGTCTCTGCATCGAGTCTCGATAAGGAATTAAAAGATAGAAAATCCCACAAGGGTAATGTCCAGACGGCAAAACAGATTGGCGAACTCCTAGCAAGAAAGGCATTAGGAAAGGGCATAAAAAAAGTTGTTTTTGACAGGGGTGGATATCTTTACCATGGCAGGATTAAGGCACTGGCAGAGGCAGCCAGGGAAGCAGGACTCGAATTTTAGGGAGGAAGAGTGACAAGGATCGAACCAGAAGGATTGAACCTAAAAGATAAGGTTGTATATATAAACAGGGTAGCAAAGGTTGTAAAGGGTGGAAGGAGATTTTCTTTTACGGCCCTTGTTGTCGTAGGAGATGGAGAGGGAACAGTGGGCATGGGTAAAGGAAAGGCCACTGAGGTTCCTGAGGCAATAAGAAAAGCGGTTGATCAGGCGAAAAAATCTCTGATACGGTTTCCGATAAAAAACAAAACAATTCCTCATAGGGTTGTAGGGAGGTTCGGCTCAGGAACTGTTGTTATGAATCCTGCACAGAAGGGTACTGGTATTATTGCAGGAGGTGCTGTTAGGGCAGTTTTAGAGGTAGCAGGAGTTCGGAATATCGTTGCAAAGTCCCTCCGTAGCCATAATCCCTTCAATACAGTAAAGGCAACGCTGAATGGGCTTTCGATTCTCAAAGATCCCGAGTCTGTTGCAAAACTGAGAGGAAAGGTTGAAGAGGAGACTAAAGAGATATGAACAAGATAGAGGATTTAAAGCCTGCGGTAGGAAAGACAAGGAAGGCAAAAAGGGTTGGTCGCGGGATAGGATCGGGACACGGAAAAACTTCTTGCAAGGGCCATAAAGGGCAGAAAGCTCGTTCAGGGGGAACAAAGGGGCCGGGCTTTGAAGGCGGACAGATGCCTCTTCAGAGGAGATTACCCAAAAGGGGTTTTAAAAACCGTTTTAAAATACAGTATGCAATAATAAATTTGAAGGATCTTAGTAAGTTGGAGGAATTCGATACGATAACACCCGAAATTATTGTTGAAAAAGGCATAGTAAAGGATTTAAAAGATGGCCTCAAGATCCTTGGTGAAGGTGAGATTCACAGACCTTTTACGATAAAGGCAGATGCCTTCAGTAGTTCTGCGTTAGCAAAGATAGCTGCTTCAGGTGGTAAGGCGGAAATAATCTAAAACTTACATGGGAATTCTCTCAAGCTTCCAAAACATTTTTAAAATACCAGAACTCAAGCGCAGGATTCTTTTTACTCTGATCCTCCTTGCTGTATATAGGGTCGGTGCTCATATCCCTACCCCTGGAATTAACGGAGAGGCGCTCAGCAAGTTTCTTGCTGAAAAGGGTGGGGCCCTCATGGGCTTTTTTGATATGTTTTCAGGGGGTGCCTTATCAAGGGTCACTATTTTTGCTCTCGGCATAATGCCTTATATAAGCGCATCGATTATCCTGCAGCTTCTTACTGTTGTAATTCCGGCTATCGGCAAACTCGCAAAGGAGGGTGAGGCAGGCAGAAAAAAGATTGTAAGGTATACACGATATGGGACAGTTGTCATTAGTGCTATTCAATCATTTGGTATTGCTGCAGGGCTTGAAGGTATGCAAAATGGCGCTTTTGTCCAGAACTCTGGCTGGTCTTTCAGGCTCCTGACAATGATAACACTTACATCCGGTACAGCCTTTATTATGTGGCTTGGAGAACAGATTACCGAGAGGGGCATAGGTAACGGGATTTCACTCATCATATTCGCCGGAATTGTCGCGCGTTTTCCTAACGCTCTTATAAGTACAATCAGGCTTATCCAGGCAGGAGAACTCTCTCTCTTCTTCGTTATCGCCCTTGTCGTGATGATGGTGGCTGTTGTTGGTGCGATAATCTTCGTAGAAAGGGGACAGAGAAAAATTCCTGTCCAATACGCAAAAAGGGTTGTGGGTCGAAAAATATATGGTGGGCAGTCCACTCACCTGCCACTCAAAATAAATACTTCTGGGGTTATCCCTCCGATATTTGCTTCCTCTATCATTATGTTCCCCGCAACTGTGGCAGGGTTTATAGCAATACCTTGGGTACAGGCTATTGCCAAGCAGCTTTCTCCAGGTACAGTCATGTATACCCTTCTTTATGTCGGGATGATCTTTTTCTTTGCCTATTTCTATACTGCCATTATATTCAATCCTGTTGATATCTCAGATAATCTCAAGAAGTACGGGGGTTACATCCCTGGGATACGACCTGGCCAGAAGACTTCTGAGTATATCTACAAGGTTCTCTCGAGACTGACTTTTGTTGGTGCTTTCTATCTCGCCATTGTATGCATTATACCCGAGATACTTATACAAAGATTCCATGTCCCTTTTTATTTCGGAGGCACGTCTATCTTAATTACCGTCGGAGTTGCCCTTGACACCATTTCCCAGATAGAGACGCACCTGCTTACACGATCATACGAGGGCTTCCTAAAAAAGGGCAGGATAAGAGGAAGAAGGGGATAACGTAAAATTCATAATCAGAAATGCGTAGTTTCAAGTTATATGATTATCTTGAAGTCTCCAGAAGAAATAGAAAAGATAGCACAGTCATGTCGTATCGTCGCTAAGACAATTGATGCCATAAAACTCATGGTGAGACCAGGTCTAACCACACTAGAGATCGAAAATTTTGCCGATACCCATGTTAGAGAACAAGGAGGGGAGCCGGCATTTAAGGGATACAGGGGATACCCTGCAAGCATCTGTACATCTATAAATAATGAGGTTATTCATGGTATACCATCAAAGAGGATTTTAGAAGATGGAGATATTCTGAGTGTGGACCTCGGTGTTTATAAAGATGGGTTTTACGGTGATGGTGCTGTTACTATACCTGTAGGGAGAATAGCCCCTGGTTTAGAAAGATTGCTCAAGGTAACAGAAGAATCTCTGTACATTGGGATTGGCAGTGCAAGGGTGGGCAATAGGGTATCTGATATCTCATATGCTATTCAGAGTCATGTTGAGTCAAATGGATTTTCAGTAGTAAGAGCATTCGTAGGACATGGGATAGGCAGAGAGTTACATGAGGATCCACAGATTCCTAACTTTGGGCCACCTGGGCGGGGCCCGAGGCTTAGGGAAGGGATGACTCTGGCGATAGAGCCCATGGTTAATCTAGGAGTATATGAGGTCTTCATTCTCAATGATGGATGGACAGCAGTTACAGCTGATGGCAAACCATCAGCCCATTTTGAGCACACTGTACTTATTACATCAGAAGGACCTAACATCTTGACTAAAAGCAAATTAAAACTTATAATTTAAAGTTAATGCCAAAAGAGGAAACTATAGAGGTTCAGGGGACAGTTGTGAAAACCCTGCCAAATGCAATGTTTAAAGTGGAGCTTGAAAATGGTCAAGTTATACTCGCCTATGTGTCAGGGAAGATGAGGATGCATTTTATAAAGATTTTGCCGGGTGATAAGGTAACTGTAGAGCTTTCTCCATACGATCTTACAAAGGGAAGGATAACGTATAGAGCTAAATAAACTCTATCTTACCAGGGGTGGGGAGTTCCGAAGTTTATAATCCGCCTGAGGTGGATGTTTTTCGGTTTTAAATTTCTAAAAGGGATGGAATTACATTATGAAGGTCAGGTCATCAGTGAAACCCATATGTGCTAAATGTAAGATAATAAAGAGGAAGGGTATTGTGAGGATTATTTGTGATAATCCAAGGCACAAACAACGACAAGGATGAAACAGTCTATGAGTTTTAGTTGCAGTGTTAGTGGAGGGGAGAAATCTCTATTTTGAATTAGCAGAAGGAGTGTGAGTTGGCAAGAATTGCAGGAGTTGATTTACCGAAAAATGAGCGCACAGAGGTAGGACTAACAAGGATCTTCGGCATAGGCAGGTCTCTTTCACAGAAGATACTGGCTGAGACGAAGGTCAACCCTAATACAAGAATAAAGGACCTCACTGATGAAGAAATTGTTAAGATCAGGGCGGCAATAGACAGGGATTATAGGGTTGAGGGTGATCTCAGGCGTGACATATCCATGGATATAAAAAGACTTATGGACATCGGCTCTTACAGAGGACTGAGACACCGTTCAGGACTTCCCGTGAGAGGTCAGAGGACGAGAACCAATGCCAGGACTCGTAAAGGACCAAGAAAAGCGGCCGTTAGCAAGAAAAAGGAGGCATAACTGAATGGCTCAGAGGAAGAAAGGTGTCAAGAAAGAGAAAAGAAACATTATTTACGGAACAGCCCATATTCAGGCGACTTTTAATAACACGATAATAACGATTACTGACCCAAATGGTGATGTTATCACCTGGTCAAGTGCAGGTAACCTAGGATTTAAAGGTTCAAGAAAAGCGACTCCCTATGCAGCACAGATAGCAGCTGCAGCGGTAGCAAAAAAGGCAATGGACTTGGGGATGAAGCAGATTGATATCTTTGTTAAGGGGCCTGGTGCAGGAAGGGAATCTGCTATCAGGGCACTTCAGGCAGCGGGTCTAGAGATTAATCTCATAAAAGATGTGACACCTGTTCCTCACAACGGTTGCAGGCCTCCCAAAAAGAGGAGAGTTTAGCGTGGCAAGATATACAGGACCACTGTGCAGGATTTGTCGTAGAGAGGGAGAAAAACTTTTTCTCAAAGGCGATAGATGTTACACAGAAAAATGTGCTATCGATAGAAGAAAGTATCCTCCAGGACAACATGGGCAGAGCTACAGGAAATTATCTGACTATGGGATACAACTCAGAGAAAAACAGAAGGTTAGGAAGATTTACGGACTTCTTGAAAGAGTGTTCAGAAGGTATTTCTATGAGGCTGAAAGAAAAAAAGGCATTACAGGGGAGGTACTCCTTCAGCTCCTCGAGAGCCGTCTTGATAATATTGCATATCGCATGGGTTTCGCACCTAACCGGCGTAGGGCAAGACAACTTGTTGCTCATAGGCACTTTCTTGTAAACGGTAAAATAGTCAACCTTCCGTCCTATGAGGTCAAGGCCGGGAATTTCGTTGAGGTGAAAGAATCAAGTAGAGATATACCCGAGATAGTGGACAGCCTCTCGAAGGCTGGACATAGAGGAATACTTCCATGGGTTGAGGTTGACAGTGCAAACATGAGAGGCAAGGTTTTACATATACCATCAAGGGAAGAAATACAACTTCCTGTTCAGGAACAGCTCATAGTAGAGCTCTATTCTAAGTAATAAATAAGAAGTTAGAAATAGGAAATGAGGAAAACAGTATAACTTTCCATTTCCTTTCTAACGTTAAAAGACTCAGAGGAGGCCTTATATGGATCTGAAGAGAAAAGGCTTTCAGTTACCGGATAAGATAAGGTTTGATGAAGAAACCCTGATTGACACATACGGTAAACTTATAGCGGAGCCTTTAGAGCGCGGTTATGGTACTACTATAGGCAATGCCCTCAGAAGGGTCTTGCTTTCCTCTATTGAAGGTGCTGCAGTTACGGCAGTGAAGATACATGGCGCCCTTCATGAATTCTCTAAAATAGATGGGGTTAAGGAAGACGTGATTGACATAATTCTGAATATGAAAAAGCTCAGGTTCAAGCTTTATTCTGATGGGAAAAAGACCGCAACAATAAAAGTAAAGGGTCCAAAAGATGTGACGGGCTCTGATATTCATGGGGATGCATCTTTTGAAATCCTTAACACGGAACAGGTTATAGCAACCATAGATAAGGACGCTCTCTTTGAAGCCGAGATGCATATTAAAAAAGGCAAAGGATATGTACCCTCCGAATTAAACAAAGAGGAAGATCTCCCTGTAGATATTATTGCTGTTGATTCTGTCTTTACCCCCATTAAGAAAGTTAACTTCACCGTTGAGAAAGCAAGGGTCGGAAGGGCAACAGATTATGACAGGCTCGTCATGGAGATATGGACTGATGGAAGTATTACACCTGAAAAAGCAGTTTCACAGGCAGCGTCTATCGTCATTGAGCATATGGAACTGTTCCAATCAGAAGAGGAAAAAGAGAAAGAAGAAATCGGTTCTATGCAGGACGATAGTGAATCACAATCGATAAGTGATAATCCTGTATTCAATGCTAATCTTCTCAAGAGTGTTGATGAGCTGGAGCTCTCCGTAAGAGCCAATAACTGCCTGAAGAATGCGAGCATAAAGACCATTGCCGACCTTGTTCAGAAAACAGAGCACGAGATGCTTAAGACAAAGAACTTTGGACGCAAATCTCTGAATGAGATAAAAGAGATACTCCACTCAATGGGATTACGCCTCGGCATGAGGGTCGACCTGAATGCCCTCAGCAAGGAGATAGCTTCACAAGGTGGAGGTGTGGAGCAAGATGCGACATAGAGTTGATGGCAGGTCATTCGGAAGAACGGCAAACCAGAGGAAAGCTCTCTTGCGAGGGTTGGTAGCATCGCTCTTTGAACATCAGAGGATCGAGACAACTGTTCCAAAGGCGAAGGAGATAAGAAGGATTGCAGAGAAAATGATAACGCTCGGTATCAGAGGTGATCTCCACGCAAAACGACTTGCCCTTTCTTATCTTCCTAACAGGACTGCTATCTCGAAGCTTTTCGGCGAGATAGCACCGAGACTTGCTGGAAGAAATGGCGGATACCTCAGGATTGTCCAGACGAGAAACAGGGTTAAGGACTCTTCACCAATGGCCGTTCTTGAATTTGTTGATTATGAAGACATACGGAAATCCAAAGAAGCAGTATCTGAGAAAAAGGTCCCGAAATCAGCTCCACAGTCGAGTGGAAAGCCTTAAACCTCGAAGGCATCCTTGATATGCTCGATCTCCTTTTTTCCGTCTCCCCTGTAAAAAATGCTGATAACATCAAACCTCACAGGGCATTCCCCCTTATACCTTTTAAGATAGAGTAAGGCTACATTTTTCAGTTTTTGCCTTTTCTTCTTGTTTACTGCCTCGAAAGGCTGGCCGAAAAACTCATCTGTCCTTGTCTTCACTTCAATAAATACTATGGTATTGCCGTCCTGTGCAATGATATCAATCTCACCAAGAGGGGTTTTGTAGTTCCTCGCGATTATCCTGTAGCCTTTCTCTTTGAGGAATTTTACAGCAAGGTTCTCGCCCTTAATACCAAGGATTTTCATCTCCTTCTAACCTTCTGAGAAGCTTCGGTATCCCTTCTATATCCTTTATCTCCTTCTGACAGTGCACTTTGAAGAGTTCCCTGAAAAAAGAAAACTCCTCCCAATGTCCATTAAGGTGCATAGCTAAAGTTTTATTTAGACTCTCACCCTTCTTGTCCCAATCAAGGAGTATAATTACCTTTTGGAATCTCTCTGCAATATCTAAGCAAAAGTCATAGAGACTTTTTCCTCTATGGAGTGTAATGATCTCCCCGACAAGACCGAGCTTTCTCAATGCGGATACATCTTTATTGCCTTCTACGATGACGGGAATATTTTTATTTATCTCATGGAGAGCCTCTATAACTTTTCTCAGCCTCTCAGCCCTCTCAAAATCACTGGGTGATGGTATATCCTTCTGCCTAACCATTGTTACGAAACCTCGAAATTTTTCCTCTTCGTTATTAAATTTTACCATATCTGCAGATTGCTATTCCTATCCATGCAAATATTGTATTATCTCTATCTCTCGGGTCAACCCGCAGCTGAGTTTTGGCTTAAACATTGTTGTGATTCGTATCACAGCTTTTCCGAAACAAAAAAGTTAAAAAACATGTGCGACATGAAAAGGATGGATCATTATGCAAAGGCATACTCGGTTATGAGAGGATGCAGGGTTGCCGTAGGGTTCACGATATGAACAATGGTCTCAGGAAATTTGAAGGAAGCGAGGTGGCGGTGCAGAGGATGAAGATCATCAGGTTCTATGAGAGATATGGGGAAAAGGCTACTATTGAGGTCTTTGGTACAGATAGAAAGGTAATCAACCGCTGGAGGAAAAGACTGAAAGAGATGGATGGAAAACTGATAGCATTAGTTCCACTGTCTACCCGTCCCAAGAGAGTGAGAAAATCGACTATACCTCTTGAGGTCATCGAGTTTATAAGAGCCCTAAGACAGGAGTACCCAAAGCTCGGGAAAGAAAAGATCAAACCCCTTTTAGATGAATATTGCACACAACATGGGATGAAAAGCATTTCTGAGTCAACGGTTGGCAATATTATAAAAAGATATCAGCTTTACTTTCAAAAGCCAGGGAGGATTTACTGCAATCCTCAAAGTAAATGGGTAAAAAAAATTGAAAAAGGAGAGAGGTCACTAAGATCTTTAACGTATAAACCAGTTTGACATTCATTATATTTTTATATATGTTAAGAACATGCCAACAAGATTAGGTCAGCTCCTTATAACGTCTAACATTATCACAGAGGGACAACTAAAAGATGCCCTGGATCTTCAGAAGAGAGAGGGAGGAAGAATCGGGAAGAACCTCGTAAAGTTAGGCTATGTAACGGAGGAGAAACTTGTTGTTTTCCTCAGCAGACAGTATAATGTTCCTGCAATAGACCTCTCTGATTACAAAATTGATCCTTCTCTCTTAAAGCTCATACCTGTTGATATGGCGAGAAAATATCTTATTGTGCCTGTTGCGAGGGTTGGAGCTACCTTAACGATCGCTATGGTTGACCCATCCAATGTATTTGCGATTGATGACGTGAAGTTCAGGACGGGTTACAATGTTGAGGTTGTTGTGTCAAGTGAATCTACAATCTTAAATGCCATATCAACCCATTTTATCGGTGAATCCCTCATTGCCTCAAAAGGATTAGCAACAGAGGTGCTTCAGGCCAAGAATTACGAACTTCCGAATTTAGAAGAGGGTATTGAAGAGAGTTCTGGATCAATAGATGAAGGCTTTGGAGATATGGATAAACTTGACGAGGTAGTGGATAAGGCCCTTGACAATATCGAGGTGGTAGAAGAGAAAGGGGATGCAGAAATTGTAAGAGATGTTGCACCACCGATCGTTAAGCTTGTTAATGGTATGCTCATCAATGCAATAAGGGCTGGTGCAAGTGATATCCATATAGAGCCCTACGAGAACTCTGTGCGGGTGAGGCAGAGGATTGATGGCTTGATGTATGTAGTAATGAATCTGCCGGTGAAGATAAAGGCTGCTGTATCATCGAGGCTCAAGATAATGGCGAGGCTTGATATTGCAGAGAAAAGGTTACCTCAGGATGGAAGGATTAAACTGAGACTCGGTAAAAAAGGGGAGATAGATTTTCGCGTTTCCACAGTACCATGTCTTTTTGGTGAAAGAGTTGTTTTAAGGATCCTCGATAAGTCAAATCTCCAGATGGATCTCACAAAACTTGGATTTGAAGAGGGCGCATTACAGGATTTTATGGATGCACTGAATAAACCATACGGCATGCTCCTCGTTACAGGCCCGACGGGAAGTGGTAAGACAACGACCCTCTATTCTGCATTGAATTACCTCAATAAGGTGGGTATTAATATATCTACTGCTGAAGATCCTGTTGAGTATAACTTCCAGGGGATAAATCAGGTTCAGGTGAAAGAAGATATTGGCCTTACCTTTGCCTCAGCCCTTAGGTCTTTTTTGAGGCAGGATCCCGATGTCATTATGGTCGGAGAGATTCGTGACTTTGAGACAGCAGAGATTGCAGTCAAAGCAGCCCTTACAGGCCATCTCGTCTTAAGCACCCTGCACACGAATGATGCCCCAGGCAGCATAAGCAGATTATTGAATATGGGTGTTGAGCCTTTTCTTGTATCAGCATCGGTTATCCTTATTGCCTCTCAGAGACTTGTTAGAAAGGTATGCACAAGTTGCAGAGAGGAGGAGGATATACCAGCGGCAGCCTTAGTGAAGATAGGCTTCTCAGAGGAAGATGCAAAGGCAATAAAATGTTACCGGGGCAAGGGGTGTCCTGCATGCAATGGTTCTGGGTATAAAGGGAGGATCGCACTCTATGAGGTTATGCCTCTCAAGGATGAGATCAAGGAGCTTGTCCTTGAAGGGGCCTCAGCTGATGAGATAAAGAGGACTGCTGTCAAGCTCGGCATGAAGACCCTGAGGATAAGTGGCCTCAATAAGATAAAGGAGGGCATCACCTCCGTAGAAGAGGTGATGAGGGCTACCTTTGGAGACTGAAGATATTAAAAATGCAAAAAGCAAAATTTAAAATTATGGAATTCCTTTATTTTGGATTTTTAATTTTAAATTATAAATTCTCACGGAATGAGAAATGGCAGCAAGATTAGGTCAGCTCCTGATAGCCTCTAATATTATCACAGAGGGACAACTAAAAGAAGCCCTGAGCCTTCAGAAGAGAGAGGGAGGAAGAATCGGGACAAATCTCGTAAAGTTAGGCTATGTAACGGAGGAGAAACTTGTTGCCTTCCTCAGCAGACAGTATGGTGTTCCTGCGATAAACCTCTCTGATTACAAGATTGATCCTTCTCTCTTAAAGCTCATACCTGTTGATATGGCGAGAAAATATCTTATTGTGCCTGTTGCGAGGGTTGGAGCTACCTTAACGATCGCTATGGTTGACCCATCCAATGTTTTTGCGATTGATGACGTGAAGTTCAGGACGGGTTACAATGTTGAGGTTGTTGTGTCGAGTGAATCTTCAATCTTGAATGCATTGTCAACCCATTATATGGGCTATGGTGAAGCCCTTGTTGCTGCGAAAGGAGCAGAAAAGACAAAAGTGCTTCAGGCTGAGACGTATACATCCCCAGAGGCACTTCAGACTGAGAATTATACATACGCAGAAGAAGAATTTACTGAGGTGGGAGTTAATCCTGTTGATGAAGGTCCAATGGTTGATGTGGATGAGTTTGACAAACTTGTTGGAGATGCACTCGATAGCATAGAGGTTGTTACTGAGAGAAGGGACATGTTGACCAAGGAAGTAGAAGAACCTGTAGTTAAGCTTGTTAATGGAATACTTATCAGGGCGATAAAAAGCGATGCAAGTGATATCCATATAGAGCCTTACGAAAAGTCTCTCAGGGTAAGATACAGGGTTGATGGCATAATGTTTAACGCAATGAATCTCCCAAAAAAGATTAAAGATTCTGTAACATCGAGGCTCAAGATAATGGCAAAACTCGATATTGCAGAAAGAAGATTACCTCAGGATGGAAGGATTAAACTGAGACTTGACAAGAAAAGAGAAATAGACTTCCGAGTTTCGGTCTTGCCGTGCCTTTTCGGTGAAAAGACAGTTCTCAGGATCCTCGATAAATCAAATCTCCAGGTAGACCTTACAAAGCTCGGATTTGAAGAGGCCGCATTACAGGTCTTCATGGATGCGCTTAATAAGCCATACGGCATGATCCTCGTTACAGGACCAACTGGGAGTGGTAAGACAACAACCCTCTACTCTGCATTGAATTACCTCAATAAACCCGGAATTAACATAATGACTGTCGAAGACCCTGTCGAGTATAACTTCCATGGGATAAATCAGCTTCAGGTGAAAGAAGAGATTGGCCTCACCTTTGCCTCAGCCCTGAGGTCTTTTTTGAGGCAAAGCCCAGACATCATTATGGTCGGAGAGATTCGTGACTTTGAGACAGCAGAGATTGCAGTCAAAGCAGCCCTTACAGGTCATCTCGTCTTAAGTACTCTGCACACGAATGATGCCCCAAGCAGCATAAGCAGACTGTTGAATATGGGTATTGAGCCTTTTCTCGTATCGGCATCGGTTATCCTTATCATGGCCCAGAGGCTTGTAAGGAAGATATGCACGAAGTGCAGAGAGGAGGAGGATATACCAGCGGCGGCCTTAATGAAGATAGGCTTCTCAGAGGAAGATGCAAAGACAGTAAAATGTTACAGAGGCAAGGGGTGTCCTGCATGCAATGGTTCTGGATATAGAGGAAGGATAGCACTCTATGAGGTTATGCCTGTAGTGTCTGAGATCAAGGAGCTTGTCCTTGAAGGGGCATCAGCTGATGAGATAAAGAAGACTGCTGTCAAGCTCGGCATGCAGACCATGAGGATGAGTGGCCTCAATAAGATAAAGGAAGGCACTACCACCATAGAAGAGGTGTTGAGGATTACCTTTGGAGACTGAAGAAATGAAATCAGTTTTCGCATATAAGACTAAAAAGAATAACGGGAAACTATAAACCCTAAGGGAGGTATTATGGCCACTCTTTATGAATTACTCAGGACGATGATAGAAAGGGGAGCATCAGATCTTCATATAACAACAGGGAGCCCACCGAGGATGAGGATAGATGGAAAACTCTTACCCATTGATCACCCACCCCTGACTCCTGCAGATACAAAAGCTCTCTGCTACAGTATATTGACAGATGCACAAAAGCATAAATATGAGGAAAATAATGAGCTCGATCTCTCTTTTGCTATCAGGGGTGTTAGCAGGTTTAGGGCAAATATCTTCATGCAGAGGGGTGCTGTCGCCGGTGCATTCAGAACTATTCCGTTTGAGATTAGGGATTTTAAGGAACTCGGGTTACCAGATATCCTTAATGAGGTGGTTAAAAAGACCCAGGGACTTGTCCTTGTTACTGGACCAACGGGAAGCGGTAAATCCACAACACTTGCTGCAATGGTCGACAGGATAAACACAGAGAGATCTGATCATATCATAACTGTAGAGGACCCTATAGAATATCTTCATCAACACAAAAAATGTCTTATCAACCAGAGGGAAGTAACTGCTGATACGGTATCATTTAAAACTGCACTGAAATATGTCCTCAGACAGGATCCTAATGTCGTTCTCATAGGGGAGATGCGCGACCTTGAAACAATAGAGGCAGCCCTTACCGTCTCAGAAACAGGTCATTTAACCCTTGCCACGCTCCATACAAATTCCGCTGCTCAGACAATTAACCGTATTATTGATGTCTTTCCACCAAGTCAACAAGAGCAGATAAGGGTCCAGCTCTCATTTGTCCTCGAAGGAATACTTGCTCAACATCTTATCCCTAAGAAATCCGGACAGGGAAGGGTTCTTGCTTATGAGTTGATGATTCCAAATCCAGCAATAAGAAACTTGATACGAGAGGACAAAATACACCAGATTTATTCAATGATGCAGACAGGTCAGTCAAAATTCGGTATGCAGACGATGAACCAGTCCTTATACGACCTTTATTCAAAAGGACTTATATTATACGAAGAAGCTGTTGGAAGGTCATATCTGCCAGAGGAGCTGATCGCAATGATCCAGAGGAAAGGTGAGACAGCAGTATCTGGCAGAAGGGGGGAATAAGAAATGACTCTATTTCAATGGTCAGGTAAGACACCAAAGGGAATCATAGAATCAGGAGAGGTAACGGCAGCAACGAAGGAAGACGTTATTGCAATACTCGGGAAGAGGAGGATTGTTCCTACGCTTATAACGGAAAAACCGAAGAAGGCACGTATCTTACGTTTTGGAGGGAAGATAAAGGATAAAGACATTGTGGTCTTTACACGACAGTTTTCTACGATGATAAATGCAGGACTTCCTCTTGTACAGGCACTCGAGATACTTTCTACCCAGGTTGAGAATAAGATCTTCGGTAAGACAATTGCGCAGATCAAGACAGATGTTGAGTCAGGCTTAACCTATGCTGATGCCCTTAAAAAGCACCCAAGGATTTTTAGCGAGTTATATGTAAACATGGTTGCAGCAGGTGAGGCTGGCGGTGTTCTCGATACAATCCTCAACAGGTTGGCAGCTTACATAGAAAAGTCAATGAAACTGAAGAAGAAGGTGAAAGGGGCGATGGTTTATCCTGCTGTAGTAACAGGCGTCGCTGTCCTGGTAATTGTTATTATAATGCTCTTCGTTGTGCCGACATTTTCGAAGATGTTTGCCCAGCTTGGAGGAACACTCCCGCTGCCAACGAGGATGGTAATTGGTCTGAGTAACTTTATTGCTGGTATCGGTGGGCTCGTAACTCTTGTTGCAATAATTGGCGTCATCGTTTTTATCACCCAGTTTCGGAGGACGGAAAAGGGCAAAAAGATCAGTGATTCAATATTGCTTAAGCTCCCTATTATTGGTGCACTCCTTAATAAGGTAGCTGTTGCAAAATTTACAAGGACACTCGGGACCCTTGTCAGTAGTGGTGTTCCGATCTTAGATTGTCTTGAGATAACGGCAAAGACATCAGGCAACAAGGTAGTGGAATATTCAATTCTTGATGTCAGAAAAGAAGTGGTGGGAGGAAAGACCCTCGCTGATCCTATTAAGAAGGCAAAAGTCTTCCCCCCAATGGTTACTCATATGGTAGCAGTCGGAGAATCAACGGGTGCTCTTGATGCAATGCTCAGCAAGATTGCCGATTTCTATGACGACGAGGTGGATAATGCTGTGTCAAATCTCACCGCGATGATGGAACCTGTGCTTATGATTTTTCTCGGAACTACTGTTGGTTTTATCGTTATCGCAATGTATCTTCCGATATTCAAGTTGATTACCCTTATAAAATGATGAGCATCTCCACATGAGTTGATGAATGTGAAAGGGTTCACGTGGTCAAGGATTCAAAGGACTGTGATGCGGTATCCACGAAACCTTTTCCCCAACTTTTGGGAGAATGAGCTAAAATGAGTGGGAGATGTCGGAAAATGTTGAAGCCTTAAAAATACGGATAAAGGCCCTCATAGCCCTCAGGGCTAGTTTTGTTACCCTCCTGCTCGGTTCTTCTTTCATTTTTAAAGCAGGATACGAAAAATTTCCTTATCCGCAAATCCTCTCTTATCTCATTATCTCTCTCTATGCCATAACCATTCTTTATTCCATTATCCTCGAAAGGATTAAAAAGCTTTTTGTCTTTGCCTATACCCAGCTAATCCTCGATGTGTTTTTTGGAATAATACTCATCTCTATTACGGGTGGGATCGAGAGCTGGTTTTCTTTTACCCTCGTGCTTACTGTCATATCTTCAAGTATTGTATTAAATAAAAGGGCTGGTTATATAACGGCAACACTGAGTAGTATCCTTTACGGGACGCTGATAAACTTCCAGTTTCATGGGTTACTGCCTTTCAGTGGTGGACAGTCAATGGTGATGAAGGACTACCTCTATAACATATTTATTCATATTATCTCTTTTTATCTTACTGCTTTCCTCAGTGGATATCTCTCATCAAGGCTTGAGAAGACAGCACAAAAACTTGATGAAAGGGATACGAACCTGCGGGATCTCGAGTTTTTTAACAAGGAGGTCATAGAAAGTCTTCCGAGCGGCCTGTTCACAACTGATCAATCTGATAGAGTATTAATCTTCAACCGAGCTGCTGAAAGGATAACAGGGATGAAAAAGGACACGGTCATAGGCCAGAGGATAGATGAAGTTCTGCCATTCTTTCAGTTTTCTTTTGTGAGTACTCGACGCGAAGAGATCATAAGGGCAGATGGGATCCAGAAGGTGATCGGGTTACAGATCACTCCCCTGAGGGACATCAGCGGGAATGAAACCGGTTTTATCGGGATATTCCAGGACATCACAGAACTGAAGAAGATTGAGGCAGAGATGAAGTTGAAAGAAAAATGGGTAGCTTTAGGAGAACTTTCATCAAATATTGCCCATGAGATCAGAAATCCCCTCGCCTCTCTGAAGGGCTCTATCGAGATGCTCAAAGAAGACACGATGCCACAGAACCAAAAGAAGAGACTTATGGCGATTGCCCTGAAAGAGATGGAGCGTCTCAACTGCATCATAACCGATTTCCTTACCTATTCACGACCGACGCCCCCCGATTTTAAACGGTGCGAACTGCACAGTATTCTCGATGAGACCATGGAACTCCTGAAGCACGCAGAACAGAACAAAGGTACTATTTCTATAAATAAAAAATACACGGGCAGACTTGAAGTAGATGCAGATTCTCAGAAGATGCGGCAGGTATTCTGGAACCTCGGGATAAACGCAATAGAAGCGATGCCTGAAGGAGGAGAACTTACTGTCTCCACAAGGAGCACGAACACTGCTGTAGAAATCACGTTTCAGGACTCGGGAATTGGCATCGATGACTATGATATGGAGAGGATCTTTTATCCCTTTTTTACAACCAAAGAGAATGGAACAGGTCTTGGACTTTCGATAGCCTATAGAATCGTCGAAGAACACGCCGGGAATATAAGTGTGAAAAGTAATCCTGGATTTGGCACGACCTTTGAGGTTATATTACCAAGGACAAATGGAAAAGTATAAGGGAAGGATACTCATAGTAGAAGACGAAAAAAGCATGAGGGAGGTACTGAAGATTCTCATGGAAGGGGAGAAGTATGAAGTAGTCTCTGCCTCTGATGGACTTGAAGGACTCTCTTATATTACCAATGACATCTTTGATCTTGTCATAACAGATATTAAGATGCCAAAGGTCGGTGGCTTCGAACTCCTGAAAAAGGTAAAAGAAATATCTCCTGATACCATTGTAATCATGATAACAGCCTTCGGCACAACAGAGGCAGCAATCGATGCCATGAAATTAGGTGCTTATGATTATATTAACAAACCATTCAAGATAGACGAAATCAGATTAATCGTAGAAAAGGCCCTCGAGAAGAAGAGGCTCAGTGAAGAGGTCTCGCTCTTAAGGAAGAAGGTAAAAACCACATACAGACTTGAGAATATTATCGGTCAAAGCCCTCAGATGCAAGAGATCTTCAGACTGATTCCCAAAGTTGCAGAGAGTAACTCAAATGTTCTGATCATAGGCGAAAGCGGCTCGGGCAAGGAATTAGTTGCAATGGCTTTACATAACCTCAGCCATAGGAAGGATCGGAATTTTGTCGCAATAAACTGCGCAGCCTTTCCTGAAGGGCTCCTCGAGTCAGAACTCTTCGGACATATGAGAGGCTCTTTTACCGGTGCTATGCATAACAAGCAGGGATTATTTGAGATAGCGGACGGTGGGAGTATCTTCCTCGACGAGATTGGTGAGATGCCGATTAACCTCCAGGCTAAGATTCTCAGAGTCCTTGAAAATGGTTCATTCAGGCGAGTAGGTGGTACGACGGACATAAAGGTTGATGTAAGGGTTATATCAGCAACGAACAAAGATGTAAAGGAAGAGATTGCATCAGGCAGGTTCAGGGAAGATTTATTCTACAGGCTTAACGTTGTACCTATCCATATACCTCCCCTTAGAGAGAGGAAGGAGGATATACCGTTACTTGTAGAACATTTTCTCAGAAAGATATCCAACCAGTCGAGGAAGATCACCCCCGAGGCGATGAAAATATTAATGGGATATCCATGGAAAGGGAATGTGAGAGAGCTTGAGAACGTTCTTGAACGAACAGCCCTTCTCACAGAGAAAGAAGAAATAACACCAGCAGAACTTCCAAATGAAATAGCTGGATATGCAGATGAGGCAAAAGAGATTCCTGAACTCACTGAAGAGGGGATCGATATTGATAAAATTATCGGAGATATTGAGAAGAGATATCTGCTCAGAGCACTCGAAAAGTCAGGTGGTGTGAAGAAAGAGGCGGCAAAACTGCTCAACCTGTCTTTCAGGTCTTTCCGTCATAGACTGTCTAAATACAACATAAAATAGCAAGGAGCGTAGAGCTGAGCATGGAGTTTTAACTCTTCGCTCAATACCCTTTGCTTTGTGCTACAAACGTATTCGTTGTGGGTTCGCATATACGTTCATGCGGTCTCCCCTTACGAAGCCCACGAGGGTTATGCCTGTTGTCTCGGCTATCCCGATCGCAAGGTCTGTTGGAGCAGCCCTGCTTGCTACGATTGGAATCCCCCATCGTGAACATTTTGAAACAATCTCCGAAGAGAGACGGCAGCTTACTAACATTATTTTCCTCTTGAAGGGAATATTTTCGAGAATGAAATATCCTATCACCTTATCAACAGCATTGTGTCTTCCTATGTCTTCTGCAAAGACAAGAATTCTCTCTCCATCTGATAGTGCTGCGCCGTGAAAGCAACCCGTTAGCCTGAAGAGCTCAGACCTCTGCTGGAACTCATCAAAGATGCTCTTAAGGGCTCCTACCTTAAGAAAAAAATCATCTTTAATCTTTTCGGAATTTCTTTTTTTGCTCAAGGTTATCCCACCGATGCAGCGCGACGTTATCACTTCCTCTGTTGATGGATCTTCAGCAGCGGGTATATCAATCCGTATCTCTTCCCCATATTCTATCTTCATATCCTCTGGGCGGATTTCCGTGATGATACCTTCTGTGAGAAAAAGACCAACTACTAACTCCTTTATCATGAGGGGTGTGCAGTAAAGGGTAATAAAATCCTTTCCATTCACAGAAACCTTCAGTTTTTTTTCCACAGCAATGGGATCTTCTCTCTCCTCTGAAGATGTGCCTTGTCTTTTTATGATTTTTCTTTGTATGTAGGGATTCATCTTTAAGTGCATTTTAACAGAGGCATCTCTTTACTGTCAAAAGACCCAATAATATTTTTGAGACCTTTGATAAAATAGACTTGTCAGTATAAACAGTATGAGTTATATTATTCATAATGCGGATTGACAGAATCGAGTTAACAGGATTTAAATCCTTCTCAGAGAGAACCATATTTAACTTCCACCAAGGCATTACCTGCATTGTTGGTCCTAACGGCTGCGGGAAGAGTAATGTTGTGGATGCATTCAGGTGGGTCCTCGGAGAGCAGAGTGCGAAGACCCTCAGAGGTGAGAAGATGGAAGAGGTTATCTTCAATGGCTCTGCTTCGAAGAAACCAAAAGGAATGGCAGAGGTCACCATGGTAGTCTCCGGACTCAATGATGTTAAGCCGTCGAATGATGATAACGGAGAGGGAATCTCAGACGTGGCATCTGTTACGAGGAGGCTTTATCGATCAGGTGACAGCGAATATATACTGAATAAAAATCAGTGCAGGCTCAAAGATGTTAAAGACCTTTTTCTTGACACCGGCCTGGAAGTAAAAAGCTATTCAATACTCGCGCAGGAAAGTGTTTCAGAGATATTGAACTCAAAACCACAAGACAGAAGGGTCCTGATAGAGGAAGTTGCAGGAGTTATGAAGTACAATTTCAGGAAGAAAGAGGCCCTGGCCAAACTCGAATTATCAAGGACAAATCTCCAGAGGATAAACGATATTATTATAGAGGTAAAGAAGCAGATTAATCTCCTCGATAGAATTGCAAAAAAGGCTGAGAGATATAAGAACCTTTCTTCTGAAATTAACTCCATAGAGCTGAAGATTGCAAAGAGAGATTACCAGGTCCTGAAAGAGTCCTTTTCAAAGATACTTTCAGAGTATAACACCCTGAGGGAAGAGGAATCACTGAAGAGGGCAGAACTTATGAAGATTGAGAATCTGGCTGAGGTAAAACGGCTTGAACTCCTTGAGAAAGAGAAGGCATTAAAAGAGCTTCAGGGGAATTTACAGAACTTAGAGAGGGAGTTGGCTGAACTCGAAAAGAGTACTGCCATATCAAAAACAGATAGGGATAACCTTAATGAATATCTCACAAAACTTTATCAACAAGAGGAAGAATATAATTTACAAAGGAGTGAAGCATTAGTCAAAAAAGAAAACCTGGATATCTCTGAGGTAGATCTCCTATCCGACATGGAGAGACAGAGAGAAATGCTAAGGGGAAAGGCGGATCTCGTCAGGTCCATGGAGGAAGAACTTTCAGAAAAGGAAGAAATACTCGAGGTGAAAAGACGAGAAATCTTCAGGATTTCAGAGGAAAGCAGCAACCTGAGAAATGACCTCAGCAGGCTGCTGTCATCTCTCGAAGACCTGACACGGAGGGAGACATCTTCTCAAAAAGATGCGGAGAATCTGAAAAAGAGGCTGACTGAAATCGATTCATCTATACAGGATACAGAGAAGACCGTTCATGATAAAGATGATGAACTTCTCCTGTTGAATGAAAAGAAAGAAATATTCATGAGAGAACTCTCTACAAGCAGAAAAAGGATCGAAGAGATCAGAGAGACCCTTTCAGGCCTCAGGGAAGAACTTGCATCGTATAAATCGCGACTGGAGTCTCTCAGTGAAATTGTCTTTGACAGGCCAACAAGGGACCTTCTCTCAGAAGGTTTAGACCTCCCTCTCCTCAAATCGATATCAGATGTCTTTGAGGTCGAGGCTGAATACGAAAAGGCCATAGAAAGCGCCCTCTCTGAGAAGGTGAACTTGTTTATTCTCTCAACTTTCAAAGATATCGAAATTGCTATGTCTTCTTTAAAGGAGAAAGGTCTTGGCAGGACGGCCTTTATACCTCTAAATCCCCCCATCCCCCCTTTAGTACAGGGGGGCGAGGGGGGATTTTCTGGGGAGATGGACATACCCGAGGGGGTACTAGGGAGAGCATCGAATTTTGTAAAGACTCCTGAGGAATTTTCAGGGGTTGCAAAAGCTCTGTTAGACAATATCCTTATCATCAGAAATCTCAAAGAAGCCCTTAATCTCATAAGTTCAGGTGATAGGCTATTTTTTGTGACTCTTGATGGGGAAATCGTGGAACCATCAGGTACAGTTATTGGAGGAGAGGTCAAAGGCATATTTAAGAGGAAAAGGGAAATAAGGGAACTTGAGGGAATAATCGAGAATAAGAAGGCAATAACAGGGCAGCTGGAGGCTGATTTTACTTCAGCCCAAGAGTTAATAGAAAGAGGAGAATCTGAACTTAGGGATATCGAATCACGAATTATAGATAGAGAGAAAGAGATTTCTCTTCTGAGATTGACTGTAGATAATTATAGAGAAGAAAGGGAGCGCACAGAAAGAAAGCTATCTTACCTCAACACAGAGGTTGGGCAGTTAATCGGAGAAAAGGAGTCTATACAGAAGCTTGTCATGGAGAAGGAAGCCGAAGTCCAGTCATCTGAAGCAAAGAGAGGAGATATCGAAAAGGATAGCGCTTCCCTCTTGGAAGAAATCACAGAGAAGAAATCAAAGCTCGAAAGCTATCGTTCAGATGTGACAGACCTCAGGTTATCCATGGCATCTCTCAAAGAAAAGATGGAATCAGCAGTTAAGGAAAAAGAGGCTTTACTCAAAAAGATAGAGGAGATCGACCAGAAAAAAGGTTATCTGTTAGAAGAGATCTCTTCAGTAAGCTCTCGTATCTCCCAACGCGAGACAGAGATAGCAGAATATGAAGAGAAGATTCGGTCACTGATTACTGCTGCAGATAAACTCAGAAAGGAGATATCGGAAAGAAAAGAGGTGGTTGAGGCGGAAAATCAGGAGTTACTCAAAGCAGAACAGGAACTTAAACTCCTCAGGCGTGAGATAGACTCCCTTTCGCAGAGGGTGGCAGAACTTGATATATCCAGAGCTGAACACAGAGTGAAGTTAGATAACCTCTCTGAACACATACGTCAAAACTACGGTTCGGACGTAGATGTGTTAGAGGTTGAACCCCTTATCCCAGAGGATGAGGAGCGACTTATCGTGCTCAGAGAAAAGGTTCAGGAACTTGGACCTGTAAACCTGGGCACCCTGGAAGAGTATGAAGAACTACGCGCACGTTATGAGTTCCTCTCTAAGCAACGGGAGGACCTGAACAAATCTATAGCAGAGCTTGAAGAGGCGATAACAAAGATAAATGCTACTACACGGAGGAGACTCGGGGAGGCCTTCGATACGCTCAAGGCAAAATTTTCTGAGGTTTTTTCCTTGCTTTTCGATGGAGGAAAGGCTGACCTGGTTTTAACCGATGAGGAGAATATCCTCGAGTCGGGGATTGATATTATAGCGCAGCCTCCGGGAAAGAGACTGCAGAATATAAACCTCCTCTCTGGAGGAGAGAAGGCACTCACGGCATTGTCCCTTCTCTTTGCAAGCTTTTTAATTAAACCGACTCCTCTCTGTATTCTCGATGAGGCAGATGCTACCCTGGATGAATCGAACACAGAAAGGTTTGCAAACATGTTGCGGGAACTGTCAGGGGATGTACAATTTATCATCATCACTCATAACAGAACCACGATGAGCGCATCTGATTATTTGTATGGAATAACCATGGAGGAGGCGGGGGTATCCAAGGTAATATCCATGCAGCTTGTTGAAGCATAAAAATTAAAATGCAAAGAGAAAAATTCAGAGATTCAAATCAAAATTTTAAATTATATGAAACTTACTAAGGTGTTCATAAGGAAGACCACATTTACTGTCATTCCAGCTTGTCTGGAATCTTTCTTCAAGAAAGATGCTGGCAAACCAGCATGACAAAATAGTTATAGAAATGCGACCTTACATATGGTCTTATTAGTAACTTTTCCTGTGGGTAACGATTTTTGGTTTTTGAACTGAAATTTTTACTTTTTATCTTTAAATTTTAAATTTATCGTCAGGTTACTTTCACATGAACGCTCTCGTAGATGAATTACCGAACATAAAAATATCAACTGCTCCTGAAGACCTTCTCTGCTATGGTTTTGATGCCTCGGGTCTGGAGGCATCTCCTTCGGCCATTGTCTGGCCAGAACATACAGAGGATGTTGTAAGGGTAATGAAGTACGCCTTTGAGAATGGTATTCCTGTTGTTCCTCGAGGGGCAGGCACAGGCATGACAGGTGGTGTTGTGCCATTAACTGGAGCAATAATACTCAGTCTCGAGAAGATGAACAGGATTCTCGAGGTAGACCCTGAGAATCTCTCTGTCCTTTGTGAGCCAGGCCTCATCAATGGGAGACTCCAGCGTGATCTTGAAAGGAGGGGTCTCTTCTATCCACCAGACCCTGCGAGTATGAACTTCTGTACGATAGGAGGAAATGTTGCAGAAAATGCAGGGGGACCGAGGGCTGTCAAATATGGAGTAACAAGAGACTATGTGATGGAGATAGAGGCGGTGTTGCCAAATGGGAAGATATTAATCACAGGAGTAAAAACTCCCAAAGGGGTTGTTGGGTATGACCTTACAAGACTCCTTGTCGGATCAGAGGGAACACTGTCAGTATTTACAAAGATACGATTGAAGGTCCTTCCCATGCCTGAGGAAGTTATCACCTTACTTGCTCTGTTCAATAATCTGGAGTCATCAGGCCATGCAGTATCTAAGATTATAACTTCAAAGATACTACCGAGAACCCTTGAGTTTATGGATCGCGAGGCGATCAAGGCAGTTGAAAATTTTAAGCCTGTTGGTCTTCCTCAAGAGGTGGAGGCGATCCTTCTCATAGAGCTTGACGGCTATCCATCGACGATTACAAAGGAGGCGGAGAAGGTGGCTGAGATATGCGAGCATCTCGGTGCAGAAGTGAATGTGGCAGAGGATGAAGAAGCACGGGGAAAATTATGGGAGGCGAGGCGTGCTGTTTCTCCTGCCCTTTATCATATAAGCCCCACAAAGATAAATGAAGATATTGTTGTTCCGCGAAACAGGATACCTGATATGCTGAAACGTCTCAGGAAGCTCTCAGAGGAAAGGGGCATAAAGATAGTGAACTTTGGGCATGCAGGCGACGGGAACATCCATGTAAATATCATGGTTGACAGGAAAAACAAAGAGGAATACAAAAAGGGGTTGGAGCTTGTAGAACAGATATTTAAGGAAACCCTCGAGCTTGGCGGCACTATCTCAGGAGAACACGGCATTGGGCTGACGAAAGCACGTTATATAGGAATGGAGGTTTCAGAAACAGGACTGTCAATCATGAACTCTATAAAAAAGGTATTTGATCCAAAAAATATCCTGAATCCTGGGAAAATGTTCCCTTCGTAAACATTCAGTGGTGTGTGGTATATCATAACCCCACATAGCCTCCCCTTATCTTAAGGGGGGTTAAAGGGGTAGGGGGAGTTTTCCAATCCCATCCGTCACTGAAGGGTTACGAGAAATTCTTATTGAATTTCGCCTCTGATACCTATCATTATTTTCTTTAACGGAATATCTTTTCCACTCTCTTTTACTGCCTCCTCGACCAACTTCAGAAGCCCCATGCAGCAAGGTACTTCCATATAGGTCACTGTCACAGATTTGATATTGTTCTCACTGAGTATCGTTGCCAGTTTTTCCTTATATGCATTGGCATTGTCAAGTTTGGGGCAGCCGATTGCCAGTGTATGGTCTTTGATGAAGTCACTGTGAAACTCTCCGTATGCATAAGCACAGCAGTCAGCAGCTACAACTAAGTCTGCATTTTCGTAATATGGTGCCTGAAGGGGGAGCAAGGTTATCTGGACAGGCCAGTTCCTGAGTTGAGATTCTATTTCTTGATGGTTCAAAGCATTGACTGCTACTGACCTGCTGAGTGTTTGAGCAAAACTTCCTGGACAGCCACATGGCAGGGCTGAATGTTCTTTGACAGTGTGATTTTTCTGTGCCTCTTCCATCCTCCATACTGCTTCCTTACCTTGTGTTTTCAAGAGATATTCTTTTGTTGCTTTTTCATCAAAGGGTCTTGATTTCCTTTCATCTATGGTTAATGCACCTGTTGGGCATTCTCCGATACAGTCCCCGAACCCATCACAGAAATCTTCTTTAACGAGTTTTGCCTTCCCATCAACGATCTGTAATGCCCCCTCTGAACATGCACTTACACAATTGCCACAGCCATCACAGAGGTCCTCATCGATTGTGATTATCTTTCTTTTCATTTGAAGTACCTCCAATTTATTGAGATTCCTGTTCTTTTGTAATCTCCCCTATCCCCTCTTGAAAAAGAGGGGACTATCCATTCTTTTATGAAGTCGTCATTGCTTATCCCCCTTTTCTAAAGGGGGCTGTAGGGGGATTACTAATTTCATGTTCTTTTTAACTTCTTACAGCATTCTTACATTTAAAATACACCAGAAAAGGATAAGAGTCTTTGACTTAAGTCAAGGGAGGGAATTAAAATGTTACGGTAAAGACATCCTAATAGGAGGGCTTGATGGTAATAAGCAATGAAGATATAAAAGGGGTGATCGTTGAAATTCCAGAAGGACATAGGCACATAAGAACAACCATAGTGCTCATGGATGGAGCAGAATTTACATTTCATGAAGCTACTATAGCAAATCTCGTGAGGGCATATATTACAGTTAAGACCCATCCGGTTACAAATAGGATATCATTGAAAGGTGGGAAACTTACTAATAGGAAAGATGGTTATGCTGAATGGCAACTTCTTGAGGATAGTAATGCTTAATCTTAAGAGGAGGACACTATGAAGAAAGTATGGTTTTTTGCAGTAGTAGTGATTTTTTCTTCTTCCATGTTATTTTCTGGTTGTGCATCGTTGACAGGCAGGACTGCTGGCGAAATTATCGATGATTCAGTCATTACAACAGAAATTAATGCAAAAATTGTTAAGGACCCTGAGTTGAGCTATTTCAAGATCAATGTTAATTCAACCAATGGAAATGTCGTACTTACTGGGTATGTGCCAAGCAGGGAAGCTGAAGACCGTCTCATCAGGCTTGCGAAAGAAGTAAGAGGAGTCAAGTTAGTCAGGAGCGAATTACAGATTCAAGAAAAGAAGTAGGCCGTTAGCCCTGATTATTCATAAAGGAGTTTTAATTTATCCGGGTCTGGGATGATAATAAGATTATCCTTTTCAACAATGAGTCTGTTTTGTTTCAAAAAGGCAAAAGACCTTGACAGTGTCTCAGGAATCGTCCCAAGCAAGGAGGATAGCTCCTTTTTTGAATATTTGAGCCGGCATATAGTTGTGCCATTCTCAATGGTGCTGTTTTCGAGCAAATAACTTGCAAGCCTTGATTTGATATCTTTCAATGACAGCTCCTCAATCTTTGATACAAATTGTCTCAATCTCTTTGAATAACTACTCATCATCTTTAATGCCAGCTCAGGATGTCTTTTTATGAGGTTTAGAAATCCTTCTCTCGAAATACGTATGAGGGTTGAGTCTTCCAAAGCCGTGCAGGATGCAGGATAGACCATGGAATCAAATATAGCAGCCTCTGCCACCAAGTCTCCATGCCCATGGATATGTAAGGTGTGTTCTTTTCCATCAGGAGAGACTTTATAGATTTTAACCTTCCCCGAAACAACAATGAAGAATGCACTTGCATCCAGTCCTTCTGAAAATATCTGCTCTCCTTTACCAACTTTCTTTAAAGATGTAGAAGATTCAAGAAGGTCCACCTCTTTTCCTGCAAAAGAGCTGAATAAGAATACATTAGAAAGAAATTTGCGTATATCCATACCTCAAATATTGTAGTAATCGCATGCCAACAGGTCAATGATGGTTAAATACCGGTGTGGATGTCTATATCTCTTTCAGAATCTCAAGAAACTAAATTTGTTAAAAATATTGTATATTTCTATGAAATACATTAGTTTGAAGAGAAATGAAATGAAGGCAGGGCTTTATCAGTTAGTGTAAATAAAAACAGGGGACAGGGGAAAGCAAAGGCATGAAAGGCTGGGAAAGACTGCTCCCCCCTGCCCATTCTTAGAAAGTAACTCCATCGAAATGCCCCCCACTCTGAGGGGCTCCTCCCCTACCACTTAATTGTTATCTTTAGATAAATTGTGTTTGCTGAGTGAGGTATTTGTCAATCAGGAAAAGGTTTTAAATTTTTTAAAACTAAAGTTTCAAATCTCGTCACTCGCCATCTAAAGCGAGGGCTTGTAGGTAGGAATGAAAATCATCATTTCAACTCTTCTTTCCTGAACTCCTTACTTGAGAAACGCATATGAATAATATAAATCTTCCGAGTACATAAATGCTGTTCTTTCTTGCGAAAAGATAGGACAATCATTAAAAATCTTAAAGATGACAAATGAAAATGTGAAAATGTGAAGGCATTGACAATATTATGAGGGGATGCTTAAATATTCATTGGGGAAATGTTTCTGAAATAAAATGACGGTGGAGGAGAACAATTATGAAGAAAGATGTTAACTGGTTTCTTGATCTTTATCAGAATGGACAATTGGATTTGGATCCATCATACCAACGAAGGAGTGTGTGGACGTTAAAAGATCGAAAGTTTTTTCTTGATACCATTTTTAAGAATTACCCATGTCCAGCAGTTTTCATCCATAAGGAAATAAAAGAAAATGCTGGAAAGCTCATATACCATGTCGTGGATGGTAAACAACGGTTAGAAACCATTATCCGTTTCGCAAAGAATGATATCGCGATGGACAAGGACTATGGAGATGCAAAACTGGACGGGAAAAAATGGAAGAGTATAGAGAATGATCCAGGGCTTAAGACGCGTTTTTCGAATTATCTGTTAGCCGTTGAGTTTATCGATTCCATTGATGGAAACTATGTCAATGAGGTATTTGATCGTCTCAACAGGATTTCACGGAAGCTTGAGCGACAGGAACTGAGGCATGCTAAATATGACGGTTGGTTCATAACGACGGCAGAAACAGAGGCTGAAAAGGATGAATGGGAGCGGTTTGGGGTTGTTACCAAGGCAAGAATGAAGAGGATGAAAGACATTCAGTTTATCTCGGAACTTTTACTGGTTGTCCTGAAAAATCGTATTGACGGCTTTGATCAAGACTTCATTGATAATACATATGCTGAATATGATACGCCGCACGAGACATTACCAGATTATTCTGAAGATGATTTTAAGAGCAAATTAGCATTTGCGAAAGATTATCTTTTACATGTGGAGAATCACAATTCTACTGTTACTAAATATGCCAGAGGGTTAGGGAATTTTTATAGTTTATGGGCTTTTGTTGTTCTGAACCAACCTCGTTTACAACATCCGAACGTTATAGCTGAAAGATATGCAGATCTCATGTCTAAAGTAGAAACCTTGGCTAAAGAGAAAGATCTCGATAAATTCTTAAAAGAACATGAGGGTGCTATTTATTCCAAGGCATACATTTACTTGAGAAATTTGGTCCAGGCAAGTATAGATCAAACACAGAGAGAAGCAAGAGAGAAAGTTCTCGAAAGTGTTCTCCTGAGCTAAAAACAAACCACAACAGGACTAGAAAAACTTTCTTTAAAGA
>CAWGWX010000029.1:0-26273 GCA_963826355.1 Nitrospirota bacterium | reverse complement strand
CCATCCATTTTCAGTTGTGAAAAAACATTGGCAAAAGATAAACTTATCAATGCGATACAGAGAACATGCAATAAGTAGTTGGGCGAACGGGAATGTCTGTGGGAGTATTCTTAATGCCTAAAAGATCAAGCCCTGGGGCAAAAGGCACTTGCCAAAAGATATCAGCATACTTTACGAAGACAGTGACATCCTGGTTGTAGTCAAGCCGTTTGGCCTTCTGACAATGGGCACGGATAGGGACAAATCGCGAACACTCTACGCTATACTGACCGATTATGTCCGGAAGGGTTACTCCAAGTCCCCAAAGTGCATCTTACAGTTCATCGGCTGGATCGTGATACATCCGGGATACTTATTTTCGCAAAGAGCATGGAGGCCAAACTGCGGCTGCAGGGCCGATGGGAAGAAACAGAGAAGAAATATATTGCCGTTGTTCACGGCAGGTGTGAAAAAAGGGAGAGGACGATCACGACATACCTGGCTGAGAACAAGGCCCACGTCGCATATTCCACCACCGACGCCACAAAAGGAAAACTGTCTCATACTGCTTACAGGGTGCTAAAGGATACGAAAGAGTTTTCATTGCTGGAGGTTAATCTTTTAACAGGCAGAAAGCATCAGATACGCGTGCATCTCGCTGAAATCGGACACCCGGTTGTGGGGGACGAGAAGTACGGAAAGGGGAAAGAGACATACAAACGTTTAGCTCTTCACGCCAAATCGATTTCCTTCATACATCCTTTCAGCGGTAAGCGGCTTACGTTCGAAACCGGATTTCCGGAATATTTCAATAAACTGGTCGAAAGTAAGGAACAAAGAGAGGGCTTGACAAGGAAGTGTTGTGAAAAAACATTGGCAAAAGATAAACTTATCAATGCGATACAGAGAACATGCAATAAGTAGTCGGGCGAACGGGAATGTCTGGCGGAGTATTCTTAATGCCTAAAAGATCAAGCCCGGGCAATAAGCACTTTCCAAAAGATATTAGCATACTTTACGAAGACAGTGACATCCTGGTAGTAGTCAAGCCGCTTGGCCTTCTGACAATGGGCACGGACAGGGACAAATCGCGAACACTCTACGCTATACTGACCGATTATGTCCGGAAGGGTTACTCCAAGTCCCCAAAGCGCATCTTCATAGTTCATCGGCTGGATCGTGATACATCCGGGATACTTATTTTCGCAAAGAGCATGGAGGCCAAACTGCGGCTGCAGGGCCGATGGGAAGAAACAGAGAAGAAATATATTGCCGTTGTTCACGGTAGGTGTGAAAAAAGGGAGAGGACGATCACGACATACCTGGCTGAGAACAAGGCCCACGTCGCATATTCCACCACCGACGCCACAAAAGGAAAACTGTCTCATACTGCTTACAGGGTGCTAAAGGATACGAAAGAGTTTTCATTGCTGGAGGTTAATCTTTTAACAGGCAGAAAGCATCAGATACGCGTGCATCTCGCTGAAATCGGACACCCGGTTGTGGGGGACGAGAAGTACGGAAAGGGGAAAGAGACATACAAACGTTTAGCTCTTCACGCCAAATCGATTTCCTTCATACATCCTTTCAGCGGTAAGCGGCTTACGTTCGAAACCGGATTTCCGGAATATTTCAATAAACTGGTCGAAAGTAAGGAACAAAGAGAGGGCTTGACAAGGAAGTGAACCGGCAAATGGATTTTTCTTTTAACGTTAGCACTATGAAAAAGAGAGGATAAAGTATTGGACAAGTTACCTGATAAGCAACCAATCGGATTTCAGGAAGGCCAGAGGGTGGAATTGGTGATTGGCGACCGGACCGACCTTGGTTATAAGGCTATGATCAACAACTCGCAATGGGGCATGCTTTATAAGAACGAGGTGTTTCAGCCATTAAGAAAAGGACAACATATAAAAGGATTTATAAAGAAGTTGAGGGACGACGGAAAGATAGATCTCTGCCTTCAAAAACCCGGACATGAAAAGGTTGATGAGGTATCTGAAAAGATTATCGATAAACTAAAAGCAGCGGGCGGATTTGTTTTCGTAACCGATAAAAGCCCGCCTGAAATTATCTACGGCTTGTTCGGGGTGAGCAAGAAAACATATAAAAAAGCGATAGGCGCTCTTTATAAGAAACGGCTTATTATCATCGAAAACGAAGGGATAAAACTTATTTAAAAAGTGATATATGGTCAGGTACAGGCTACTTATTCTCATCCTGCTGCAACAGGTATCCTCACCTTGCGGGAGGCGTAAACTCCCCAGGATTTACCTTCCTATGTGAACATTTCAGTCTGATGGTTGTCCCAAGACTATTAGTTACCAGAAGAAACACTCCGAATTGGCAGGGCATATAAAAAAGCGGAGTACTGTGAGAAATAAGCAGATCACTTGATTTAATCGCACTATGGACTTCAGGAAGACATAATCCTCAGAGGTAGTAGACTGCTTAACCAGCAAGAAGTAATAACTGTCTTAGCATTGCAGCCTCAGAGTTGTTCAACGAGATATCCCTTTTTCTTCAATGTCTCGATAATCCCATCTTTCCCAACTAAATGTGCTGCGCCTACGACTACAAAATATTGCTCGTTAGTTCTTAGATAACCTTCAATCTTTGATACCATGTTTTTATTCCTCTCAAAGACAAGCTTCTCATAAATAGGCAGCATTCCGGAATCATCCTGTAAACTTTTGGATACAAAAGATTCCATGGTTTTGGTATCACCTGTATTCCATGCCTTCAGTATTTCATTTATTTCTCCCTTGAGGAGTTCCAGATCCCTGAATGCTGAGACAAGAAACAACTCCTGTTCAGCATCTGAGAATCCGCTCAAAAGATTGATTTGGTAATCGATACTCTCAAGTTCCACTATTTTTTTCTTATTTTCCGCTTTCTTAAGGAAATACTTGTCTATCCCATACTCGGGATCCAAGCCGAGTTTCTGTAACTCCATACTTGTTACAGTCAACGCAACAAACCAGGGCTTGGTATTTTGAAAGAGTTCCAGGGGAAGTCCGAGTTCATTTAACTTTTGTACTGTCATCTCGTAAGTTTCCTTCGAAAGATGTTTTTCCAGCGTACTCCTGTCTTGGTAGAAAGCCCCATTAATCATGGTCATCATCGACTCAGGCTTTATCTCATTGATATTTGCTTCTACGGCCAGCGCATCGGATTTATCGAAAGCGTCTTCCATCTTCTTCGGCAGGGGAAAGAGTTCACTCTTGTAAGCATGGATTGATCCAACGATGTATGCGGTGCCAGTTTTAGATTGGACCTTCCATAAGAAACCCTTCTGGGAGGAAGAATTGTTTTCAGCATGAACGGATGACAGTAGAGTGAGAATGATAAAGAAGAGCAAAAAGGAGGTTGTCTTTTTCCGGAAATGTCCTTTGCGCATATTTGAGATATCTTCAGGAACGGCTTAGAGATACTTTTGGTGTTAATAAGTCCTTATGATATTCCTGTATGGACTTTATATTAACCTTCTTTTTCTTGAGTGTCTCTATTGCTCTTACTGCTGCAAGGGCGCCTGATATTGTTGTCGTGAAAGGTACCTTATACTGAAGGGCGCTCTGACGTATTGAGAAAGAGTCTTTTTGCGCCTGGGCACCGCTAACGGTATTAATAACGAAATGGATCTCCTTGTTCTTAATCAAGTCCACAATATGAGGCCTACCTTCGATAACCTTGTTAATGACCTCAACATCAAGACCATGCTCCTTAAGATATTGGGCAGTTCCTCTCGTTGCGATTACCGAGAGACCGAGCTCGAGCAGTTTTTTGGCTATTGAAACAGAGCTGGGCTTGTCTTTATCCTTCAGGCTGATAAATATTTTCCCTGATAAAGGGATCCTGTTACCACTGGAAGTCTGGGACTTTCCAAAGGCGCGACCAAAGTCCTCATCAATACCCATCACCTCTCCTGTTGATTTCATTTCAGGGCCAAGTATGGCATCTACTCCTGGAAATCTATCAAAGGGGAAGACAGCCTCTTTCACCGAGATATGTTCTATTTTCCTTTCCTCTGTAATTCCGAGCTCTTTCAATGTCTTGCCAACCATCACCTTTGCTGCAATCTTTGCCAAGGGAATACCTGTGGCCTTGCTTACGAAAGGAATAGTCCTCGATGCTCTCGGATTCACCTCGAGGATATAGATCTCGTCGCTTTTTACAGCAAACTGCACATTCATCAGTCCCACGACATTGAGCTCTTTTGCTAGTGCCTTTGTCTGCCGCTTTATTTCATCAACAATCTTTTTCTTTAAAGAATGTGGTGGAAGGGAGCATGCCGAATCTCCAGAATGGATCCCTGCCTGTTCGATATGTTCCATGACTCCTCCTATGACGATGTCTCTTCCATCGGATAAGGCATCGACATCTACCTCGATAGCATCCTCGAGATACTTATCTACAAGTACGGGGTGTTCAGGAGATGCCTTTACAGCCCTTTTCATATAGTCTTTCAGAGATTTATCATCGTATACAATCTCCATAGCCCTACCACCGAGTACATAGGATGGTCTTATCATCACAGGATATCCTATTTTCTCTGCTGCATCTATAGCATCTTCAACAGACATGGCGGTATCGCTTTCAGCCTGTTTTAAACCGTGCTTATGGAGGAGTTCTTTAAACCTCTTTCTGTCTTCTGCGCGGTCTATGGAGTCAGGAGAGGTGCCGAGGATTTTTACCCCCTCTCTTTCAAGGGGAACGGCAAGTTTCAGGGGGGTCTGACCTCCAAACTGGACGATAATACCTTCGGGCATTTCAGTATCGATGATGTTCAGCACGTCCTCTATGGTAAGGGGCTCAAAGTAAAGCCTGTCTGCTGTGTCGTAGTCTGTACTGACTGTTTCAGGGTTACAATTCACCATTATCGTCTCATAACCGAGTTCCTTAAGGGCAAATACTGCGTGCACACAGCAATAGTCGAATTCAATGCCCTGTCCTATCCTGTTCGGACCGGAGCCAAGAATGAGGATCTTCTTTCTCCTACTCGGATTCGCCTCACATTCAACAGTGCCAGAGTGTCCAAGTATCAGAGTATCAGAGCTTTTGACACTTTGATACTTTGACTCTTTTATGCTATAAAAAGGTTTTTCATACGTTGAATACAGATACGGCGTATATGCAGCGAACTCTGCTCCGCAGGTGTCAACCATCTTATAAACAGCATGCATATTTTGCTGGCTCCTCAGATGCCTTATATCTGACTCCTCTACATTGAGGAGCTCCGCAATCCTTCTATCTGAAAAGCCATATCCTTTTGCCTCACTCAAAATTTCTATTAGTTCAGGGTTATTACCCCACCCCGGCCCTCCCCTTGCTAAGGGGAGGGTGAGGGAGGGGTTGTCTCTCATTGCTTTAATTTTTCCTTCCATATCTATTATCTGCTTTATATTGTGAAGAAACCACGGATCTATCCACGTGAGCTCATATATCTCCTGGATGCTTATGCCCTCTCTCAGGGCTTGTGCAATATACCATACCCTTTCAGCATTTGGAGTCTTAAGCTTTGCCTTGATAAGGTTCATGTCGGCTTTTGGATCCTCAAGGCCGTAAGTGCCAATCTCAAGGCTTCTCATGGCCTTCTGAAGGGACTCTTTAAAGGTCCTTCCTATGGCCATCACCTCGCCGACAGACTTCATCTGTGTGGTGAGTGTGGGGTCTGCTTCAGGGAATTTCTCGAAGGCAAAGCGCGGGAACTTTGTCACGACATAGTCAATTGTTGGTTCGAAGGAGGCTGGAGTTTCCCTCGTGATATCGTTCGATATTTCGTCGAGGGTCAGACCGACAGCAAGCTTTGCTGCGATCTTTGCAATTGGGAATCCTGTTGCCTTTGATGCGAGGGCTGAACTCCTTGATACCCTCGGGTTCATCTCTATTACTACCATTCTTCCGTTGTTCTGATCGAGGGCAAACTGGATATTTGAACCACCCGTGTCAACTCCTACCTCACGTATGATTGCAATGGCTGCATCGCGCATCCTCTGATATTCCTTATCCGTAAGGGTCTGGGCTGGTGCAATGGTGATCGAATCTCCCGTGTGTATTCCCATGGGATCAAAGTTCTCTATGGAACAGATAATAACAACATTGTCTTTTCTGTCACGCATGACCTCGAGCTCATACTCCTTCCATCCGAGGACTGATTCTTCGACGAGCACCTGATTGATGGGGCTGAGCTTCAGACCTCGTTCAAGGAGTTCTCTGTATTCTTCTCTGTTGTAAGCTATGCCACCTCCTGTACCTCCGAGGGTAAAGGAGGGCCTCAGGATTGCAGGGAATCCAATGTCCTCTACTGCTTCAAGCCCATCTTTGAGTGAACCAACGTAGGCAGACCTTGGGACCTCCAGACCAATCTTTACCATAGCCTCCTTGAAAAGTTCCCTGTCCTCTGCCTTCTTTATTGCACCGAGCTTTGCACCAATGAGTTCAACACCATATTTATCAAGGACACCTTCCTCTGCCAGCTCTACAGATAGATTCAGCGCAGTCTGGCCACCCATGGTCGGGAGGAGGGCGTCAGGTCTTTCCTTTTTGATTATCAACTCAAGGATATCAGCAGTCAGAGGCTCTATATACGTTATATCAGCCATCTCAGGGTCGGTCATTATTGTTGCAGGGTTTGAGTTGACGAGCACAATCTCGTAACCTTCCTCGCGAAGGGCTTTACATGCCTGAGTCCCTGAGTAGTCAAACTCACATGCCTGGCCTATGATGATAGGCCCTGAGCCTATTAATAATATTTTTTTGATATCAGTTCTTTTAGGCATCTATGTAAGCCTCAAAGTGTCAAAGTATCAAAGTGTCAAAGTCACAGAGAGTTAAAGCTCTGACACGCTGCCGCTCTGATACTCTGGAACTTTGTTACTTTGACACTGTTATTTTGGCGCTCTGATACTTTTAGTGAATGCATTCAGCATTATTCCAACCTCGCTACGCATTCTCTCCAGTTTCTGGTACTCTGTCTCATTTATAAAATTCAATTCTTTAACCACTTCCAATAAATATTCTGTTTCTACAAGTGATCTGTTAGATATATTGAGAAAATTCAAGAATTCTTTCTTACTACTACTTGCATGCCCTTCTACTATGTTCAAAGAAATTGAAAAAGCTGATCTTCTTATTTGAGAAGTTAAGCCATATAACTCCTCTCTTGGAAAGTTATTGCTCAGCCTATAAATTTCTATTGCGAATTTATGTGCCTTTTCCCAAACTTTCAGTTTCTTATATCCTTTATTTTCTGTCATGTTATTTACTCTGATACTTTGATGCTTTGATACCCTGACACTTTGATATTTCGATACTGCTTACAGGTGTTGCCCATGCACAAGTCATAACATTGGGTTTTCCAGCTTTATCGATACTTGTAAGAAAGAACACCATCTTTGGATGTAAAAGATGGTAGATTTCTGATGTGATGGTTTTTTTCATCTAAAATTTCCCCTCAATCATCTCTCTGAACCGCTTAAAAATATAACCTGCGTCATTGGGACCGGGACCTGCCTCTGGATGATACTGGATAGAGAATACCGGAAGTTCAACGTGTCTCATTCCTTCTTCAGTTCCGTCATAGAGATTCTTGTGCGTGAGTTTCACCTGTCCCTTTAGCTCCTTAATATCTACGCAGAAGTTGTGGTTCTGGGAGGTTATCTCAACCTTCTCCGTCGCCAGATCCATTACCGGATGGTTTCCTCCGTGATGACCGAATTTGAGTTTGTATGTCCTTCCGCCCATTGCCAAACCGAGGAGCTGATGGCCGAGGCAGATACCTAAAATGGGCTTTTTCCCGATTAGCTTTTTTGTGTTCTTAACTGCATAGGTAACTGCCTCGGGGTCTCCAGGGCCATTGCTGAGGAGTATCCCATCGGGGTTCATATTGAGAACCTCCTCGGCAGGAGTTTTTGCAGGCACCACAGAGACATCAAAGTTTGCATCCACGAGGTTTCTCAGGATGCTGAGTTTAACTCCGAAGTCATAGACCACAACCTTTTTAAGTTTCGAGTTTCGAGTTTCGAGTTTCGAGTTTTTTGTTTTGTAACTTTTAACTTTCAACTTTAAACTTTCAACTCCTGCGATAGCAGAATCCCATCTCCATAAACCTTCGTTCCATGAATATGCTTTCTTTGAGGTTACTTCCTTCACGAGATCAATGCCTACAATCCCAGGATGTCTCCTTACCTTTTTGAGCAGACTTTCAGGGTTTAAATCCCTCGTTGAGATTATCCCCATCTGAGAGCCATAGTCTCTTAAATGTTTAGTAAGGGCTCTGGTGTCTAACCATTCTATACCGACAATTTTATATTCCTTTAAATAATCTGCTAATGAATTGATACCTTTGGACTTTGTCCGCCGTGGCGGATGAACCCTGAACTTTTCAGCACGCCAGTTGCTCGGGAAAGGCAGGTATTCTTTAACGATAAAGCCTTCTACCTTTGGACCTCCAAGAGATTCTATATCCTCGGCATTCACTCCATAATTTCCTATCTGGGTATATGTCATAGTCACAATCTGCCCTTTGTATGAAGGGTCTGTGAGGATTTCCTGATAGCCTGTCATAGAGGTATTAAACACAACCTCACCAATTGTTTCACCTTCAGCACCAAAGCCCCTACCTTCAAATACAGTCCCATCTGATAGGACGAGCAATGCCTTGACCACATTAGAAAAATTTTCTAACGAAACAGGCCTGAGCTTTCTAACAGGGGTTACTGCCATTCGTGTATCCTTCCTTTCGAAATTGTAATAAGAGAGACCCCCTTAAGCACCCATCCATCAAAGGGCGTATTCTTTCCCTTTGATACAAATTTCGATGCCTCAACAGTGACCTCTTTTTCTGTATCTAAAATGGTGATATCTGCATCAGATCCTACAGCAAGAGTACCTTTTGGACCAGTGATAAGTGATGAGAGATGAGGCGTGAGTAAACCAAGAATCCGCGCTGGATTGAGAGACATCTTCTCTGCTAACTGGTTTATGGTTAAAACTCCTTCATCAACAAGTTTCATACTCAGACCGAGTGCGGTTTCGAGGCCTGAAATGCCTGATGGTGCCAGGTCAAATTCCCTGAGTTTTTCATCCCGATGGTGTGGTGCGTGGTCAGTGGCAATCACATCAATCGTGCCATCCTTTAACCCCTCTTTTATAGCTTCTATATCCTTTTTTGTCCGCAAGGGAGGGTTTACCTTCGCATTCGTATCATAATTCTTTACAGCATCCTCTGTGAGGCTAAAATAATGGGGGCATGTCTCGGCTGTAACATTTACACCCCTTCTCTTCGCATCCCTTATCAATTTCACCGATCCTTCTGTTGATACATGGGCAATGTGGAGCTTTCCCCGTGTAAGTTCTGCTAACAAGATATCCCTGAAAACCATTATCTGTTCTGCCTCAGCCGGTATCCCCCTTAGTCCGAGTGTCATCGACAGTAAACCTTCGCTCATTACTCCATCCTCAGAGAGAGTTAAATCTTCGCAGTGGGAGATTATGGGAAGACCAAAGGCCTTTGAATACTCCAGTGCCCTTCTCATAATCAGACTATTCATTACAGGGAGCCCGTCATCAGAGAAGGCAATGCAACCTTCGTCCTTCATTGTCCCCATCTCTACAAGTTCTTTACCTTTCTGGCCTTTTGTTATTGCACCAATGGGAAGGACAGTACATAATCCATCAAGGGACTTTCTTATGATGAATTCTGTAACACTCGCATTATCATTAATGGGGAATGTATTTGGCATACAGCATACGGTTGTGAAGCCACCCCTGATTGCAGCGGCTGTTCCTGTCTTTATCGTCTCCTTGTATTCAAACCCGGGCTCCCTGAGATGCACATGCATATCAATGAGACCGGGAATGACAAACATCCCTTCTGCGTTGATAGTTTTAAGTTCAGAATTAGTAATCCCCCCACGCCCCCCTTTAGAAAAGGGGGGTAGAGGGGGATTTGATTTCTGACTTCTGTATTCTGTATTCTGTATTCTGATTTCTTTGATCTTTCCATCTTCAATCAAAACATCACCAAACCCGTCAATCCCCTGTGAAGGGTCTATGATATGTCCGTTTTGGATCAATATTGTCATTTCCTCACTCCTGCGAGAAGATACATTACCGCCATTCTTACGGCAAGGCCATTTGTTACCTGTTCGAGGATTACGGATTTTGGACCATCTGCAATCTCTGAAGAGATCTCGATTCCCCGGTTCATTGGACCAGGATGCATGACTATAGCATCATCCTTTGCAAGGAGAAGTCTCTCCGGTGTAAGCCCCCAATTTTTGGAATACTCCTCAGTGGATGGAAAGAACCCTTTGCCCTGCCGTTCCATCTGGATTCTGAGCATCATTACCACGTCTACATCCTTCAGGCCCTCTTCTATACTGTGGAAGACTACAACACCAATGTCTTCCATCTCCCTTGGTATTAAGGTTGGCGGACCGATCAGCCTTACCTTTGCACCAAGTTTCGTCAAACCATAGATATTAGATTTTGCAACTCTGCTATGGATTATGTCCCCCACAAGAGCGATATCGAGGCCTTCAATTCTTCCCTTCTTCTCCCTTATCGTGAAGGCATCAAGGAGTGCCTGTGTTGGATGTTCATTTGTGCCATCGCCTGCATTTATCACAGAGGCCCTGAGTTTTTTAGCAAGAAGATGTGGTACCCCTGCAGAGGAATGTCTTATTATTATAAAATCCGCACCAAGGGCCTGGACAGTAAGGGCTGTGTCAATCAGGCTCTCACCCTTGACAACACTACTTGTAGGAACGGAGAAGTTTATAACATCAGTGCTCAGCCTCTTTGCTGCAAGTTCAAATGATGTTCTTGTTCTTGTCGAAGGTTCAAAGAAAAGATTTACAGCGGTTTTGCCGCGCAGAGTGGGAACCTTCTTTATATCTCTTCCGAGTACATCCTTGAACCCTGCGGCTGTATCGAGTATCGAGTTTATATTCTCTACAGATAGCTCCTTTATGCCGAGTAAGTCTTTTTTATCCAGCACTTTTTATTCCTTCATTCCCACTTTTTCGATTATAATCCTGTCTTCTAACCCCTCTTCCTCAAGCTGGACTTCGACATTCTCACTCAAGGAGGTGGGGATGTTCTTACCAACATAGTCAGCCTTTATCGGAAGCTCCCGGTGGCCCCTGTCAATCAAAACAGCGAGCTGGATGGTAGCAGGTCTCCCAAGGTCCATCAATGCATCCATGGCAGCCCTGATTGACCTTCCCGTAAAGAGGACATCATCAACGAGGATAATTTTAAAATCCGTTATCTCAAAGGGAACATCGGTTTTCCTGACAACAGCTTGGCCCTTTCTTATACTCAGGTCATCCCTGTAAAGTGCTATATCGAGCGAGCCAACAGGTATTTCCTTTTTTTCGATCTCCTTTATCTTTGAGGAGAGTCTTCTTGCAAGATGAACTCCTCCCCTCTGTATTCCAACGAGGCAGAGCCTATCTATGCCTTTGTTCTTTTCGATAATTTCATGTGCCATTCTCGTTAAGGCCCTGTCTATGTCCTTCTTGTTAAAGAGTTCTTTTGGCATCTCTAAAATCCCATAAAAAAACCTTCCCCTCGTTGAGTGGAAGGTTCATTGAATTTTCTGATTTTGCAGCTCACGCTGCCTCCTCTGCCTTTTGGCCTCGCCGGGCCATTCCTTAAGGCAATTTTATTAAACCATAAATCAGAGAGGGCTGTCAAATCATCCGGATTGACTCCGAAGAGTAATAGACCCCTCCTTATCCTCCCCTTACTAAGGGGAGGATAAGGAGGGGTTAAGGAGAGGTATAATAAGTAGTTAGCCTCATATCTTGACAAAAACTCAGAGGGGTATATAATTGTAGCTAACCGAATGGTGGAAACGCCGGTAAATATAGAGAACGAAAAGAAGAAAAATATCAGGCTCGCCGTAGGTGTAGCATCTCTTGGAGTAATCGGGTTTTTCTGCATTTATATCATTGTCTTTGCAATCATGTTTTTTTCTCCCTGGGCAATATTTTCTTTATTCTCTTTTCCTTCTTTCACAGAGGAGGTCGTCGGTCTTGACGGAAATCTCTTGATTTTGTCTAAGGGCTTTGAATTCAAAGGAGCTACCTATGAACAGCCTCCACGAGAAAAGATGACGTTGAGAATGTATAATGGTGAATCCTTATCCGAACCTGAAGAAATTAAACCCTTTGCCTCTCTGCATCCCACGGAAAACAAAATCTATTTTTTTGCTAAAGGGCTTTATAGAACCTTTGACATGAAAACATGGGAGGAGTTCAGAGACTCAGCGATTGGAAGTAATCCCAAAGGTGCTGTTGGAAATGAAGGTATATGGGTTTTAAGTACGATAAAAAAGAAGCCAGTACTCAATCTCATAACAGATACTGTAACAAAGGAGGTGCCCCTTCCCGATGATATCCTTGAGGAGGAGATGAACGTTTGTTCTTCCCAACTTCTCTGCTTCGGAAATGAACTTCACCTCTTCTGGAAAAATGGTGATACCCTCGTATGGTACAAGTATGATGGGAAGAAGTGGGACCGGCCTGAAATGTTTGAGGATAGTGGTCAATACAGAGCACTTCTATTAAAGAATAACATATCTCTCATACACTTCAGGAGTTTTGGTAATCATCTTGAGATTACTCTCAGAGGGTATAACAGATATTTTTGGTCTGAACCAAAGACCTTTGATATTCCCGGAACATCTGTAATTACCATACCGGCTGTTTTTAAGGATAAGCTTATTATTTTTCAACAGGGATTTTTTTCTGAGAAATACTACCTCCTTGACAGAGACATCATTGAAGGTCCCTTTAGTATAAGCAAGCCTTTCTTCTTTTCTGTGGATTTATGGAAAATCTTATTCATTATCCTTTCATCCCAATTGATTTTCCTTATCTTTATTTTCTTTTTGTCCCTTCTCATAAGGAAGTTTAAACTGAAAACATGGAGAATTGATGCGAAAGAATATGAATTTGCCAGTCTCTTCAGGCGTACTCTTGCGAAGAGTATTGATTTCCTCATCATAACAATTCCTGCGGTTGCCCCTTTCTATTTTGTATTGGAAGAGGGCTTTCTTTCTGAAAATCTCTTGCAATATATCGGTTTAGCCGTTTATTCACTGACGGTGATGCTATTCGGCAGCTTCCTTTATCACTCATTATTGGAGGGATTGTGGGGAAAGACAATCGGTAAAAAGATATGCGGTATTGTTGTCCTGAAAGATGATTTTTCGAAATGCACGATCGGGAGAGGATTCTTAAGAAACGTCATGAGGATTATAGATGGGTTTTCCTATTATTTAGTGGCAGCTGTGGCAATGGCGGGTACGATGAAATGGCAGCGCCTCGGAGATATTGTCGCGGGGACTGTAGTAGTAAGAGATAAAACTCGATAAATAGTTAAAATTGTAAAAAGTTAAGACTTTGCCCATGCGTGCATGGGAAAGAAAAGGGACGGTTCTATTTTAAGAATGCCCGAAACTTCATTTAACAACACATTGGCGCTCCCGCCCTTCGGGAAACAGTCGGGTTTTATTCCGTCTCTTATCGACCATGGCCCGGCTGTTTCGCCAATGCAAACCGTTATGCGCAATTGACATTTTTGAAAGGAACATAAATGAAGATTAATAAAAGATATGGGAAGTTCCTCAGCAATACAATTCACTACTGGGAAGATAATTCAATAATCTTACCCGATGAGGCCAATAAATTAAGAAATAGTTTTGAAGTTATTTCCTTTGATTGGAAACGTCTGGCAAAATATTCATTTTGGATATCCATCATATGCATAATCATTGCTGTTAGTGCAATTCTCATGGATCAAGTTCTCATGGAGTTGCTCAAGAAAATATTTAATGCTCCCGACATAATCAAATGTTTCTCATTGGCTGCACTTTCAACAGCATTCTTCTACTTAGGATTAAGAAGAAGATCAAAATATCCAAATAAAATATTCAGTAATGAGGCAATCTTTTTTCTAGGGGTTTTGTCTGTAGCTGGATCAATTGCGTTCCTCGGAAAAGCTATTGACACTGGCAGTGGTCATTTTTCTTTACTCATTTTGCTAGCAACAGTTGTTTATGGGATTTTAGGCATTTTATTCCCCTCAAAGTTGATATGGTTGTTTTCTATTTTGTCATTAGGTAGCTGGTTTGGAACAGAGACTGGGTATGTTTCAGGTTGGGGTGCCTATTTCTTGGGAATGAATTACCCACTCCGTTTTGTGTTATTTGGCATTGCGCTACTTGGCCTGAGCTATTTATTTAAAGAAAGTAAGCGCTTAACAGAGTTCTTCAAGTCGACCTACGTATTGGGTTTTCTCTATTTATTTATTGCTCTCTGGATTTTGTCTATCTTTGGAAATTATGGAGACATGGATTCTTGGTACCGTGCGAAGCAAATCGAATTGTTTCACTGGGGTCTTATGTTTGGATTAGTTGCTATAGGTAGCATTATATATGGATTGAAATATGATGATTCCATAGCAAGAGGATTTGGCATAACCTTCTTATTTATTAATCTATACACAAGATATTTTGAATACTTCTGGAAGGCAACTCATAAAGCTATATTCTTTATTATTTTAGCAGTTTCTTTTTGGTTACTCGGAACAAAGGCCGAAAAAATATGGAATCTCGAATTTATAACAAAGAAAGATTATCGCGATTGAAACGAAATAGCGAGCGCATTTCCCGCAGTTTGCTGCGGGGTTAGCGAGCGAATATGATAAAAACAACTCCTTGCGTTAAGATACCCTGCGGTCTTGCCGCAGGGTTCTTCATATGTCAACTGCGCATAACATGTTGCAAAAAACTTATGTCAAAACCCTGCGATCTTTTTTTGCACCACAAACGTTATGCATATTTCTACCACAGTAATTGTTAGTTCTTAGACCTCTATCAAACTGAAGATAAGTAAGATAAGTAGGTGTTATCAAAAGCCAGGGCTTAGTCTGTCACTGTCTGCCAGGTCAAGTTTTAATACTTACGCAAAGCTCTTTTTTAATGACGACCTTAATGCTATTAAGCTGTAGTAGTCCCCATACCTGTGTAACTGGGTTGTTCTGTTTTCGAGAACGCCAGTATGCCAAGAAATACGAAGTTTACAATTGGCACAAGCATTAAGAGTCCAAGCCATTTGTTTCTGCCAAGATTTTCTGTGATGCAGACCCAGAGATAAATGCCTACAATGGTATTCACGATCGGGACGAGCAAGAGGAGTATCCACCACCATGGCTTACCAGCAGAACTTACAAAAGTCCATACCTGGATAAGAGGAATCCATGCTATCCAAGGAGCAGGCACATCGAGTTTGTTCGCGATGAGGAAAAGGCATAAACATGTATATATATATGAAATGATCCCTACGATAATCAACATCATTCCAAACCCAGCTAATAGCCCAGTAGGAACTCCCGGAGGTATACCGCGCATACCTTTTCTCTGCCCTGGCATAGGCGGGAATCCCGCAGGCGGTTGCATCATTTGTTGTGGTTCGATTTGCTGTGGTTCTGGTGATGGCAATTTTTCTTCTAACGTAACCGGAGGCTCCTTGGCCTTCTGCGGTTGGATATCCTGTGAGGATTGTTTCTCAGGCATAGGTTCCTGTTTTACTGCAAGTTGCTTTCCTTTTCTTTTATGTGGTATCTGTTTTATGGGAACTTGGGATGGCTTTGTGGACTCCTTCATTTTCTCGTGAGGATACGGTTTAGTAAAACCAATCTGTGCTGGAGAGAACATGGGATCAATGAGGTATGCCATATCAAAATATTTATTTGCCTCATCGAATTTCCTGAGTTTATATAATGCATACCCTATGCGATAATATGCGGGAGCCTCTGGTTTCTTCTCCACGTAATCTTTTAAAAGACTGATGGCTTCTTTATATTTCCCGCTATTGTAATATGTGAGAGCTTTATCATATTCGGGATCTGTCTCTGCGAGGATTATGCCCGAAATTACAAATAATGCAATAACGACAATGGTAATAAAAGCAATCTTTCTCATAATTGCCTCCATTTTATAGGGTTCTTTTGAGTTTTATGGTTTCTCATTCTCTTTTGTTAAGGCTTCTCTTTTTTATACAATAATTGAGCATATCGAGTATTCATTACTGTGATACCAGTCACCATTATATCTCATTATAGGTTTGTTTAGTCCACATGCCCATGAAATTATCACTATTATATATATTTTTACGTTTTTTGCATCAAAAAATTCATTGCTTCAGCCACCCTTTGGTCTTTCAAGGGCTTTTTCATTTATAATTGTTTATGCTCGGAAGAATCAAGGATAAAGTATTGGCTGGTAAAAGAGTATCCAGGGATGAGACAATCGAATTATTCGAGACAGACGATATCTTTTATCTTGGAGACCTTGCCTCATATATAGCTGAGAAGAAAAACGGCAAAAATGTACTCTATATCAGGAACAGGCATATAAACCCGACAAACATCTGTGTTAACCGCTGCAGATTCTGTGCCTTTAGCCGTTCAAAAGGGGAAGGGGGAGCATTCGAGCTGACCATAGAAGAGATTATCCAGAAACTCAAACCTTATTGCCCGGGCTTCAGTAATCCCCCCTCACCCCCCTTTAATTCCCCCCTTAGTAAGGGGGGATACAGAGGGGTCAAAGGGGGGAAAGGGGGGATTACTGAGGTTCATATTGTCGGAGGGCTTCATCCTGACTGGCCATTTGAATACTACCTGGATATGCTTTCAGCGATAAAGAAGAATTTTCCCGAGCTTTATATAAAGGCCTTTACCGCTGTCGAGATAGATTATATGTCGAGAATAAGTGGACTCAGTCTTGAAGAGACACTCCTTGCCCTCAAAGGACACGGCCTTGATGTGATGCCAGGAGGTGGTGCTGAGATATTTGACAGTAAGATAAGGAGCAGACTCTGTCCGGAGAAGATTTCTGGGGAGAGATGGCTTGAGGTTATGGAGACAGCACACAGATTAGGTATAAAAACAAATGCAACGATGCTTTATGGGCATATTGAAAACTATGAACATCGTGTTGACCACTTACTTACCCTGAGGGATCTTCAGGACAGGACAAGTGGCTTCCAGGCATTTGTTCCCCTCTCCTATCATCCAAAAGGCAATGAAATAGGTGGCTCTTACTCATCAGGCATAGATGATCTGAAGACCATTGCTGTTAGCAGAATAGTGCTCGATAATTTTGATCATATTACCGCTTACTGGATTATGCTCGGGGAAAAGATCTCCCAGCTTTCACTCCTTTTTGGTGCAGATGACCTCAGCGGAACCGTTGTGGAGGAGAAAATTACCCATTCAGCAGGTGCTCTGTCAGCCGAGTCAATGACACCGGATGAACTTACACATCTGATAAAGATGGCAGGGAAGGTTCCTGTTGAAAGGGATTGTTTCTATAGGCAAGTAAAAAAGTGAAAAGTTAAGAGTTAAAAGTTTAAAGTGAAAAACAATCATCGTCTTACAAAAGAAGAAGGCTTGAAGTTGCTCAAGGAGGCTGATCTGCTTGAACTTGGCAGGATAGCTGATAGAATGAGGGAAAAGCTCCATCCTGAAGGCATCGTCACGTTTATCATAGACAGGAATATTAACTACACCAATATCTGTATCAACAGATGCAGCTTCTGTGCCTTCTGGAGAAATGAAGACGACCCCGAGGCGTATCTCTTAGGTAAAGATGAGCTTCTCAAAAAGATTGACGAGACAATACAATTAGGAGGCACACAAATACTCCTTCAAGGAGGACTCAATCCAGGACTCGACATTGGCTATTTTTTAAATCTCTTGCAGGAGATAAAGAATAGGTTTGATATCAACATCCATGGGTTCTCCCCTCCTGAGATATGCTATATGGCGGATAGAGCAGACCTCACAATACGAGAAATACTGCGGCTTCTCAAGGATGCAGGGCTTGATTCTATTCCGGGCGGAGGTGCAGAAATTCTCTCTGACAGGGTAAGAGAGATAATCAGTCCGAGGAAGATTAAATCCAAGAGATGGCTTAAGGCAATGGAAGAGGCACATAGGCTTGGCATGAAGACAACGGCGACCATGATGTTTGGAAGTGTTGAAAAGGCAGAGGATGTCATCGAGCATCTTGATGCTGTCAGGAGCCTTCAGGATAAAACGGGTGGTTTTACAGCCTTTATACCATGGAGTTTCCAGCCTGGAAATACCGCATTAGCTGAGAGCTCAAATCCCCCCTTACCCCCCTTTACTAAAGGAAGAAATGGGAGCACAGAGGACTATATCCTGCAACCGCTGTAGAGTATTTAAGGATTCTATCTTTGTCAAGGCTCTATCTCGACAATATTAACAATATACAGGCATCATGGGTTACGCAGGGTCTTAAGCTTGCACAGGTTGCTTTAAGGTTCGGAGCGAATGACTTTGGTTCTACCATGATAGAGGAAAATGTTGTAGCATCAACGGGCGTGAGGTACAGGGTCTCAAAGCACGATATTATACGGGCGATCAAAGATACCGGCTTCAGACCGGCACAAAGGAATACATACTATAAAATCATCCAATATTTTTAATTATTCGTCAGATAGTCATATTGATAGGTAATCCCCCAACATCCCCCTCTACTAAAGGGGACAGAGGGGGAATTACTAATATAATACTTCCATGAAAAATCTTTGGAGCATAAGGATGAGGGCATCGAAAAAACTCGTCACTCGTCACTCGTCACTCGTCAGTCCGAAGGAGATTCACATCTCTGGTGCGGAGGGGCTGTACAGGAAGTCAGAGATTCCGGAGATCATCGAACAATATATTGAAAGGGCTTTGACCCATCCCAGAGGCAAGGCTGATAAAATCATCATTACCATTGAGGATATAAAACAGGAACCGAAAACACTCCCGGCTTTACCTGTAGCCACAATTAAAAATACAAGGCCGGTAGAAGGGAAAAAATTGGTGAGGCAGTTACTTCAGTCATCAGGGATATCGAAGATAGCTATTGATATGGCCTTTGAATTAATCAAAAGAGGCGGTATGCGAGGCGCTACTATTATTACAGCCGAAAAGGGCAAACATCTTGAGCCCGACAGGGAAAGAGGCATAAGAGTATCCCGACTCGGAATTACAAAGACAGTATTCAAGGAGCTTTCATCAAAGCTCTCGAAATATGGGATTAATACCGATACTGTTCAAGAGGCCCTGATCCTTGCATCAAAGGTTTCATCCTGCAAGCATGTGGTAGCTGAATTATGTGTGTCTGACGATCCAAATTACACGACAGGCTATGTAGCCTCTAAAAGTTTCGGATATGTAAGAATACCTCATATCAAGAATAAAGGAAGCAAAAACGGAGGCAGGGCATTCTTCGTGAAGGAAGGAATAAATGTCAGGGATATTATAGAATATCTTGAAAGAAGGCCAGTAATAATAGGAAAGGTCTCTTTCTGTAAAGGGATAATTCCATTTAATGAAATCCTCAATCATCCTTATATGTAATCCCACAGCAAAAAAAGCATCGGGCCGAAAAATCGTAGAGGCATCTCATTTTTTGGAGTCAAGGGGATACGCCGTTGAGGTACTTTTCACGGAGCGCAAGGGACACGCAGAGAATCTCGCAAGAGAAGCGGTAAAAGAATCACCCTCTCTCATTATTGCAGCAGGTGGTGATGGTACATTCAATGAGGTGATTAATGGAATTGCAGGGTCAGAAGTTCCAATGGCTATTCTGCCTCTTGGAACTACAAATGTCCTTGCCAAGGAGCTTGGTGTACCCGAGGATATTGAAAATGCACTGGAGGTGGCCTTAAAAAACGCTCCCAAAACCGTTTCCCTCGGCAAGATAGCTACTACTCATCACGCTTCACTCGTTACCCGTTATTTTTGTCTTATGGCAGGCATTGGCTTCGATGGCGAGGCAGTCCTCGGGGTAGATGAGACTCTCAAGAAGTTCTCTGGTAAAGGTGCCTATATTTATAGTGGGATAAGAACCCTTACCAGATTCAATCCCAGTGAATTATTATTTCATATAGATGGGGGAACCTTCTCTGGATATACAGCAATCATAGGTAAGGCAGCGAAATACGGTGGTAATTACAGGATTACCCCTGATGCAAGACTTCCTGACCCTTTTCTTTATGTCTGCCTGTTTAAGGGTAAAAGCCGTTTAGACGTCATCAGGTATGTCTTCGGTATCGTCATGGGCAGACATCTTAGATTTAAGGATGTAGAATACGTGAAGGCAACCACTGTAGAAGTCGAGGGCAGCGCCCATATCCAGATTGACGGTGATTATTTTGGCAAGACTCCAGTAAAGGTTGAAGTAGTACCAAATATTTTCAGGCTAATATTTTAATTACCCCTCCACCGATTACGGTATCTCCGTTGTAAAAGACAGCACTCTGGCCTGACGCAGGAGCCCACTGGGGCTCATCAAAGACCAAGCGAACAATTTCACCTGACATTTGATGGATAATGCGTGATGCATAGATGACCTGTTCTTTACCTGCAACGTGTAAATTTCCACTCCTCAGTAAAAAAACATTCGCCGGTACAGCCTTCATCATAGACCGTACTTTCACAGTTACTTTAAAGTTTTCAGCTGGTGGCAGCAGAATCCAGTTCAGGTCTTCAACAGAAAATTCTTTTTTCTTTGCAGCCTCTTGAGTACCAACATATACGGTGTTTCTGAGGGCGTCAATCTGTACGACATAAATGGGTTCTTTTGATGATATACCCAGTCTTTTTCTCTGGCCAACAGTATAAGCATGAATTCCTTTATGTGTTCCTATTACCTTTCCGGCCATATCAATGATAGGACCGGGTTTCCCTACAAGAGGAGAAAGTTTTTCAATGAACTTAAAATAATTTCTGTCTTCAACAAAGCATACCTCCTGGCTCTCAGCCCTCTTTGCTGCAGGAAGGTTAAGCCTTTTTGCAATCTCTCTGACCTCATCTTTCCTGTAATTACCGAGAGGAAGGATTATCTTCTTAAGCTCCTCCGGTTTTAAAATATAGAGGACATAGGACTGGTCTTTTTTCGCGTCAATTCCCTTCTTCAGTAACGAGTGACGAGTGACAAGTGACAAGTTTTTAAGTTCGGGGTCTTTCGTTGAACCCTGAACGTTGAACGTTGAAAAATTATTTTTGCTCTGTGCTCCATGCTCTATGCTTTGCGCTGGTTCAACCCTTGCATAGTGGCCGGTTGCTATATATTCAGCACCTCTTTTTTCTGCCTCTTTCATGAGGAGGGGAAACTTGATAAATTTATTGCATAATATGCAGGGATTAGGAGTTAAGCCAGTTGTATAGGCATTAACAAAAGGTTCAATCACCTTCTCTATAAAATCATCTCGCACATCCAATACGCTGTGTGTTATCCCAATATGATGGGCAGTCTCTGATGCTTCCTCAACAGCCTGGAGGGAACAGCAGGTTTTAAAGTCAGTCGTTTTCCTTTCTTCCCATAGGATGAGGCTGAGACCCTCTACTTCATATCCCCTTTCCTTGAGAAGATATGCAGCCACAGAGGAGTCAACTCCTCCGCTCATTCCAACAAGAACCTTTGGCATATTTAAATATAACAGATTGACCTCCCTAATTGTAACTAATACAATATCTTTAATCATGGAGCATTTGCTACGAATAGCAACACAAAGGGTGGATGAAAATCCCCCCTTAGCCCCCCTTTGGCAAAGAGGGGGAGGCGGGATTTTTAAATGAAAAACATCGTCCTTACCGGTTTTATGGGAACAGGTAAGACCGCGGTAGGGAGAGAGCTCTCGAGGCTTCTCAATATGGAGCTCATTGATGTTGATACAGAGATAGAAAAATCTCAGGTGATGACTATCAATGAGATATTCAAAAAGTTTGGTGAGTCAAGCTTCAGGGAAATAGAAACGGAGATGATACAGAAACTATCGGAACATACAAATGTTATTATCTCCACAGGTGGTGGTGCTGTATTGAAGCAGGAAAATATGGATGCCCTGAGAAAACGGGGAGTTATTGTCTGTCTTATGGCGACACCAGAGACAATCCTCAAAAGGACAGTACATAACAGTAACAGGCCCCTCCTGAAGGTGGGGGACCCTTTTGGAAGAATAAAAGAGCTATTAAATTTTCGGAAGCCTTTTTATGAGAAGGCAGATATCATGATAGATACAGAGGGCAAAACACCTTTGCAAATTGCAGAGGAGATAATAGAAAAGGTAAAAGTTAAAGTTAAAAGTTAGAAAGTGTTATTAACCAGTTAAGATATAAATGATACTGAAAGGAGATAACCTTTTCGCTCATTCTCGTCCCGATAAGATCGGGACTCCGAGGCTTTTGCCTCTTTATATTAGAAATATTTTTATTGGACTATCGTCAAAAAAATCCGCTCAAAGGTTATCTCCTTTCAGGTCAGGTTTAAAAAACTCTACCAAGAAGATGAAAAGGTATAAGATGGAAAAAGTAAGGGTTGAACTTGGAGAGAGAAGCTACGATATATTGATGGGAAGGAACGTCCTTTCAAACATAGGAGATTGCATTCAATTCTTAGGTCTAAGCCCTAAGGTTGCTATTGTGAGTAACCCTACGGTGTATCCTTTGTATGGCGGAGCTGTTGCAGACTCTTTAAAGAAGGCTGGCTTTGATGTGTTGACTGTAACAATACCGGATGGCGAGGAATATAAAGATCTCCTCTGGGTACAGCATATTTATGATGAACTTCTCAAGGCAAAACTTGATAGGTCGTCATCTCTCATAGCTCTTGGAGGAGGAGTAATAGGAGATATTACTGGTTTCGCAGCATCTACCTACATGAGAGGGATTTCATATGTACAAGTCCCGACAACGTTACTTGCCCAGGTGGACAGTTCTGTTGGAGGCAAAACAGGTGTTAACCACAAACTCGGTAAGAATATGATAGGCACATTCTGGCAACCAAGACTTGTCTGGATTGATGTGGAAACACTGAAAACCCTGAAGAAAAGAGAATTCCTTGCAGGACTCGCCGAGGTCATTAAATATGGTGTAATATGGGATGAGGAGCTATTTGGTTTCCTTGAAGCCAAGAGACAGGAAATTCTCAATCTCGACATTGATGCATTGAAGCATATCATTAAACGCTCATGCGAGATAAAAGCAGAGGTTGTGTCGAGGGATGAAAGAGAGTCAGGATTAAGGTCAGTTTTGAATTTTGGACATACTATTGGCCATGCGATAGAAACTGCTACGGAATACAGAAAATATCTTCATGGAGAGGCAGTTGCTGTTGGTATGTGCCTTGAGGCGGAGCTTTCCAGTTTGCTCACCTTTATTGACAATAATAGGGTACTTAGGATAAAAGCTCTCATTGATGCATACGGCCTCCCTTCAGAGATGCCATCAGATATAGATATCAGACATATCCTCTCATCCATGGAGCTTGACAAAAAGACTGTTGCAGGAGAGTTGAGGTTTATCCTGCCAGAAAAAATAGGAAAGGTGAGGATACATAAAGGGGTGTCAGAGAAGCTGGTAAGGGATCTTTTACAATCCTGAGGGTGACTGTCATTGCGAAGTCTCTGCCTTAGGCGGACTACCAAAGCAATCTCATCATTCCTGAGTTTGTTCTATAACTGATATACTATTTCCATAAATGGACACGCCGAAGCATATCCTCGTTGTTGATGATGAGGCTGACCTCGTTGATCTCATATCATATAATCTCAAAAAAGAAGGCTTCAGTGTAGACTCAGCCTTGGATGGTGAAACTGCCTTTGCAAAGATAAAGAAGGGAAGGTATGACCTTGTTGTTCTCGATCTCATGCTTCCCGGAATTCAGGGTATGGAACTCTGTCGGATTTTAAGAAATGACCCAAAGACAGAGGCTCTGCCTATCATTATGCTTACAGCAAAAGGAGAAGAGGTGGATAAGATACTTGGCCTGGAGATGGGAGCAGATGATTATGTCACAAAACCCTTTAGTCCAAGAGAGTTGTTGGCAAGGGTCAAGGCAGTCCTGAGAAGATCAATGGAAAAACCTGCCCCCGAAAAGATACTGAAGGCAGGGGAACTTGTTATAGACAGGGAGAGATATACTGTTTCTGTAAAAGGTAAGCCCGTTAAACTGAGTGCAACAGAGTTCAAACTTCTGCTCTTTCTTGTTGAAAGAAAAGGGAAGGTATTTAATCGGGAACAGCTTCTTGATGCAGTCTGGAGTGATGAAGCATTTGTTGAACCGAGGACGGTTGATGTGCATATTCGAAGGTTAAGGGCCCATATCGAGGAAGACCCTGCTCATCCCAGATATATCAAGACGCTACGGGGCATTGGATATTTCTTTGACGGAAAGTAATGAAACGAGTTCTCTTAAAGAGAATCTTCTTCTCGTATTTCATTTTAGCATCTATCCTGCTTATTGTCCTTGGGAATTATCTCTCAGGCGCAATCAAGGATAACTATATCTCGGAACTACTGGAGAATCTTACTGTACAAAGCCGCTTGATTGCTGAAGACATCCCTTTATCTTTTAAAGATAATCTTGACGATTTCTGTAAGAATTATAAGGATAAAACAGGCGCAAGAATCACTATCATTGACAGCTCAGGCCGCGTTTTAGGAGACTCTGATGAGCCTTCCTCTCTGATGGATAATCACTCAAATAGACAGGAGATTATTGAAGCAGAAACAAATGACATTGGTAGTGCTATCAGGTTCAGTAAAACTATTCATAAGAATTTATTCTACCTCGCCCTGGCAATCACAAAGGACTCACAGAAAAGATTCCTGAGAATGTCTGTGCCTCTTTATGATATTGAGGCTGCTGTTCGAAAGATAAAGATTCAAATCCTCACTGCGTCTTTTGTATCTCTCTTCATAGTCTTTCTGATAGGCCTCGTACTGACTGGTAGGATTGTGAAAACTATAGAACAGATCACAGTTTTTTCAAAAGAAGTTGCATCAGGGAATTTCAGAAAAAGACTTTTCCCGAGAGGGAAAGACGAGCTTGGAGAATTAACAAAGAATGTTAGCAACATGGCTCAAGAACTCAAGAACAGACTTGAACAAAGTGAAGAAGAGAAACATATGACAGAGGCTATCCTTATGAATATGTCCGATGGGTTGATGTTGACAGATTCGAAAGGCAGAATACTCTTAAGCAATGCTGCCATGAAAAACCTTTTCGGTATTGAGTCGAGTATTGAGGGAAAGACAGTGATGGAGACTCTGAGGAAAGCAGAACTTATGGAGGTAATAGATAAGGTGGTTGAAACCAAGGAAACTACATCACGAGAGATTGAGGTAGCATATCCAAAAGAACTATATGTAATGATGACTGCTGCACCCTATTCAGTCAGAGGGGAATTATCGGGAGTAGTTTTAGTATGCCATGACATTACAAGGCTCAAACAACTTGAGGATGTGAGAAAGGATTTTGTCGCAAATGTCTCGCATGAGATAAAGACTCCTATAACTGCGATAAAAGGTTTTGCTGAAACGCTTCTTGAGGGTGCTCTTGATGATAAAGAAAATGCATATAAATTTCTGGAAACCATCAAGAACCACAGCGAGCGTTTGAATTCTCTCGTAAGCGATTTGCTTACCCTCTCCAGGATAGAACTTGGTGATATTAAGATAGAAAAGGAGACCATTAATCTTGATACCGTCATAGATTCGGCCTTCGAAACTTTGAGGGAGAAAGCCCAGAGTAAAGGACTGTATCTCAAAAAAGAGATATCTCCTGGCCTTCAGGAGATTAAAGCAGACAGAAATCGTTTGATCCAGATACTCCTCAATCTTGTAGACAACGGGATCAAGTTTACAGATATGGGAGGAGTAACAGTAAAAGTTCAAAGTTCGAAGTTCAGAGTTCGGAGTAAAGGAGTTAGCCGAACTAAAAACTCAACACTCCGAACTCGCAGATTTCGATTATATCGAAATCTGCGTCGAGGATACCGGTATAGGTATTCCTAAGAAGCATCTCTCCCGTCTTGGTGAGAGATTTTATAGGGTTGATAAGGCCCGTTCAAGGGAGCTGGGAGGCACAGGTCTTGGCCTCGCAATTGTTAAGCACCTCGTGAAGGCTCATGGCTGGGAGATGGAGATCGAAAGCACACCGGGTAAAGGTACCGCGGTAAAAATAATTATTTCGCCCGTAACCAAAAATTAATCCTGCCTTAATATTGCTGTAACAATCCATCAGCATACTAAGTTCAAATTGAAATTGAGAAAGAAGAAAGGTATTCATTTTTAAAGTTCTCATTTCTTAATTCTAAATTTTAATGAAAAGGAGGTATGTGTATGAGAAGTAAGTTGAGTATTTTTGTCATGTGGTTGTGCGCAATGCTGATTGTGGCAGGAACGGCAGCAGCTGCAGA
>CAWGWX010000028.1:0-33348 GCA_963826355.1 Nitrospirota bacterium | reverse complement strand
TCAAATCTGTCATCGTCAAGGACATTATTGACGAACCTGAAGATAAGTCTTCTCTGCTCTGGAGTGAGGTCCGGGTAAAAAACAGGATTTGCGACGACGGCACCTCTGAATGCATAAAAGGGGGCAACGACGCTGTAGAGCTCATCATCGCCTGTCAGGTTTACATACCTTTCGAAAAACAATTTCAGTCCTTCGAAATAGGGTCCCTTGACAGAGGCATAATGCCTTATGGAGAAGAATATATAATTGATGGTGAGTGCTGTTACGTCATCAGCGGGTTCGCCCCAGGGCCCACGGCTTCTGTCAAGGAGAATAAAGTCTATATCAGTTCGGAGTTCGGAGTTCGGAGTTGATAATCCAGCCTCACCCCCTTTTTCTAAACGGGGAATGGTGGGGTTAAACCAGATATTCCCCGGATGGAAATCTCCATGGATCTGTGAGAGCCTTCTGTATTTTGGTTTTAATTTTGCAATCCAGTCTACCGACTTTTTAATGATCCCTGCCATCTCATCATATGAGAGAGTCCCGTCGGGATATGAATCAAAGACACCCATAAGACATTCGCCATGACCAATAGTGTCCCTGAGCTTTCTCCAGTAAAGAGTCCTTGACTCTTTTTTTACAGAATGTATTTCAGCAAGATACGAGGTCATTGCCTTTATCTTTTCGATATCATAAATTTCGAGCTTGTCCCTATGAGAGAATTCAGTTAGGTCATTGAAATAATGTCTGCCCGTTCCTCTCTCCATTAACAGGTAATATTCTCTTCCGCCGCCGATGGACTTTATCGAACCGTCCTCCATCTCAGATAATACATCAATAGCCTTCACGTGCCGGGGCAGGTTTTTGTACTCATCAAGGTCAAGAAGGAATACAGCCGCCCTATCAGAAGGATAATCATGCCCCAGACCTTCGGATAAAAGTGTCTTTACAACATATGATCTAATACCGTCCTGTGTTTTCATTTCTATAAGAAAGCCCGAGCCCTGAACACCTGAGCCGAGCTTTCTGATATCCACTTGAATAATATCTTTGAATTCTTTCTTGAGGTAGGCTTTTAATGCTTCTTCATTGATCATGATCGAGGGTCTTACTTTTTTCTGTCAATCCGAATTATTCGGTCTACGACTCGTAGAGAATCCTTCTTTAAATTCTTTATGACTGGTTATATGAAAAAAAAGATTCCGGACAAGCCCGCCTCAGGCGGGCAAGCTGGAATGACACTTAATTGGAATTTGTTATAACAACAATTCACAACTCCCCAAAGTTGTTTTTGTATCTTTCAATAAAATCTTCATATGCATATTGATGCTCCTGAGTACCATATTTCTCTATCGCAAACGCGGCTGCAACAGTTCCCATCTTCGCCGAAGTTTCAATGTCTCTGCCCGAAACAATTCCCTTCAGCAACCCTGCCCTGTAAGCATCCCCTGCGCCTGTAGGGTCAACAACGTCATGAACTTTTGTTGCCGGAATGATAACATCAAATTCTGGGTTGCTTATAAGAGACCCTTTCTCTCCAAAGGTTGTTATAATAATCTTTGTCAGACCTAACAGTCCCTTTTTATCCATACCTGTCATCTTCATAATCATCTCAAGTTCGTAGTCATTGGAGATTAACAACATTGAACCATCAAGCCACTCTCTAAGGGTCTTCCCTTCCCATTGTGTAAGAGACTGACCCGGGTCGCATATAAAATCAATGCCTTTCTCCTTGCATATCTTTGCATATTCGACCATATCCTGAAGGTTTCCAGGGGCAATCAGGGTTATTGAGTTTTTAGAGTCAGCATTATTAAACTTATATCCGGATGGATATTTCATTGATCCAGGATTGAATCCTGTTATCTGGTTGTCAGCTTTGTCGGTTATTATATATGCTCCGGCAGTGAGCTCTTCTCTAATTATCTTTATTCCCTCTTCCGAAATATTGTTCTTCTTCAGCCAGTCGAAATAACTTTCATAGTCTTTGCCTATAGTTGCAATTAAAACCGGCCTCTCATTAAGAAGGCTAAGTGAATAAGCTATGTTTCCGGCAGTGCCGCCAAATTTTTCTACCATCCCGTTAACAGTAAAACATACATTCAAGATGTGTATTTTATCCGGCAGGATGTGGTCTGATAATTTCCCTGGAAAGTCCATAATCCTGTCATATGCCATTGAACCTGAAATATAGATATTCACAACGTCTCCATCATCTCCTGGAAAATCATCTCTCTAAAACTCCTCTAAGATATGCTTCAATGGCCTGCCGGTGCGACTCATAACTGAGGTGCATCTTATTTGAGAGATCTCAGTTCGCCTTCTATGAAAGCCCTTCGCTGAAGAAGTTCTCCCTTTTTCTGCTTTATTGTTGATAGCTCCTGCTGGAGTGGTTCTATTTCTTGTTCTAAGTATCTCATCTGATAGACGTTATATCTCGATCGTTGACTGAGTTTTTCATCGAGTGATGCCTTTACACCGGCTTCATTGTCTTCTACGGACTTTAATTCTGCATCTACAGCATCTAAATCAGCTTGTAATGTATTCGCTCTTTCTGTTCTTTCTGTTACAGCAGGCTCTTCGGCAGGTACTTCGGCAGGAGCTTTTCCTGCTTCAGCCCCTGGCGCCTCTTCTTGACGGAAATCTTTTTCAGGGGCCTCTGTCTCCTCAATTCTTACAATATCCTTTTCTGGTATACCGGTACTTCCTCCGCCAAAATAGATAATAACTTCTCCAGCCCTCTTTTCGTATGAGCTCACACCAGAAATTTCAGAACCGTTTTTGAGATAAATCTTGTAAGCCGCCTCTGAATAGGCAGGCATAAGGAGAAGGAGAATCAATAAGAATATTTGTACCATTATGACCTCCTTAATGTATTTAAAAGATTCTCAGCGATTCCCTTATGAAAGCCCTTAAGGCTCTTTATATCTTCAATAGTAGCATTTCTTATGGCTTCTATACTACCAAAATGTCTCAGGAGGGTAAGCCTTCGCTTCTTTCCTATGCCGGGGATTTTCTCCAGGGGTGATTGCATAAGACCTTTCGCCCTTAATTTCCTATGATAGCCTATGGCAAATCTGTGAGCCTCATCACGAATTTTTTTCAGGAGGAGAGAAGATGGTCTGCCGTCATCGAGGTCTATAGGTTCCTCTGATAATGGTGTATAAGCCCTGTCTGGGTCTTTGGCAATTGCAATGACCATACGGGCTTCAGGAAATAAAGTCCTATTCTTATCAAGAACCCTTTTTGCTATCTCGAGCTGTCCTTTCCCTCCATCAATAATAATGAGGTCAGGCATGTGGCCATTCATGTTTTTAATGATCCTTTCGATAATCTCCTCCATCATTGCGTAATCATCAATCCCCTGAACAGTCTTTATCCTCAGCCTCCTGTACATATCCTTGTTGAACTCTCCGCCCTTCCAGTACACAAAAGCACCGACAGATTCTTTCCCCGAGATAGTCGACACATCAAAGGCCCCTATGTCTTCAGGAGATTTCTCAAGCCTCAGCTTTTCCTTTATCTCCGTTAAAAGGTCATCTATCTTCGTTTCCCTTTTTTCTCTCAATATGAGTATTGCATTCTCTGATGCCATGAGGAGGAGTTCTTTTTTCTTTCCTGTCTTGGGCGTTGATATTTTAACGGCCTCTTCCTTGCGCTGTTTGAGCCACTTTTCAAGGGATTTTGATTCTGCGGGCAGAAGAGGTGTTATGATTTCCGAAGGAGGAATAATCTCCTTTAAATAGAACTGTGAGAGGAAGGTATGCAGCAACTCTTTATCGGAGAGACTTTCGATATTCTTCATCACGAGGTCTTTTGAGCCGATCATGATCCCGTTTCGTATAAAAAAGACCTCGAAGGAAATCATACCATTTCCTTTATGAAAGCCGATAACGTCGATGTCTCCGAGTTCAGGGGCAACCACCTTCTGTGACTCCCATGCCCGCTGGAGGGCCTTGATTCTGTCCCTTATCCTGGCTGCATCCTCGAACCTCATCTGTTCTGAAAACATCAGCATCTTTTTTCCGAGTTCTTCAAGGAGATCTTTTTTCTCCCCTTTCAGAAAGAGTCTTATCTCATCAACAAGTTTAAGATATTCCTCCCTGCTTATTTTCCCTGCACAGGGCGCAGGGCATTTTCCCATCTGATGCCGGATGCACGGTCTCATGGGCTTATCGAGTACGTAGCGGCATCCCCTTATCTGGAAATTCCTTCTTATGAATGCAAGGGTCTCCCACATCGAGCCTGCTGGAACATAGGGACCGAAATATAGTGCCCCATCTTTCTTAATCCTTCTTACAACCTCAAGCTTAGGCCACTCTTCTTTGACGGTCAGTTTGAGATAGGGATAATTTTTATCATCCCTCAGGATTACATTAAATTTCGGTCTGTATTGTTTTATCAGGTTGGCCTCAAGCGCAAGGGCCTCGAGTTCGTTATCGGTAACTATGAATGAAAATTCTTTCACGTTTTTGATCATGACTGCTTTGCGTGGGTCATGGTGTGATGACTTCTGAAAGTAGCTTCTGAGGCGGTTCTTCAGGTCTTTTGCCTTGCCTACATACAAGACTCGTTCCTTTTCATTTTTCAGGATATAGACGCCTGGTTTTGAGGGGATGATAGCGAGTTTTGCGAGCATGATTACTAAGCTGCCTTCAGCCTTGCTATCTCCTGTCTTAGCTGGTCGGCATCAGGGGCGTTTGGAGAAAGTCTGAGGTATTCCTCGAACTCTTTAATCGCCTGTTTTTTATCTCCGAGGTCGAAGGCAAGGACAATGCCAAGGTTTCTATGCGCATTCAGATGGGTTGGGTTTATGGCGAGTGCTTTCCTATATTCTTCAACTGCCCTATCTGGTCTTCCAGTATTCCTGTAACATGTACCTATGTCTACCCTGACATCCACATTCTTCGGATCCAGTTCAAGGGCCTTCTGATATGCATCTATCGCCTCTTGGAAGCGGTGTGTGTCCATCAGCATATTCCCGAGTTTTATCCATGCACCGACATTCTTTGGATCTTTTCTCAGTATATCCTGAAGGAGAGCGATTTCATTCCCCCCCTGAACAGGTCCTGCCGGGTATGGTGTCCGAACTTTTGGCTCCTCTTTTTTCTGGCAGTTAGCGAGGAGCAGGAGAGAGGTTAAAAATACTATAAGTATCCTCTTCATATTGTATGTATGCTCCAGTATGAAAGATATAGTGTATTTTAGCAGATTTAAATCGTCATCTGACAAACTATGACGTCATCTGTGTTAAAATCTGATTCAGAAGGAGGCTGTGTTAGTGGGTCAAGCATGTCTTTCTAATGATGAGATGGTTCGGCTCTTGCAAGCTGCCAGGGATGCTGTAAAACAGGCTTATGCACCTTATTCGAACTTCAAGGTTGGGGCAGCAGTCCTGACAGAAAAGGGTTCCCTGATTACTGGCTGTAATGTAGAGAATGCATCATACGGTCTCACTGTCTGTGCCGAGCGGGCAGCGATCTTTTCTGCTGTGGCGCAGGAAGGAGCAAATATGAGAATTAAAGCTATTGCTGTTGCTAATGAAAGTGGAAGTGACTGCCCTCCTTGTGGAGCTTGCAGGCAGGTTATCTTTGAGTTCGGACCCGATGCCATCGTTATCTTTCAGAGTCATGGTGGGGTAGAGGAAATGCATATCTCAGAACTTCTTCCTGAGAGTTTTGCAAAAAGAAAGACCCGTAAATAACTGCGGAACCTTTTTATCTACTGGAGGTAATTCCAACCCTATCGCAAAATAAACGTATCTTACATTGAGAGCACATCGGTGATATGGGTTTGCATATCCCCTGTCCGAAGGCAACAAGAATACCGTTCAATTCCTTCCAGTATTTAAGCGGTAAAGTATTTCTCAAACCAAATTCTGTCTTGTCTGGTGACTTTGTCTTTACAAGCCCCCACCTGTTGACGATTCTATGAACATGGGTATCAACACATATACCGTCCTTGCCGTAACCGAGGGTTAATACAAGATTAGCAGTCTTTCTTCCTACCCCTTCCAATTTGAGTAATTCATCAATGGTATCAGGTACCCTTGAATTATATTTCTGGACAATTTCTTTGCTCATCTTTCTAATCCTGCGAGCCTTGATCCGATAAAATCCAACAGGATAAATAGCCTTTTCTATTTTTTCAACTGTAAGTTCTGATAGTTTCTCCGGAGTTGAGGCAAGCTGAAAAAGCCTCTCTGATGCCTCTCCAGTTACTTTGTCCTGAGTTCTCAAACTCAGAATACAGGAGATCAGTATTTTGAAAGGCTCTCTCTTGGAGGATGCCATATTTTCAAGCCATGGGACATGTAAGGTTTTTACCTGCCTCTTAAGAATCGGCCACGCCTTAATGAATTCCTTTAATGTCATCTTTTACGATTCAACAATTTTATCATGGTTTTGAGAAATTATCGTGTCTGTGCTATATATTAGCACCATGAAGATTCTGGTCACTGGTGCGGCGGGGGATATAGGGTCAAGGGTGACTGCTGCATTACTCGAAAGAGGTCATCAGGTAAAAGCCCTTGTTCGGAGGGTTGAGGGTGCGGGGTGGCTAAAGAAAGCAGGAGCAGAAATCCACATTGGCGATGTAACAAAACCCGAGACTCTTGTCAGAATCTGTGATGATGCTGATGTTGTTTATCACTTCTCTGCTGTCCTTTGGGTTGCAAACCCTAAAAAGATATTAAAAGAAGTAAACTACTATGGGACGATAAATCTGGCTAAAGAGTGTCTTGGCAAGAGAGTGAAGCGTTTCGTATTTCCAAGCTTTCCACTTGTTTTGGGACCTCATGAAAAACCCTTAAAGGAACTCAGGCCAGAGGAAGCGCCTGCGAGACCGAACTCGCATCATGCCCTTTCCAAAAAACTTTCCGAAGAATATCTCCTTAAGCTAAACGATGAAGGAAAACTTTCTGTCACTATTTTAAGGCTTGGCACTGTCTATGGTCCGAATACCAGGCTTATAAAAACTCTACCCGTATTAATGAGGAAGGGCCTCTTTCGCCTTGCCGGAGGGGGGAAAAATATTGTTCATTTTATTCATATTAATGATGTTGTTCAGGCGATGCTCCTGGCAATAGAGAAAGATGCTGCCGCAGGACAGATTTATAACATATGTGATGACAAGCCAGTCACAATGAAAGAGTTTGCCGATCTCTTAGCTGACACGATAGGGGTGAAAAGACCGGGCAAGGCACCTGTATTTTTCTTCAGGATTGCAGCCTTCTTCGCCACGTTATTGTCGCGAATAACAGGGAAGCCTGCTCTTACTAATCAGGATGTCGTTACCTTGAGTATATCAAGTTATGTTGCGGATACTTCAAAGGCAAAGAAGGAACTCGGCTTTCAACTAAAGTATCCCACTATCTATGAAGGCATTAAGGCAATTTGAAGCATAAATCAATATATCCCCTCTTTTGTAAGGAAGGTAAGGGGAGGATATACTATTTTCGCTCATTCTCGGTCATATCGACCTCCGAGGCTTTTGCCTCTTGATCTTTATATATATATTGTATGACTATCGGCAAAAGAATCCGCTCAAATATTATATCCTTCCCTGTGCATACAAAATTTATGAATTAAATGGGTTGATGATTTTAAGGAATCTTAAACTCAGCAACAACTGGTGTGTGGTCAGAGGGCTTTTCAAGGAGCCTTGGGCTTATATCAATCCAGGCCCTATTAGATTTTTCTGCAATTGATCGGGTAGCCCATATGTGGTCAATACGCCATCCCATTCCCTTTTTCACAGCATTTTTTATGGTATAGTCCCAAAAGGAATATTGACCACTTTCTGAATTATGTAAACGGAAGACATCGATGAGTCCCCATTCCTTAAATTTCGATAATACTGCGTGTTCATCTGGATGAAACCCCACATGCCCTTTCAGGAGGTCGGGATCATACACATCTTTGGATTCTGGTGCGATATTGAAGTCACCTGTCCAGATGATAGACATACGAGGTTTATAGTTCTCCTTAAAATAATAATAGAGCCTCTGCAGCCAATCGAGTTTCTCCCTGAACTTTTCTGATAGAGGATGAAAGCCCTGAGGGATATAGGTATTGATAATATGGATTCCTCTTATATTCGCAGAGATCAGGCGGGTTGCCTCGGAACCATCTTCAAATCCACAAAGGGTATCTTCGAATGGGATTTTGCTTACTATAGCAACTCCATTGAATGCCTTCTCGCCTCTGAAAATTACATAAAAGCCAAGCTTCTCAAACTCCTTTTTAGGGAAGTCACTATCAGGAACTTTTGTCTCCTGGAGGCAGAGTATATCAGGAGATTCTTTCTCTATCCAGTCAAGGAGGATCTTTAATCTTGCCCTCAGGGAATTTACATTAAAACTCACTAGTTTCATGGAGCCTTCTTAGTTTTTCTAATCTTATAAAGCCCTTTTTCATTTCTTTTGGGTTGATGGATTTTTTGCGGATAGGTTCCTGAAATTTTTCAGGGGTTTCTGTTTTCCAATAAACGGATGAGCTGCTTGAAAAATATCCTATTGGACTTCCTGAAAACTTCCGATTTTCCTGAGTCGTTTGTATCTTTCTTCAATGAGCTTTCCAGGGGTTTTGGCCTTCAGTTCTTCCAAAGCCTTCAAGATACACTCTGATATCTTTTGAGCCATTCCCTCAGGGTCTCTGTGGGCACCTCCAAGGGGTTCAGGGATTATGTCGTCTATGATCTTAAATCTCAGGAGGTCCTGGGCAGTCAGCCTGAGTGAATTCGCTGCCCTTGAGAAATCCTCTGTTCCTATCTCCCCACCCCTTTTCCAGAGTATCGCAGCACATCCCTCAGGTGAAATCACCGAATAGATTGAATGCTCGAGCATGAATAATCGATCTGCAACACTGATGGCAAGAGCTCCTCCACTTCCACCCTCTCCTATAACTATTGAAATGATCGGCACCCTGAGCCTCGACATTTCCAAGAGGTTAACAGAAATAGCTTCTGCCTGACCCCTCTCCTCTGCTCCGATACCTGGATATGCGCCTGGTGTGTCGATAAAGGTTATCACAGGTTTTTTAAATTTCTCTGCAAGTTTCATCAGCCTGAGGGCCTTTCTGTATCCTTCTGGATGGGGCTGTCCAAAATTTCGGTAAATCCTTTCCTTTGTTCCCCGTCCTTTCTGATGGCCTATGATCATTACAGACAGGTCCTTTATCTTTGCCAGGCCTCCAACGATAGAAGGGTCGTCAGAGAACCTTCTGTCTCCATGTAATTCAATGAAGTCATCTGTTATGAGGTTTATATAGTCGAGTGTATAGGGTCTGTCAGGATGTCGTGCTACGAGTGTCTTCTGCCATGGCGTAAGGGTTGAAAATATCTCTGAACGGAGTTCCTTTGCCTTTTTTTCAAGTCTTTTGATTTCACCTGAAATGTCTATTTCTTTTCCGTTAGATAGGCGTTTTAGTTCCTCTATCTTCAGTTCGAGCTCCTCTGTAGGCTTCTCAAATTCAAGGTAATATCGTATCATGTAAATCTCACAGCCCCTTTGCCTACAATCTCTTCTACCCTGCTTATCACTTCATTATCAGGTGATATTTTCATCCCTGTAGAGATTAATGTCTCGGTGTCTTTCAGGAATATCCGCAGATAAAGAGGATATTCACCTTCATATTTCGATAATACGGACTTGAGCTTCTGGAGGCTCGAACTATCAGACAGGAGATGCCGAAAACTTATCTCCACCCTGCCCACTTTCATTTCAAGTTCATCTAATCTCGATATGTCTGTGGAGACAATCTTTATCCCTTTTTCCGTCTTGTCCACGGTGCCCTTTACGAGAAGGAGTGTATCTTTCTGAAGGATGGGCATGCTTGATCTGTAAAGCTGTGGGAAGACAATTACCTCTACGCTCCCCTCTGCATCTTCAAGCGTACAGTAAGCCATCATCTCAGCCTTTGACCTCGTTTGGATCTTTTTGATATTTCTCAATATGCCACCTATCTGGACCTCCTCACCATCTAAAACATTCTCAAGTTCCGATGTCTTTTTCACGTTAATCTTTTCGAGTTGCCTTCCGTATTTTGTGAGGGGATGCCCCGTAATATAAAAGCCGAGAGCCTCTTTCTCATGTTTTAGGAGTTCAAATTCATCCCATTCCCGATCGCTCTTTTCAGTCTCCTCAGTTGTACCTCCGAAGATGCTTTGCTGACCGAGGGCCTTTGCCCTGCTGCCCGCATTCAGCATGTTCCCCATGAGTTCCGTCGCACCTGCCCTGGTAGTATTGAGGGAGTCAAAGGCCCCTGCCTTTATCAGGCTTTCTATAACCTTTTTATTCACCCTCCTCGAATCAACTTGCTGGAGGAAATTTACTACCGAGGTAAAGGGCCCTTCTGCATTTCTTGATTCGATTATGGACTCTATCGCTGATGCCCCTACCCCTTTAACTGCCTCAAGACCAAAGCGTATTGAATTGCCTATCACCTTGAATTCCTGTCCGGACTGGTTTATATCGGGTGGGAGTATCGATATCCCCATCTCCCGGCACTCGTTGATTGATTTTACGATCTTGTCTGTATTATCCATATCGGCACTCAGGGTAGCAGCCATGAACTCAACAGGATAGTGGGCTTTCAGATAGGCTGTCTGGTAGGCAATATAAGCATATGCTGCTGAGTGTGACTTGTTGAAGCCGTATTCTGCAAAGAAGGTCATTAAATCAAAGAGCCTTGTAGCCTTCTTCTCAGAGATTCCTTTTGCTTTTGCTCCCTGTATGAATGCTTCCTTCAGTTTCTCCATCTCTTCCGGTTTTTTCTTCCCCATGGCCTTCCTGAGGATATCTGCCTGTCCCATAGTGAAGTTTGCAAGCCTGTTTGCAATGTTCATAACCTGCTCCTGGTAAAGAATGATACCGTGAGTCTCACTGAGGAATTCCTTTAACTGTGGCAGTTCATATTTAACGGGTATCTGGCCTTTCTTCCTTTTTATAAAGTCATCTATCATGCCGCTTCCCATTGGACCTGGCCTATAAAGGGCGACGATAGCTATGAGGTCTTCAAACCTGTTTGGAGACATCTTCACAAGCAGATCTCTCATGCCAGCACTTTCGAGCTGGAAGATGCCTGTTGTATGTCCTGAGCTCAGAAGTTCAAAGGTCTTTTTATCTTCGAATGAGATTTCTTTTAATGATAAGTCCTTACCATTTCCCTTTATGTATTTCAGGGTTTTTTCTATCACCGTGAGTGTCTTGAGTCCTAAAAAATCAAATTTGAGAAGACCAATTTTTTCGATGGAGTTCATATCAAACTGGGTCGTAATGGTTCCGTCCACAGGGTTTTTGTAAAGGGGCATATAGGTTGTTAAGGGCTCTGGAGAGATAACAACGCCTGCAGCATGAGTTGAGGCATGCCTGCTGAGACCTTCAAGGCGCATAGCGATATCTATCAGTTCCTTTATCTTTGGGTTATTATCGTATAGATCTTTTAGTTGAGGCTCAGCCTTCAAGGTTTCTTCAATGGTAATGTTCGGTGTGTTCGGTGTCAGTTTGGCAATCCTGTCCACCTCTGCATAGGGAAAATCGAGAGCCCTGCCAACATCACGTATCGCTGCCCTCGCAGCCATTGTTCCGAAGGTGATTATCTGGGCAACATGATCTTTACCATATTTTTCCGCAACATAGTGGATTACCTCTGACCTCCTGTCCTTGCAGAAATCTACGTCGATATCAGGCATACTTATCCTTTCGGGGTTTAGGAAGCGCTCAAAGAGAAGATTATATTTAACAGGATCGATATCTGTAATACCGAGGCAAAAGGACACCAGGCTCCCTGCTGCTGAACCTCTTCCTGGACCTACAGGGATCCCCTTCTTCTTTGCATAGCTGATAAAGTCCCAGACGATAAGGAAGTATGATGCATAGCCCATCTTTTGTATGATATCGAGTTCTTTTCTGAGCCTTTCTCGATAGATTTCCTTTGGTTCAGGACCGCATTTATGCAGAAGTCCTTCAAAGGCGAGTTTCTCAAGGAGTGCGTCAGGTCTCTGTCTATCTTCTAGTGTATATACAGGCAAGAGGTTTAAACCGAGTCTAAACTCCACATTACATCTCTCTGCGATGGCCCTCGTGTTCAGGATTGCCTCGGGGATATCTTTAAAGGCATTTTTCATCTCCTCGGGAGATTTGAAATAGAAACTGTCAGAGTTGAAGCGAAGACGGTTTTCATCCTTAACGGTCGTACCAGTCTGTATGCATAGTAAGATATCATGGGCCTTTGAATCTTCCCTCCTCATGTAATGGCAGTCATTGGTTGCTACGATACCTAAGTGGAGTTCTCTCGCAAGTTCAATAAGCCTCTTGTTTACATCTTCTTGTTCAGGAAGACCATTATCCTGTATCTCTATGTAAAAATTTTCCTGGCCGAGGATTTCTCTGTATTGAAGAGCCTTCTCCTTTGCCCTGTCTATCATCCCTCTCTGCAAAAAATAGGGCACTTCACCTTTCAGACATGACGTCAGTCCGATTAAGCCCTCGCTGTGCTGTGTGAGGAGATCTATGTCTATTCTTGGTTTGTAGTAGAATCCCTCTGTGTAGGCTTTTGTCACAAGATTTACAAGATTTCTATACCCTGTGTTATCTCTTGCGAGTAATATAAAGTGGAAGGAAGCCTCATCCATATGTGAGGTGTTTTTCCCCTCAAAGCGGCTACCGGGTGCTATGTAAACCTCACAGCCAATGATGGGTTTAATACCCGCTTTGACGACGCGCCTGTAAAACTCTACGGCACCAAAGAGGTTGCCATGGTCTGTTATCGCTACTGCTGGCATCCTGAAGGCTTCAGCCTGTTCGACGAGCTCTTTTATCCTCATCGCTCCATCTAATAGGCTGTATTCTGTGTGCAGATGGAGAGGGACAAAATCAGAATGTGGGTGCATATTGAAATATTAATTCATGGATAGTTTTTAGTCAAACAGAATAGCTTAAGACCGAATCTGAATCAAAAGGAAGGTTTCGACTCCATCTCCTCGATCGCTTCTTTTGCAATAATCCTTACATTTTCATCTTCGTCGTTTGCTGCTTCTGTAAGAAAGGGAAGTACTTCTTTATGTCCAATCATTCCGAGAAAATAAGCGGCATCGCTTCTGAGAACCGGGTTTTGATCTTTCAGGTGAGGGAGGATGGAGGCAATAGCCTTTGAAATGTTTTCTGGTTCTTCATGCCTGAGGGTATCAATGAGAGCTGAAACCCCAATTCTTACCATAAGCCTTTCATCTTTCATCAGGTCCCCGACACATGCATACAGGCTCACATCGTGTTTGAACATGTCTATGATGTTTTCGAGAAAGCCCTTATCCATGTAATCGGCAATCATTGTTTTCATGTCTGAGGGCTCGATATTGAAGGGTTTCATCATAGAGATATAATAGCATAAGGTTCTTATCTCATGAGGTCATAGCGCACTGCGAGGTATCCCGAAAGCTTTCGGGATAAATCTGCTCAAACCCTCATGAGCCGTTGGCTCACAAAGGATGTTATGAAAATTAAGTAATCCCCCCCTTAGAAAAGGGGGGTGAGGGGGGATTTGAAATGTTATTTTCGGAGCAAATACTATATCCTCCCTATATGCAATAAATATTATGAACACTATCAGGTCGGTTTTGAAGCAAAGACGGAATGGTTAAGAATTATAGTATAATTCTCATACATGGGCTTCTGGAGTAATGTAAGGAGGGATTATGAGGCTGTCTTTAAGAAAGACCCTGCTGCAAGAAATAGCCTTGAGGTTATTTTTGCCTATCCTGGGTTTCATGCAATCTTTCTCCACAGGATAAATCACTTCCTGTGGAAGATAGGGATCCCTGTGTTACCCAGACTTGTTTCACACTTTGTAAGATTCTTTACTGGCATCGAGATTCATCCGGCAGCAAAGATCGGTCCAGGATTTTTTATAGATCACGGCATGGGTGTAGTTATTGGTGAGACATCTGAAATAGGGGAAGACTGCCTTGTATACCAAGGCGTTACACTCGGAGGTACAGGAAAAGAGAAAGGGAAAAGGCACCCGACGCTCGGGAATAACGTTGTTGTCGGTGCAGGGTCAAAGGTGCTTGGTCCAATAAGGATAGGCAATAACGTGGTCATAGGGGCAAATTCTGTAGTACTCAAAGCCGTTCCTGATAATTCAGTCTGTGTTGGAGTCCCTGGCAGGATAACGAAGAAAAAAATTATCAGGATGACTACTGAGGAAGGATTGATAGAAGTCATGGACTATTTCCCTGACCCAATTGTGGAGAGACTTAGAAGCTTAGAGTCTCAGGTAGATGGCCTTGCAAAAAGGATAGATACGATGGAAAGGCTAAAGGGACAAGGAGGGAAGATGAGGATTTATAATACCCTTTCTGGCAGAAAGGAAGAGTTTATCCCCATGACTCCGGGAAAGGTAAAGATGTATGTATGCGGGGTGACGGTTTATGACTACTGCCATATAGGACATGCAAGGAGTGCCATTGTTTTTGATGTCATAAGGAGATATATACGTTATAAGGGTTTTGATGTGACTTTTATAAAAAATTTTACTGATATCGATGACAAGATTATCAACAGATCGAGACAGGAGGGCCTTCCGTGGGATGCGATTGCAAGAAAATATACAGAGGAGTATTACAAGGATATGGATGCCCTTGGAGTTGGAAGAGCAGATGTTGAGCCAAGGGCAACAGAGCATATCAAGGAGATGATCGGTATCATTCAAGGACTTATTGAGAGAGGCTATGCCTATGAGGTTGAAGGAGATGTTTATTTTGAGGTTGATAGGTTACCGGAATATGGCAAGTTATCTAAGAGGGATAGGGAAGAGATGATAGCAGGAGCAAGGGTTGAAATAGACGAGAGAAAGAAAAATCCTATGGATTTCGCTTTATGGAAACGATCAAAGGAAGGCGAGCCTTCATGGGATAGCCCATGGGGTGCTGGGAGACCGGGCTGGCATATCGAGTGCTCTGCTATGTCAATCAAACTTCTCGGTGAAAGCTTTGATATACATGGCGGCGGCGCAGATTTGATCTTTCCCCACCATGAAAATGAGATTGCGCAGTCAGAATCTTTCACTGGTAAGCCCTTCGCTCGATACTGGGTCCATAATGGATTTATTACTATTGATAAAGAGAAGATGTCGAAGTCCCTTGGGAATTTTTTTACCGTCAGGGAAATCCTCGATAAATTTGATGCTGAGGTAGTAAGACTTTTTCTCCTTTCAACACATTACAGGAGCCCGATAGAATTTTCAGATGAACAGTTGCGCGAAGCAGAAAGTTCTTTAGAAAGATACTATTCGACAATTCTCAGAATTCATGATTTCCTTGAAAAAGATGACGCTGGAGGCTCTCTCAATGCTGAAAAGAACTTTGAAGAGAGAGTGCTCCAATTCAGAGAGAGATTTAAAGAGGCAATGGATGATGATTTTAATACTGCCCTTGCACTCGGACATATCTTTGAATTTATACGGGATGCCAACAGATTTCTTGACGGCAAACCTTCAGGCCCAGAGGCCAGAGAGCTTTTACAGAAGACAAAGAAACTCCTTTCAGAAATAGGAAAAGTCCTGAATATTTTCGGCAGAACCCCTGAAGAGTGGTACCGCTCATTAATGGTTATGAAGAAGATCGGGCTTTCTGAAAAAGAAATCCTTGAGAAGATTAAACAACGGCAGGATGCAAGGCAAAGGAAAGAGTGGGAAGTGGCGGATAGAATCAGGGAGGAACTTGAAGGGAAGGGTATTATCCTTGAAGACAAAGCGGACAGAACTGACTGGAAAGTCAAAGTCGGGTAGTGAATGGATTTATGGTCTGAATCCTGTTCTTGAGGCAATAAGGGCAGGCAGGAATATAGAAAGTATTTTCCTTTCATCCGGTAAAGAGGATTCTCCCAGAGTCCTTGAGATTGAGAAAGAGGCTGGAAAGAGAAATATATCTCTCCAGAGAGTCGACATAAGTTTTTTCCATGCCCATTTCCCCAAGGGGCACCAAGCTGTAGCAGCAAAGGTTTTACCAAAGACGTATATCAGCCTTGAGGAATTACTCGAAATTTCATCAGGGAGGGGAGCCCCCCCCTTGTTCGTAATCCTTGACTGCATAGAGGACCCAAGAAATTTTGGCGCCATATTGAGGGTGGCAGATGCTGCAGGTGTCCATGGCATCGTTATTCAATCACATAGGTCTGTTACACTTAGTGCTGAGGTATCGAAGGCCTCTGCTGGTGCAGTGGAATACATTCCTGTTTCTATGGTGGCTAATATAAAGCATGCAATTCAAGAGATGAAAGAAAGAGGTATAACCGTCGTGGGTGCCGAGGCTGGGGTAGGAAAGCTCGTGTGGGATCTAGACTTAAGCATTCCCTTGGCCCTTGTGATAGGCTCTGAGGGCAAGGGTCTAAGGAAAACAGTGAAGGAGAATTGCGATATCTTGGTCAGTCTACCGATGAAGGGAAGAATAAACTCCCTGAATGTCTCTGTTGCCGTAGGTATATTGACTTTTGAGATTTTACGACAAAGAGCTCATCAGAATCAATTTTAAAGAGAAAAAGCGAAATAAATGAACTTATTCTTGAATTTTCAAAATTGTCCATTTTATAATAGTGTTTGTTAAATTATAGGATTCAGTTTTAAGGGATTAGTGTTTCCTTTTTCAGCTTATTGCATTGATAGATATTTATATAGATACTGTGAAGCCACCGTAGCTCAGCAGGCAGAGCAGCTGATTTGTAATCAGCGGGTCGGGGGTTCGATTCCCTTCGGTGGCTCCATGGAGAGGTTCCCAAGTGGCCAAAGGGAGCAGACTGTAAATCTGCCGGCGCAGCCTTCGGAGGTTCGAATCCTCCCCTCTCCATTAACAAAATTTGCAAAGCAAATTTTAAGTTCCGAGTTAAAAGTTGAAGGATTTAAAAAAGGATTTAAGACTTTTAACTCATAACTTTTCACTTATAACTTTTTGTTAGGATGCGGGAGTAGCTCAGTGGTAGAGCGTCAGCCTTCCAAGCTGAGGGTCGCGGGTTCGAATCCCGTTTCCCGCTCCAAAGCAAATTTTGCTCTGCAAAATTTGCAGTTAAGAGTTTTTAGTTAAAAGTTAAAAAACATAGTAAAAGGATTTAAGACTTTTAACTCATAACTTTTCACTTTTAACTGTAGTTTAGTGTGCCCATGTAGCTCAGTTGGCAGAGCACATCCTTGGTAAGGATGAGGTCACCGGTTCAATCCCGGTCATGGGCTCCAGGAAGGCAGTGAAAGGTGAATAGGGAAGCGTGGATAGGTTTTCATTGAATACTGTTCACAGAGGGCTATTCACTAAATTAAGGAGGGATATATGGCAAAGGCTAAATTCGAGAGGGTAAAGCCACATGTAAATGTAGGGACGATAGGACATATTGACCATGGGAAGACGACACTGACCTCAGCGATTACGAAGTATTTAGCAATGAAGGGGATGGCGCAGTACCGGTCATTTGACAGCATAGACAATGCCCCTGAGGAGAAGGCCAGGGGGATAACGATAGCGACGGCACATGTAGAGTATGAGACGGACAAGAGGCATTATGCCCATGTAGATTGTCCTGGGCATGCTGATTACATAAAGAACATGATAACGGGAGCGGCACAGATGGATGGAGCTATTGTTGTTGTAGGTGCCAATGATGGGCCGATGCCACAGACGAGGGAGCACATATTATTGGCGAGGCAGGTAGGGGTGCCTTACATTGTGGTATTCATGAACAAGGTAGACATGGTGGATGATCCTGAGCTTTTGGATTTAGTAGAGCTTGAGGTGAGGGAGCTTTTGACGAAGTATCAATTTCCTGGGGATAAGATACCGGTGATCAGGGGTAGTGCGCTGAAGGCGATGGAGAGCAGTAGTACTGATCCCAATGCAGAGGAATACAAGAGCATACAGGGACTTTTGGATTCTGTAGACAGCTATATACCGACACCTGAGAGGCCGATCGACAAGCCATTTTTGATGCCGATAGAGGATGTATTTTCGATATCGGGACGTGGGACGGTGGTGACGGGGAGGGTAGAGCGTGGAGTGGTAAAGGTAGGGGAGGAAGTAGAGATTGTAGGGATACGGGAGACGAGGAAGACGGTGGCCACGGGGGTGGAGATGTTCAGGAAGCTTCTTGATGAAGGTAGAGCGGGAGACAACATTGGGGTATTGTTGAGGGGCACAGGGAAGGACGAAGTGGAGAGGGGGATGGTGTTAGCGAAGCCTGGCAGCATCACGCCTCATACGAAGTTCAAGGCAGAGGTCTATATATTGACGAAGGAAGAAGGGGGGAGGCACACACCCTTTTTCAAGGGGTACAGGCCTCAATTTTATTTCAGGACGACGGATGTAACAGGGGTAGCACATCTGCCTGAAGGGGTAGAGATGGTAATGCCTGGGGACAACATAAATCTAACGATAGAGCTTATTGCACCGATAGCGATGGAGAAGGAGTTACGGTTTGCCATCAGAGAGGGTGGAAGGACTGTTGGTGCAGGTGTTGTTGCAGGAATACTGGAATGAAAAAAACACAGATAAACGCAGGTATTGTTCACAGAGTAGTGCAGATTTTTATGAGAAGAGGGAAATAAGGATATGCGTGATATAATTCTTTTTCAATGTACAGAGTGCAAGAATAGAAACTATTCAAGCATGAAAAATAAAAAGAATACGCCAGATAAACTTCAGTTAAAGAAATACTGCAGACATTGCAGGAGGCATACAGTACACAAGGAGACAAAGGCATAGGCCAGTAGCTCTAACGGCTAGAGCATCGGACTCCAAATCCGAGGGTTGGGGGTTCAAATCCCTCCTGGCCTGCCAGTTAAAGTTACAAATTACAAGTTATAAGTTAAAAGTTTGAAGTTATAAGTAATAAGCTATGAGCAAAGAGTAAAACTGTTAAATGGAATGTTAAACAAAGTTAAAGAATTTTTTAGAGAAGTAAAGATCGAGATCAAGAAGGTGGTTTTCCCTTCACGGGATGAACTGATGGGTTCGACGTGGGTGGTAATAATCACCGTCTTGGTTATCTCAATATTCTTAGGGATTGTCGATCTCGGCCTTTCAAAAGTGGTCGGGATAGCATTAAGGTGAAACCATTGGGGAAAAACTGGTATGTCGTTCACACGTATTCAGGATATGAGGAGAAAGTGAAGCTTACAATAGAAGAGAGAAGAGATAAAAAAGGTCTGCAGGATAAAATATCAAGGATCCTCATACCTACAGAGAAGATTATAGAGATCAAAGGTGGTAAAAGGAGAGAGAGTGACAAGAAATTTTATCCTGGTTATATTCTTGTAGAAATGGAAATGGATGACGAGACATGGCACATCGTTAGGAACACACCGCGAGTAACAGGCTTTGTGGGTGGAACAAATCCTGTTGCTCTTTCTGAGGAAGAGGTTGCGGTTATCCTCCAGCAGATTGAAAAGGGGCCCATGCCTCAGGTTAAGACGAAGTTTCAGAAAGGAGAACAAATCAGGATCATTGATGGGCCTTTCACTAATTTTGTTGGTTATGTAGAAGACGTTGATATAGATCATGGCAGGCTTTACGTTATGGTCAGTATATTCGGCAGGCAGACATCTGTAGAGCTTAATTTTTCCCAGGTGGAAAAGGCTTAAGGAGGCTTAGATGGCTAAAAAAAAGGAAGTAGTTGCTCAGGTCAGACTTCAGATACCTGCTGGGAAGGCAAATCCAGCACCCCCGGTAGGACCAGCTCTTGGTCCGCATGGGATTAACATTATGGAATTCTGCAAAGCCTTTAATTCACAGACCCAGGCACTGGGAGATACCATAATACCTGTGGTATTAACGGTTTATTCTGATCGATCATTTACGTTCATAACCAAAACGCCTCCTGCGTCAGACCTCCTGAAAAAGGCAGCAGGTATTATAAAAGGTTCAAGCATACCAAATAAAGATAAGGTTGGAAAGGTTACATCAGCCCAGATCAGGGAGATAGCGCAAAGGAAACTCCCGGACTTGAATGCTTACTCTCTTGATGAGGCTGTAAAGATCATAAGCGGGACCGCTAGGAGCATGGGCGTAGAGATAATAGATTGAAGGTGAAAAATGGGTAATAAAATAAAAGCAGCGAAAGAAAAGGTCGAGAGAAGCAAGGAATATTCTCTTGAAGAGGCAATACGTATTGTAAAGGAATCTTCCTATACAAAATTTGATGAGGCCGTTGACTTAGCTCTCAATCTTGGTATCGATCCAAAGAAATCAGACCAGATGGTTAGGGGATCTGTTAGCCTTCCCCACGGGATAGGCAAAAAGGTAAGAGTTCTGGTTTTCGCGAAAGGAGAAAAAGAAAAGGAGGCTGCTGATGCAGGTGCAGATATTGTTGGTGCCGAAGACCTTGTCGAGAAGATAAGCAAGGGATGGCTTGACTTTGACAAGGCTGTTGCGACCCCTGATATGATGGGCCTTGTGGGGAAATTAGGTAAGATTCTAGGTCCACGAGGACTTATGCCAAACCCTAAACTTGGTACGGTGACCTTTGATATTGCGAGGGCTGTAAAGGAAATAAAAGCAGGAAAGGTAGAATATAAGGCCGAAAAAGCAGGGATTGTGCATGTGCCGATAGGTAAAGTTTCTTTTGATAACCAGAAGCTTCTCGATAATGCTAAGGCGGTGCTTGATTCAATCGTAAAAGCTAAACCAGCAACAAGCAAGGGCAAGTATCTGAAGAAGATATCCATCTCATCAACTATGGGGCCAGGGGTAAGGATTGATATAGCATCTCTGGGAAAGGGGGTATAACCTGAAAAAGGAGAAGAAAGAACAATTCATAGCAGAGCTGAATGATGAGTTTCATAAAGCAAGGGCATTAATCTTTACAGATTATCGGGGATTGACTGTTGCTGAACTCTCGGAGTTTAGGAGTCTTCTGAGAGAAGAGGCTATCAAGTATAGAGTAGTTAAAAATACCCTTGCTACAATTGCTTCTCGTGGTACACCCGTTGCAGTTGCACAGGACTCCTTCAAAGGTCCTATCGGGGTAGTTATCAGTTATGATGACCCCGTGCTGACAGCGAAAAAGGTACTTGAGTATTCAAAGAAGAACGAAAAGCTTAAGGTCAGCAGTGGCATTATCGAAGGGAAGTTCTGCATGTTAGAGGATATAAAGGCTGTCGCTGAGTTACCGTCGAGGAAGGTATTGCTGTCCATGATTGTGGGCTTGTTCCAGACATCTATCGGTAAATTTGCCTCTGCCCTGAGTGCGACGATAAATAGTTTTGCTTATGCAATGGAAGCTTTGAAAACAAAAAGAAGTAGTTCGTAGACAGTAGTTAGTAGTTAAGGGAAAATAGAAAATCTTTTTCCCCTGACTACTTACTACTAACTACTAACTACTTAACTACTGAGAATACAAGGAGGATCTAAAGAATGGCTACTACAAAAGAACAGGTTTTTGAATTTATTGACAACATGACGGTTCTCGAAATGTCGAAGTTCATAAAAGAGTTTGAAGAGAGATATGGTGTAACTGCCGCAGCGCCAGTTTTGGCTGCTATACCAGGAGCTGCTGCGGGAGCAGCTGCTCCAGAGGTAGAGGAAAAGACAAGTTTTGATGTCATCCTATCTGCTGCTGGTGAGAAGAAGATACAGGTTATCAAGGTTGTGAGGGAACTTACGGCGCTCGGGCTCAAAGAGGCGAAGGACCTTGTTGATGGAGCACCGAAGCCCGTAAAAACAGGTGTTACAAAAGAGGAAGCTGACTCAATAAAGGCAAAGCTCGAAGAACAAGGTGCAACAGTAGAGATTAAATAGGGGTAGATGTTGGGGATGAGGGTTTATTTGATACGTTGCCTAACCCAGTCCCAAAACCTAGTCAAGAGCAAGAGTTCTCAGGGGAAGAGCACGTGCGAGAAAAATTTGCAACTTTTTGATAAAATAAAATATAAACCTGTTAAGATTGAATATTTTATCTAACCTGATCCCCCAAGACCCAATAAAGAAAAAAGGAGAAATATGGCAAGAGTTTTAAGAGAGAGATTACGCTTTGGAAAGATCCCTCTCTTCCTGGATGTCCCCAACCTTGTAGAGATACAGAGGAGATCCTATGAGAAGTTTTTGCAGATGGATGTTCCCATGGACAAGAGGGAGGAGATAGGGCTACAGGCTGCATTCCTCAGTGTATTTCCGATCATGGATTACAATGAGACAGCCTCGATAGAGTTTTTAGGTTATATCGTAGGAGAACCAAAGTTCAGTGTCCGTGACTATCTCCAGAAGGGGACTACCTATGCAGCTGCAGTGAAGATTAAGGTGAAACTCAATTTTTGGGAGGTTGAGCAAAAGGGAAACAAGAGGTTAAGGGAATCGAGAGAGGAAGATGTCTATATTGGTGAGATGCCTTTAATGACTGATACGGGGACATTCATTGTCAATGGTACAGAACGCGTCGTTGTCAGTCAGCTCCACCGTTCCCCAGGAATATTCTTCAGTTATGACAAGGGCAAGACTCATTCCAGCGGAAGGCTTCTCTATTCTGCGAGGGTGATACCTTCAAGAGGTTCGTGGCTCGATTTTGAGTTTGATGCGAAGGACATCTTGTATGTGAGGATAGACAGGCGGAAAAAGCTTCCCGCAACGATAGTTCTGAAGGCTCTCGGCTATACCAATGAAGATCTCCTAAAAATTTTCTATCCTGTAGAGATAATCAAGATAGAAAACAATAAATTTACACGCCCCGTCAGTGAAGTTCTCATCGGGATCAAATCTTCTCGTAACATCGTTGACCTTCATTCAAAAGAATTGATTGTGAAAGAAGGAAGCAAGATTACACGAGGTGCTATTAAAAAGATGGATACCTATGGGATCAAGGAGATACCCATCTTACGGGAAGAGATTCTTGGGAGGGTTACCCTGAAAGATATTATCGATCCATCAACAGGAGAGGTGATACTCGAGGGCAATGAGGTTATTACAGAAGATGCTTTAAACAGAATTCTCTCTCTTAAGATTGATGCCCTCAGCCTTCTTTTTATTGACAATGTCAACTATCTGTCTTCCCTCAGAGATACCCTTTTAACAGATGGTGTCAGTACTGAGGATGAGGCCCTTGTTGAGATATACAAAAAATTGAGGCCTGGCGAGCCGCCTACTTTAAATGCTGCTAAGGCACTCTTTAACGGATTGTTCTTTGACTCGAAACGATATGACCTTGCACCTGTTGGACGCTTGAAACTGAATAAACGGCTTGGTATTGATGTCCTGCTCGGAAATAGAGTGCTTACTGATAAAGACATTATTGAGATCGTTCGGTATCTTTTTGCCCTCAGGACAGGCAAGGGAGAGGTTGATGATATAGACCATCTCGGGAATAGGCGGGTCAGAGGTGTTGGGGAACTTCTTGAAAACCAGTTCAGGATCGGACTCGTGAGAATGGAGAGAGCCGTAAAGGAAAAGATGACCCTCACAGACCTCGAGACAGCAATGCCGCATGATCTTATCAATGCTAAACCAGTCGTTGCTGCTGTCAAGGAGTTTTTTGGTTCAAGCCAGCTCAGCCAGTTTATGGACCAGACAAACCCTCTCTCTGAGATTACCCATAAGAGGAGGCTTTCTGCCCTCGGTCCAGGTGGTCTTACCCGTGAGAGGGCAGGATTTGAGGTAAGGGACGTACACCCAACGCACTACGGGAGGATCTGTCCAATAGAGACGCCTGAAGGTCCGAATATCGGACTCATAACCTCTCTTGCAACATATGCAAGGGTAAATGATTTCGGCTTCATCGAGGTTCCTTACAGGAAGGTAGTGAATGGCAGGGTTACAAAAAATATAGACTACCTATCAGCGATAGACGGCGAAAAATATATCATTGCTGAGGCGACATCACCCATGGATAGACACGGTAATCTTCTTGGAGAGACTGTTTCTGCAAGGGTTGGAGGAGACTTTAGGATGGTATCACCTCAGGAAGTTGAATACATGGATGTATCTCCAAAGCAGATTGTTGGCGTCTCTGCTTCCCTCATACCCTTCCTTGAGAATGATGATGCAAACAGGGCCCTGATGGGGTCGAATATGCAAAGGCAGGCGGTCCCGCTCTTACAACCAGAAGCCCCGATAGTAGGGACAGGCATGGAAAATGTGGCAGCAAGGGATTCGGGAGCTCTTGTACTTGCAAAGAGGGCCGGTGTTGTTGAGAGTGTAGATGCATCAAGGGTTGTCATCAGGGTTTCCGATGATGGAAGAAGTGTAGATATATATAACCTCATAAAGTTTCATAGGTCTAACCAGGCGACGTGTCTTAACCAGAGACCAATCGTAAGGGTTGGCGATGTCGTAGAACAAGACGATGTTCTTGCGGAAGGTCCTTCTACCGAGCTTGGAGAGCTTGCCCTTGGCAAGAATATCCTTGTGGCTTTTATGCCGTGGGGTGGATACAACTTTGAAGATGCGATCCTCATCAGTGAAAAGCTTGTAAAGGACGATGTCTATACATCAGTGCATATTGAAGAGTTCGAAATCGAGTCAAGAGAGACAAAGCTTGGGCCGGAAGAGATCACACGTGATATCCCTAATGTTGGAGAAGAAATACTCAAGGATCTCGACGAAAGCGGGATCATAAGGATGGGTGCAGAAGTAAAGCCAGGGGATATTCTCGTGGGTAAGGTCACACCGAAAGGAGAAACACAGCTCACGCCAGAGGAGAAACTCCTGAGGGCAATATTCGGAGAAAAGGCAGAAGAGGTCAAGGAGAGCTGTCTTTATGTTCCACCCGGGATAGAGGGAACGGTTCTTGATGTGAGAGTATTTTCAAGGAAAGGTACAGAGAAGGATGAAAGGGCAAAAAGCATAGAAGAGGAGGATATCCATAGACTCCAGCGGGACTTCGAAGAGGAAGTGAGGATTATAAAGGAAGAGAGGTTCAGGAAGTTCAGGGACCTCCTCCTTGGGCAGAAGGTCACCGAGGATGTGAAAGACTCCAAGACCAAAGAGGTTATATGCCCGGAAGGGGGGAAATTGAAGGCGGAACATCTCAATAGGATAAAAGATGAGCATCTGCTGCGTATCAAGATAGAAAACAGTGCCATCCGTGAGAAGATGGATTCTGTCCACAATGAGACGAACCAATATATCCGCTACCTTGAATCAAGGTACGATGAAAGGATTGACAGGGTAAAGGCTGGTGATGAACTTTCCCATGGAGTGAATAAGGTAGTAAAGGCATATGTTGCGATGAAACGGAAAGTCCAGGTAGGTGACAAGATGGCCGGCCGCCATGGCAACAAGGGAGTGGTTGCAATGGTACTTCCCGAAGAGGATATGCCGTATCTCCCTGATGGAACACCTGTTGATATTGTTCTGAACCCCCTTGGTGTCCCATCGAGAATGAATGTGGGGCAGATACTCGAAACGCATCTTGGGTGGGCAGCAAAGGCCTTGGGACTTTATGTTGCGACCCCTGTCTTTGAGGGGGCAAAAGAGTCAGAAATAAAGGAACTCCTTGGGAAAGCAGGCCTACCGAAATCAGGCCAGATAACACTGTATGACGGAAAGACAGGTGAGCCCTTTGATAGACCTGTTACTGTCGGATCTATGTATATGATGAAGCTCCATCACCTTGTCGATGATAAGATGCATGCCCGTTCCATTGGGCCTTATTCTCTTGTTACACAGCAGCCTCTCGGAGGAAAAGCACAATTTGGTGGACAGAGGCTCGGTGAAATGGAGGTATGGGCACTTGAGGCTTATGGCTCAGCCTATACGCTCCAGGAGTTTCTTACCGTTAAAAGCGATGATGTTACTGGAAGGGCGCATATGTATGAAGCAATTGTGAAAGGAGATGCGACCCTTGAACCAGGGATACCGGAATCTTTCCATGTATTAATCAAAGAACTCCAGAGTCTCGGACTTGATGTAGAGCTCCTGGAGAAAAAGGAGAAGGGGGAGTAGTTTGGTAGAAGATATCTATTCAATCTTTCAGAAACCAAGGAATCCATTGGACTTTGAGGCCATACGGATTAGACTCGCGTCACCGGAAAAGATAAGAGAATGGTCGTACGGCGAGGTTAAAAAACCAGAGACAATAAATTACCGCACCTTCAAACCTGAAAGAGACGGTCTTTTCTGTGCGAAGATCTTTGGACCTGTTAAGGACTGGGAATGTATATGCGGTAAATACAGGCGTATGAAGCACAGAGGGGTAGTATGTGACAAGTGTGGAGTCGAAGTTGTTCAGTCAAAGGTGAGGCGTGAAAGATTAGGGCATATTGAACTTGCGAGCCCTGTAGCTCATATATGGTTCCTCAAGGGGGTACCGAGCAGGATAGGAACGCTGCTCGACATGACAATGCGACACCTTGAGAAGGTACTCTATTTTGAAAACTATGTAGTAACAGACCCTGGAGACACATCACTCAAAGAAAAGGAACTCCTCAATGAGGATGCATATAAAAAGAAGACCTTGGAGTATGGTTCACGATTCAAGGCAGGAATGGGTGCTGAGGCAATCAGGGAGCTTTTGAGGAAGGTTGATATCGAGGCCCTCGCTGCAGAGCTTAAGGTAAAGCTGAAGGAGGCATCATCCCTCGGAGTAAAGAAGAAGCTTACGAAGAGGTTGAGAGTTGTAGAAGCCTTCAGGAAATCTGGCAATAAACCAGAATGGATGATTATGGATGTAATACCCGTTTTACCTCCTGATCTACGACCCCTCGTACCATTAGAGGGTGGACGGTTTGCAACCTCTGACCTGAATGATCTCTACAGGAGGGTTATAAACAGGAATAATAGGCTTAAGAGACTGATGGAGCTGAAAGCGCCAAGTGTAATCATCAAGAATGAAAAAAGGATGCTCCAAGAGGCTGTTGATGCACTCTTTGATAACGGGAGGAGGAGCAAGATTCTGAAGACTACGACAAAGAGACTCCTGAAGTCTCTGAGCGATATGATAAAAGGAAAGCAAGGGCGATTCAGGCAGAATCTCCTCGGAAAACGAGTTGATTATTCAGGCAGGTCTGTTATTGTCGTAGGTCCTGAGCTGAGGCTTCACCAGTGCGGTCTTCCAAAAAGAATGGCCTTGGAACTCTTTAAACCTTTTATTTTCTACAAGCTTGAAGAAAAGGGCTATGCTACGACAATAAAGGCAGCAAAGAAGCTTGTGGAGAAAGAGCAGCCTGAGGTCTGGGATGCCCTCGAAGAGGTGATAAGAGAACACCCTGTACTCCTTAACCGCGCGCCAACTCTCCACAGGCTTGGTATCCAGGCATTTGACCCAGTTCTCGTTGAAGGGAAGGCTATAAAGCTACATCCCCTTGTGTGTACTGCCTTCAATGCGGATTTTGATGGAGACCAGATGGCTGTTCATATCCCTCTTTCGATAGAGGCTCAGATAGAGGCAAGAGTCCTTATGATGGCTGTTAACAATATTCTTTCTCCTGCGAACGGGAAGCCTATCGTTGTCCCAACACAGGATATGGTCCTCGGAATTTATTTTCTGACAAAGGAAAGGGGGGGTGCTAAAGGGGAGGGAAGGATATTCGCTGACCCTGAGGATGTCCGGGTTGCTTATGATGCCGGGATTCTGGATGAACATGCAAAGATTAGGGTAAAGATGAATGGAGAGCATGTTGATACGACAACGGGCAGGGTTCTTTTCAGCGAGATACTGCCGAAAGGAATCCCCTTCTCCATGATCAATAGGGATATCACAAAGAAAGAGATCGGCAAACTCATAGAATACGCATATAAAAAGGCTGGCAAGCGGGAAACGGTTGTTTTCCTTGACAATCTGGAAAAGGTCGGCTTCTATTATGCAACAAAATCTGGCATATCCATCTGTATGTCTGATATGCATATACCATCAAAGAAGGCTGGGCTCATACGCACAGCGGAACAGGAGGTTATCGAGGTTCAGAAACAATATGCCGATGGCCTTATCACCCATGGTGAACGCTATAACAAAGTGATTGATATATGGGCAAATGTGACTGAGAAGATTGCAGATGAGATGATGAAGGAACTCGGCGCTGAGGAAGACAGAACCTTTTCTGAAGAAGAACTCAAAGCAAGGAGGTCTTTTAACAGCATCTTTATGATGGCCGATTCAGGCGCAAGAGGGAGCACCGCTCAGATACGGCAGCTTGCAGGTATGAGGGGTTTGATGGCAAAACCCTCTGGTGAGATTATAGAGACACCAATAACAGCAAATTTCAGAGAGGGGTTATCCCCACTACAGTACTTCATTTCTACGCATGGCGCACGGAAGGGACTTGCTGATACAGCTTTAAAGACGGCGAACTCGGGTTATCTCACGAGGAGGCTCGTTGATGTCTCCCAGGATATTATTGTTACAGAGGATGACTGCGGGACGTCTGACGGCATTACTGTTGTGTCCCTCGTAGAAGGAGGGGAAATAATACAGCCTCTGGAAGAGAGAATTTTTGGGAGAATAGCTGCTGAGGATATCAAAGACCCTGTAACCAGGGGATTGGTCGTGAAAAGGAATCAAGAAATAGATGAGGAACTTACACAGAAGGTTATTGATGCTGGAATAGACAGGGTCAAGATACGCTCTGTGCTCACATGCCAGTCAAAGCACGGTGTCTGTACAAAGTGCTACGGTAGGGACCTCGCAAGGGGTGAACCTGCGGAGATAGGCGAGGCGGTAGGTATCATTGCAGCTCAGTCTATTGGTGAACCTGGCACGCAGCTTACGATGAGGACCTTCCATATCGGAGGCGCAGCTGCAAGGATAGTGGAGCGAACAGTTCTTGAGAGTAAAAACCCCGGGATGATAAAGTTCATAAATATTAATACGGTAAAAAACAGGGAAGGCCTCTCTGTTGTTATGAATAGGAATGGGAGTATTGCTGTTGCAGATTCAAAGGGCAGGGAAAAAGAGAAATACTCTGTCGTCTATGGAGCAAAGCTCCTTGTTGAGGACGGTCAGAAAGTTGAAGTAGGGCAAAGACTTGTTGAATGGGATCCCTATTCTACACCAATACTTACAGAGATCGGCGGGAAGGTAGCCCTTGGCGACATTGTTGAGGGGCAGACGGTAAAGGAAGAGGTTGATGAGACAACAGGCCTTTCTCACAAGGTAATAATAGAGTATCCTGCGAGTATGAGGCCAAGGGTTTCGATCAAAGATGAGCAAGGAAGGACAACAAAGATTCCAGGAACAAGCAATCTTGCGAGGTATCTCCTGCCATCAGGGGCACATATCCTAGTTGAAAAGAACGATCCCGTATTTCCTGGGGACATACTCGCAAAGATTCCGAGGGAGACAACAAAGACAAAAGATATAACAGGGGGACTGCCAAGAGTTGCTGAACTCTTCGAGGCAAGACGCCCAAAGGAGCAGGCAATCGTCGCAGAGATAGGCGGCATGGTAGAGTTCAGAGGAGCACAGAAAGGAATGCGAGTTGTTGTTGTGAAGGGAGGAGATGATGTAAGAGAGTATCTTATCCCGAAAGGTAAGCATGTCAGTGTTCATGAAGGTGACTGGGTAAGGGCGGGGGAACCACTCATGGACGGTGCAGTGAATCCTCACAATATCCTTGACATCCTCGGGCCGAAGGAGCTCCAGAGATATCTTGTTGATGAAGTTCAGAAGGTTTACAGACTCCAGGGTGTTTCGATTAATGACAAGCATATAGAAATTATTGTCAGGCAGATGATGAAAAAGGTAAGGATTGAAGACCCGGGTGATACGATGTTCCTCACAGGTGAACAGGTGGACAGATTGCCATTCCAGGAGGAAAACGCAAAGATTAAAGCCCAAGGTGGCAGACCTGCACAGGGGAAACCTCTCCTCCTTGGTATTACAAAGGCATCTCTGTCGACAGACAGTTTTATATCTGCTGCCTCATTCCAGGAGACAACGAGGGTCCTTACAGAGGCAGCTATCAATGGTGATATTGATGAACTCAGAGGGCTCAAAGAGAATGTGATTATGGGGAGAATAATCCCGGCTGGCACAGGGATGACAAAGTATAAAAATACCTTTGTGAAGAGGGAGCTCCAACCATTTATTCCTGTTATTCCTGGACCTCAGGTTGAAACGAAATAGCGAGCGCATTCCCCGCAGCTTGCTGCGGGGTTAGCGAGCGAATATGATAAAAACAACTCCTTGCGTTAAGATACCCTGCGGTCTTGCCGCAGGGTTCTTCATAAATAAAATCATGTGAGGTGGCAGAAAATCTCGCGATGTCTGACACCTCACAAAATCACCACTTCATCGCTGATATTATGCTTGGAAGGCTCGCACGATGGCTGAGACTGTTAGGGTTCGATACAGTATACTATTCCGACATCAGTGACAGGAGGCTTATTAAGGTTGCAAAAGAGCAGGGGAGGCTCATCTTAACGAGAGACACACGTCTTATAACGATTAAAGGGATCAAGGATTATCTTCTCATAAGAGCAAATGATTCCTTTCAGCAGCTCCTTGAGGTAATACATGCATTAGACCTGAAAGACTTTCATCTCCTCACTAGGTGTGTTGACTGTAACGGGCAGCTTTCAAGGCTTTTTGATAAGACTGAGATAAAGGACTCTGTCCCTGATTTTGTTTTCCTTAATATTCATGTCTTTCTGAAATGCCATGATTGCGGTAAGGTATACTGGGAAGGTACCCACCCAAAGATGTTTCGGGACAAGCTTGCCGAGGTTCTAAGCAGTAATCCTTCTTCCTGTACGGGGTTTTCTTCTTAACAGTGCCTTTAATCCCTCCATCGAGGCAAATACAACTACGCCAAAACCTAAAATTATCCCGAGAGCAGAGGCTGATGGTTTTAGTATCCCAAAGGAATCTCGCACAGATGGAATCTGGATTATGAAAGCAGTCAATATGATCTGTGATGCGATGGCAATAAGAAGCCATTTGTGAGGAGGCGCCTTGAAGATGCTGTATTTTAGTGACCTGAAGTTGAGAGCTATGATGAGCTCAATGATTATGAAAAGGAAGAATATATCTGTCCTTGCTGATGCTTTATCAACGAGCTCATGGAAAAAGAGAAAATAGAAGAAGGGAATCTCGATCACGAGGGCGAGTAAGATGAAGACCCTCACATCCCTTGAAAATACACTCTCTTTCGGATCTCTCGGCGGTCTCTGCATGATATCAGGGTCAGGGGGCGCAATTCCTAAGGCAAGGGCCGGTAGTCCATCAGTAACTAAGTTAATGTACAATATGGCGGCAGGCAGGAGAGGCAGATACTCAGGACCCATGATGAGCACCACTCCACCAATAACCACAACCTCCGTGATATTACACCTGAGGAGATAGGTGAGGTATTTTTTGATATTGTCATAAATCCATCTGCCACGCTCTATTGCCTTCACAATGGTGGCGAAGTTATCATCACTCAGAATCATATCAGATGCCTCTTTTGTTACCTCCGTGCCAGTGATCCCCATGGCTATTCCGATATCAGCATGCTTGAGGGCCGGAGCATCATTCACACCATCGCCGGTCATTGCTACTACTTCGCCCTTCTTTTTCCATGCCTTGACTATCTTTAACTTATCCATTGGGGATACCCTTGCATAGACAGTTACCTTGTCAACAATCTTTTCGAATTCTTCTTCAGGCATCTTTTCTAACTCTTCACCTGTCAATACAATATTGCCTTCTCCATAAATACCAATTTCCTTTGCTATAGCCACAGCCGTAAGTTTGTGGTCTCCCGTGATCATGATGGGTCTTATATGTACCTGTTTGCATACATGAATAGCCTCTATTGCTTCCTCTCTGGGTGGGTCTATCATTCCAGCAAGGCCAAGAAAGATCAGATCACATTCAACACATTCTTCTGTGAAAGCAATTCCCTCGGGGAGTTCTCTAAAAGCAATCCCGAGAATCCTTAATGCACTCTGCGCCATCTCCTCATTTGCCTTTAAGATCTGGGTCTTCTCTGTCTCCCTTATCTCCCTTATTCCCGTGTCTTCTAAGATGTAAGAACATTTTTCTAAGACAACCTCTGGAGCCCCTTTCATGAATGCCCTTTGTTTACCCTCTTTCATTTGATGGATAGTGGTCATCCTTTTTCTCTCAGAACTGAAAGGTATTTCCTCAATCCTTGGATTTTCAAGCTGTATCTCAGCCTGATGTAAGTTCGCCTTTGCTGCTGCCACAACAAGAGCACCTTCTGTAGGATCACCCTTTATGGTCCATTTGCCATCTATTTTTCCCATAGAAGCATCATTACAGAGAAGTCCACCCGTAAGGAATGTTCGAACTGTTTCACTATTGACCACATTCGCTGTGTCAGACCCTCTGAACTCTCCAGCAGGGGCATAACCCACACCCGTAACTTCGATTGTTCTGCCGGCTGTGAATATTTTTCTGACCGTCATCTCGCCTTTTGTGAGTGTCCCTGTCTTATCAGAGCATATTACCGTTGTGCAACCTAAGGTCTCTACGGCGGGCATCTTCCTTATCAGGGCATTCCTCTTGGCCATCTGGTGCATACCAATGGCGAGGGCACCTGTGACAATAGCAGCTAATGCCTCAGGAACTGCTGCTACTGCGAGGGATACAGCAAACATCACCATACTAACGATAAACCCTAAATCAATCTTGCCGCCTAAGGATTCCCTTATTATGCTAATTCCTGCGACGAGGAAACAGAGGAAGAGAGAAATGATTCCGAGCCATTTGCCTATCTCATCTGTCCTTTTCTCTAAAGGGGTTTTTTTGGGTTCTGCTGCGGTCACCTCTTGTGCAATTTTACCAAACTCTGTATTCATGCCTGTTGATGTGACAACGGCCTTACCCCTTCCGTATGCGACGATTGTCCCTGCAAAAACCATATTTATCCGGTCACTTACCGGTACATCTTTCTGCAGTGGCTTTGTATCTTTCTTAACAGGAATAGACTCTCCTGTGAGGGGGGCCTCATCACTTTTCAATGATCGGACTTCAATCAACCTTGCATCTGCAGGAATCTTATCTCCAGCCTCAAGGATTACGATATCTCCTAAAACGAGGCCCTTTGTGGGAACCTCTTCTTCTTTGCTTTCTCTCAGGACTGTTATATTCGGAGAAAGCATCTTTCTTAATGACTCAATGGCCTGTTCTGCCTTATACTCCTGAATAAATCCCAGAAACGCACAAAAGGTTACGATTACCAGTATGAGCACCGCATCAAATGTCTCCCCGACAAGGGCTGAAAGGACAGTGGCTATGAGAAGGATGATGATGAGGATGTTTTTGAACTGCTTCATAAAAATGGTCAGGGGAGAAACTCTCTTTTCTTTTTTCAGTTCATTATAGCCATACTTCTCAAGGCGACTTTTCACCTCTTCAGGGGTCAGACCACTCAGAGGATCGGTATTCAGTTCCTTTAAGACCTGAGGTGGATCCATCAAATGCCATACATTCTTTGTCATCAAAAGTGCCTCTTGGATTTC
>CAWGWX010000027.1:0-18233 GCA_963826355.1 Nitrospirota bacterium | reverse complement strand
TTTTCATAACAAGGGGTATGCTGAGAACCTGTATTGATCCCAGAAGTGATGTCTCAATATGTCTGAGGGTCTCCGGCGGCCCGAGTATCCTTGGAGAGTTATCAAATGAAGATATTACCACGTGCATGGAAGAGGCTATAAGGCTTAATGCTTCAGGTGTTGGGATGTCTATCTATGTCGGTGCAGGCAATGAGGATAGAACCATATCAAATCTTGGCAGGTTGGTAAAAGGCAGAAAGATACGGAATACCCGTTCTGGCAGTAACAGCAGTCGGCAAGGAAATGGAAAGGGGTGCACGCTATCTGGCACTGGCATGCAGGATCGCTTCAGAGATGGGAGCACGTTTTGTTAAAACATACTATTGCGAGGGGTTTAACAGAGTGGTAGAGGATGTCCTGTGCCCATTGTTATGGCAGGCGGTAAAAAGATACCAGAGAAGGATGCCTTGCAAATGACAGCAAATGCCATTAAAGAGGGAGCGTCAGGAGTTGATATGGGGAGAAATATCTTCCAGAGCGATAACCCTGTTGGTATGATTAAGGCGATAAGAGCTATTGTTCATAAAGGTGCCTCTGTAGAGGAGGCATTCGAGATTTACTCGAAGAAATAATCTTTTCTATAAATCATATAAATTGATGACAGATATGCTTAAAAACCCCTGCAATCCGACAGGATTTGATTCTAATTCACATAAATGTAGTATAAAGGGGGAAGATACTTTAAAAGAAGACTATCTAGCCACTCTTGAAGTCTTTGCGGGGATCGCTGGCAGACCTTTTCCAAACATAGGGATCCTATAAAAACTATTTTTCAATGCTAATGAAAGTAGCTGTTTATCATAGCAATGATGATATTAGAATTGAGGATCGCCTAATTCCTCGCATATCCAATGGAGAAATTCTGGTCCAAATGAAGGCCTGTGGAATCTGCGGAACCGATGTCATGCAGTGGTACAGGATAGCAAAAGTGCCACGCATACTGGGTCATGAGATGGCAGGCGAAATTGTAGACATTGGAAGAGGGGTAAAGAGTTTCAAAAAGGGTGACAGAGTATTCGTATCTCATCATGTCCCGTGTTACAGATGCCATTATTGTGTCCAGGGTAATCATACCGCATGTGAATCGCTCCATACTGGCAATTATGACCCTGGAGGATTTTCAGAATTCATAAGGGTTCCTGAAGAAAATGTCAGATACGGGACATTTGTCCTTCCTGAGAATGTAACATTCGAAGATGCTACGATGATTGAACCCCTGGGGTGTGTGATTGCCGGACAAAATCAATTAGGATTGAAAGAAGGTCAATCTGTCTTGATAATAGGCTCTGGTGTCTCAGGTCTTTTGCATGTTCAACTGGCAAAGATGAAGGGAGCCAAGGTGATAGCAATGGATATCAATGAGTATAAACTCAAGAAGGCATTGGAATTCGGCGCTGATTATGCAATGGATGCAAGTAAATATTCCATGGATGAACTGAAAAATATAAACGATGGGAGATTGGCAGACGTTGTTATTATTTGTGCATCTGCAAAACAAGCAACGGATCATGCGATATCTGCTGTTGATAGAAAAGGAAAGATTCTCTTTTTCGCAGTACCCGAGACTAATATCGTTATTCCATCCCTGAGATTCTGGAGAGATGAGATAACTTTACTGTCTTCATATGGTGCAGCTCCTCATGATCTTCAGGAGGCAATAGAGTTGATTAAAAGCGTCAAAGTTAATGTCAGAGAAATGATAACGCATAGAGTAGGGCTCTCCAATATCAGGCAAGGGTTTCAGTTAGCCTCTGAGGGGAAAAACTCTTTGAAGGTTGTCGTGGTTCCTGACAATGATATGTAAATTTAAAAAAGTCTGACCTCAACGGTCTCGCCTTCTTCAACCCCAAGTTTTCTAAGAGGTATAACGGCTGTTCCGTCAGCCTTTATTAAAGTTGTAATAAGACCTGATTTGCCGAGTATAGGCACAGCCCATAGTTCTCCTTCCCTTTCTTCAAGATAGACTGCTATATGCTCTTCTCTTCCAGGACTTGAAGAGATGTTCCTTGCAATCTTCGCTTTGATAGTACGCTTCCCTACCTCGAATCTATCTATATTCAATCCAGAAAGGATACGTAAAACGGGCCTGATGAAGATGTCGAAACATACAGAGACGGCTGCTGGATGTCCCGGAAGACCAAAGACAGGAATATTATCTATGATGCCTCCGATTAATGGTTTGCCTGGTTTCAGTGATACACCATGAAAGAGAACACCTGGCTTTCCGAGATCATTGATAACCCGTGCAGTAACATCTTTGGTGCCGACGGAACTGCCACCTGAGATCAGCACGATATCTGAATCTTTTAAAGACTTCTCAACAACATCTCTTATGATTTCATATTCATCACTGAATATGCCTTTTATAAAAGGGACTGCTCCTGAATCAAAAAGAAGACCATAAAGGTTATAGGAATTAATATCTCTCACCTGCCCGGGTTTTAACGGTCTGTCAGGAGGGACTATCTCATCGCCTGTTGATATTATCGAAGCCTTCGGTCTTTCGTAAACCCAGATATCCTTGATGCCAATGCCAGCAAGAATCCCTATATCCTGCGGCCTCATTTTGTGACCCTTTTTTAAAACACAAACTCCTTTTTTTACATCCTCCCCTGCCTGTATCACATTTTCACCTGGAGCAACAGGTTTTAAAACCTCTATCATGCCTTCATCAACCTGCTGAGTGTGCTCGAACATTACTACTGCATCAGCACCTTTCGGCAGCATTCCGCCCGTAGCAATCTTTGCGACTTCGCCTTTTGTTAATTCAAAATCGGGTTCCTCACCCATGAGTATTTCGTATCGTATGTTTAAATAGGCAGGCATTCCCTCAGTGGCTCCAAAGGTATCAGAGGCAGATACCGCAAACCCATCAACAGTAGAGCGGGAAAAGTTTGGAAGATCTTCTGGAGAAAAGAGGTCTCTTGATGAGATTCTTCCATATGATTCATATATTTTTAGACTTTCCTCAGGAGGAAGTTTGGGAGAAAGATTACTGAAGATGAGTTCGAGGGCTTTCTCTACAGTGATTACCTCTTCTCTTCCGAGCATGTCGCGCATTGTTTTTATCTAATCTGTATTAAATCTGTTCATTGCTTTATCCAGCCCATCTAATACAATACAGGTGACGGTATCTGATGCCTTCTCGATAGCACTTTTGATAAGAGAGATCTCGTCCTTTCTGAATTTACTCAAGACATAATCTTCAGAAGTAATTCCCACCTCTCGTCCTATCCCAATTTTTAATCGTGCAAAGTCCTTCGAAGAGATGTTCTGTATAATTGATTCAACTCCTTTGTGACCTCCTGAGGAACCTTTTCTCCTGATCTTGAGTTTTCCCACTTCCATGTCGAGGTCGTCATGAATGACAATGAGTTTTTCCAGAGGGATGTTAAATCTTCGTATTACATCTTTTACGGCAAGCCCGCTGTTGTTCATATAAAGAAGGGGTTCTATAAGCAGGACTTTCTCTCCATCGATAGAACCTGTTCCTATCCTGTACTTTTCCTTCTCTTTAAAGTCAATCTCATATCTTCTTGCGATATCTTCAACAACCATAAAGCCGATGTTGTGTCTTGTTCTGGAATATCTTTTTCCAGGGTTCCCGAGGCCAACTACAATCCACATAAATAGTCACTGTTCATTATTCATAGAGAACTCTGTTCCAATGGTTGATACGTTATTGTCATTCCCGCTTGTCGGGAATCCTTCTGTAAACGAAGAAAGATTCTGGACAAGCCAGAATGACAGAATTAAATATCTTAAACAACTTTTAAGATCTTTGAGGATCAATAAAACTAATCATCGATATAAACACTAAAATATGGCATTATTTGGCTTCCTCCTCCACCACCTCTTCCTTCTTCCCTTTCTTGATAACTTCAGGCTCTTTTATCTCTGGTGCAACAGCCTCGACAGGTGCAACCTCCTCAACTGCAGGAGCTATAACATTAACTATGACCCCATCAGGGTCGGTGAGAACTTTTATGCCCTCTTCAAGTTTCAGATCTACGACACGAATATTCTGGCCTATTTCAAGACCTGATATATCGACCTCGATGTGCCCTGGGATCTTGTCTGGAAGACATTCTACCTCTATCTCTCTGAGGAGGTACTGCAATATCCCACTATCCCTCCGAACACCTATTGGTTCTCCAACAACCGTTACATGTACGGTAACCTTTACCTCTTCTGTAAGGGAGACCTCAAAAAAGTCTGCATGGAGTAAGTCTCCCTTTACGGGATCAAGTTGATAATCTTTCATCAGTGTAAGTTTGCTTGAGCCATCCCCGAATTGAAGGTTCACCATAACCTGCTCACCCGCTGTTGCATTAATAAGTCGTGAGAGATCCTTCTTAGAAAATTTTATAGGGAGAGAATCTCCTGCCCTATAAATGACTGCCGGAATCATATTGTTCCTTCTCAGAGATCGAGCTGCCCCTTTTCCAACTTCTTCTCTTTTTTCTACAGTAATGGTCATCCTCTCCATCTTTCCTCCTTTATACCGTTAGAAAGAATTTCTAACGGGTTTAAACAAAAAGCGAACTTATTGTAGATTCCTCATTAATCCTCCTGATTGCCTCTCCAAGAAGAGGTGCTACATTCAAAACAGTGAGCTTCCTGCATTGCTCTTTTTTGCTATCAAAGGGTATTGTGTTCGTGACAATGAGTTCCTCTATGGCCGAGCTATTTACCTTCTCGACTGCAGAACCAGAAAGCACAGCATGCGTACATGCAGCAACAACCCGTCTTGCTCCTTTATCCTTGAGAGCCCCTGCAGCATGAGTGGTTGTACCTCCAGTATCAATCATGTCATCGAGTATCAGGGTGTCCATATTCTCTACTTCACCTATAACATTCATTACCTCTGAAACATTCATCGTCTCACGCCTCTTATCAATGATTGCGATGGAACACAGGAGTCTTTCTGCAAAAGCTCTTGCCCTCTCGACACCACCTGCATCAGGGGAAACGATTACAAGATCTTTAAGATTATAGTTGCTCCGTACATAATCGAGTAAGACAGGTGCCGCGTAAAGGTTGTCGACAGGGATATTAAAAAATCCCTGGATCTGGGCTGTATGAAGATCCATAGTAAGGATCCTGCTCGTACCTGCTGCGGTTATCAGGTCTGCGACAAGTTTTGCAGATATGGGTACCCTCGGTTGGACTTTTCTGTCTTGCCTTGCATATCCATAGTATGGAATAACAGCCGTTATTCTCCTTGCTGATGCCCTCTTCAGAGCATCTACCATGAGAAGAAGCTCCATGATATTCTGATTTATTGGAGTACAGGTAGGCTGCAAGACAAAAACATCAGCTCCCCGCACATTTTCATTGATACGAATCATTATTTCACCATCACTGAATGTTGTCACCGTGGCATCTCCGAGCAGGCATTTGGAGATAGTCTGCAACATCCTTTGCAAGTTCCCTATGTGCATTTCCAGTAAAAAGTTTCATTCCCTCTGGCATTGTAACCCCCCCTATTTAAGTTACGAGTTATGAGTTACGAGTAACGAGGAAGACCTCGATGAACTCAGTCAAATTGTTAAAGAGTTCAGAGTCTTTAGTTTTTAACTTGTTACTCGTCACTTGTCACTCATCACAGATGTCTGGCTGGGGCGGGAGGATTCGAACCTCCAAATGGGAGATCCAAAGTCTCCTGACTTGCCATTTGTCTACGCCCCAACATAATAGTTCATTGTCCAATCTTTAGCCTGCGTTTATAATCTAAAGAATGAATTAACAGTATTTAAATCCACGCAACTTAAAAGTTGCGGCTACAACCTAACTTGTTTATTATTAACTCCTCATTCGTCACTGTTGTTACGACTCTCCGCCAGAGAGAACCCATTTCTCTTGCCGCGGCAAAGGCCTTCTTCTTCGAGCCAAAAACACCAAATACTGCAGGGCCGCTACCACTCATTGCAGAAATGAATGCCCCCTTTTCTAATAATCTCTCCTTCATTTTGCCGACCATGGGGTATCTTTTTACGACAACCCTTTCGAGGTCGTTCTTAAGCATATTACTGAGACAAGCAAAATCCTTTTTCTTAAGGGCCTGACAGAAAAGTTTAATATCAACGGAGGTCTTTGTCAACTTTTTCATATTTTGATAAGCCCATACCGTAGATACGGAAACAGGGGGTTTTACAAGAAGTAATACCATAGATGAGTTCATTTTAAGGGGTGTTACTTTTTCTCCTCTTCCTTCTACAATTGCAGAAGGGCCGTTGAGAAAAAAAGGGACATCTGAACCAATTCCTAATCCTATTGAACATAACGCCCTTTTCTTTAAACCGAGATCCCACAGCATATTGAGCCCTAAAAGGGTATATGCAGCATCACTACTGCCACCTCCGAGCCCTGCACTCATAGGAATGTTCTTACGCAGGATTATTTTTATTCCTTTCCTGCAGGAGGTGTATTTCTGGAGCAGAGATGCGGCTCTGTAGACGAGGTTATCCTCAAGAGGTATATCTGCGTCACTGATTACCTTTACAGTATCGGCATGGTGAAAGAGCAAATCATCATAAAGACTGATGCATTGCATCAGGCTCCTGATATCATGGTAACCATCGTCTCTCTTACCGAGGACTGAAAGAAACCAGTTTATTTTTGCAGGGGCCCTCAAATGGAGTAATGGATAGTGATTGATGGGTGAAGAGTGAAGAGGTTTCATCTATTGTGAATTTTTTCACTTCAGGTTTTGAATTTTTTTTTCGACTCTCTCCTTCAGTCCTTCCTCTTTTTCATTTAACTTGATCGCCTTTTCCCAGAATTCCCTTGCCTTATCAGTGAGGCCTCTTGAGTTATATACATCTCCTATATGTTCGAATATAACAGGGTCAGGGTCATCCTTTACTATTTCTGCTGCCTTCAGGAGAGTTTTCAGTGCCTCATCATACTGCCCTAATTTGAAGTAAACCCATCCAAGGCTATCTAAGATATAGCCATTGTCAGGTTTGAGTTCGAGTGCACTATTGATAAGTGAACGTGCCTCTTCAAGGTTAACACCTTTATCAGCATAACTATATCCAAGATAGTTAAGGGCATCTGCATGTTTCGGATTGATCTCTATTGCCCTCTTCAGATACTTCACCATTTCATCGTATCTATTTGTTTTTTCACATATGATGGCAAGGTTAAAATTTAACTCATCATTGTCTTTAAAACGACTGAGGGCGTCTTTCAGGATCGCCTCTGCCTTTGCATAATCCTTTTTATAGCGATAAGATTCTGCAAGGTACAGATAAATTTCAGGCTTTTCTTTCTCGAAGCTCAGGATCTCCTCATAGACAGCGATCGCATCATCGTTCCTCTTTAACTTTGAATATACAAATCCGAGATAAAGGAAGGCAGCTATGTTTTTTGGTTCTTGCTGAATTATCTTTTTTAACTCTGAAATAGCCTCTTCATCTCTCCCTATTTCGTCAAGGGATAGTGCAAGATAGTATCTTGTAGGGGTGTTTTCAGGTCTTGCCTCAAGGACGATCCTGAATTCTTCAATAGCCTTGTCGTACTGCTTGTCATCAAAATAGAGTAAGCCGAGCTTTATATGGATATCAATATTTGTAGGTACCTGGACACTCATCTCTTGGAACTGATTGATTGCCTTGTCCACTGTCTTCTGCTTTACATAGATCTGTGCAAGTCTTTCCCTTGCCTGGAGGTTATGAGGGTTTATGGCAATTGCTTTACTGTAATATTTCTCTGCCTCCTTAAGATTATTTTTCATCTCATTGATAAGTCCCAAATTGAGATATGCTGCATCAAAGTTAGGTTTCTGGTCTATTGCATTCTGAAAATATTCTGAGGCCTTATCGAGATCCCCTTTTTCCAAATGCATTAAACCAATATAATATATTGCCATCACATTATCAGGAAATTTTTTGCTGAGTTTCTCGAGAGTCTCGATAGCCTTATCATATTCCTTTCCATTTGCATAGAGAGTACTCAGAAAAAGTGCGGCTTCCTGATTATCCGGCTGTATTTCAAGAACCTTCTCATAGATTTGTATTGACTCATCAAACTTTCTCTGACTGTTATAAAGCTCGCCTAAGAGCATCAGTGCGGGAATATAATCAGGTTCTGTCTTGATAACATCCTCAGCGAGTGATATGGCCTCTGTTACCTTTCCAGTTCTGAGAAGGATAAAACCAATCTGGGTCTTAAGGTAAGGAGATGAGGGATCAAGTTTGAGGGCCTCATGGTAATGTTTCAAGGCATCTTCCCACCTCCCTTCCCTTTCTGCATTGTAGCCAAGAATATAGAAGTAATAAGCATCTTCCGGAGGTAGGGGCCTGTCTTCGTGTTGTACGACCTCCGGAGGTAGGGGCCTGTCTTCGTGTTGTACGACCTCCTTTGTTGCGCATGAGATTACAAGGAGAAGCAATAACAGAATAATCATTATTCTCTGTAACATGTTTCATTATCGCATAAAGCCAAGTTTGATAACAATATGATAAAATCCTCCATGGAGTTTCTCGATATCCTCTTTCCTGTGAATCTTGGGCCTCTTACTTATAGGTGCCCAGGAGAAATCTCAGGGATTGCAGAACCTGGCATGATTGTGAGCGCACCCCTTAAGAATAGAATTACAAAAGGTATCATTGTGGGGGAGTCCTTAAAAATCCCATCGGGTGAAGTAAAAGATATCCTTAAGGTTCATGGTGATGTCCCGGTATTAAGCACGAAGATGATTAACCTCCTCAAATGGATGTCTGAGTACTACCTGGCAGGACTGGGTATCGTCTTAAAAAACATGCTCCCGAAAGAAGCGTTTACAAAAACAAAACAAAGGAAGACAAAAATCCCCCCTCACCCCCCTTTTCTAAAGGGGGGCTGGGGGGATTATTCCTTACATCCTATCGGTATTGATGATAAGGCGGTATCCAGTCTATTCGATTCAATAAAGAATAGCACATACGGGACATTCCTCCTCCATGCACCATCCTCTGCATATGAATACTCATTTCTCATAAAGATACTTACAGAAACGAAGAATGCAATTCTTCTTGTTCCTGAGTTATCTCTCATCAATAACCTTTATCCACTGTTAAACGAGAGGTTCGAGGAAAGGGTATGCCTTCTTCACAGCGGACTGAGCAGAGGCAAAAGATCAGAATCGATAGAGAGAATTCTATCGGGCAGTTCTGACATTGTACTCGGCACAAGGTCTGCTGTCTTTGCTCCTCTGAAGGAAGTCTTTTTTATTGCTGTTCTCAACGAACATAGCGGTTCTTATAAACAGGAGGATGGCCCTCGATATCATGGGAGAGATGTTGCAGTAATGAGGGGTTATCTTGAAAGGGCAACCGTGCTTCTCTCATCCATCTGTCCTTCTCTGGAATCTCTGTATAATTGCAGAAAAGGCAAATACACGTTATTAAAATCAGAGGCGGATATTAAAAGACCCAAGGTAAAGGTGATAGATATGAGACATGAAAAACTTTTCAAGCCATATCTGTCAAAAAAAGTTGTAGATGCTGCTACGAGATTTATTAAAAATGATAAGAAAGTTATGTTTGTGATAAACCGGAGGGGATACTCAACACTCCTTCAATGTGCTGAATGTAATTATATAGAGGAATGTCCTGGCTGTAGAGTTCCCCTGGTTTTCCATAAGCAAGACTCGTTGGTGAAATGCCATTATTGTGGATATATTGGTAAGGTGTCTGCAAGTTGCCCAAGATGTAAAGGACATAACGTTGAGCTCCTCGGCGCAGGAACGCAGAGGGCTCAAGAGGACATCGAGGAACTCCTCGGGATAAAGACCCTAAGACTTGACAGTGACACGTCCCGTAAGAGGTCAGAGATAGAGGGATTGGTTGGAGCTGTATACAGGGATGATGTCAGGATAATCATTGGCACGAAGCTCATGACAAGAAGGCTGGGAATCAATGGGGGATTCTCCATGGCAGCAATTCTCAATACAGACCTCTTTTTGAATCTCCCTGACTTCAGATCTACAGAAAAGACATATCAGGAAATCTCTTCCATTATAGACAGGATTGCGCCTTCAGGTGAAATATTCATCCAGACAAGGATGCCCCAGAATTATCTTTTTAAATATCTAAAAAATGATGACTATAATTTATTCTTCAGGGAGGAACTCAGCAGGCGTAAATCTCTTCGCTATCCTCCATATGCAAGGCTTTTACTTCTGAGATTCATAAGCAAGAAAGACCTCTCTATGGAGCTATCAGATTTGAAGAAGATAACTCATAAAGAAGTGGAAATCCTTGGCCCGTCTCTCTCAAAGAATACGAAAGGTAAAAATGAATGCAAGATACTTCTGAAGTCCTCTGCTCGTGGAGCTCTCCATTCTGTAGCCAGGACCTTTATTGAGGCATTGAGAGACTCAAAAGATGTAAAAATGAAAATAGATGTCGACCCTGTATCAATTTAGGGCTTAGAGGCGGCCACAACATTACAAACAGAAAGCAATTAAAATTAACCATGAAACAAATTAATTCTATTGAAATATTTAAATACTAAATCCTTATTGTTGCAAGAAAAATACCTACAAGAAAACTAAGCTGTTATAACTGTCATAATGGTCCAAGTGGTGGATAGCTTTCTCTTTGCGAAAATTTTATTATTAGTTTTGTAAGTCAGATTCTGACATATAATTGAGTCAAAATCCTACAATAAAATCAGACTTATACTGATACTTTTTTTGATACCTTTTTTGTATTTATATATGTAACTTAAAAATGAAATCTCAATGGAGAGGGCTGTGAAAGCGTAAGTTCTCTCACTAAGGAAAGGAGGGAAGGAGAGTGAGCAAGGTGAATTTGAAAGCGGAAGTATTCACAGTAGCGCGTGACCTCTATGAGAGGAGTGGTCGAGTAGATGGACGTGACCTTGATAATTGGCTCGAAGCAGAGAGACTTGTGAGGACTTTAAGGAAAATCGCAGGGGAAGATGGCAAAAGGTATATTCAAGTCAATGTCCCGATGATGAGATAACCTGAAAAATGGTAGTGAATTGTTTGAGTCCCATAAAGAAGTAGCCCATATAACGAGTACCCAAAAAACCTGAGACGACACTTTAGAAGAAAAAGTAAAGATATCTTATATCAACGTGGGTTTCTTTTTGCTCAAAATCTCTTTAGCATGTTCAATGTCATATCTTATCTGCTTCTCAAGACTTAAGGCATCAGGAAAGGACCTCTCACTCCTGATCCAATCTACGAAATAGATCCTCAAATGCTCCCCGAGAAGATTACCTGAAAAATTGAATATATGGACTTCGTAACTCGTAACAGCATCACCGAAAGTCGGCTTCTTCCCGATATTTGCAACTCCGTCGAAGAATTCGCCTCTAAAGCCTATCCTTACAGCATATACACCTTCCTTTGGAACAAGCTCATTAGGAGTAGTTATATTTGCTGTGGGTACGTGCAAGAGTTTCTCGCCTCTGCCTGCACCTCTTATCACATTTCCTTCTATTGGATATGCCCTTCCGAGAAAGGTTGATGCTTCAAAGACGTGTCCTTTCAGGAGAAGACTTCTGATTTTGCTGCTGCTCACAACTTCTCCATTAACTTGTGCATTCCTCACCACATTAACACTGAACCCATACTTCCTTCCCCTTCTCCTTAAAAGCTCTGTTGTGCCTTTCCTGTCCTTTCCAAAGGCATAATTCTGGCCGACAATCACTGCCTTAGCCTCTATTTTTTTCACAAGTACATCTTCAATAAAATCATCCGGGGGAAGATGAGAAAACTCTTTATTGAAATTTATGCAGAGTAAAACCTTGATTCTCATTGCCTCCAGCAACCTCTCTCTCTCCTTGGGGGTTGTAAGGAGTTTAATCTCCCTTTCAGGAGCAAGAACTTTCATTGGATGAGGATCGAAAGTGACAACCATTGATGTCCCTCTCATCTCCTCAGACTTTCTTATAACCGTGAGGAGTATTTTCTGATGACCAAGATGTAGACCATCAAAATTACCTATTGTCATAACTGTATTAGGATAGCTTTCTTTTAATGCCTCGAGTCCTCTGATTATCTCCATTTTCCGCCTCTTTCAAGAGTTTTTTATAGATCATTTTGACCTGCATCATTGTCTCTTCGATAGTGCCATTGTTGTCTATGAGAAAATCAGCCTTTTTTTTCTTTTCCTCTATCGGAAGCTGGGCTTTCAGCCTGAGAAGTACATCTTTCCTCGGGACTCCTTTTTTCCCCAGGCGACTGACTGCAATCTCTTCTCTTGTATGGACAACAATTGTCCTGTCAAATCTATCTTCGTATCTTCTCTCATAGACCAAAGGGGCTGCGATTATCAAGATCTTATCCTTTACATTCATCTTATCTATGAAATCTTTTATTTTATCAAATACGAAGGGATGAAGAATATCCTCGAGAGAGCGCCTTAGAGAAGCACTTTTAAATATGATGTCTGCAACCTTTTTCTTGTTCAGACTTCCACTTTCATTGAAAACTTTTTCACCCAGAAGCTGTTTTATCTTTTCGAGGATCTTTTTTTCCCTGAATAATGATTCAACAATCCTATCAGTATCGAGAGTAGAAACACCTAACTTTCTGAACAGAGAAAGAACGGTGCTCTTCCCCATCCCGTAATTACCTGTCAATGCAACAAGGAGCATGGGAAATATTATACAAAAAATTATAGTTGTTATTTCGGGTTTGTTTCTAAAGAGTTGCAATTTAACAGAAGGGGTCAAGGAATGAAGAACCCTCGGCAAGACCCAGGGTATCTTAATGTAAGGAGTTGTTTTTATCATATTCGCTCGCTAACCCCGCAGCAAGCTGACGGGGAATGCGCTCGCTATTTCGTTTCAAGGGGTCAAGTAACTATGTAGGGCAGGGCTTTAGCCCTGCAAAAAAACTCTGGCAGGCAAGCCTAAAGGCTTACCCTACAGGTTCTGTTTTTTTATCCCCTCTTTGGAAAAGAGGGGTGCGGGGAGATTTTGTGAATCATAAATACCTCCCTATCTGCTTTAAATCCTTACTGTAGAGAAGTATTTCTTTATAAAATCCCCCTTTATCCCCCTTTGCCAAAGGGGGATTCTCCACATTATGTGCAATCGTGACTCTCAGGTCAATGTAACAACAACTTTTTCGCCAACAGTGATGCTGAAATCTGACGAGGCACTGCCTTTGTATACAAAAAGCTCAAGAAAGCCGAAGCTATTCATTAATGAATAAAGCCCGGTATCTTCAGCCTCTGCATAGTGATTCTTAAATGGTGCTTCTTTTCCTTTAACGGAAACCTTGGGTTTTCCTGTGTAATTGCTGCCATAAAGACCGTCAATGTGGTGAGTCTTTATATTTGTTGCCGCATTTCCAAAGCGGTCTATGTAAATAACCTCGCCTTCAAGCATATTTTCCGTTGGCATGACAGGAGCTGGCACGGAGATAGTCACATAGTCAGTTATGGGGTCTCCGAATTTTGATATATCGATGCCACTTGAGAGCCATGCTGCTGCAGGTGCAAATATGTCCCTACCATGGAAGGTAGCGCTTCTTTGAGGCATAAAATAATGTTCCGCTTTGATATGTAAGACCGATAGGGTATCATGTCTTAAATTATAAATCTGGGAAAAAACACCATTATCAGGACCTATGAAATAATAGCGGTCTGTTATTACAAGAATGGGCCGACGAGCAGAACCAACACCCGGGTCAACAACAACGACATGTATCGTCTTATGTAGGGAAGGATTCAAAGCTCATCTCGATTGAGAGGGCTGCTTCAAGAATGTTCTGAGGACTTATATCATGCGTGATATCAATGATAGTAGCGGAAGGATTTATATTCAGTATCACACCCTTCATAATTCCAACGAAGGGATCCCTGTAGCCAAAATCAGTTGTTAAGGTTATGATGGGATTGTGCTGCATTTAAACCCCCGATAATTTCCTTAACATCCTTTATGCTTTTCCTCCTCAAATATTCTTCGATCCCTTCAATGATGGTAACCGTTGACTTAGGGTTCACAAAATTGGCAGTTCCAACTGCCACAGCAGTTGCACCAGCAAGCATGAACTCTATCGCGTCATCAGCATTCATAATACCACCCATACCAATTATCGGAATCTTCACGGTGTTGTAACTCTCCCAGACCATCCTTACAGCGACCGGTTTAATCGCAGGGCCTGATAAACCACCCGTGATATTAGCGAGTCTGGGCTTCCTTGTTTCAATATCAATAGCCATCGCCGGGATAGTATTAATAAGTGAAACAGCATCACTGCCGGAATCTTCAGCTATCTTTGAAAGTTCCTGAATATTCGATACATTCGGGGATAGTTTGGTAATTAAAACTGCACTTTTTACAGTTTGCCTTACCTTTGATATAAGTCTTGCGAGAGTTTTTTTATCAGTGCCGAAGCTGATTCCCCCTTTCTTAACATTCGGACAGGAGACATTGAGTTCTATTCCATCTACGCCTGCATCATCAAGGGCTTTTGAGAGCCGCACATATCCATGGATAGTATTGGCGAGGATATTGACTATCAACGGCGTATCAAATTTTTTTAGATAAGGGAGTTTTTCTTTTAAAAATCTCTTCAACCCCACATTCTGAAGGCCGATCGAATTCAGCATGCCAGAGGGTGTTTCACATATCCTTGGGGGAGGATTACCCTCCATTGGCTTTAGTGATATCCCTTTGACAACGATGGCACCAAGCCTATTCAGGTCAAAAAACTCTGAGTATTCCTCTCCGTATCCAAAAGTCCCGGAGGCTGTCATGACGGGATTTTTCAGTTTAAGTTTGCCTATATGAACAGTTAAATCCATAAGCACAAAACATTACAGCATGAGATTACACTTTCGCTCTCCGCCTTAGGCGGACTCATTCCGACTTTCAGTCGAAACTCCGAAGTGAATTCCGATTTATCGGAATTCAAATCCGCTCAAAGGCAATCTCATCTCCATAACAGAAAATCTTCGCTACCAAATTATCTCCTCTATGGAAAAGATAGGACCATCCTTACAAACCATTTTATAGATTGATCCCGAGTTAGTAATCCCCCCACGCCCCCCTTTAGTAAAGGGGGGTAAGGGGGGATTTGACTTTTGACCTTTAGCTTTTATCGCACATCCGAGGCATGCACCAACTCCACATGCCATGTTCTCTTCAGCTGAAACATAACCTCTTATCCCTTTTTCAAGAGCAACTTGAGATACAGCCTTGAGCATGGGTTTTGGCCCGCATGCATAAATTGAGTAGCCGCAGGCTTTAGCCTGCGTGAGGGTGGACATGTGGGTTAAGAAATCAGTTAAGACATCAACGACTGTTCCCTGCTTTCCCGCAGAACCATCATCAGTGCTTATGTGCAGTTTTTCCGATAATCCTTTCAGTTCATTCAGCATGAGAAGTCCTGCTATGTCTCTTGCACCATAAAATACATATGCCCTATTCATAAGGGCCTCAATGAGAGGGAAAATGGATGCTATACCTATACCACCTGCGATAAGTAAAGGCGTGCTATTACCTTCTAATTCTGGATATCCCTTCCCGAGAGGGCCAAGGACATTGATAATCTTACCACCTCTGAAGCCTTTCATCATCATGGTACCTCTGCCTCTTACCTCGTATAAAAACTGGATTCCCTCAGGAGTTTTCCTGAAAAAACTAAAGGGTCTTTTGAGAAGGGGATCATGAGAATCGCTTACTGCTAACATATAAAACTGCCCTGGCTTGGGGTTGGGTACTTGTTCTAAAGGTTTGATAGTAAGGAAACCGTATTTGCTGTTCAGAGGAAGGTTATGTATTATTTCCGCTGTGAAGTATCTACTCAAAATTGATCTCTAATATTTCATACTCCATGGTTCTCGAAGGCGCTTTGATTACCACGGTATCGCCAACCTCTTTGCCAAGCAATGACTTACCGACAGGTGAATTGATAGATATCTTTCCATTTTTCACATCTGCTTCATCAGTACCTACCAGCATGAAGACATGTTCTTCATCCGCTCCTGTGTCCAAAACTCTAACCTTCGCACCAAAGGCGACCTTTGATTGATTTATTCTCGATGGGTCGATAACTTCAGCCAGAGCCAGCTTTGCCTGAAGTTCACGTATCCGCCCCTCTATGAAGGATTGTCTTTCCTTGGCAGCATGGTACTCTGCATTTTCTGAAAGGTCACCGTGTGCCCTTGCCTCGGCAATATCTTTTATATTCTTCGGCCTGTCCACCTTCAGAAGCTTCTCGAGGTCCTCGTGCAGCTTCTGATATCCTTCAGGCGTCATCGGTACTCTCTTCATAAATGATCTGCCTCCTTGAGGTAAACCCCGTTGGAAGATTTTTAACTTATCATCCCCATGGCAAGCCAAGGGGCATTCCTACAGGATAAATTAATCTAACACTTTTCTGATAGAATTTTCTATATTAGTTAGAAAATGGGTTCAGGGAGTACGTAAATCCTGTAGCCGCAGGCTTTAGCCTGCGGTCATAGGGGATGAATAATACAACGCAACCTAAAGGTTGCGGCTACATCCTGGAAAACTGAAAGGAAAAATTTTATGCGGTTCTCGAAGATGCTCATAGCAACGTTAAAAGAAATACCTGCAGATGCGGAGGCGATAAGCCATGTATTGATGTTAAGGGCTGGATATATAAGGCAGCTTGCAGCGGGGTTGTATATTTATCTACCCCTCGGTATCAGGGTTATTGAAAGGATTAATAAAATCCTCCGCGAAGAAATGAATGCTATAGGTGCTCAGGAGATTACAATGCCCGCATTACATCCTTCAGAGGTGTGGCAGGAGACAGGGAGATGGAATGAGATAGGGGACGAGATGTTCAGACTCAAAGACCGAGGTGGCAGGGACATGTGCCTTGGAATGACGCATGAGGAAATTATAGCGTGGCTTGCAGCACGGGAAATCCGTTCCTATAGAGACCTGCCACAGATATGGTATCAGATCCAGGTGAAGCTCAGAGATGAGGCGAGACCAAAAAGCGGGGTTCTCAGAACAAGAGAATTCTTAATGAAGGATAGTTACAGTCTTGATGCAGATGAGGAAGGTCTTGAAAAGAGTTATCAACTCCATGCTGAGGCTTACCATAAAATTTTTTCACGGTGTGGACTTCAGTTCTATATGGTTGAATCAGACCCAGGGATGATGGGGGGCGCAAAGGCTCATGAATTCATGGCACCAAGCCCGGCCGGAGAAGACGAGATCGTATTGTGTGACGGCTGTGGATATGCAGCAAATGTCGAAATTGCCCTCTCGGTTCCTGAAAAGGTTGAAGCAAAAGATTGGGTCCTGGAAGAAATCCTGACACCCGAGAAAAGGACTGTACAGGAAGTATCAAATTTTTTAAAACTCAATTCAGAATATTTCATAAAAAGCATACTCCTCATCAGTGATAAAACCCCTGTACTTGCCCTCGTAAGGGGTGATCAGGAATTGCACGAAAAAAAGCTCATCAAGATTATCGGGAAACACAGGCAGGCACACAGAGAAGAGGTGAAAGAGATACTCGGAGTTGAGGCTGGCTTTATCGGGCCAATGAATCACAAGATCAGGATAGTTGCTGATGTATCTCTCAAAGAGGGTGTTTATGTAAGCGGTGCAAACAAACCCCATTATCATGTAAAAGGGATAAGACCCGGACGGGACTTCACTGCTGAATGGCATGACATCCATATTGCAAAGAAGGGAGATTTCTGTCCGAAGTGTAATACACCCCTCAGGGTCGAGCAGGCTATTGAGGTAGGAAACATCTTCATGCTCGGCACAAAATATTCCCTCCCTCTGAAGGCATTCTATCTTGATAAAAACGGCCAGGAAAAACCGATTATCATGGGAAGTTACGGCATTGGTCCAGCAAGGATTGCAGCTGCAGGTATAGAGCAGAACAATGATAGGGACGGGATCATCTGGCCTAAAGGCATAGCCCCCTTTGATGTGGAAATAATACCCTTGAACATAAAAGATTCAAAGACAGTAGAGATTGCTGAAAAACTCTATAAGGATTTAACAGGGGATGGTATTGAGGTGCTGATAGATGATAGAGATGAAAGGGCTGGTGTGAAATTCAAAGATGCCGATTTAATAGGTATCCCAACCCAGATTATTATAGGCGAGAAAAATCTCAAAGAAGGACTCATTGAGATTAAGGATAGAAGGACAAGGGAAGCTGTGAAGGTGATTATTGAAGAAGTGGTAGAAAAAATTAAGGAAAGGATAAACTTTATATACTA
>CAWGWX010000026.1:0-42185 GCA_963826355.1 Nitrospirota bacterium | reverse complement strand
AGTCTATTTTGTTTCAGCAAGGGCAATGAAATGGAAATATGATGACAGTATGCCTGGCAAGCTCGAAAGGCTTCTCAAGGAGATAAACCTATCAAACAATTTTGAGGCTAAGGAGTGGGTGGCTATCAAGACCCACTTTGGCTCTGAGGGTGCTCATAGAATAGTAAGGCCTGTTTTCTTAAGAAAAGTTGTTGAGGCGTTGAAGTCCTTTGGAGCAAAACCTTTTGTTACTGATACCGTAAGGATTAAAGGTCTGGACTATCTTGAGGTTGCAAATCAGAACGGCTTAAACCATCTTTCTGTAGGAGCGCCTGTTGTTCTCGCTGATGGACTCTACGGGCATGATAACATTATGGTAAAAGCCGGTGAAATACTAGGTGAAATAGCAGTTTGCAAGTCTTATATGATGTGCCTGCAATGGTTGTATGTTCCCATGTAAAAGGACATATCCAGGCAGGTTATGGAGGTGCAATAAAGAATGTTGCGATGGGAGGAGTGAGCTCAAGCCATAGGGATTGCGGATGGAAGTGTGGACGGGGTGCAATGCATACAATAGGAGAGGGCAAACTGATTTGGCATAAAGAAAGATGTGAACTCTGCTACCAGTGTGAGGAGATCTGCCCACTTGAACGATAAAATTTGAGAATGAGCTTTTTAATTATAAAGAAGAGGACTGTTGGAGGTGTGGCAGATGTACGAGGGTCTGTCCTTCAGGGGCTCTTTCACTTCCAAGTGATGATGAAAGGTTTATGCGTTCTCTCGCTGAGGCAGCAAAAGCGGTCCTGAGTACCTTTAAAGAAGGTAAGGTTATCTACATAAATTTTCTTACAGAGATACAGCCTGAATGTGATTGCATGCCTGTTGCAGATGTACCTGTCATACAGGATCAGGGTATTCTTCTTTCAGAGGATATCGTCTCGATCGAACAGGCAAGTGTAGATATGCTCTTGAAGGCTGAGCCCCTGCCGCAATCGGCATCAGAGGAGAAAGCAATAGCAAAGGGCGATGATATTTTCTACAGGCTTTCTGAGAAACCATACTGGATTCAGATAGAAGAAGCAGAAAGGCTTGGTTTGGGTAGTAGGAATTACGACATTATAGACACTTAAAGAAAGAATCTAACGTATTACTTGATATTCTAAAGTTGCCGATAGGATACATAAAGACCCATAGATTTAAATTCATTGCCCCAAAAGGTGTCACCCTGGGCCCTGTCATGATGAATATCAAGAATTGGGTCAGGGTCTTATGATAGCTGAAATAAATTCAGCATGACAATTTCTGTTGGCAGATTTGGCTTAACAGACTTAATGTTCTGTAGGCTTTATTTTCCCTAAATATTTTTCTGTCAGATCACAGGTCAGGATCTTTACTGAGGACCCTCCGAGATTGAGGTCGATTGTTATCTTGAGTTCTTTGCCTTTTAAAATTTCCGCTGCCTTTTCATCTTTTCCTGTACCTATCCCTTTATTTACAACTTTTACTTTCCCAAAATAGATATCTATCTTTCCTTCTTTAACCATAATGCCAGAATATCCAAGGGCAGCCATGATGCGCCCCCAGTTTGGATCATTTCCATAGACGGCTGTCTTAACAAGGTTTGAGTTTGCTACTGCAAAGGCAGCCCTTTCTGCATCTGCCTCAGTCCTTGCGCCTTTCACTTCAATTTCTACAAACTTAGTAGCACCCTCGCCATCCTTCACAATTAATCTTGATAAATCAAATGTGACTTCATGGAGGGCATTTTTGAAGACATTGTATGATTCTGCCTTCTCTGTGATCAAAGGATTGCCAAGCATACCATTTGCCATAATGAGCACTGTATCATTCGTTGACCTATCACCATCAACGGTGATCCTGTTGAAGGATTCCTTTACAGCATGCCTGAGTGTTTTATCCAGTGTCTTTCTTTCCACTGCAATATCTGTTATCAGAAAACAGAGCATCGTTGCCATATTGGGCCATATCATTCCAGCACCTTTACAGATACCTGTGATGATCCCTGTCTCATTATTGATCTTTATCCTTTTATTCACAATTTTTGGGAATGTGTCTGTGGTCATTATTGATGCTGCAACATCCTGTATCTTTGATTTGCCGAGATTACCTATCAGTTCGCAAATCTTTGGTCTCACTCTCTCCATAGGCATAGGTACGCCTATAACACCTGTAGAACAGACATAGACGAGAGAGGGTTTTGTATTGAGTCCATGAGCAACACGTTCTGCTGTCTCGGTGGCATCCCGCATACCTTTTTTGCCTGTGCATGCATTGGCATTGCCGCTATTAACCACGATAGCCTGCCCCTTGCTTGACCTTATCTTCTTCATGTCTAATAGAACAGGTGCAGCCTTAATCCTGTTTGTTGTAAATGTACCAGCTATGTTTGCCTCCACCTTGGAATATATGAGAGCAAGGTCTTTACGGTTTGGGTATTTGATTGCGGCCTCTGCAGTGGAAAATAAGAAACCTTTTGGAATCATATTAAATTTTTTCAAAAAATCATGGGAATAAAGCAACTGTATCGAGTGCAGTCTTTTCATCAAAACCCATCATGATGTTCATGTTCTGTACAGCAAGTCCTGAAGCACCCTTCAAAAGATTATCTATTGCTGTTACGATAATGAGCGTATTAGTCCTTTGGTTTACAACGAGCCCGATCTCACACAGGTTTGTTCCTCGTACATTCTTTACATTAGGAAATCTTCCTTTTTCAAGCACCTTAGTGAATGGCTCATTGGCATATATTTTTTTATAAAGATCTATAATTTTTTTCGTATCAATATGTTTTGTAAGCCTGGAATATATGGTTGAAAGTATCCCTCTGTCAAAGGGGGCGAGGTGAGGTGTGAAGTTAACTATTATATCTTTTCCCGCTATTGCTGAAAGCTCCTGTTCTATCTCAGGTGTGTGCCGATGGGTTGCGATAGCATATGCCTTAAAGCCTTCATTCACCTCGCAAAAGGAGAACGCAATTTCAGCTTTTCTTCCTGCACCACTTGTTCCAGATTTTGAGTCTATGACGATTGAATCAACATCGATAAGTTTATTTTTTATTGCAGGATAGAGTCCAAGAATTGCACCTGTCGGGTAACAACCAGGGTTTGCTATGAGATTCGCCTTGGAAATCTTTTTTCTGTAAAGTTCAGGGATGCCATAAACAGCCTTCTCAAGCGTTTTTTGAAACTTATGTTCTACTTTATACCACTGCTGGTATGTCTTCGCATCTTTGAGTCTATAATCTGCAGATAGGTCAATAACCTTCTTGCCTTGTCTGAAAAAGAAGTCCACAGACTCTTGTGACTCTCCATGTGGGAGGGCCATGAAAAACAGGTCTGCCTTATCAAGGATATCCCCGGCCCTTAAAGGCTCATATATGAGGTTCGAATATGTATGGAGGTTCGGAAAAAGGTCAACGACAGATTTACCTGCTGATCTTTCTGAAGTGACTGCTTTAATGGTAACCGTGGGGTGGTGAGAAAGGATACGAACTAATTCGCCCCCTGTATATCCACTGCCGCCACATATGGCAACACGAATCATAACTGATTTTATCTCTTAGAGAACTGGAATCTCTTCCGTGCGCCCTTCTGACCGTATTTTTTTCTCTCTTTTTCCCGGGGATCTCTTCTGAGAAAACCTTCTTTTTTGAGTCTCGAACGGAGGTCACTATTCATATCAATGATCGCCCGTGCTATACCATGCCTTACCGCACCAGCCTGACCTGTATGTCCACCACCAGTTACTGTTGCAGTAATGTTGTATTTTCCTGTAATGCCGGCAAGCTCGATTGGCTGACGGAGCATCATTCTCATTGTCTCTCTGGGGAAATAAACATTAACAGGTTTTCCGTTAATTATAATCTGGCCATCCCCTGGGGTCATGGTTACCCTTGCTACAGATGTTTTTCTTCTTCCCGTTGCGTAGTATTGAATCTCAGGCATCTACAACTCCTTTATGTTTTTTTTGCTCAAAAGGCAATATTTCCGGTTTCTGTGCCTTGTGGGGGTGTTCAGGTCCCCTGTATACCTTAAGCTTCTTTAACATAGCTCTACCGAGCCTGCCCTTTGGAAGCATTCCCCATACCGCATCAATAATGACATCTTCTGGTTTCCTGCTCAGACGGTCTTTTGCAGACTCGGCCTTGAGGCCACCTGGATAACCTGAATGGTGATAGTAAATCTTATTCTCAAGCTTTTTGCCTGTAAGCCTTATTTTGTCTGCATTTACAACAATAATGAAATCACCTGTATCTATATGAGGAGTAAATATTGTTTTATTTTTACCGCGAAGGTAAATGGCTATCTTCGTTGCAAGCCTTCCAAGGATAGCGTCTTTGGCATCAACAAGATACCATTTTCTCTCGACATCACCCTTTGAGGCAAATTGCGTTTTCATAATTTATTACCTACTTTCATTGGATAATTAAATAAAATAATATAATCATTATGAAATTGTCAATGCCAACAACGGGTAAGTAACAAATGTTTGTGTGGTCATATTGTAAAAATCCCCTTTTTAACCCCACCTATCCCTGCCCGACGGACGGCAGGCGGGCTCCCCTTGGTAAGGGGACGAAAAGAAGGGGTAGGGGAAGATTACAAAAGGGAGAATTTGAAAAGAGCTTGGCGGGGCATAGATGATGCGAAGGATTGGTGTACATACTTCTATTAACGGAGGCTTACATCATAGTTTGGAAAGGGCGGAGGTCCTGGGGTGTAATACCCTGCAGATCTTTTCTCATAACCCGAGGGGATGGGCTGTAAAATCGATTTCAGAGGAAGAGGCTATGAAATTTAAATCACTCCGGTCACATTTACATATGACCCCTCTTTATATTCACACCTCATATCTGATTAACATAGCATCAAGGGATAACGATTTAATGAGAAGGTCTATAGATCTCCTTGCAGTAGAAATGGACAGGGCTGATGCCATTGGGGCTGAGTACGTAATACTTCACCCCGGAAGTGCATCAGGGGATGAAGAACGTGTTGCAAGGAAGAGGGCGATTGATGCGTTAAAAGAGGTTACATTGATGGGTTACTGGACGGCTGGCCTACTGATAGAAAATACTGCTGGAGAGAGAGGAGACATCTCCTCTCAGGTTGTAAACCTTTCCGATCTTTTGAATGCCATGAAAGGGTTGTTGATAGCAGGTATATGCATTGATACCTGCCATGCCTTTGCAGCAGGATATGACATTGGTAGTGAGGAAGGTATACAGCACATTTCAGAGGAAATAGAAAAATATATCGGTCTTGATAAATTAAAACTTGTTCACCTGAATGACTCAAAAGGTGACCTCGGGTCAGGAATTGACAGGCATGAGCATATCGGTCTTGGAAAGATAGGCTCACGGGGCTTAAGACAGTTTCTTAACCATTTGCCTTTCAGGGATATCCCTTTAATACTCGAGACACCAAAGAAGAGAGAGACTGATGATTTCGAAAATCTGAGAAAGGTCAGGCAGATGATCAGAAAATGAAGTTCGAGATTTAAGAACAATTGTTCTAAAAAATGGCAAAATAAAATCGTTCTCTAAAATGCATTATTTGTTCCTAAATATAATTTTTTTGTTGACAAATAGAAAATTATGTTATATAAAAAAATTTAGGTGAGTGATGTTAAAGAGTTTATTCTCATCATCAATAAGGGCAGATGCCCTGTCACTCCTTCTGAACAGTCCAGACGAACAATTCTATATTCGAGAGATTGCAGAACTCCTCAGAAAAAATCCTTCCGGTGTAAAGAGAGAACTTGACAATCTTGAGAAGATGGGTATCGTAATGAGCGAAAAGGTTGCCAATCTCAAATATTTTCGGGCGAACAAAGACTCACCCCTGTTTTCCGAGCTGAAGAATTTGATAACAAAGTCTCTCGGTTTACCTGGCGCACTCAAGGCAGTCTTGAGAGCCTCTGGTGCAAAGACTGCTTTTCTCTACGGTCCGTATGCAGAAGGAGATGATGTCAATACGGTTGATCTTTTTGTTATTGGTGCACTATCGTCCCTTACGAAAGAACTTAAGGATATTGAAAGAAGGTTTGACCGAAAGATTAACTGCGCTCTTATTGATGAGGACGAATACAAAAAGAAGAAGAAAAAGGGTGATGCAAATCTGAAAAGACTCTTATCAGGGAAAAGGATTACCCTTATTGGAAGACTGTGAGTTCAGAGTGACCCGCACTTGTCCGCCTTAGGCGGATAGATGCGGGGTGAAAGGGGGTGAGCATTTGATGGCAGCAAAAAAGAAGGCAGCGAAGAAGAAGACCGCAAAGAAGAAATAGTCCTGCTCCACACGCACACACACGATTTAAGGCTGGAGGAGAAATTCTCCAGCCTCTCTTTTTGCGGTCTTCTCCTTACTAATGAACCCTAATTTTCAAAAAAATTCAAGTGAAATTTATAACTTGTTGAAAATTAAGGATTTTTCCGCATAAGCGGGGGAGGGCTGGGGCTGGGGTATCTCTGAGACTATCTCCCAGCAATTCTGGTAAGAAATAAGCTTTTTCAGGAACTTCAGGTTTGTCGTATGGCCTGACTTGTTAGCAATAATATGGCCATAAATGGGAAATCCGATTAGGGAAAGGTCACCTATCATATCAAGTATTTTATGGCGCACGAATTCATCTTTAAACCTCAGGCCTGAGGAATTTAATACACCATCGCTGCCAAGTATAATGGCATTGTCAAGCGAACCGCCTTTTGCAAAACCATTTGCCTTTAGATATTCGACATCCTTAAGAAAACCAAAGGTTCTTGCAGGGGCAATTTCGTTAACGAAACTCTCCTCGGTAATTTCTAAGCTCAGCTTCTGCTCTCCAAGGAGGTGATGATTAAAATGAATTCTGTAGGTAATTCTCCTTCCATCATGGGGAAAAACTGCGATCTCGGCGTGGCCATCTGTGAAGACTACTGGATTTGTTATCCTGAGAAAGGGTCTTTTCTTGCCCTGCTTTGCAATTCCGCTATCAAGGATTAGGCTGATGAGTTCTGTTGAACTTCCGTCAAGTATGGGTATCTCAGGTCCATTAACTTCTACGATCAGGTTATCTATCCCGAGGCCAGACAAAGCTGCAAGGATATGTTCAACGGTCCTGATCTTTACTCCGTCATATGCGAGGGTAGTTGAGAAAGCAGTGTCCGCAACCGAACTTACTGAGGCCTTTATTGCTATATCCTTATCTGTCCTTGTAAATATTATTCCTGTATCTCTCTGGGCAGGTTTAAGATGAACCCTTGAGTACCGGCCTGTGTGGAGGCCGATACCCTCAAAAACTACCTCTTGTTTTAAAGTCCTTTGTAAACGCATAATTGCGGGAGAGGTTTATGCAAATATAATGCCAGCAACTCAAAGAAAGTTTTCTGACCTCAGAAAACTTCAAACTCTGTCGGGCAAGGTCTTTTAAAGAGGGTTTTTGATAATGGTCTGATTCCTCCTTGACCCTGGGTCAAGGGATGATTGAAACAGAAGTGTTGTTTATAATCTATGGATTGAGGAGTATTTGACACAGTGTTATATCTCGCCCCCAACTACTATCTCAGGAACCCTGACTGTTGGCATTGCATCGGAGACAGGGACGCCCTGAGAATCTTTACCACATGTCCCGATTGCAAATCCTAAATCAGAACCGACCATGTCTATGGATTTCAAGACCTCCGGACCATTTCCTGCGAGGGTTGCTCCTCTTACAGGTTCTTCTATCAAGCCCTTTTTGATAAGGTAACCCTCCTGCACCTCAAACACAAAATCGCCTGTAATGGTATTTACCTGTCCTCCCCCCATTTTTGTGACGAGAAGGCCGTACTCGACAGAGGTTACAATTTTCTCTGGAGAAGTTTCACCAGGTGCAATCAACGTGTTCGTCATCCTTGGTATGGGCCTGTGCTGATATGATTGCCGCCTGCCATTGCCAGTTGAGTTTACCCCATCTTTTAATGCCGTTAGTCTGTCGTACATGTAGCTTTTTAAAATGCCCTTTTCTACAAGGACATTGTGCCGGGAAGGAGTGCCCTCATCATCAAACCTGAAGGAGCCTCTTTTCTTTGGAAGAGTTGGGTCATCTATTACTGTTATAAGGGGGGAAGCAACCTGCTGCCCCATCTTCTTTGAGTAGACGGATAAACCTTGTTGTGCTAAATCGGCCTCGAGACCATGGCCTATAGCCTCATGTATCATAGTGCCACCTGCATCAGATGAGATAACCACAGGCATTCTTCTACCCGGTGCCCTCCTGGCGGTAAGCATCATCAAAGCCCTTTTTGCTGTCTTCAGACTTAACTCCTCAACATCTATTTCATCAAAGAGCTCAAAGCCGATAAAGCCACCTATGGATTCATATCCTGTCTGGATGATACCGTCATCTGCAGCGATCACCTGGATTACCGCAAGGGTATGAACTCTTTCATCTTTAGCGATTGTTCCATCTGTCGTTGCAATCTGGACCTTCTGGATAAAGTCATTGTATATGACACTGACCTGTCTTATTCTCTTGTCGTAGCCCCTTGCAACTGCATCTGCTTTTCTCACGAGGGATATCTTTTTCTCTACGGGAATATCTTCTGGAAAGAGTTTTATATCAAAAGAAACAGAAGGTGTTTTGGCCCTCAGGTCTATAACAGAATCAATAGCCTTGCCAGAAGCAGCTTTGCTCACTTCAGATGCTGCTTTTAGCAGAGATTCTTCTGAAAGGTCGTTGCTGTAAGCATAGGCAGATCTGCCATTATAAATGAGCCGTATACCTAAACCGAAATCAACACCGGTAATTACCTTTTCAATCTTTTTGTCTTCAAGATGGATGGAGACGGGTTTTTTGTGCTCAATAAATATCTCTGCATATTCGCCTCCCGCTGAAAGTGCTTTTTTCAATATCTTTAAAAGGAGTTCCTTATCGAGCATGTTTAAATTATATCAGATGTGGAAGCAACGGAAGAAGGTGATGGCAATAAATCTTTTCATACTGGTAAGTGCTCATGAAAGGCTGGAAAGATTTTATAAACTGTTCCTATTTTTCATAATCTGCTATTATGTATCTATATATAAAACCTGATAAAACCTGAGGTGAAAGAAGGCGAAAAGGTTTATCAAAAGGATGCCTAAGATAGGGGTTGTCGGAGGAAGTGGCCTGTATAACATACCAGGCCTAACCATTAAAGAATACAGAAAGATTATAACTCCCTTTGGAGACCCTTCAGATACCTACATGATTGGTGAGTTCTCTGGCAGAGAAGTTGCATTTCTTCCAAGACATGGCTTGAAACACCATATCCCTCCGCATAAGATAAACTATAAGGCAAACATATGGGGGTTTAAAGAACTCGGTGTGGAAAGGATTATATCCATTGGTGCTGTCGGAGTTATCGGGCCTGAAATAAAACCAGGGATGATCATTGTCCCCGATCAGATTGTCGATATGACAAAAGGCAGGGATTCTACATATTATGATGGTGACGAAGTAGTGCATATAGACTTCACAGAACCGTATTGTCCTGAGTTGAGGGAGTCTGTTTTTAGAGCAGGCAAAAAGTCAGGAGTAGAGTTAATAAAATCAGGAACGTATGCATGTGTGAATGGACCGAGGTTAGAAACCAGGGCAGAAATAAAAATATTTTTGAATATAGGAATTGATATGGTGGGGATGACAGCGATGCCCGAGGCAGCTTTAGCAAGAGAATTAGAACTTTGTCTCGCTGGTGTTGCCGTGGTTACAAATTATGCTGCAGGAATTACGAAAAAGAGGCTTACAACAACAGAGGTTATCAAAACTATGGGAGGAGCTGCCAAATGTGTGGGGAATCTTCTGGGGAAGACATTTAATCTCATTCCTGATGAGAGAAGATGTGCCTGTAAGGATGCTCTTAAAGAAGCAAGGATATAATATATGGAGACTATCCTTATTGTAGAGGACAAAGAATCAATGGCTCAGATGTTAAAGGATGCCTTAGAGTCTGAAGGCTATAAGGTTATCTCTGCCAGAGACGGCATGGAAGGTATAAGGCAACTCAAAGAGAGCAGGATAGACCTTGTCCTGACAGACCTTAAACTTCCTGAAAGGGATGGTATAGAAATCCTCAAGGCATCGAAAGAAGAAAATCAGCTCATGCCTGTTATCGTCATGACAGCCTATGGTTCAGTTGAGACAGCCGTGACCGCAATGAAAGAAGGTGCCTTCGATTTTATTACAAAACCTTTTGATATAGACCATCTCCTCATGCTGATAAAGAGGGCGCTCGAGACACAAAGAGTTCTCACAGAGAATATACTTTTAAAAGAGGAGTTTGCATCAAAACTTGGACTCCCAAGGATTATTGGCAAGAGCGAGAAGATAACAGATGTTGCACAACTGGTACAGAAGGTTGCACCTACAAAGACAACGGTCCTTCTCCTGGGCGGAAGTGGGACAGGAAAGGAACTCTTTGCGAGGGCGATACATAATCTGAGCCACAGACGGAATTATCCCTTCGTGCCGATTAATTGTGCGGCTATACCAAAAGACCTTCTCGAGTCTGAGCTTTTCGGTCATGAAAAAGGTTCCTTTACAGGAGCTGATGCAAAGAAGCTCGGTAAATTTGAGCTTGCCGACGGAGGAACGATATTCCTTGATGAAGTTGGTGACATGGATTTTATACTCCAGTCAAAGCTTCTGAGGGCGATTGAAGAAAGTGAAATAGAGAGGGTAGGGGGCATAAAAACCATTAAGGTCGATGTAAGGATTGTTGCAGCGAGTAATAAAGATCTCGAAAAGGCAGTTGAGGATAAAAGTTTCAGAGAGGACCTTTATTACAGGCTGAATGTATTTCCTATTAAGATACCCCTTTTGAAGGAAAGAAAAGAAGATATCCCTTTACTTGTCGAATATTTTATCAATAGGTACTGCCTTGAGTTAAAGACCTCTCAAAAGAGTATTTCAAAAGATGCTCTCGATATCCTTATGAACTATCACTGGAAAGGTAATGTGAGGGAACTTGAGAATACTATAGAGAGGGCTATTATCCTCTGTGATGGAGATATCATTACCCTTGAACATATTGTTCTTACCCAGCGATCCGGGGAGCGGCCTCTCCTATCGGAAGGGACCCTTGAAGATGTAGCGAAAAAGGCATTGAAGATTGCAGAAACACAACGTATTGTTGAAGCCCTCAGGCAGACAAAGGGCAATAAAAGCAAGGCATCTGAACTCCTTCGAGTAAGTTACAAGACACTCCTCACAAAGATTAAGGAATATGGTATAGAAACTTGACAGTGTAATTCCCATAGAATTATCATAAAAATAAGCTTATTACATAAAATTTGTCCCAAAAATGTCATTCTGGCTTGTCCAGAATCCTTCTGAAGAAAGATTCTCGCCTCGGCGAGTCGCCTGAGGTGACCCGACAAGCGGGAATGACAGCTGGCTTAGCATATATGAATATTGTTTGGACAATTTCATGTCTCTTTGTGAACTAAAGGCTCATGTGGGTGTAGCGTATTAATAGGGATAGAACTTATAACCAAATCACTATAACCAAATAAAAGAACAGCAGAGTTAGAATTTTAACATTTGGTTATTTGATCATATAAAGCAGAGAGCAAAAGATTCTGTATCCGGAGGGTCATCGTGTCAGGGCACTCGAAATGGGCACAGGTAAAACATAAGAAAGCGGTTGTTGATGCGAAGAAAGGGAAGATTTTTACTAAGATTGTTAAAGAGATCTCTGTTGCTGCACGACTTGGTGGTGGAGACACTGAAGGGAACCCAAGACTGAGGGTTGCAATTGATAAGGCAAAAGAGGTGAACATGCCCCAGGAGAATATCAAGCGGGCGATTATGAAAGGTACAGGCGAGCTTCCCGGCGTGTCCTATGAAGAATCTATATATGAGGGGTACGGCCCCGGTGGTACGGCTATACTTTTAGAAGTACTTACAGACAATAAAAACAGGACAGTTTCAGAGATAAGACACATCATGACCAAACACGATGGAAACTTAGGTGAGGCAGGTTGTGTTGCCTGGATGTTTGAGAAGAAGGGATATATCATCGTTGAAAAGGCTAAAATTGATGAAGATTCCCTGATGTCCGTTGCCCTTGAGGCAGGTGCTGAGGATATGAAGAATGACCCCGGAGAGGACAGTTACGAGATTATTACAGCCCCTGAGGATATGAATAAAGTAAAGGCTTCTCTGGAAGCAGCCGGGATTTCTCTATCCCTTGCAGAGATAACGATGCTTCCCAAGAGCTATGTTGCCCTTGATGGAAAGTCCGCAGAAGTGATGATAAGACTGGTTGATGCCCTCGAAGACCATGAAGATGTACAGAATGTTTATACAAACTTTGATGTTCCTGAAGAGGTGATGGCTAAGGTTGGCAAGTGATATAGCGATTTCCGTGCGTGCTACTTTCAAGAGGAGGTTCCTTGCAGGGCTCCTCGTATCAATCCCTGTTATCATTACTTTTCTCATCATAGGGTGGTTTTTTAAGTTTGTTGATGGTCTTCTCGGACCTTTTTACGATAGTATCCTCGGCTACCACATCCCGGGTCTCGGTTTTGTCTCGGCAATAGTTCTCATATTTATCGTGGGTGTAATCTCGACAAATGTCCTTGGGAAAAAGGTAATTAAATCTTTTGAAAAACTTATGCTGAGAATACCTCTATTGAAAAGCATTTACACAGCAATCAAACAGATTGTTGATGCCTTCTCCCCAGAGAATAAAGCCTCATCTTTCAAGAGATTCGTCATCGTTGAATACCCACGACCCGGTGTCTTCGTTTTCGGCTTTCTTACAAAGGAATGTACAATAAGGACCGATAAGGACGGACGTGAATCTTCCCTGCGGGCTGTTTATATTCCTACAAATAATTTTTACCTCGGTGAGATAGCACTTTTCAAGAATGAAGAGGTCTTCTATACGAATATCCCGGTGGATGAGGGTATTAAAATCATCCTTTCGGCTGGTATCGCAACACCTAACAGGATTTCTGAGGTAAAACAATGAAGTTAGCTGGAGTTGTTCTGGCTGCTGGTCTTGGTAAAAGGATGAATTCATCTTTACCAAAAGTCCTCCATAAGATTTATGATGCTCCGATGCTTCAGTATGTCTTAAAAACTCTGACTGAACTAAACCCCCAAAGGATTGTGGTGGTCGTAGGAAAACATTTTAAGGAAATAAGGGAATCTGTAAAGGGTGACGGTTCAATCTGTTTTGCACATCAGAAGGAGGCGATGGGAACAGGCGATGCGCTCCTGAAGGCAAGGCAGGCCATCAAGGGATTTAAAGGGACTGTTCTGATCATTAATGGAGATACTCCCCTTGTTCTTCGAGAGACCTTAAAAAAATTTTTACATCTCCATAAACAGAAAAAGAATGTTATTTCTGTTCTCTCCTTTCTGGCAGAAGAGCCGAGTTCGTATGGCAGGGTTATAAGAGATGAATCTGGCAAAGCAGCCTCTATTGTTGAAGATAGGGATGCTACGGATCTCCAAAAGAATATAAAAGAAGTTAACAGCGGAATATATGCTCTTGAGTCTGAGGCATTCCATATTTTAAAAGAGATAAAACTGAATGAATCAAAAGGTGAATATTACCTGACCGACGTAATCAGTATTGCAAATGATAAGGGAATAAAGGTAGATGCTTTTTGCATTGGGTCCGAGGATGAATTAATGGGAGTGAACACTCTCGGAGAACTTGAAAAGGTTCGTCAGCTTATGAAAGACAGGATCATAAAGAGATGGATGAATAGAGGTGTGAACTTTATGGATACCAACTCAGTATTCATATCTCCCGATGTAAGGATAGGAAAAGGCACGTACATCTATCCCAATGTTTATCTTGAAGGTAACACAAGGGTAGGGAGGGGATGCACAATATATCCAAATGTTCGGATTCAGAACAGTATCATTGGTGATGGGGCAATTATTCAGGATTCAACCCTGATCGAGAGTTCTGTTGTAAAGAATAGAGCCTCTGTCGGACCTTTCGCTCGCATTAGACCTGGATCTCAAATTGGGAAAGATGCGAGAATAGGTAACTTTGTTGAAGTTAAAAAATCAGTCATAGGTTCTGGTACAAAGGCCGGCCATCTTACGTATCTCGGTGATTCAAAGATTGGGAGTAATGTCAACATCGGTGCAGGTACGATAACCTGCAACTATGACGGGTACAAAAAATACATTACCATAATCGAAGACAACGTTTTTGTGGGAAGTGATTCTCAGTTTGTCGCGCCTGTAAAAGTTGGGAAAGGCGCATACATAGGTGCTGGTTCTACGATCACAGAGGATGTCCCCTCCATGGCCCTGGCCTTGAGCAGGATAGAGCAGAGTAATATTAAAGACTGGGTAATAAGGAAAAAGTTGAAAGTTAAAAGTGGAAAGTTAAAAGTTAAAAAGGCGAAAAGATAACGTGGAATTTTTATTAAACTCATCACTCATAACTCATAATTCATAACTGTTGTAATATGTGTGGGATAATCGGATATATAGGTAAAAAGGATGCAGTCTCCGTAGTACTCGAAGGCCTGAAGCGTCTTGAATACAGGGGATATGATTCTGCCGGGATCGCCTTTTTTTCTGATAAGGGCATTGAGATTAGGAGGTGCACGGGGAAAATAAAAGAGTTGGCTTCAATGCTTGAGTCTGAAAACCCATCCAGCAATACTGCGATAGGTCATACAAGGTGGGCTACCCATGGGAGACCCTCAGATGAAAATGCCCATCCGCACAGGTCAAGAAGTGTTGTTTTGGTGCATAACGGAATCGTAGAGAATTACCTTGATCTTAAAGCGGGGATGATTGAAAAGGGATATCAGTTCAAATCAGAGACCGATACAGAAGTCCTCTGCCATCTCATCGAGGAATATACAAAAAGATATCCACTCGAAGAGGCTATTAGAGAGGCCATGAAGGAAGTTAAAGGCTCCTATGCCCTCGTTGTTATCAAGGAAGATGAGCCTGGTAAGATCGTGGGCGTGAGGAAGGACAGCCCCCTTGTTGTCGGGTTAGGTGACGGAGAATTCTTTCTTGCATCAGATGTTCCGGCGTTCCTGAGTTATTCAAAAAATGTGATATTTCTCGATGATGGGGAGATGGCTGTCCTGACAGGTGAAGGCATCGCGATTACAGGACCTGATAGCACACCTGTCCAGAAGGAAGTGAAGTCTGTGCCATGGAGCCTTTCGATGGCAGAAAAAGGTGGTTACAAGCATTTTATGCTCAAAGAGATCAATGAACAGCCGAGGGCGATAGGAGATACTTTGAAAGGAAGGCTCCATCTTGAAGAGGCAAGAGTGAATTTAGACGAATTTGGATTTGGCATTGATGATCTCAAGAAGGTTGAGAAGATTTTTATTGTTGCCTGTGGTACCTCCTATCATGCAGGCCTTATCGGTAAATATATGATAGAGGAACTTGCAAGGGTCTCCACAGAGGTTGATATTGCATCAGAATTTCGCTACAGAAGACCTCTCGTGAGGCCCGGTGACCTTATGATAGTCATAACTCAGTCTGGAGAGACGGCTGATACCCTTGCTGCCCAGAGGGAAACAAAAAAGCTCGGTGCAAAGGTATTGAGCATATGTAATGTTGTTGGGAGCACATCTTCGAGGGAGGCCGATGCTGTATTTTATACTCATTCTGGTCCTGAGATAGGAGTTGCTTCAACAAAAGCATTTACAGCCCAACTTGTAGCACTTTATCTTTTTGCAGTGGCTTTAGGAAAGGCAAAGGATGTGATCTCGGAGAACCTTTCAACGGAGTTATTGGAAGAGCTTCTGGTGCTCCCTGGGAAGGTTGAGGCAGTATTAGCTGTAGATGAAGACATTAGAAAGATAGCAAAGGAATTTTTTAAGGCAAGAGGATTTCTTTACCTTGGAAGAGGTATCAATTATCCTATTGCCCTTGAGGGAGCACTGAAGCTGAAAGAAATATCATACATACATGCAGAGGGATATCCTGCTGGTGAGATGAAGCACGGCCCGATAGCACTGATAGACGAAGAGCTCCCCGTTGTTGTCCTTGCACCTGTAGATAACCTGCATGAAAAGATACTTTCGAACATCCAGGAGGTAAAGACCAGGGGGGGAGGGTCATATCAATCACGAATGATCCTGGAAGTGCAGTTTGCAGGATTTCAGATAAATGCGTTCTTGTGCCAAATACGAATCCCTATCTTACGCCTGTCTTAATGGCTATTCCGGTACAGCTTCTCGCGTATCATGTCGGCGTTTTGAGAGGATGCGATGTTGATCAGCCAAGAAATCTTGCTAAGAGCGTCACCGTGGAATGAAAAAAGTTTTTCAGGTTTATCAAGTTTCTTGGGTTTCTGTGGGTTATAAATCAATACATCGTGTAAATTCAAGAAACTGTTAATTCACATAGAGGGAGCATAGATTTAAATAGTAAATATCAGTTATTATAAATAGTGGGGTAGGATGTCAAAAGAAATTCTCATGCATGATTTAAACCCACAGCAGAAAGAGGCTATCCTCTATACAAAAGGTCCCTTACTTATATTGGCAGGTGCAGGGAGTGGTAAGACGAAAGTTATTGCTCATAAGTTTTCCTACCTTGTGAAGGCGAGGGGACTCCCTTCGGATTCGATTTTTACTGTTACCTTTACGAATAAGGCAGCTGACGGGATGAAAGAGAGGATACGCAGTCTCCTCGAGAAAGAAACAGATGGCTCTTGGATTGGTACATTTCATTCACACTGTAACAGGATATTACGGAAAGAGATAAAAGCCCTTGGCCATAACAATAGTTTTTCCATTTATGATGAAGATGATCAGTGTAACCTTGTGAGACATATTTTGAAGGAATTCAAGATTCATGAAGCCCTCTACAAGGGAATTGTCTCACGGATAAGCGCTCTCAAGTCTTCCCTCATAGGACCTGAAGAGTTTCTCTCTTCTGGTGACGGTTTTGGCTTTGATGAGAAACTGGCAAAGGTTTACGTACGGTATCAGGACGAGCTCAGGAAGAGCAATGCCCTTGATTATGATGATCTCATTCTGCTGACCGTAAAACTATTCGAGAATAATCCGAAACTTCTCGAGAAATACCAGAATATGTTTTCTTATACCCTCGTTGATGATTTTCAGGACACAAATTATGCTCAGTACTATCTCCTTAAACTTCTCATGTCTGCTCACAAAAAAGTATGTGTTGTTTGTGATGATAACCAGTGCATATATCGGGTTAGAGGTGCTGATATCAATAACATCATGAGTTTCGAGGATGACTTTCCCGGAACGAAAATTATTAAACTGGAACAGAGTTACCGCTTTAGCCAAAATATACTCAATGTCTCAGGCGCTGTCATTTCACAGAATTCTGAAAGAAAATGCAAAAACTTATGGACAGATAGGGGCTCGGGTGAGAAGGTATATTACTGCTGGTTCCATACCTATGAAGAAGAGGCAAAATATATTGCTAAGCTTATAAAGGAACTGTATCTGAAAGGGAGATATGATTACAAGGATTTTGCAATATTCTATCGTATAAACCTCCAGGCAAGGGTCTTAGAAGATGCTCTGTGTAATGAAAGTCTTCCTTACCGTGTTCTTGGCAATGTCAGTTTTTACCACAGGAGAGAGATCAAAGACATTGTGGCCTATATGCGTTTAACCCTCAATCGTGGAGATGATGTTAGTCTCAGGCGGATTATAAACTGCCCACCACGGGGAATAAATAGCGTGGTCCTTTCTAAGATAGAGCAAGAAGCACGGAAAAAATCGATATCACTCTTTGATGCGATAAAAACGACCCTCCGTACGGATAATCTTGCCTCTGCTGTAAAAGATAAACTTGCAGAGTTTGTCAAGCTCATTGAAAATTTCTCTTCTCTGAAGTACAGGTCTGCATCTGATATGTTAAAAAACCTCGTTGAAAAGTCGGGTTATGTAAAAACCTTAGATGAGGAGAGGGTTAGAAACGTTGAGGAACTCATCTCCTCTGCCGAGGGTAAAGAGATAAAGAATTTCCTCGATTGGATATCATTGTGTACAAGTATGGACGAAATTACAGGAGGAGATTACGTTTCCCTCATGACACTGCATAATGCAAAGGGCATTGAGTTCCCTGTTGTGTTTATTATAGGGCTTGAGGAAGGAGTCCTGCCATTTTGTAAAGCCATAGAAGGCAAGGATGAGATTACTGAAGAACGCAGGCTTTTTTATGTTGGGATGACGAGAGCAAGGGACATCCTCTGGCTAAGCGGTGCCAGCAAAAGGAAACTCTATGCAAAGTTGCAGGACCAAGAACCTTCACGATTCCTTAAAGATATTCTCAAGAACTGCTGTCAATGGATAGAGAAGATCACAACCCACACAACAATAAGACTGGAACCCCCCAAGAAAAAGATTATACCCAAACACGCCTTAACTTTTTATTCTGCTGGAAGCAGGGTAAAACATCCAATGTGGGGAGTAGGTGTTGTGCGTGACTGTTATGGAGACGGAGACGATCAGAAGATAACGGTCAACTTCCCGAATATTGGCTTGAAACGGCTTGCCGTGAAGTTCGCAAACCTGGAAAAGATCTAGCTTGACAGAACAATGAGGATATCGAAAGAAGAGATTGAACATATAGCATCATTGGCACGATTATCTCTTTCCGAAAAAGAAAAAGAGCTCTTCGGCTCACAGCTAAGCAGTATCCTAAATTACATGGAAAAGCTCAATGAACTTGATACAAAGGACATTGAACCAACATCCCATGTCCTGCCATTAAGTAATGTCATGCGTGATGACATACCGCGGCCTTCGATTCCGAGAGAGGATGCCCTCCTGAACGCACCTGACCATACAGATAAATTCTACAGGGTGCCGAAGATAATAGAATGAGAGAAGTTCAAAGTTCTAAGTTCCGAGTTCAAAGTTTTGAATATATTAAAACTGTTCACTGTTCACTATTTACTGTTCACCAGCCGGAGGCGGTATGTTACGGTGCATACTGAGAGCAAAGATTCACATGGCAACGGTCACGGAGTCTAACCTTTTCTATGAAGGGAGTCTCACTCTCGATGGAGAGATTCTGGAAGAGGCGGGGATAGTTCCATACGAACAGGTGATGATAAGCAATCTCAACAACGGAGAAAGGTTTGAGACATATGTTATTCCGGGCAGGAGAGGTGAGGTCTGCCTGAATGGCCCCACCTCACGGAAGGGTGTCGTGGGAGATAAAATTATCATCTTCTGTTATAGCTATGTCGAAGAAAGCCAAATGAAAGGGTTCAATCCAAAAATAATCCTCCTTGGCGAGGGAAATACCGTTATCAACGTTAAATAACCTTCCTCGGAATGTTTTTTTCATATTTTAATGCAAAGGAATTTCATATGTTCAAAAAATATAGAAAGATCGATACTGAAAAGATAGTCAAAGAATTCGTGGGTATCTTTGTGAGGGGGACACTGAAATGATTTCTCATTTTAGACTCATCGTCATAATGCGGATTTTTATCATGTGCATGGTTCTCCTATCGCAAAATCTCTTTGCAGCGGAAGAATATTCCCTCGAGGATCTTTATTCCATAGCTCTTGAGCGCTCAGAAAAGATAAAGATATCAGGAGAAGACCTCTATGTATCAGAAAAGGGAAGAGACAAGGCCCTCTCGTCGCTTCTTCCGAAATTTTCTGCATTCTGGGATTACACAAGATATAGTGAAGAGAAAACTGCTGTATTTGGAAGCACCTTGCTTGCCATTCAGCCAGAATACTCTGCATCATGGGGACTGAGGCTTGATCAGGCGATGTCTACGGGTGGAAGAGAACTAACTGCGTTTAAGATTTCAAAAGAAAATATTGAGAAAAGTAAATTTGAGTTGTATGCAGTGAGAGAGGGATATCTTTTGAGCGTTGCTTCAGCTTATTACGATGTCCTCAAGGCTCAAAAAGCTCTGGAAATTGCCAGGGTCAATAGTGAGAGACTGACAAAGCACAGAGATGCGGCTGCTACGAGACTCAAAGTCGGAGATGTAACAAAAACCGACCTTTTGCGAGCGGAGGCCGAGTTGTCAGGATCGCAGGCGGATTTGGTAAAGGCGGACAACAATCTCAAATTGGCAAAGGCAATCTTGGCAAGGATTGTTGGGTTAAATGGTGACTATGACGTTAAGGAACCCGATATAAAGGGTAAACCAGCGGAAGAGTATGTCCTTTCTTCTTTGAAGGGAAAGGCTCTATTGGAGCGCGCAGAATTGAAATCACAGGATCTCCATAATAGAATTTCAGAAGCCCAGGTAAGGTATGCCCAGGGTGCATACTGGCCAACTCTCTCTGTTGAGGGTGTCTATTCCAGGATGGAAGAAGAACCTACCTTGCCGTTCTTCCTTCGGGAGAGCATCTATGGTATGCTCAGCGTGACATTTCCCTTTTTTGAGGGCGGGCTGAGAAGGGCGGAGGTAGGGGAAGCAAAAGCGAGACTGAGACAATCGGAGTTGATCTATGAAGACTTGAAGAAGACGATAATGATAGAGGTTGAAAGTGCCTTTCTTGAATTTCAGACACAGAAGGGGGTTCTCAAGTCCCTTGAAGATGAGGTGACATTTGCGAGAGATAACTTCAATTCGGTCTCGAGGCAGTATGAATTCGGTCTCGCCAATAGCATAGATGTGATTGATGCCAACACGCTATTGTTAACATCTGAGAGGCAGTTGGAAGATGCGAAGTATGACTACCAGTTATCTGTTTTGAAAGTGGAAAGGGCAACTGGAACATTGTTAAAGACAGTTGCCAGTCAGCAGTCCTCAGTCATTAGTCAAAATATAAAAGAAAAGTAAATGGGGGAAAAGCTCATGTTGAAGAAATTTGCAAATTCAGGTTTTGAGACTATTGGTGGACTTCTTACTTTGCTTTTCCTAACCCTTGTTGTTCCCGCTGTAGCTGTATATGATTTACTCGATGACCTTCAGGGGAAATTTATGAAAAAGAAAGTCAGCAATTTTCTCCCAGCTGAATAGGTGAATTCATGAAAAAACGGATTATTATCTTAGCCCTGATCCTTCTGATAGCAGTCACAGTCCTTGTGGTTTTCTTTGCCCAAAAGGGGAAAATGGCCGCAACTATCCAAACAACCGGGGTTGTTGAGGGGGTGGAGGTTAATCTTTCTCCAAAGGTATCTGGAAGAATTTCTGAGATATGCTGTGATGAGGGAGAAAGAGTAGAGAAAGGTCAGATTGTTATTAAACTCGAAAGTGATGATCTTAGGGCATCAGTAGAGCAGGCAAGGGCAGGAGTTGACAAGTCAAAGGCAGATGTCAGGGTTTCAGAGTCAGCAATTGAAAATGCAAAAGCAAATATTCAAAATGCTGAAGCAGAGATTAAGAGTTCAGAGGCCGATGTAGAAAAAGCCCGAGCAGTTATGGATGATGCAAAGAAAAAGCTTGATAGAGCAACTGCCCTTTACAAAGAGGAATTAATCTCTACGGACTACTATGAAATAGCCACAACCAATTATGATACATCTGTGGCGACTTATATGGCTTCAAAGGCAAGACTCACAGCTTCTCATTCGAAAAGGGATGCAGCCATAGCACAGGTCAACTCATCAATCAGTGAGCGCAACTCTGCAAAAGCGAGACTTAAAGAATCAGAGGCCAATCTTTCTTATCACATGTCAAAGCTCAATGACGCCGTAATCATAACACCTGTATCAGGGACTGTCATATTCAGGGCCTTGGAGAAGGGTGAAACAGTAAGTCCAGGCATAACAATCTTAACAATTGTCGATATGGACAACCTTTATATAAGGGTGGATATAGAGGAGACCCTGATAGGTTCGGTGGTTCTTGATAGCGGAGCAATTATTAGAGCAGAGGGGATTCCTGAAAAGGTATTTAAGGGAAAGGTTTCAGAGATAGGAAGGTATGCAGAGTTTGCAACCCAGAGGGATGTAACTCGTGGAAGGCAGGATATAAAGACCTTCAGGGTTAAGATAAAGGTAACTGATACAGGTGGTGTGTTAAAGCCAGGGATGACCGTAGAAGTGGAGATACCGAAGAAGGCATGAAAGATTATGCAGAATAATAAAGCCATAGAGGTTTCAGGAATAACAAAGAAATTCGGACCGATTACTGCCGTTGATAATGTGAGTTTTGATGTGTTGGAGGGTGAATTTTTTGGCTTCCTCGGTCCAAATGGAGCTGGAAAGACAACGCTTATCAGAGTGCTCACCACCCTTCTCAAACCAACAGGTGGGAAAGCCGTTGTTGCATGCTGTAATGTTGCAAAGAATCCCGATGCTGTAAGGCGAGAGATTGGTGTTGTACCGCAGGCGATGACGACAGATCTCGACCTCACAGGGTATGAGAATATGGATATTTATGGACGGTTCTATGGCATCCCTTCAAAGGAAAGGAAGGAGAGGATTAAATATCTTCTTGAAATGCTTGGCCTCACTGCTAGGGCCAATGACCTTGTTGCCACGTATTCAGGCGGGATGAGAAGAAGGCTTGAGGTTGCACGGGTTTTAGTGCATAAGCCCAAAATCCTTTTTCTCGATGAGCCCACCATAGGGCTTGATCCCCAGTCCAGACATGTTGTCTGGGATTTTCTCAGAAAGCTCAGAGAAGGTGATTCAATAACAATGTTTCTCACCACCCATTATATGGAAGAGGCAGAGGTGTTATGTAACAGAGTAGCCATTATCGATTCAGGAAAGATAATAGCCCTTGGGAGCCCTGATGAACTTAAGTCACAAATACCCGGCAATGACATTATTTCTTTAACGATTGATAGCATATCGGCAAACATTGTTGAGATCATAAAGGACTTACCCTTTGTCCATAAGGTAAACATTGAAAACAACACTTTCAGGATCTATGTTGACAGTGGTGCCCAGAACTTCCCTGTGCTCATAGATGAAATGAAATCATCAGGTGTGAAGGTTTTATCAGCAACTATCCACGAACAATCCCTGGAGGATGTTTTTATCCATTACACCGGCAGGTCTATAAGGGAAGAGGAGGCAAAGAAGGTGAGCTTCCTTTTGGGTGCCGGGATACCCCAGAAATGGGGAAGATGAGAAAGAAATTGGCAGTTTAAAAATGATATGGTAAGACTGCTGGCAGTTATAGAAAGGGATTTAAAGAAGTTCAAACGGAATCCCATTGTTATCGCAATGAGCATAGTCATGCCCATTCTTTACCTTGTTATCCTGGGGAATTCATTCCAGGGAAAATTGAAAAACCTTCCTCTGGCTGTTGTAAATCAAAGCTCCGGACCTTATTCAGAGCGTCTTATGGAAAATTTACGGGCCGTTGAGGCAGGACCAGCAACCTTTAACCTCATTAATCTAACAGACCAAAGGGATGTTATTGAAGGAGTTCGTGAGGGCAGATACAAAGCGGCACTTATAATTCCTCCTGATTTTGATATGCGGGTTGCTGTGAAAAACCGGCCAGAAGTTGGACTTTACCTTGACAATACAGATTCTATATCGTCTGATACGTTGAGGGGTTATATTGGCGGTGCTTTTCGTTTTCTCGATGCCGAGTATGTTGCAGTGAGGGAGAGGTCAGATGCGATATACCTGAGAGATGTAGACCTGTACAGAAAAGTAGATTATTACCAGTCCCTCGTCCCCGGTGTCGTGATCATGGCCATATTCCTGGGAACCCTCACAACAGGAGTTTTCAATCTCGTCATGGACAGGTTTCTTGGAATCGAGGAGAGCTATCTCCTCACACCACTTTCCAAATCACATATCGTATCTGGCCTTGTTCTAGGCGGGCTCTCGATAACAACTCTCCTGGCTTCTCTGATTCTGGCCGTGAGTTTGTTCTTGACAGGTATCCCTCTGTCAAGAGCGGCGACACAGATATCTTCCATATTGATTATAATCGTACTGACGACTCTTGCCCTTCTGAGCATGATGTTTATCATCCTCGGAAGGGCAAACCATCCAAGGATTGTTGGGGTCCTCAGTGGATTCCTGAATGTTATCCTCTTCTTTCCAAGCGGTGCAATATATCCTATTGCGAGCTTTCCTGATTGGCTCAAGGCATTTGCAAAGGTAAACCCGGAAGCATATGCTGTGGATGCCCTGAAGTCGATTCTCTTTAAAAATGCAAGTCTCTCTACTATTTCTGGTGACATAGCCTTTCTTTTGGTCTTTACCATTGTGACAATGACAATAGCCATAATCACATTCAAGAGGACACTCTGATTTATTCGAAGGTTATCTTATTCTAACTTCAATCTCAAAGCGATATAATATGTTGATATGAATAAGAGGCTCTTTTTACATCTCTTTCTTTTTGTTCTCACGTTTCTTTCTACTGTTTTTGCAGGGGCATTACAGGTTGGCGTGAATATCCTTGAAGAACCAGAAAAGATTTATAAAGGACTTCCCTTTTCATTGACTCTCATGTCAATTCTTCTGGCCCATGAATTATCGCATTACGTTGCATCAAGAAAACACAAAGTAAAAGCTACACTCCCTTATTTTATCCCTGCCCCTACACTCATTGGTACCTTTGGGGCCTTTATTAAGATGAAATCCCCTGTTACTACAAGAAAAGCCCTTCTGGACATAGGTGTATCTGGTCCTCTCGCGGGATTTATTATATCCGTTGCAGTATCAATCATAGGGCTTTCCTTTTCCAAGGTCGTTACAATCCAAGAGGCTAAGGGGGCTATCAGTCTTGGTGATTCTTTGCTTTTTTCTACGCTTTCCCGTTTAATTCTTGATTATCAACCCGGTTCTCAGGACATACTCCTTCATCCTGTTGCCTTTGCAGGATGGATCGGTTTTTTTGTGACATCCCTGAACCTTCTGCCCGTTGGACAGCTTGATGGCGGGCATATTGCCTATGCACTCTTCGGAGAAAAACATGCCTATTTCTCAAAAGTGCTTATACCAATAATGTTTCTCCTTGGACTTTTATTGTGGGAGGGGTGGGCTATCTGGGCAGTTTTGTTATTGATTCTTGGCCTGAAACATCCGCCTGTCTTTTACAGTGAGGTTCCTTTAGACGGTAAAAGAAAATTTATCGGATGGCTTGGATTCTTAATATTTTTCATCACATTTATACCGGTGCCTTTTAGATTTTCGTGACGTCCCGTGCTTTATCTCTGTCCTCTTGCATAATTTGAATCCCTGTTGTAGTATTAATAAAATTCCTACCTACATGAGGTTTATATGAAAGTAATTCTCAAGGAAGATATCAAAAAGATCGGGAAGATGGGTCAGATTGTGGATGTGGCAGATGGATTCGCAAGAAATTATCTGGTACCAAAGGGGCTTGCTGTCGAGGCCAATACCAAAAATATACGATCCATAGAACATGAAAAAAAGATAGTCCATGAAAAAGCAAGAAAGTTGAAAGATTCAGCTCAGGACCTTTCGTCCAAAATTTCGGCCATGACAATCACGATCAAGGCAAAAGCCGGTGAAGAGGGAAAGCTCTTCGGTTCTGTAACAACGATGGATATTGCCGAGGCACTCCACAATGAAGGGATCGAGATAGATAAAAAAAGGATTTCTTTAGAAGAACCAATAAAAAGGCTCGGTTCTTACCCTGTCAATATTAAGCTCCATTCCGACGTATCACTGCAACTCAATATTCAAGTTATCGAAGAATGAAAGAAGTAGAGTCACAGTTAGATAGATTACCTCCCCAGAACGTAGAGGCGGAACAGTCCATCTTAGGGTCCATCCTTATTGATAATGAGGCATTACCGAAGGCATTGGAAGTCCTCGATGCTGATGATTTCTACAAACAATCCCACCGGAAGATATTTTATGCAATGGTAGAACTTTTTGACAGGAATGAACCTATTGACCTTATAACGCTGACTGATTATATGAAAAGGAACAATGAGTTGGATGCAATCGGAGGCGTCGCCTATCTGTCATCTTTGGCGAATATGGTTCCAACGGCCGCAAATATAAAGTACCATTCGAAAATAGTCAGGGAGAAAGGACTTCTGAGAAATCTTTTGAGGTCAGCAACGGAGATTGCGGGCAAGGTATATGAAGACAATCTGGAAGCAGAGGATCTTGTGGACTATGCAGAGAAGTCTATCTTCGATATCTCGGACAAGAGGGTAAAAGCATCTTTTGTTACCTTGAAGGAAGTTATAAAGAGCAGTTTCGAGATGATCGAACATCTTTATGATAAGAAAGAGACAATAACGGGTATCCCTTCAGGCTTTAAAGACCTTGACGAACTGACGACAGGTTTTCAGAAGGGCGACCTCATCGTTGTTGGAGGAAGGCCTTCCATGGGAAAGACTGCATTTGCCCTTAATGTTGCCCAGCATGTCGGCCTTGAATCAAGGGAACCCGTTGCCGTATTCAGCTTAGAGATGGCAAAAGAGCAGCTTGCATTCAGAATGCTCTGCTCTGAGGCAATGGTGAATTCAAGCAGCATTAGAAAAGGGTTCATTAAAAAAGAGGACTGGCATAAATTAACAGGTGCTGCAAGTAAACTTACTGGGGCGCCGATCTTTATAGACGATTCATCAGGTATTACCGTTCTTGAGGTTCGGGCAAAGGCAAGAAGGTTAAAAATGGAACATGGACTCAGCCTTGTGATCGTGGACTACCTTCAGTTAATGAGAGGAAGGGGAAGTTTCGAAAGACGTGAACAGGAGATATCTGACATTTCACGTTCGCTGAAGGGCTTGGCAAAGGAATTAAGTGTACCTGTTATCGCCGTAAGCCAACTGAACAGAAGCGTGGAGCAACGCAGGCCTCCGACGCCTATTTTAGCAGACCTTCGGGAATCAGGTGCGATCGAGCAGGATGCGGATGTCATACTGTTTCTTTACAGGGACGAGGTCTATAACAAGGATAAACCCGCAAACAAAGGACAGGCAGAGGTCATTATAGCAAAGCAGAGAAACGGTCCTATAGGCAGAGTTAATCTCACCTTTAATTCAAGTTGTACACGGTTTCTGAACAGGACTGACAGAGAATATCCCTTATCTGAGGAGGAAGGGGAGGCATTTTGAGGAGGTCTCCTGCTGTCGCAGGCCAATTTTATCATGGTACTGCATCCAAATTACATCAACAGGTTGAGAAATATATAGACAGAGGTACACGCAAGGAAAAGGTAATTGCTATTGTTTCTCCCCATGCAGGGTTAGTATACTCAGGTTCCGTGGCAGGAGCTGTTTATTCTTTCATAGACTTTCCAGAGACATTCGTGCTCATAGGGCCAAATCATACAGGTCTCGGTGCACAGATATCCTTGATGGAATCAGGTGAATGGGAGATACCAACAGGGGTTTTCCGTATTGATGAAAAGATCTCATATAAGATTGCAATGAACGTGCCTCTTGTGACAAAAGATGCCAAAGCACATATGTTTGAACATTCGTTGGAGGTTCAACTTCCCTTTATTGCATATTTCTCAAAAGAGGCAAAGTTCGTGCCCATCATTATTCTTTCAGCCTCTGTCGAGGAGTGTAGAATACTCGGGGAGGGCATAGCAAAGGCGATAAAAGATGTAGGATCTTCAGTTGTTGTTGTGGCAAGTTCGGACATGAGCCACTATGTACCTGACGATGTTGCGAGAAAAAAAGACGGAAAGGCAATAGAGAAGATACTGTCTCTTGATCCTGAAGGTCTTTATGAAATAGTGGGAAAGGAAAGGATATCTATGTGTGGTTATATCCCTGTTACAACAATGCTTTTTGCGGCAAAGGCACTCGGTGCACAGTCTTCAAGACTGATAAGGTATGCTACATCTGCCGAGGTAAGCGGAGATTATGAACATGTTGTTGGGTATGCAGGCATTGTGCTGAGATAGAGTAAGATTATAATCTTCATAGGTTCATTATGGGAGACAAGTCAACCGAAAGGAGAAGACACAAGAGATATCAAGTTGAAGGAGTTAGTGGAAATGTGCACTATCTCTCGGACCTGAATATCATTAATATCAGTCTTGATGGAGCAGCCATAGAAACAACGAAGAGGCTCGAGGTAAACAGAGAATACAGATTTAAGATTGATTATAAAGGTACTCCTCTATGTGTAAAGGGGGTCGTGGTATGGTCTCAGTTAATGCATTCAGATAAAAAAGAGTCTGGAGAATTGATTCCCATTTATAGATCTGGGGTGAAATTTATTGACATTATGGATAAAAAAGCAAACACACTCCTGAGTTTTATCGAAGAGAATAAAGAGAGAACTTCTGAAAGGAGATTGGGTGGGGTGCGCTGTAAGATTGCTTCCCCTCAAGGTATAAAGGTTGGTTTTCCTTATGGGTATGAGGTGAAAATGATAAGCCTTTCCGGAATGGAGATTGAAACTGAACATTCTCTTGACCCTGACTCCTTGCACGATATGGAACTTTTACTGAATGAAGAAGAAGTGATGAATATTACGGGCAGGATTGTTACTTGTGCAGAGATTGCTTCGGAAAATTTTACTAAATATAGCATGGGGGTTGAGTTTGTTGAAATTTCTGATAAGGAGATGTTGAAGCATTTCCTCGATACCCTCGAAGAGTCATAATCTTGTTTTTTTCAGCTTTTTTATGTTATCTTATTAAACTATGTATGCAATAATCGAAAGTGGTGGAAAACAATATAAGGTTGTTCCTGGCGGTACTTTAAAAGTCGAGAAACTCTCCCTGGAGCAAGGGGCTGAGGTTATTCTCGATAAGGTTCTTATGGTCTCTCAGGAAGATAAGAGCATATATGGGTCTCCGTATGTCAACGGGGCTAAGGTTTTAGCAACTGTTGAGAATATAGGAAAGACAAAGAAGGTAATAGTGTTCAAACAGAGACCCCGCAAATCCTATAGGAAACTCAATGGACACAGGCAACTTTATACATCGTTGAAGATTAAAGACATCGTTGTGGGAGGATGAGATGGCACATAAAAAAGGTGTGGGAAGTTCACGAAACGGGCGTGACAGTGAGTCAAAACGTCTTGGAGTGAAGAGGTTTGGCGGACAGGTTGTCCGCGCTGGAAATATTCTCGTAAGGCAGAGAGGAACAAAGTTTCATCCTGGTCTGAATGTTGGTAAAGGATCAGATGATACCCTTTTTGCAAAGATTGATGGGACCGTGAGCTTCGAGAGGAAAGATAGAGCAAGATTACAGATAAGTGTTTATCCCTTAGTTCAGTAAGCAGTAAAATTATGATTCAAATAAAAGGCGGGCACTTTGCCCGCCTTTTTTGTTATTATCCCTTAGACAGAAGTTGATTTATCTTGTGAAAATAGAGACAGGATAGACTGTCTCAGTCCGCCTTAGGCGGGATTATAATCGAATAATTAATTGTTTGCAGTGTTAGTAGCTTTACATAGTAAAAGGTTATTTTGACTTTACGCCTTAAAAGGCTTTACTTTTTTGAGGTGTCGTATAAAAATTCTTCACCAGCCTTTCCTGTCTGAATATTAATGAGCCCTACTCATAAAGAAACATCAAAATATTTCACCCTCCCTTAATCCCTCCCATCAAGGGAGGGATATTGCCCTCTCCCCTTGTGGGAGAGGTTTACCCGCCGCTGGCGGCGCCGAAAGCGACCAGGGGTTAGGGTGAGGGGTATTTTTGGGACAAATGTTCTGCCCTTCCTGTATGCTAATGTCATTATCATGCAATTTGTTGACTATGCGAAGATACATGTGAAGGCTGGAGATGGTGGAAGAGGATGCATCAGCTTCAGGAGGGAGAAGTATGTCCCTAGAGGTGGTCCTAATGGTGGAGACGGTGGAAGGGGCGGGCATGCAATAGTGAAGGCAACCAATGAACTGAATACCTTGCTTGATCTGAGGTATAGACGGGAGTATAAGGCAGAGCGAGGAAGACACGGTATGGGGAAAAAAATGCACGGGGAAAATGGTGAGGATCTGATAATTCCTGTTCCTGTGGGTACAGTTATTAAGGATGCAGATTCTGAAGAAATAATCACGGACCTTGATTCCGAAGGTAGCAGTTTTATTGTAGCGAGAGGTGGAAGAGGAGGGCTGGGCAATGCACATTTTGCAACACCTGTGAGAAAGGCCCCGAGGTTTGCACAGCCGGGTGAGAAAGGTGAAGAGAGATGGTTGGTCTTTGAGTTAAAACTCCTTGCGGATGTCGGGTTAATAGGGCTTCCAAATTCAGGGAAATCAACACTTATATCAGTTATCTCTTCTGCCAAACCCAAAATAGCAAGCTATGCTTTTACGACTCTTGTACCGAATCTGGGTGTCGTAAAGCTTGAGAATTTCAGAAGCTTTGTTGTTGCGGATATTCCGGGGCTAATAGAAGGTGCCCACAAAGGGGTAGGGCTTGGCTTCCAGTTCCTCAGGCATGTAGAGCGCACATCAATCCTTTTGCATTTAGTTGATATATCAGATATGGCTGGCGGGGACCCTGTGGATAACTATGAGAAGATTAACAAAGAACTTGGATTATATAGTTCTTTACTCCTCGATAAACACCAGGCTGTTGTTGCTACAAAACTTGACATAGCTGACAAAAAGAGACTTGACAGGCTTAAAAGATACTGTAAAATTAATGGCATTGATTTCTTTGTTGTATCAGCAGTTATAGGAGAAGGGGTTAAAAAGCTTTTAACATATCTTTCAGTTAAAGTGGAAGAAGAAAGAAAAAGGATAGCATCTAAAATTAATGTATAGAAAGAAATATTGGGAAATGCCTCTTCGCTCACTGAACGAAAAGAGGGAAGGTATTACATGAAAAGAGTTGTTGTAAAAATCGGCAGTAACATCCTCACAGATGCCAAGGAAGGTCTCAACACCAGGCGCATACACTCGATAGCGAAAGATGTAGCAGGTCTCACAGACCTTGGGTTCGAGGTTGTTCTGGTCTCTTCAGGTGCTATCGCAGCGGGTATGAAGAAACTTGGGCTCAAGGAGAGACCAAAAGATGTGAAGCTGAAACAGGCTTCTGCGGCTATCGGCCAGTCCAGCCTCATGTGGGCCTATGAAAAAAGTTTCAGCGAATTTCATAAAAAGGTTGCACAGGTACTTCTTACCAGAGATGATTTCTCTGACAGAAGGAGGTACATAAACTCAAAAAATACTTTAACAACGCTTCTTACCTATGGTGTTATCCCTATTGTAAATGAAAACGATACCGTTGCCATAGATGAGATTAAGTTTGGTGACAATGACAACCTTGCCGCCCTTGTTGCAAGTCTTATTGAGGCTGAAAGGCTTATCATACTTTCGGATGTTGATGGGCTTTATACAGAGGATCCAAAAACTCATCCAAGTGCAAGGATTATTGAATATGTTGAAGAAATAATGCCCGAGCTTGAGTCAAGGGCAAAAGGTGCGGGGAGCATGGTAGGAACAGGAGGCATGTATTCAAAACTTCTTGCCACAAAGAAGGCAGTAAACCACGGTATCACTGTCCATATCGTCAACGGTAGAAAAGAAGGGCTCCTCTGTTCCCTCATGAAAGGTAAGCATTCCGGTACACTCTTCAAACCAAAAGAGGGAAAACTTTCCTTGAAAAAAGGATGGATTGCTTATAGCAGCCGCGCAAAAGGAAGCATTATTATTGATGATGGAGCTGTAAAGGCTATTATTCAGGGAGGGAAAAGCCTCCTTCCTTCAGGCATCATCTCTATTGAAGGTGAATTTGATATCGGTGATTCGGTCTACTGTCTTGATTCAAAAAGGACCCGCATTGCAAAAGGTCTGACGAACTATTCATTTTCAGAGGTAGAAAGGATTAAAGGTAAAAAGACATCGGAGATCGAAAAAATACTCGGCTACAAATACTCTGATGAGGTGATACACAGGGATAATCTGGTGTTAGTGTAAGTCAAGTTCAGAGCTTTATTGGGAAGTGTTCTCTCCAAGTTTTCCTGACAACACTCATGATTAACTACAATTTAACTACATAACGGCTAATTGACAATAATGTAGTTAAAATAACTAATCAAGGTTTGCTCCTCTTTCATTTGCTCTTGGAAAATGTAGAAAATGTACCCGTCCCTTTTTCTTTCTTTTACCATCTTCCTCTCGACTATTCCTGTAGTCTTCAGTTTTAAAAATTACTAAAATGTTGTAGATTATAACCAGTAATCTATAGGGAGTAACAAAAATATGAGAAAAATACTCCTTTCAATCTTCCTCACTGTAAATATCTTTTTTATCTTGTCATGAATAAATTGAATAAACCAATATTCTGTTTATCTTAGCTAATTATGGAAGAAAACGACCAACTAACATTTGAGGGTTTCAATCCTACAAATAAAAAATTAGGCACAAAAAGAGGTCTTATCACAGATGCCCTCACTAAGGATAAACTTATAGATTTATACCATCACCAGAACAAATCCCTTCAGGATATTGCTAAAGAATATAACTGCACAAGGCAATTGGTTAAATTACTGATGGAGAAGTATGGTCTGCAACGAAGAAAAAGATCCGAAGCAAGGGTATTAGCAATAAAAGAAGGAAAGTTTAAGAATTTTGAATATTATGACATGAATGAAAATTTCTTTAGTGTATGGACTCCGCAAATGGCATGGGTGTTGGGACTTCTTTTTACAGATGGTTATATTAGACAAGACATGCATACAGGAATTGGAATTGGAGTTAGTATTTCATCAGTAGATTTAGAGCTTTTAGAAAAATTAAAACATTGCCTTAATTCAACAGCTCCAATCAAAAAGGCAGTGCAATCCTATGATAAATCAAAATACATTTACCGATTTGCATTTTATCGTGAAAAAATGAAAGAGGACTTAATTCGTTTGGGACTTTTTCAAAGAAAAAGTCTTAACATGCAATTCCCTAAGGTTCCAGAAGGATACATGAGGCATTTTATAAGAGGTTGTTGGGATGGCGATGGGTCTGTATACATTGACAAGAACAGGAGGATACTGAACGCAAGTTATGTTTCTGGGGCGAAGGCGTTTATGGAACAACTTGTTGAAGAATTATATAGGATAGGAATTTATAGAAAGACTATACATTATTCTTATTCTAAAGATATGCGGAAAATAAAAAGACTACGTTCTACTTATCCTCTTGGGAAGTATCCTTTAAAAATACACGTAGAGCATAGGTCAAAGTCCCCATCATACTCAATAAAAGTCAGTTCTAAAGAAAATTTAGAGAAACTATTTAAGTATTTTTATGATGGTATAGATGAGTCTATGTATCTAAAAAGAAAATACGATGTTTTTGTCAAGGGACTGAACCTGACAGAGGAAGAGCTGGTGCTGCAAAAAGGAAAGTAAATTTGGACATACTCCCATCCCTATACAATCGTTCAGTATAAACCAGCAACCGAAAATATCGAGAAAGATACGGGATGTTATCGGGAGCATAAAAGCGAGAACTAATAAGAAGGTGCTAACAATAAAAAATTTAGACGGAAGATTAAAATGTTGCGAATGTGGCAAAGTTTCCGAAACGATATATTTGATATCCCAGCCATATTGCCCTAACTGTCTTTCTAATAGTAATCTTTAATTGCCGATTCTGTGTTCATTGAGGGTTCGTAGGTGGCATTGAGAAAAATAGGGTGATACCTTTGAGACGAAAGACACACTGTACCTTATAACAACAATAAGGCAATGATCCTTCCTGTAACACGCATGGGACCTGTTACGGTAGAACTTGTGAAGTTCTTTTGAAAAGCAATAAGGACAAATTTTCCATATTATGCCATTTTTTTGTGATAGAAAGCAGCAAAAGCCGATTAAATCTTCTATGCCCCTTTTCTGCTCAAGGGTAGTGTCAATTCTTTTGTGTAAATTCTTTTAGGGTTTTAATTCTCCATTGATCATTTAAATGACTTAAGACAGCATATACAATCCTCTCAATACTTTGAGTGTTGTTAAAACAGCTCATAGGTCGCGTTCTTCTCCTTACCTCCCTGAACGCCCTCTCTATTACGTTCGTTGTTCTTACCTTCACCCGTATCTCTTTAGGACAATAGTAGAAATTCAGTAATTCTTCCAAATCCTTCTCAATACACTGTACTGCCTTCGGAGCTATGGTTCTCCATCCACTTACCCACTCATGATATGCTTTTACTGCTTCTTTCCGGTTCTTGGCATTGTATATAGCTCTGGCTTCTTTTATGCACTTGTCATGATCTCTTTTCTTCAGATAATTTGATACATTTCTTAATTTGTGAGCCCAGCATCTCTGCCTCTTCGTATATGGATAAATGTTCTCAACGGCATTCTCAAGCCCGGCATTGCCATCTGTTACTATGAGACCTAAAGATTCACCGATGAGTCCACGATTATAGAGATTATTCAGAAAACCTTCCCATCTCTTTTCACTCTCATGTTTTGTCACCATAAAATCTATCAGCTCCCTCTTGCCATGAACACTTATCCCATAAGCAACGAGCAGTACCTTCTTCTTTGTTCCAAATCCTGTCTTTCTCTTTAATACGATTCCATCCAGGAACAGGTAGAGATACTTATCTTCAATCTTCCGGTTATGATATCTCTTTACTTCTCCATCAAGACTCTTCGCGATATTCGATATGGTCTGCGCACTGATACCTTCCCCCAGCAATGGCCGTAATGCCTCTCCCGTGAGCCGAGTCGATGCCCCGTATAAAAATATCTTCATTAAAGCTGTATCTACTGCATCCATCCTCTGCTGATATCTCGGTATGATGTTACTGTCATAACCGCCACCCCGTATCCTCGGCATCTTTATCTCTATGCGACCATCCTTAAGGGTGATCCACCTCTTCCAGTACCCATTTCGATAATCCTTCCGCTTCGTAGTTCGTTCGTGAAGTCTGCAGCTTATTATTTGAGTTCGCTCTACTTCCAACGTTATCTCTATATGTCTCCTTCTGAATTCCTTTACCGCTTCATCATGCGCTTCCCAATAGTCCCTGAAACTCTGCTTGTATTCCCTTAGTAAATCTGTTACTTTTAATTGAGTTAATTCTTTTACTGGCATGGGTGTATTCCTCCTTCCCTTTAAGGGTAAATGTTTTGGTCAATGGAGAATACACCCTTGTCTTTTGTACTTCAAGCATTTTACACAGAGAAGTTTACACTACCGCTCAAGTTTCTTGTTTGACACAGTTTTGTTTTGCGTAGTAAACTTTGTCGGTTGGTAGAAAATGCTAAGTTAATATAATCACTGTTAGGCATCGAACGAAGATTGGTGCAAATGGACAGCTACAGACACAATTGCATTGCAGTTCTTCTAATCCTGTCAGGAATTGTCTGCATTCTCGCCACAGCAACAGTGTCATATGGCGTGATAATTGAACAGGCCGTCCTGGATTCTGTCGTGCAGATCATCACGTCCACTAATGAGACAGGTACTGGCTTCCTAATTGGAATCACCCTTGATGAAACCAAAAATCAAAAGACCGTCTTTCTTGTTACCAACAAGCACATGCTCGGATGCTGGAATCCAATTGACGGAAAGGTTGTATCAATTAATGACTGGATCACCGTTCGACTCTACAGAAAGAAGCCTGAGTCATCCGGTCCGACGCTCGACATTCGAGTTCAATTGAAACACCCGGATGGATCACTGGACACTTCACAAGTGGCACTGCATCCTGATTCATCCGTTGATGTCGCAGTTGTCAGGTTGGATCAAAGTTTTTTTAAAACCGAGGGGTTTGAAGGAACATTACCGCTGACAGCTTTACCCCGGGATTACTTTAAGTCTTTCGACAGTCTACCTGATGGATTCACAGACGTCGGAAGTCTTGTTTTCGCATTGGGTTATCCTGGGGGAATAACTTCGGTGTTGACGAATCGACCTGTGGCAAAGGCAGGCTATCTCGCAGCTGTTCCGGGTAAGGAAACTAGCTCTCAATACAAAATGGAAGACTTGTGATGGTAAGGAAGGCTCGGTGATCGTGCGGGGAAAGCTTTTCTTAATCGATGGATTAATCGTTCCGGGCAACAGCGGCGGTCCCGTTCTTCTCCCTGCGGGTGAATCTTTTGGGCAGAATTTGACCGGTGGACAATTCGCAATTCGCATGACACAGAACAATCGAATCATTGGTATTGTTTCAAGTATTAATGGGCCGTCGGGTCTAACCTTTGCATACAGTTCTGACTACATAGATGAACTTATTGAATCCGTACTGAAGGCTACTTCCAGTAAACCAGGGAATTAAAAAAGGAGGAATAAACCACTGGTAAGAGACATTGGATTAGAAGAAACATCCATTGGCCTGAACAGGTAAGCCAGCCGATCGCTTGCAGCACTGGCCGATTGTGACGTTACGACTATTTCAATTATAAATCTTCAAGATAAACTATTGTTCTGTAAAGGATGAAATAAATGAAACCACTATATTGTGTTTCCACATTTAATTTGGAGCCAGAGCTGAAAGGGCAGACCCCTATTTCCGTGAAGTCAACAAATTTCAAGAATATTGAACAGGCGCGTAAATTCGCTGCGGCTGAAAAAGACAAGTGGCACACCGTCAATATCTACAAGAGGGATAGTAAGGGTAAGCTTGAGAAAATCGAGTACTATCTGAAAGGACAGCTATATATCGGCAACAAGAAAGTCAAGAAGAAGTAACGATCGAAAAGAAGAAACGATCATCGAGCCAATATATGCAGATATATCATACTCCTTGCCGATCCTTCAGCGTGTCGTCACTGAATACTTCTCCTTATAATCATCAGTTGCTTTGAGTTCCATCGTCTACGTGATTATAGGTGTTACAAGCAATCTTAAATGCAAAGCCCATTCACCTCTTGCTTCCTGTAATCGTGATTTTTAAATATTGCCTCGCAATACAACATTGCAAATGGAAATTAATAAGATAAGTTTCTACTTTTCTTAATTTAATTATTCATATTTTATAATGGGATTAATATTTAAATTGACCCGGAAATGATTGTGTGATATCTTTCAGGTTATAGAAGAGTCTCACAAGTAATAAGGCATAGAGGAAGGGGCATATTATGTCCCTCCCTCACCAAGGAGGTTAAAATGAAAGCAAGTAAAATTTATTATTAACAAAAATCCTTGACGAGAAAACTATTAAGGATTTAGTATTAACTTTGTTAATAGACGAATAAGTCTAAAAGGTATAGGGATTACCTTTATTAGAGATTTCTCAAAATTAATTTGAAAAGTAACTTACTAATAAAAAATGCTTTGTAATTGTCCCTGCTGAACAGGAGATAGCCTAATAGTTTACTAAGACGAAATTTCTGAGCTCGATATGGTGTTATCACAGTCAAGGATACTTTCTAAACATTACATTCCTCGGTTGTCTGACATTTGCAGGAAACTTAAGTGAATCCTCACATATACCCCAGTGATCTCAATTGTGCTTCAAGTTTTTCCTTATCGTTCTCCTTTTCTACAAGTTCCAGTGGATTTTTACTATCTTTAATTCCAGTAGTCACATCAGAGGTTTTAATGAAAGCACTTCTCTGTCTGTACAATGATCTATCAACTGTTTCAACCATTTTTCCAATATTTAATGCCTTATTTAAAAAATGGTTGATAACTTGAGCAATTTTACGTGGATCTTCGATAACATCGTTATAATTTATATAGAGAATACGTATATTTATTTGTCCTGCAAGCCAATTCTCAATTTCTTCGAGATGCCTATTGAATAATTTCCCCATCTCTTCATCATTAATATCGCTCCTGTTTCCTTTCCTCTGTAACATTGTTCGCTGAGAGGCCAGTATCTCGTCGATGCCCCTCTTCATAAAAATTACATTATAGTTCCTGTTTGAAGGTAGCTCATACAATAACATTGAAACCATTTTGACAACCTTACCTTGAACATTATCTAACCAGGAATAATCATTTTTTATCTCCTTTACTTTTTCAAGTTCATAATAGCCTTTGGGGTTATCTTCATCTGCCTTCCTTATATTATCTACAGCGACATCCATTCCACCAGCTTCCAGCATTCTCATCATCATTGATGTTCCAGAACGTGGTAATCCTGATACAATTGTTATTACGTCATTCATGTTTTCAAAGCCTCCTCATAAGAAATAGGTGCTTATTGTTCCTTTGTCATTTACATAAAAACTTTTTAACAAATGCGATAATAATTTTTACTCTCCTTTGCACTAATAGTGCATTTTAAAATTGCTTAATATATTCCTTTTCAATCAAATAGTTTAAAATTGTCTCGATACATTCCTCTAAATTTGCCTTATCCGTTTCTAATACTATCTCAGGATTTTCAGGCTCTTCGTAAGGAGCAGAAATACCCGTAAATTCTTTTATTTCTCCACTTCTTGCTTTTTTATAAATTCCTTTTGGGTCACGTTTTTCACACTCTGAAAGAGAACATTTAACAAACACTTCAATGAATTCATCCTCTTTTAAAAGCTTCCTCGCATCATTACGATCTTCCTTGTAGGGGGATATAAAAGCAGTCATTGCTATTAACCCGGCATCAACAAATAGTTTAGCAACTTCTCCAATTCTACGAATATTTTCTTTTCTATCTTCTGGACTAAATCCGAGATTTTTATTAAGTCCATGGCGAATATTATCTCCATCTAATACATAGCTTTTTACTCCCAACATGTGAAGTCTTGTAGTTAAAGAATTTGCCAAGGTAGATTTCCCAGCTGCAGATAAACCAGTAAACCAAATTACACAGCTCCTATAATTGTAACTTTTCCTGCGTTCGTCAACTGTAATAGAATGTTCATGCCAATAAAGATCCTTCTTTTTGTCATCCATGTTTAAAGACTCCTTTTTATATTTTCATTATAATTTGCACAAAATATCTGTTTTTCTTTTCAAAATGCAACCCCCTGACATGCAGGGGGGGCTTTTGCAGTTAATTAGTCTTAACTACATTGATTGCCTTGGGACCTTTAGGGCCTTTTTCAATATCAAAACTAACTTTGTCACCTTCAGCAAGGTTCTTAAAACCACTGCCTTCGATTGACGTGTGGTGGACAAAAACATCAGTGCCGTCTTCAGACGTAATGAATCCAAAACCCTTGGACTCATTGAACCATTTTACTGTTCCATTAGTCATCTTTTTTACCTCCTTAGTTCTAAATTAAAGTTTCAGAATGAGTGCAATAAAAAAAGCCACAAAGTTAAAAGTCTTCGTGGCCTTATAAGTGACTAAAAACTTCTAAAACTTCATTAGAAGTATGACACATATGAGAATAAAAGTCAAAATTATCTGGTATTTATGCCAACTGTAGATTTTCAAACTGAGATGGTTTCATGCAAATATATGATGGGGACCTACCTATTTGCCCTAATGTATAGTGTTTCTTGTTTCTAATGTCGTATATGCTTGGATTATTGTACTTACTTACCTTTACACTTTTCTCATCTCAACATATTCAAACAGAAGAAAAAGCATACAAGGCTTTTGAGCAGCCAAAAAAATATATATACCATTCGCCCATTCTATTGTATGTTACAACCAATAATCTTCAATATTTATGACTACTCGATACTGAGGATTAGTAGGTGTATCAAGTAAAATGGTACTCGACAGACGAGCAAAAACTTCTTCTGCTCACTTCTTCCTGAAAGCCGCACCTCAAGAGAGTGAAGGAATCATGCAGCTTTCAAACGATAATCAACAAAGACAATTTTCCCATATTATACGAATATCGTTTTTAGTCCATATTATCACAAAATACGAATGACATTTAATATCGGCCTTGATTTTATTGATATTTTTCTTCCGTTGAATTGGCGGATATGCTATATTCAGGTCAGGAAAGCAGATAAAGGGAAATTCGTATAATCATTGTTAACCAGCAAATAATAAATAAAGGAGAATAAAATGGACTCCCTTATTTGGCCTACAGTTGTTATTATTATTGCAATTACCGTTGTCATCGTTTTAAGACCCGCCTTTCTTCGCCTCATCGACCGGATTTCCAAAGCCGACAGGGGGGGCATTTCCTTCGAACGCCCGCAAGAAGGGGGGAAGCCAGAGCCTGCGCCGTTGTCCTTCGACGAGCTTATGAATTTGCCAATCACTGCCTCTGTTCTCGACAGAGAAAGGCATATCAAAACATATCTTCAAACGCTTAACCTTAAATCCGATGGTGAAAAAATTGATGTTCTCATACGGTCTCTTTCGTTTTCCGTCTTGAAGTAGAATTTAATAATATTTCCAATGCAATTTTTGGCAGTCAAATTAACCTCCTCATTCGTTTGTCTGGTACTTCACAAGGCTTGAGCCTGCCGCAAGCTGAGACAATATTTAATCAGGCAAAAGACAAATTCCCTGCGGCCCATGAAAATCGCACCCTGAATGAATGGCTTAATTATTTGGTTACTCATAATCTGATAACTCAAACTAAAGAAAGAATAGACATCACCCAATATGGCGCAGACTTCTTGAAGCATCTTGTCGATGCAAGAATTACATATGAAAGATATGGTTAACCTGTCAATGAAGGCGACGGGGATTGAACGTGGTTTGATTTTCATCTCAGGCATTACCCCCCCGCCTTATTTCAGGCGTTAAGGAGCAGTTATTAATCGCAAAATTAGGCGCTTATACATTGATGTAATGAACTGTAATTATTCAAGGCGTCAATGCCCACTTGCAAAAAAGAATTATTCAATAGGTTGGGTGCCACGGGCATTCACTCCTTGTAAATCAGAAAACGTAAAAATATTAGTTATTGGGAAAAATCCCGGACATCCTCTCGTTGGAGAATGTAATTATTACAAAGGCAAGAAGGGAGCAGCTTTACTTAAGGCAAAAGAGCAATTTGATTTAAAAAAAATCGAATTGATTCGGGACACAAACAATAAATCTCTTAACTATCACAAGAATATGAGACGTTACCTACGGTATTTCTTAGGTTTTAGCAAAAGACTTGAGAAATTTGAAGAATATCAATGCAGTGATGTGTCACTGCACGACAAAGAGATTTTCAGACACGTCGCAATTACAAACCTGTTTAAGTGTAGCACGAAATGTGAACAACAAAAATTTAAGCGTAAAGATTTTTATTCCTGCTACAAGAAATATTTTTCCCGAGAACTTGAATTGATACCACCAAAAGTTATTCTTGCTTTAGGGGGCGAGGTTTCCAGATTTCTTTCGTCGGTGGCACTGCCTGTTCCCATGGTATCAATAAAACACCCATCACGTTTTTATAGTCGAAATGAAGAACCTAAACATTTGAAAACAATAAAACGTAAATTAGACAGGCATTTAATCCCTAACAAAAAAAAATCAGCGGGCGTGGAATTAAAGTGCTTTGGTTTTGTGCGATCTTCTTGCTCGCGCCACTAATTTAGATCTTAATGCATATTTCTATCAGCAATCTTTAATTGTGTCGACTTTACGAAGTTGAGTCTTTGTAGGTGAACTCGTTAAACCACACCACCATGATCTCCCTCTCGCTACATCTGTCCGGGAAACGAGTATTTCTCCTCGTATTCAGTGCCCTGCCAGTTTTGACAACCGTGTCTTTGAAATGGAAAGTCTCGCCTGTTATTTGACTCTCCTTTGGTTACTTGAAAAGGAACTAAACAGATATCTGAAATTTTGCTTTTGTTGACTACTGTGAGAAAGCAACGCTCTGTTAACCAAAACATAACCTGACATGTCTGTGGTATCAAATTCTATCTATTACATCTGAATTTTAAAGGCGCGGCTTTCATTTGCTCTTAACGAGACCTCTATTTGTAATCCGCCTTAGGCGGAAGGGAAGGGTAGCAGCATAAAAACGCAGCTAAAGCCTGCGAGCGAATACAGGGAAGATACTTTTACTCCTTAGAATCTTTTACAGTGGGGCATTTGATGCTTTCAAAGGCATAGACTATCCTCTTTTCCCTTTCGAGTCTATTGACAGGATATGGTATCTTCTTAAAGTCCTTCATCTTGTTCAGTGCTTCTTGCCGGTTGAGAAGCTCACTTAGGGATTCACCAATTAGTCTTCCTGTATGCACATCTATTATCCGTGCATTTTCCCCATCGGTGACCACTGCATAGGGAATCTGATAGTCCTTTATGACCCTTGCAAGGGAGGTAACATACCTTTCCCATGACTCTATTGCGGTTGATCTACACTGTATTACCATAAAACTTGTTGAAGATAGGTTTACAACAAAATCTATACTTACTGTTATCTCGCAATCACTTAGTGTTACTCTGCATTCAGGGTCTATTTCTATCTCTTCTGGTTTAAACTGTTTTTCTTTTACGAGGAGCTCCCACACCTTTTGCCTTATACCACTGAGCTGCATGGTCTCAATCTCTTCTTCTGCTTTTATACGTTCCTCTATTAGCTTTTCTCTGTCATTCATGGCGAACTCCGTTCCAACTAGAGTCATTCCTGCA
>CAWGWX010000025.1:0-77826 GCA_963826355.1 Nitrospirota bacterium | reverse complement strand
CCTCAATTCGAAATCTTCTGTAACCCCTCGGCTGCCCTTTTATTGGAGGGATCGATTTGTATCGCCTTCTCAAAGGTGACTTTTGCCCTTGAGTTAAAACCGAGCTCCAGATAAATATGGCCGAGTTCAGCCATATAATTGGCATTCAGGGGATCAAGCTTAAGGGCATTACTTATAGCCTCCTGTGCCTCACGGAATTTTTTTCCATTCATCAATGCCATACCGAAATAAAAGTGATAGCTTGCTACCGAACTATCGAGATAAGCAGCCTGTCCTAATAACTCTGCTGCTTCAGCATATAATTTATCCCAGAAGGCTTTTTTACCTTCTTCGAACCTAACTTTTGCCATTTCAGAAGTACGGCTCTCCAAAGATGCGCCGATTGGGTTCTGGTCATATTCCATCTTCATTTGGGGGTGAGAGAGGGTTTTATATGCGATGGTCAGATATGAAAAGATCGAATTTAATTTGTTCTTTAAAGTCTCTGACATCAAAGAAAAGTGTTTATCAGGATGAAACTCTTTGGCCTTTTTAAGGTAGGCCCTTTTAATCTCATCAGGAGTAGACCATTTTGTAATACCGAGGATGTTATAGTAATCTGCGGATGAAAGCCTGCTATAGAGTTCCTCAACTTCATCCATAAAAGCGGAGTCTAACTCTTCTTCAGGTTCTTTCAGTATCTCTTCAGTGATGGTATCTTCTCGTTCCTGGCCCTTTTCTTTGATTTCTATAAGCCTTGCATTCATAAGGGCATAAAGCATTTTCATCGTCTGAAGATTGTCTAAGGGTGAAAGGGAAAGTATACCCTGAACGTTACGGCTGCCATCTATAAGGAAAAGGATTTCTTTATCCTGCGCTTCAAGTCTGATATCCTGGAAAAGATCCATTGGGTCTGCTGAGTAGTCCAGTACTGCATCCATAGGGAAAAAGCCATCTTTCAGATAGGTGAAATTATCAATTCTCTTAATCCCTCGATAGATAAGGTTTGCTGCACTGAGTTTCAGGGTTATGACCTCATCTGAGGGGAGAGGGACTTCCTTAAATTCAAATTCACCATCTTCCCACTGGAAAAGGCTCAGGATGATCTCCTCAACCTGATGCGTTACTGCCCAGATAAGGTCTTTGGGTTTGAGATAGCCAAGTTCAACAAGAACCGCACCCTGACGCTTCCCTGTCTTCTTCATGGATTCAATCGATTGGTAGTACTGCTCAAGGGCGAGCTTCCCAACCTTTACCAGAACCTCCCCGAGACGGTCCTCTTCCTGGTTCGATGTGGCAAAGAGCATATCCCCATTCTTTATGTATATCTTTTTCAAGATAGGGGTATTTTTCATCTCAAGAATGCCTGTCTTTTCAGACCTCTGGAGACCCAGAAAGATATCTGAAAGGGGGAAGTGTTTTAGATTGCCATAGATTGACAACCTCTCAATTCCTACCCTTAGAAAGGGATCTTCTTCCTTTGTCCAGACAACCCTGCCCTGGATATCTAAGTTGAGGTCTTTTATCTTGAGGTCTATGATAGCGCCCGGAGTGATGGGCTTCTTATCGATATGAAAGCTGAGTCCCCCTAAGGAGAACTCACTGATGTTGACCCTGAAAAAGTCTCCCCCAAGAGAAGCCATTACTTCTGATGTCAGCTTATATCTTGTAAACCGCCTTCTGTCTTTACCCGATTCCATAAATTAAGTTTAATAGACCTTTGAGTTGCGGTCAATAATAAATAGGATCAAGGACTGCTCTCTCCAATTCCTTTGGGTTTGGCGGCGTGAATGCAGTGCTGGTTTTCAAGACCCCTCCTTAACCTCCCCTTACTAAGGGGAGGGTGGTGGGGTTAAACCTCTGAACTCCCTCATCGCTTCATCCTCTGGTGTTTCTGACTGCTTTCTGTATTTAGGTGAAAAGTGCATGACGACAAGATTTTTGACCTTCGCTTCCTTTGCAATCTTTCCGGCAGTCTTTGCTGTAAGATGAAACCTCTCTAATGCCCTATCTCTATCTTTTTCCAGGAAATAGGCCTCACAGTAGAGAGTATCGGAGTCGCACACAAGCTCAATAATCTTTTTAATATTTTCATCACTTAAAGATACATCGGTGACGTACGAAACCTTCTGACCTTTTGTTATCTGAGTAATTTCTTTCAACTCTTCGAGGGAATATTTCCTGTTAGAGATTATGAACTCAGTATCCCCTGATTTTTGCCCTCTCATAGCATTCTTCAGTTCTGAAAGCCATGGTCCAACAGGAAGTCCCCTCTCATGTAAGGCAGCCTTATTGATATTAATGTGAAATTCTTCTTCGAGGGAGAAGGACAGGCATGGTACCTGATGATCTAACTGGATAGCCTTTACCCTGAAGAGAGGCTCCCTCAAGATGGTGCCGTCGAAGATGGACACACCATCTTGAGTCCTTTCAAAGCAGTTTTCAGCATAAAAGCTTGAGGTGGTTATTTTGTCCTCCTTTATACAAACGACTTTTATCTTCAGAGGATATTCCTTAATAAGATTCCATGTATAACCTCTTAGCTTGCCCTCGATACAGTCCGTTATGTTTGCAGGGCCATATACCCTCAGGGGTGTATCCCTCCTGAGGAGTGCTCTGAGCAGAGTGTCAAACCCAACGAAATGGTCTATATGAGTATGTGTTACAAACACATCTGTTATCTTCTGCAAGTCGCCGGGTTTCAGTCTGTATATGCTGCCAATGTCAAATAAAAATGCCCTCCTTTCCCTCATAATTCTGATAAAGAGAGAAGGGTCTTCAAAAGGGCTATTGACCAGTCTGTGAATAAATGTAGGTTTCATGAGCTATAATATCTTATATTTTATTGTGATATAATAAACACGAATTAGCATAAAGCATAGAGCAATGAACATCTACGGCGAAGGTTATGAAGCCGTCCAAAAAGTTTCTCGGGTGTATTGAGTTCATTGAGTTTCTTGAGTTTTATAACCCAAGAAACCATGTAAACCCAAGAAACCGCATAAACCCTGTTAAGAGGAGGATATTTGTCTGAACTCAGAAGGGACCCTATAACTGGCCGCTGGGTTATCATCTCTGTAGAAAGAGGTAAGAGACCAACAGATTTTATTTCTCCTTCCTCCCAAAGAAAGAAGGGCGGGTTCTGCCCCTTCTGCCCTGGGAATGAATACACAACGCCACCGGAGATAATGGCTTTCAGACCTCTCGACACAAAACCGAATACACCAGGGTGGAAATTGAGGGTCATGCCTAATAAATTCCCTGCCCTCGAGATTTATGGTGACTTGAATAAGATGGGGGAAGGAATCTTTGACAGGATGAATGGTATAGGTGCACATGAGGTTATTGTGGAGACACCTGAACACTATCAATCTCTCGCAACACTGCCCATAAAGACTGTCGAGGATGTATTATGGGCGTATTACCTCAGGCTCATGGACCTTAAAAAGGATGGGAGATTCAAGTATGTGATGATATTCAAGAATGAAGGAGAGGTAGCAGGCGCATCCCTTGAACATACCCATTCCCAATTGATAGCGCTTCCCATTATCCCCAAACTAGTCAGGGAGGAAATAGAAGCAGCCAGTAAGTATTATGACTTTAAGGATAGGTGCATATTCTGTGATCTCATAACCCAGGAACTCGAAGATGGCAGGAGGATTATATATCAAAACGATGGTTATGTCGCCCTTGCGCCCTACGCATCAAGGTCACCCTTTGAAACATGGATTCTCCCCAAGGAGCACGAGCCTCATTTCTATCCACCGAGAGAGAATTTCTCTGGTTTTGCAGATATACTCCAGAAGGTTTTGAGGCAGATGGACAGGATACTCGATATACCTCCTTATAATTTTTTGATCCATACGTCTATTCTCCGTGATGGAATGAATGAGTATTATCACTGGCATCTGGAACTCCTTCCAAAACTCACAAAGATTGCAGGTTTCGAGTGGGGCTCGGGATTTTACATTAATCCCACACCACCTGAAGAGGCAGCAAGGTTTATGAGGGAAGCAAAGATATGAAGATACTAATTGCAACTCCTGAAGCAGTACCCTATGCTAAGACCGGAGGACTCGCAGATGTTACCGGTACCCTTCTCAAGGAGTACAAGGGGATGAATAAAGAAGCATATATTATCCTGCCTCTCTATAAAAGGATAAAGGAAGGAAATGTGACCCTGACAGACATGGGTTTAAAGATAAAGGTTCCTGTTGGCGAGAGAGAGATAGAGGGGAGGCTGTTTCGTGACAGATCTTCAGCCTATTTTATCGAATGTGATGAGTTCTTCGATAGAGAGGAATTATATGGTACACCCCAGGGAGATTATAGTGATAATGCATCTCGATTCATATTTTTCTCAAGAGGGGTACTTGAAACATGCAAAGCACTCAACTTCAGACCTGATGTAATTCATTGCCATGACTGGCAGACAGGTCTTATCCCTTTATATCTCAAGACGACATATTTTGATACATTTTTCAAAGATACAGCTTCCTTACTCACCATACACAACCTGGGATATCAGGGGCTTTTTTCATCTTCTGAAATGCCCCTTACTGGTCTTGGATGGGAGCTTTTCAGCCCTGAAGGAATAGAGTTTTATGGGGTGATAAACTTTCTCAAGGCAGGTCTCATATCCGCAGATGTACTTACGACGGTGAGTAATACATACGCAAAGGAGATCCTCCAGAAAGAATTTGGGTTCGGTCTCGAAGGCGTTTTGCAGACGAGGGAGAAGGACCTCTATGGTGTCATAAACGGAATAGATTATCATGAGTGGGATCCGTCAAGAGATGAATTTATACCAAAAAAGTTTAGCACTGATGACCTTCGTAGTAGGGTCGAGTGTAAGAGACGTCTCGTAAAAGGGGTATTTCTTGATAATGTAGACAGGCCCCTTATAGGAATAGTAGGACGGCTCTCTGCACAGAAGGGGTTTGACCTTGTTCTGCAATCTCTTGAGGAACTCGTATCGTTAGGGGTAAACCTCGTCCTTTTGGGTAAAGGAGATGAGTCATTCCAAATTGGCTTTTCAGAGGCTGCTCGTAAATACAAAGGTAGGGTCTCTGTTACCATCGGCTTTGAGGAACCCCTTGCCCACAAGATTTATGCTGGCTCAGACTTCTTTCTCATACCCTCGAAGTATGAGCCATGCGGACTCGGCCAACTTATTTCAATGAGATATGGCTGTATTCCTATAGGAAGAAAAACAGGTGGTATTGCAGATACAGTACAAGACTATAACCCTTTGGCCTCAAAGGGAACAGGATTCCTTTTTTTTGACTTCACCCCTTCAGCTATGCAAGACGCAATAAAAAGGGCACTCTGCCTTTATACTGATGGGGATAAAATGCAGAAGGTAATCAGAGATGCTATGAAGAAGGACTTTTCCTGGAAAAAATCAGCAGAAAGATACATCGAACTCTACGATTATGCTGTCAAAAAGAAAAAAGGTGCAGTTTAGAAAAGGTTTGTGGTGGATAATCGTCAAGGTACAGAGATAAGAGAGAATCTCGAAGGCATCATTGAAAACTTCCCTGATGCCATAGTTACCTTTGACCTGAATGGTATTGTTACATCGTGGAATAAGGGTGCAGAGAAGATGTACGGCTTTACAAAGGAAGAGGCAGTAGGCAGATTTTTGCCTTTTGTCCCGGGATTCCTTGTGGTGGCTGAGAGGGAAAAAATCGATAGAATAAGGAATGGAGAGGTCCTGAAGGATTACGAAACTGTCAGACAGAAGAAAGATGGAACGATCCTGGATGCAAGTCTTACCCTTTCTCCGATAAAAGATGCAGAGGGAAGGACTGTAGGAGCTATCTGCATCTCAAGGGATATCTCTGAGAAAAAGCGCATCGAGAAGGAACTGGTCAAAAGAAACCAGGAACTCTCACGACTCTTCTTTATCAGTTCAGCGATGAGAGGCACTCTTGAACTCGACAGGCTTTTGAGGATGATTCTTACCGCCGTAACCATGAGCGACGGTCTCGGCTTTAACCGTGCAATTCTCTTTCTTGTTGATGAGGATAAGTATTGTTTGAAAGGGGCTCTGGGAGTTGGACCTGCGAGTTCTGAAGAGGCATTCCAGATATGGAGTAGGCTTTCCCTGGAGAAAAAGACCCTGTCAGACATAATCCGGGATATCGAAACTGGGCCATTGCGAAAGGAATCATTCCTTGATAAGCTGAGCCTCAGTATTGAAATACCTCTATCAGAGGAGACAATCCTGACAAAGACTGTTAAAGAGAAGAGACCCTTTAATGTTCAGAATGTAAACGGAGAGCCGCTCTCGGACTTTGTCCTATCTCAGCAAGTAGGTACTCAGGCTTATGCCGTTGCACCTCTGGTATCAAGGGATAAGGTGATCGGTGTTATCTGGGTTGACAACCAGTTCAACAAGAGACCTATCATCGAGGAAGACATGAGGTTTTTGAGTGCCTTTTCAAACCAGGTCGCAAGTGTTGTAGAGAGTGCAAGGCTCTTCGAGCAGGTTGCCCTTGCAGAGCAGGAGCTTGAAAATATATTTGAGTCTATATCAGACAAGGTCTTTTTTACTACTAAGGACTATGTCATCAAAAAGATTAATAAAGCTGTGAGTGAAAGATTGGGTAAGCCGTCTGAAGAGATCATAGGGAAGAAGTGTTATGAGGTATTCCATAATAGAAAAGAACCACGGCGGAGATGCCCTCATCATAAAACCATCGCAGCAAAAAAGCCCTTTGTCGGAGAACTCGAAGAACCCTATCTCGGAGGGGTCTTTCTTACCTCAAGTTCTCCGATATTTGATAGCACCGGGGAATTCATAGGTACCGTTAATGTAATGAGAGATATAACAGATATTAAGAAATTACAGGAGCAACTTGTTATGAAACAGAGGATGGCGGCACTCGGAGAAGTTGCGGCGAGGGTAGCTCATGATATCAGAAATCCTCTTGTTTCTATTGGTGGATTTGCAAGGAGACTCGAAAAGAATTTAGAGGGAGATCTCAAGGAATATGCAGGGATCATTGCCAGAGAAGTCGCAGGACTCGAGAAGATACTCGGTGAGATTCTTGCCTACGTAAGAGGGGTAAGTCTTGAAAAGCGTATGGTCAATCTTGACTTTCTCATAGATGAAGTCACTGCCGTGATGAAATCCGAGCTTGATGAAAAGCGGATAGTCCTCGTAAAGGACCTTCATGCATCTTCTGAGGTACATGTAGACCCAGGCAATGTCAGAGAGGCCATGCTCAATATCCTCTCAAACTCTATTCATGCTATCGGAAACGATGGCACAATTGTTATTAAAACATATCTGAAGAAAGGCTATGCTGTTATTGAGATAAAAGACACAGGGTGTGGTATATCAGATGAAGTACTGCCGTTTATTTTTGACCCATTTTTTACCACGAAGGGTTCTGGGAGCACCGGTCTTGGACTTACGATCACACACAAGATTATAGAGAAACATGATGGAAGGATTGAGGTTGAAAGTAAACCTCACGCGGGAAGCACCTTCAAGGTCTTCCTGCCTTTTAAAAGTGAGGAGTGAAATGGGGGAGCAAAATGAAGATACTTGTTGTTGATGATGACTTGCATATCCAGAGGCTTTACAAGGAAGAGCTTACTGAGGAGGGTTATGAAATTGTTGTCGCAGCGAATGGAGCTGAGGCAATGGAGATGTTCGAGAAAGAAAATCCTGACCTTGTTACGCTCGATATACGATTGCCTGATGTAGACGGTATCCATCTCCTGAGACAGATGAAGGAGAAGAAACCGAAGTTGCCCATCATTATGTCCACGGCTTACGATTACAGGGATGATTTTTCTGTATGGGCATCAGAGGCCTACATTGTCAAGTCATCGGACCTTGCTGAACTTAAGTCCATGATCAAAAAGTTGCTCAGCTAAGGAATAATGTCCCGAGAAATCTATCTTGAAGGCACACCCTTAGATGAAGCACTGTCAAAGTGGCTGAGAAAGCTTGAATCTGAGGGAGTTGGACGACCTCTTTCAGGTGAAACTATTCAGGTGAAAGATTCCCTTGGAAGGATTACAGCAGAGGCAGTTATCGCAAAAATTTCTTCCCCTTTCTATCACTCCTCAGCAATGGATGGTTATGCTGTCAGGTTTGCTGATACCTTTGGCGCTTCAGAGACGAGTCCCAAGAGACTCAGTATAGGTGAACAGGCTGTCTATGTAGATACGGGTGACCCGATGCCTGATGGGTTCAATGCAGTGGTAATGATAGAGGATGTAAATATAATCAGCAATCAGACTTTACCCCCCCATCCCACCCTTACTAAGGGGGGGCAAGAGGGGGTTAAAGGGGGGCGGAACATTACTGAGTATATCGAGATCATTACGCCTGCAACACCTTGGCAGCATGTGAGAGTAATTGGTGAGGACATCGTGGCAACGGAGTTAATACTCCCAGAAAATTACAAAATAAGACCTGTTGATATCGGTGCAATGCTTGCGGGTGGGCATACAGAGGTAGTGGTGAGAAGGAAGCCAAGGGTAGTCATTATCCCCACGGGTACAGAGATTGTAGAACCTGGTACTGAATTGAAGCGGGGTGATATTATTGAATCCAACTCGAGAATTCTGAGTGGCCTTGTCTCAGAATGGGGTGGGGAGCCAGTAAGGTTCAGGATAGTGCCTGACAGGTTCGATGAAATAAAGAAGGCAATACTCGATGCCCTCGATATGGGAGATTTAGTTGTTGTCAATGCAGGTGCATCTGCCGGCTCCGAGGACTTTACTGCAGGAGCTATAAGAGAGCTTGGAGAGGTTATAATTCACGGTGTTAATATTAAACCTGGCAAGCCTGTCATCCTCGGATGGGTGAAGGGTAAACCTGTGCTCGGTATCCCTGGCTATCCTGTATCTGCATATTTAACATTTCAGTTGTTTGCGAAGCCTCTTATCTACCAATGGCAAGGCCTTGAGGTTGAAGAACCTGCAATGATCAGGGCAAAAATTTCGAGACAGGTTGCATCTACCCTCGGCCATGAGGAATTCCTGAGAGTAAAAATAGGAAAAGTGGGGAATAATTTTATAGCAACCCCTGTTAGCCGTGGTGCGGGAGTACTTATGTCTCTAGTGCGCGCTGATGGCTTTGTCAGGATACCTGCCATGTCTGAAGGAATCGGGGCAGGAACAGAGGTAGAGGTGGAACTCATAAGATCTCAAGCTGATATCGAAAATACGATTGTCTGCATTGGGAGTCATGATAATGCCCTGGATCTGCTTGCCAACGTATTGAAGAAGAGGTATCCGAAATTGTCCCTTTCTTCAGCTCATGTGGGCTCAATGGGTGGCCTGATGGCATTAAAGAGAGGTGAAGCACATCTTGCGGGAACGCATCTCCTTGATGAGGAGACAGGGGAGTACAATGTACCCTTTATCAAAAGACTCATTTCCGATAAAAGGATTGTTCTCATCAATCTTGTCTATAGAGAACAAGGCCTTCTTGTGCTCAAAGGCAATCCAAAGAACATAAATGGATTTGAAGATTTAACAAGAGGTGATGTCATTTTTGTTAATAGACAGGCAGGTGCAGGAACAAGGCTCCTTACAGACAAGTGCTTAAAGGAATTTGGAATAAGCCCGAAAGAGGTCAGGGGTTATGAGCGGGAGGAGTATACCCATATGGGTGTAGCATCTGCAGTGCTCACGGGGTTGCAGATACAGGCATTGCAATCCTTGCATCTGCTGTGGCCTTAGGGCTTGATTTTATTCCTGTTACAAAAGAAAGATATGACCTTGCCATACCTTATGAGTTCTTCCAGACCGAGATGATCCAGTATCTCTTGAAGATTATAAGGGAAGATGAAGAATTCAAGGAGATGGTAGTAAGTCTTGGAGGATATGATATATCTGATATGGGGAAAGTAATGTATGCGGTGGATTAAAGGAGACCTTTTATCCTCCGTCTATGGTGTCTTCCCCGATAACTCTCTTTGCCCCTATAAATCTCTTGAAATAGTAAGGTTCCATGAGACTATTTATCGTAACCCTCTTTCCTTTTGAAGAAGCATGAATAAAAAGGTTATCTCCGAGGTAGATCCCTACATGGGAAGGAAAGGGGGCATAGGTCCTGAAGAATACAAGGTCACCTATGGATAGCTCTGCACTATCAATATACATGCCTTCATGGAATTGCTCTCTCGCTGAGCGTGGTAGGTTTACTCCGATCATACCATAAACCTTCTGAACAAATGCTGAGCAGTCAATGCCGAGAAGACTGTTTCCACCGAACCGGTAAGGGATGTTGATGAATTTTCTTGCAAAAAGGATGAGCTTATCTTTCAAACTGATTTCTTCAGATTCGGTGACACCCTGAATCTCCTTCTCTATTTGTGCCTGTGACAGTATCGCCTCATAGTTTGACATTGTTATTTCATCTGGTTCTGCCTGGGGCTCAAGAAAAAGTTTCTGGCCTGGTTTCAAGATGTCTGTTTCAAGATCATTCATGCCTTTCAGTTCATCCAGATCAATATCAAATTTTCTGGCAATCTTATAAATGTTATCGCCTTTTTGTACTGTATATGTCCTCGGTCCTGTCCGTTTGACAATAAGTTGCTGTCCAGGTTTCAGTTTTGTTGACCTGAGGTCATTCATTTCTCTGATCTCAGTAACAGGGACGGAAAACTTCTTCGATATAGCTAACAGGGTGTCACCTTTTCTTACTGTATAACGATAAGGTTCATCTTCAGCTTTATGAACTGAGGCTTTGTCTTCAGTGTTTGGTTTTGACGAATTATGCTTTACGCTTGACGTTTGAAGAGTTGTCTCTTGCTTTTTGTCTTTTGTCGGAATAATTATTTCTGTTCCTGGTTTAAGGCGAGATGATATAAGTTCGTTATTGTTCTTTATTTCTCTGATTGAAACCTTGAATTTTTTCGAAATCTTGTAAAGACTGTCCCCTTTTTTAACGACATACATTGTGTCTGCAAACGTGTAAGCAGGAAGGAGAAGGGAACATGTTAAGAGTAAGATCAATACATAAAATCTTCTCATAATAATACCCCCCAAAATTAGGCTGCCTCTTCTCTTACGAGGTCTTTAAGGGTCGGCAGCTCTGTAAGATCTTTTAAGCCAAAATATTGCAAAAATTCTTTTGTTGTCCCATAGAGAAAGGGCCTGCCCGGTGCCTCTTTACGACCTATTACCTTTATCAGTCTCTTTTCAAGAAGGGTCCTGATGGCACTATCTGAATTGACACCTCTCAATTGCTCGATCTCTGCCTTGATTAAGGGTTGCTTGTATGCAATGATGGAGAGGGTCTCAAGTGCAGGCATCGAGAGTTTGCTCGATAGCTGGGTACTTCTGAATTTTATTACCCATTCAGAATAACCAGGATTTGTTACCATCTGGTAACCGTTAGCTATCTCAGCTATGAATAACCCTCCGTTTCGTTCCCTGTACTGCATAATGAGTTCGTCCATGAGCATTTTTATTTCGGGCTCAGGGAGATCAATAACATCCCTTATAGTAGCAAAGGTTATTGGTTCTCCTGAAAGAAAAAGGAGAGTCTCCAGGACTGATCTCTTTTCTCTGTCTTCCATAAAGGCCGCCCAGAGTATACCAGATAAAGGAAAAGAATTCAATTTTTTTCTTTCATGATTTCTGTAGGTATTCATAACCAGAGTTCAAACTATCTAATAATTTATTTATTTTCTACAAAATATTCTTCCTTTTCTGTAATCCCCCTCACAATTCACTTAAGAACCCTTTTCGTCCTCAATGATTTCTCTGGCCTGCTTTTTCAAGCTCTTTCTATCGTATCCTTTCTTGCCCTTCTCAGTTGTAACAGGATGACTACGGAGTTTTAACACTGCCTCAATAGGAAGGCGGGGCTTTGGTTTTTTCTTTTTTCGTGGTTTTTTCACCTAGGATAAATATACTTAAAAAGTTCTTAAATATAAAGCCTTGTCTATCGAGATTACCTTTACCTTTGCAAATAATTAGAAAGTGAGATAAAATTTTTGCAGTGAAATATTTATCAGTGGACAAAATAGATAGGGCTTACTCATCGAAAAGACCGAGATGAAAGATGAAAAAATAAGGATAGGCGTCTACATATGTGAATGTGGTCCTAATATTAAAGAGGCTATAGACGTCAACGAGATAGCAGAATTCGCCCAGGGTCTTGAGAATGTGGTCTTGACTAAGCCTTTTCATCTCTTGTGTTCAGAAGAGGGCAAAACACTCATTGGAAAAGATATTAAGGAATATCAGTTAACGAATATAGTACTTGCCGCTTGTTCACCCAAAGAACATGAGATTACGTTTCGAAAAGTTCTTCGTAATGCAGGCCTCAACCCATTTATGTTGCAGATTGCCAATATAAGAGAACAATGTGCCTGGGTGATTAAAGATAAGGCATTGGCGACTCAGAAAGCCAAGGCAATGATTGCTGCGGCAGTAAAAAGGGTTGCTTATCATGAACCTTTAGAAACGAAGGAGATACAATGCCATTCGGATGTTCTCGTCGTTGGGGCAGGTGTAGCTGGAATAAGTGCAGCGCTGACCCTCGCACAGAGGAACAGGAAGGTTTATCTCGTCGAAAAACTACCATGTATTGGAGGCAAGGTTGCCAGATATGAAAAGGTGTTCCCAAGTTTGGAGTGTGCCTCTTGTGTGCTTGATCCTCTCTTAGATGAGGTTTTACACAATGAGCATATAGAACTTATAGCATTCAGTGAAGTAGAAGAAGTACTTGGATTTTACGGTAATTTTATCGTTAAGGTCAGAAAGAAAGCTCGATTTGTTGACAGCACAACCTGCATTGGCTGTGGGGCATGTTCTGAGGTCTGCCCTGTTAAGGTAAAAAATGAATATAATGAAGGACTCGATAATCGGAAGGCCATTTATATTCCCTATCCTGGTGCTCTTCCTCATGTAGCAGTTATAGACGGGGAGCATTGTTTACATCTGCAAGGAAAAGAGTGTAATGCATGCCAGGATGCCTGTCCTTTTGGTTCTATTCATTATGAAGATACTGATCAGATCCAGGAATTAGAAGTTGGTGCCATCGTTTTAGCTACAGGATTTGATGTCTTCGACCCCAAAAAAGTTTCCCAGTACGGATACGGTAAAATTAAAAATGTATATACCAGCCTTGAATTCGAAAGATTATTAAATTCAACTGGTCCAACAGGAGGGAAAATTCTATTTAAAAACGGGCAGCCTCCGAAAAGGATTGCCCTTATTCATTGCGTAGGTTCCCGGACAAAGAAATATCATGAATACTGTTCTGGTATATGCTGTATGTATTCATTGAAGTTTTCCCATCTGATCAAAGAGCAATTACCCGATAGTTCAATCACCGAATTTTACTCTGATTTTTGCCTTCCCGGCAGAGAATCTCAAAGTTTTTTTAATAAACTTGCAGACACAAAAGGAGTACATTTTGTTCAAGTTAAAAATATTGATTCAATAGAGCTAAGCCAAAAGGACAGTACGATTTTGATGAAATATGAAGATATTCATGGCAAGATAAAAGGGCCCTCTTTCGATTTAGTAATTTTATCTGTTGCTCTTGAGGCAGCAAGGGATGCCAGAGAATTAGCCGAGATTTTTGATATATCACAAGATAAAGACGGGTTCTTTCTTGAGGAACATACAAATGTTGCACCTGTCTCGACTTCCGTAGGGGGTATCTTTATCGCTGGATGTGCACATGGACCAAAAGATATTCAAGGTGCGGTAGCAGAAGGTCAGGCTGCAGCAGGCAGGATACTCTCCAAACTTATACCAGGGGAGAAGTTTTTGCTTGAGCCCATAATTGCTGAAGTTGATGAAGATCTCTGCTCAGGATGTAAGACGTGCATCAGCCTGTGTCCTTATAAGGCTCTAACCTATGATCAAAAGAAAAAGGTTGTTTCCGTTCATGAGGTCTTATGCAGAGGTTGCGGTATTTGTGTGGCTACCTGCCCAAGTGCGGCAATCAAGGCCAGACATTTCACTGATAGGCAGATTGTGGCAGAGATAAAGGGGTTATTACAATAGCAATAATAGCAATCATAAAGTGGAAAGGCTGTTTCAGTCCGCCTAAGGCGGATTATAATCGACAAAGATTATTTATATGGCAGACGTAAATACTTTACAAATTAAAGGTTTATCCGTTTACGCCTCAAAAGGTTTTACTTTAAGGTGTCGTATAAAAATTCTTCACCAGTCTTTCCACTTTTCCTATATTTTTTATTTTATAGCTACAGGTTATCTGAGAATGAATCGGTTTTGAGCCAAAAATCATAGCCTTTCTCTGTAACTGGTGTTCTTATGAATGTGCAGATTCTGTGGGTAGAGCACAAAAGGAGTATCCCTCAAACCTGAGGATTGTTCGAGTTATGTGTAGCGGAAGGGTTGATCCTCAGTTTGTGATTAATGCCTTCAAGGAGGATGCTGAGGGAATAATGATTTTAGGTTGTCATCCTGGTGAGTGTCACTACAAAGAAGGGAATTATCAAGCCCTTAAAAGATATATCCTTTTAAAAGAGATGCTTGCGCAATTTGGTATAGAGGGAGGAAGGTTGAGGTTACATTGGGTTTCTGCGAGCGAAAGCGATAAGTTTGTTGCGATTGTTTCGGAAATGGTCAGGGATTTGAAGAAACTCGGTCCTTTATCATTAAGGGACATGGAGAGATAATGGAAAGACCTAAGATTGCACTCTATTGGTGTTCAAGCTGTGGAGGCTGCGAAGAGTCAGTCTTGGATGTGTCTGAGAATATATTAAAAATAATAGAATCAGCTGATATCGTTTTTTGGCCTGTGGCTTTAGATACCAAATATGAAGAGGTCGAAGGGATGAAAGATGGCGAAATTACTGCATGTCTGATAAATGGGTCGATCAGGATGGATGAACAGGAGTATATGGCAAAACTGCTGAGAAAGAAGTCGAGGATAGTTATCGCCCATGGCTCCTGTGCATGTATTGGCGGAATATACGGACTATCTAATTTTTATAAGAGAGAAGAGTGTTTAAATAGGGCTTATAAAGAGGTTCCCAGCGTGAAAAATCCTGAAGGAATACTGCCTCAGGCCCAATCAAGGGATGGTGAATTTGAAATAGAACTGTCAGGATTTCATGATTTAGTAAAACCGTTAAATCATGTAATTGAAGTAGATTATTATATTCCTGGATGCCCTCCCAACCCCGGGTATATTTTTGAGGCTATAATGTCAGTTTTACAAAATAAAACTCTATCTAAAGAAAGTGTCTTTGCAGATCAAAAGGCCCTTTGTGCTACCTGTTCAAGAAGAGACACAAAACCAGAGAAAGTTGTTATGAAAGAGATTAAGAGACTTCATGAATGGCAGTGGGATCCAGAGAAGTGTTTTTTGGCGCAGGATATGATATGTCTTGGACCCGCAACAAGAGGAGGCTGTGAGGAAAGATGTATAAAGGCAAACATGCCATGCCGGGGCTGTTATGGACCAACAGAAAATGTCATTGACCAAGGTGGAAAGTTTTTATCTGCTTTAGCGTCAATAATTGATTCAAAGGATGAGAGGGAAATTGAGAAAATAGCAGATTCCATTTTAGATATGGGAGGATTGTTTTACAGATACTGTCTGCCCTCTTCATTATTAGAAAAGAAAATAAAAAGTTTAAGCTTAGAGGATGCTGACCTATACATATCTCAGGGTAAGTATGCAGAGGCGATGAATATATACAGGAGACTCATCTCTACGGAACCCAATAACTTGCATGTACTACAGCGCATTGAGGAACTGAAGACCTTCTTGAAACTCCTGGAAAAGGACAAGACAAATTAATATGAGTTTTCATAGGCAAGGTTTACATGTATAAAAGGATAACCATAGATCCAATAACAAGACTTGAAGGTCATGGTAAGATAGACATTTTCCTGGATGCCAATGGTGAAGTCTACAGGACATACCTGAGTGTGCCTGAATTTAAAGCTTTTGAAAAATTCTGTGAGGGAAGACTTGCTGAAGAGATGCCTGCAATTACGCAGAAAATTTGTGGCGTATGTCCAACTGCACATCACACAGCATCAAGTAAAGCACTGGATGACCTCTTCGCAGTAGAACCGCCAGGGGCAGCAAAAAAGGTGAGAGAACTCATGTATAACGCATTCATGTTCGAAGACCATCTCCTCCATTTTTATTTTTTAGGTGGACCGGACTTTATCGTTGGGCTGAATGCACCTAAAGAAAAAAGAAATGTCTTTGGGGTAAAAGATACGGTAGGAGTTGAGATTGTAAAAAAGGTCATTGATATAAGGAAGAAGGCAAGGGAGTTGAATGCCATGATCAGTGGAAGCCCCCTGTATCCTGTTTGTGGACTTCCCGGCGGTATTTCAAAGGCATTAACAGAGGAAGACAGGACTCATATAAAGGATTTAACAAAAGACTTTATAACATTTGCGGAGTTTACCTTAAAGATATTTGATGATGTTTTTCTCAAAAATAAAGAAAATTTTGATTTAATGGTTAGTGATATTTACTATCACAGGACTTATTATTTGGGTCTGGTGGATGAAAATAATAAGGTGAACTTTTACGATGGGAAGATCAGAGTTGTTGATCCAAATGGGAGGGAGGTCATGAAATTTGGATCAAAGGACTATCTGCAATATCTCCAGGAACGGGTTGAGCCGTGGAGCTATATGAAGACACTCTATTTAAAAAATATCGGATGGAAAGGATTTGTTGAGGGAACTGACAGCGGAATTTATAGAGTAGGTCCCCTTGCACGCTTAAATGCCTCTGAGGGGATGGCTACCCCTCTTGCGCAGGCGGAGTATACAAAAATGTTCAGCATCTTAGGGGACAAACCTGTTCACAACACATTGGCCTATCATTGGGCAAGACTCATTGAGGTCTTATATGCAGCAGAGAAGATGAATGAGCTTGCCAATGATCCCGAACTTACCAACCCTCAGGTAAGAAATATTCCTGACGATATCCAGAAGGAAGGTATCGGTGTTTGTGAAGCTCCGAGAGGGATGCTTCTGCATCATTATATAACCGATGAAAAAGGGGTATTAGAAAAGGTCAACCTGCTCGTTGCTACACAGAACAATGCTGCAGCGATGTGCATGTCAATTGATAAAGCTGCGCGGTCTCTTATTAAGGATGGTAACGTCTCTGATAGTTTACTCAACATGATAGAAATAGCATTCCGGGCCTATGACCCATGCCTTGCCTGTGCTACCCACATTCTTTCGAGAAAGATACACTGACTGATGCGCCTGTATTAAACCGTTCTGTTGTGTTGCACAGGTATTCATAAAGAAGTAATTTTCCATATATTGATTTTGGTATTGACAATATTTGTCATCGTCTCTCCATTAATCCACATGGACATTTATATTTCTTTTTAATATCAATAAGTTATGAATAACTGTTACTGGCATAGAACCTGCAAATTAGCTTTTGTATTTTTAAAATAAATGATATGACATTAAAACAAAGGGAGATATCAATATGGCAGTAGAAGTTTTGGACACCATTGGTCTTAAGTGTCCTCAGCCCGTTCTTAAAATAGCAGTAAAGGCTGCAGACATGAAAATTGGAGACATCCTGGAAATATTAGGTGATTGTCCAACCTTTGAAAGGGATGTTCGAGTATGGTGTGAACGACTCAATAAAATTCTTCTTTCCATAAAGAATGAAGGTGGATATCAAAAGAGGATACAGATACAGTTTTAAAGGAGGTCTAATCCCAGTCCTTATTGGGGAGGCAAGATGGAAAAGAATGTAAAATGCTGGGACATTTTTACGTGCAATGAGAAGGAATGTCCTGTTTATGAATTGAAGGAGCTGAGGTGCTGGCTTATCTCAGGAACTCATTGTCGGAAGGAAATACAGGGGAAGTTCCTCGAGAAGATGGAGATGTGCCTTAATTGTGAGATCTTTGAAGCGAATATGAATGTCGACGCAATGAAGGATACTCTCCATATAGTAGATAAACAATTCAAGGAGTTCAGGTCAGCAATTATATCAAGAGATGAAGAGCTGGAAAGCACAAGCATGGAATTGGCTCTTGGTCTATCTGAGGCCTTCGAGGCATTAAATAAGGTTGCTTCGGGAGACCCTCGAGCAAGGATATCAGAAGTCTCAGCAAATGAGCTGATTGCAAAGCTAAAACAAACAGTTAATAAGACAGCAGAAGGAATCGAGGCTGTTGTGAATCAGTCTCACGAATTTGCCATAGGTCTTGCTGAACATTTCGATGTATTGCATAGGGTTTCGAAAGGTGATCTCAGTGCCCGAATCTCTGAAAGTTCTCAAGACGAGCTTTTGAAAGCTTTAGGAAAAGTGACGAACCATATGATAGAAAGTGTATCCAGAGAAATCACCGAACGCAAGAAGACGGAGGAGGTGCTACGAGAAAAAGTAGAGCGGGAAGAACTCATCCTTTCCTCTCTACCAATGGCGTTTTACACTGGGCGACCATCAGGAGGCTTTGATTGGATATGGGTAAGCGAACAGATTGAAGGAATCTCAGGATTTACAGCCAATAAATACGTAGAAGAAAAGCATTTCTGGGCATCAAGAATTTATCCTGAAAACCGTGAAGAGGTATTGAAGCAATATAAAACAATCTATGATAAAGGCACAATTGCCACCGAATATCGCTGGCAATGTGCCGATGGCGTGTATCGTTGGTTCCGTGACCAAGCAGTGCTTATAAGAGATGAACAAGGTAACCCAAAGGAGATAATCGGGACATGGAGAGACATCAGTGAGCGCAAAGAGGCGGAGGATGCGCTCAAATGTTCTGAGAGGAAATACCGAAACCTTGTTGACAATGCCCTTGTAGCGGTCTATCAAACTGATCTCAGAGGCAATTTCCTTTTTGCGAATGAGGCCTTAGCAAGAACATTAGAGTTTGAGTCGCCTGAGGAGTTAATGGCAAGAAGCATTATTGAAAGATACAAAAACCCAAAGGACAGTGAGGTCTTGATTGAAAGTCTTAAGAAAAACGGCAAAGTTACGAGTTTCGAACTTGACTTGCTTACAAAAACAGGGAAAACCAAAAGTATGCTTTTGAGTGCGACCATCGAGGAGGGCGTTCTATCAGGAATGATGCGAGACATTACCGAGCGTAAGAAAGCCGAAGAAGATCTCCGGGAGTCGCAGGAAGAGATCCAAGCAATATATGCTGGAATGGTGGACGGGGTGTTAATCGCATCTTTGGAAAACAAAAAATTTCTTCATGCTAATTTGGCAGCCTGTAGCATGTTTGGATACTCGGAAACCGAGTTATTGTCCATGTCTGTAGATGATATTCATCCAAAAGACAAATTAGCTTATGTGATTGATAAGTTTATAGCATTGGCAGAGGAGAGGATTGACTATGTAGAGAGTCTTCCTTGCCTGGGGAAAGATGGCAGAATATTCTTTTCTGATCTTGCTACCAGACTGATTACCTATAAAGGACATCGATGCCTTATTGGTTTCTTTCACGATATCACTGAGCGCAAGCGGGCAGAGGAAGAAATCCGCAAGCTCAATGAAGAACTTGAGCAACGTGTTCTACAGCGCACCGCACAGCTTGAAACTGCCAACAAGGAGCTTGAGGCCTTCAGCTATTCTGTCTCTCACGACTTACGTGCACCAGTACGGGCAATTGATGGTTTCTCCCGTATCCTGCTGGAGGATTATGGCGACAAATATGATGCCGAGGGCAAACGCCTTGTGAACATCATTAGGACCAACACGAAGAAGATGGGGGAACTGATTGATGACCTTCTTACCCTCTCGCGTTTGGGTCGCAAAGATATTGAAATATCAGATATTGATATGGATAAACTGGTAAAGGGGCTGTTTGATGAACTCGGGCTTGATACTAATAACGGGAAGGTACAATTTAACATTAAGCCTCTTCCCTCTGCCCAGGGCGATCAGGGAATGATTCACCAGGTCTTTGCCAATCTCCTGCTCAATGCCATCAAGTTCACGAAGCCCAAGGAGGCAGCAGTGATTGAAGTTGGCGGATACAGTGAGAACTCAAAGAATGTTTACTATGTCAAAGATAATGGGGTGGGGTTTGATATGCAGTATAAAGATAAATTGTTTGGTGTTTTTCAGCGACTGCATACCGAAGAATTTGAGGGAACAGGTGTTGGGCTGGCCATAGTGCAGCGCATCATTAAACGACATGGTGGAATGATATGGGCTGAGGGAAAGGTCAATGAAGGGGCGACATTTTATTTTGCATTACCATTAAAGGAGGGTAGATAGAAATGGGATCAAATGAAGTTGAAATTCTGTTAGTAGAGGATAATCCAAACGATGCCGAGTTAGCGATACGGGCTTTGAAGGCACACAATCTTGCGAACAAATTAATCTGGGTAAAGGACGGGGTAGAGGCGCTCGATTTTATCTTTGCAAAAGGCCAATATGCTGATCGGTTGATTGAGGATACTCCGAACATAGTATTACTGGATTTGAAGCTTCCCAGGGTTAACGGATTAGAGGTATTAGAGAAAATCAAGTCAGATAAGCGGACAAGGACGGTTCCCATTGTGGTATTAACGTCTTCTTCAGAGGAGCGTGATATTGTGACGAGTTACAATCTTGGGGTCAACAGCTACATTTTAAAGCCTGTTGATTTCGACAAGTTTATCGATGCTGTAAAAGAGGTTGGCCTCTACTGGTTGCTTTTGAATAAGCCACCGCATTAATAAAGACAGCTTATTCGGTCATAAAAAGGATGGCTATGGACAAAGAACTGAGAATACTGATACTCGAGGATCAAAATACTGATGCCGAGTTGATGGAGCGAGAATTACGCAAAGGAGGAATATCATTTTTCTCGAAGCGTGTAGAGACAAAAGAAGATTACCTGAGAGAACTGAAAGTCTTTGCACCCCACTTAATCCTCTCCGATTATAAACTGCCTTCTTTCAATGGTTCTTCTGCTCTTGCCATTGCAAGACAACAGTGTCCTGAAGTGCCTTTCGTCTTTGTTTCCGGCACAATCGGGGAGGAATTAGCAATTGAGACACTCAAGGAAGGTGCAACAGACTATGTTCTTAAAGAGAGGCTGGCGCGCCTTGTGCCAGCAGCTAACAGGGCATTACGTGAAGCAGAGGAGCGGACTGCGCGCAGAGAGGCAGAAGAACAACTGGGAAAAAGGGTGAAGGAGCTTGAGGAGTTTTATGACATGGCAGTGAACAGGGAGCTGAGAATGGTTGAGCTGAAGGAGGAGATAGAAAGACTGAGGAGAGAATTAAAAAGACGTGAAGTCTGAACCTGTCATTATTATTACCTGATTGCAGGACTATAATGAGTAATATCACAGATATTGAAAATATGGAGAAAAAACTCATTGAGAGCCGGAGTGCATTTTTCAATATGCTCAGAGACCTTGATTATTCTTATAGAGAGCTAAAAAATCTTCACGAGAGTCTCATCCTTTCTTTTGTTAATGCATTAGACGCAAAGAGCCCGTGGACAAAAGGCCATTCAGAGCGAGTCACAAATTATGCTGTAGCTACAGCTAAAGAGATGGGGTTAAAAGAGAAGGATGTAGAGACCCTCAGGACAGCAGCCATCCTTCACGATATAGGAAAGATTGGAACCTATGAAATAATCCTTGATAAGCCTCAAAGACTTAGCTTTGAAGAATTGGCACTGATAAAGATGCATCCTGTAAAAGGTGAGGAGATTCTCAGGCCAATAAGCCAGTTAAAGGATATCCTTCCGATAATCAGATCACACCATGAAAGAATAGATGGAGAGGGGTATCCAGATGGACTGAAAGGTGAAGAGATACCCCTTCTGGCAAGAATAATCGCTGTGGCTGACTCTTTTGACTCTATGATGTCAGAGCGGCCATATAAACAAAAGCTATACATAGATGATGCTCTATCAGAACTGAAAAGGTGCAGTGGAACTCAGTTTTACCCACAAGTAGTTGAAGCCTTTTCAAAAGCGATAGTGAAATATGTTTTACCTTAGCCCCAGTATATCCTAGTAGGCTTACATTTGACTTCCTAACTGTAATAGTTCCTTTCTAAACTTTAGATATCATACTCTCGCAATAATTGGGTAATTTTTTAAACACGCAACTGCACGCAACTGCTATCAAAAAAACTTATATATGTATTATCATTTTCTTTCTTGTAGCCACTTTCTTAAATAGTCAAAATGGTGTAGATTATAACCAATAATCTATAGGTGGGATATCCGAAGTGTTGCGGACAAGGGGGATAGATTTATCCGCAGTGCTTCTGTGTTTTCTGAAAGGAATATTACGACAGCAAAGCAAAAGGAGGAAATGATATGGCAGTAGAAGTTTTGGATACGATTGGTCTTAAGTGTCCTCAGCCGGTCCTCAAGATAGCAGTCAAAGCAGCAGACATGAAACTCGGAGATATCCTGGAAGTAGTAGGCGATTGTCCGACCTTTGAGAGGGATATTCGTGTATGGTGTGAACGGCTCAATAAAATTCTCCTTTCCATAAAGAATGAAGGGGGATATAAAAAGAGGATTCAGATACAATTTTAAGAGATATGAAATTCCTGTCTTCACAAACAAATAAAAGCATTCTGTGAGAAAACAAATGGGAAAAGTAAAATGCTGGGAAATTTTTCAGTGTAAAGAGAAAGGATGCCCAGCCCATAAATCACGAAACCTCAGATGCTGGCTTTTTTCTGGAACCCATTGCCGAGATGAAATCCAAGACAAATTCATAGATAAGATAGAAATGTGCCTTGATTGTAAGGCCTTCAAGATGAATTTGGATATCCCCAGCATGAAAAATACTTGTGGGGTTTTTAGTGTACAGTTAAAGGAATACAAACAGATTGTTGAAGATAGAGACAAGGAACTGGAAAATATTAGCATGGAGTTGGCCGTAGGCTTATCCGAGGTTTTCGATGCATTAAAAAAGATTTCTTCTGGAGATCCTTTAGTTAGAATACCTGAGATTTCAAACATTGAATTAATTGCTAAGCTAAAACATTTGGTTAATTTAACTGCACAGAACATCGAAGAAATTGTTGATCTTTCTCATGAGTTTGCCATAGGTCTTGCCGAGCATTTTGATGTATTGCACAAGGTCTCCAGAGGTGACTTCACGGCTCGAATTTCTGATAGCTCCAAAGAAGAGCTTTTAAAAGCCTTAGGGAAAGTAACACACCAGATGATAGAAAGTGTATCCAGAGAAATTAATGATCGGAAAAAGGCAGAGGACCGTTTTAAACAGGTAGCTGAAAGTGGGGGTGTATGGATTTGGGAAGTAGATGCGAGTGGCTTATACACGTATTCAAGCCGTGTTGTGGAAAAAATACTTGGCTATACCCGAGAAGAAATTGTGGGAAAGAAACATTTCTATGATTTCTTTGAGCCAGATATGATGGCGCAACTTAAAGAAGAAGTCTTTGAAGTTTTTCATAGGAAAGCAGCCTTTAAAAATTTCATTTATTCAAATATACACAAAAATGGCCGTGTAGTTTTTCTTGAGTCAATCGGGACTCCAGTTTTAGATGTGAGGGGAAATCTTCTCGGATATCGAGGTGTGGATACAGACATCACGGAGCGGAAACTGGCAGAAGAGCACCTCAGGAAATCACTCAGGGAGAAGGAAATACTTCTGCGTGAGCTCCACCACAGGACAAAAAACAACATGCAGGTAATTTCAAGCCTGCTCGACCTTCATTCTATAAACATTGAGGATAAAAACATATTAAACATAATAAAAGAAGTTCAACATAGAATCAAATCAATCGCTCTTGTCCATGAGAAACTTTATCAAGCGAAAGATTTATCCGATGTCAATCTCAAGTATTATATTATGGATTTTGCACATGCACTCCTGAAGAGTTACGAGGGAAGTAAAGGAAGGATATCCTTAAAAGTGGATGTTGATGATATTTTCCTGTCTCTGGATACCATTACTCCATGCGGAATGATAATCAGTGAACTGGTGTCCAATTCCATGAAATATGCTTTTCCAGATAGTAGAAAAGGTAAAATTAAAATAGAATGTCATTCGACAGATGACGGTGAAGTGGAACTCCGGCTTAGCGATAACGGTATTGGCTTACCAGAGGGGTTAGATTTTAAGAATACGAAATCCCTGGGCTTCAAACTTATTTGTAAATTAGCAGAAGACCAGCTAAGGGGAACAGTAGAACAGGAAGGTGGAAAAGGAACGGCTTTTCTGATAAAGTTCAGGGAAATCAAAAAAGCGTGAAAATATTATAGAACAATGAAAAAAACAAAGATTTTAATAGTCGAAGATGAAATCATTACTGCTATGAGCTTACAGCATATACTAATGCACTGGGGTTATGAAACGTGCGAATATGTTACATCAGGAACATTGGCGATTGAGAAAACGGAATGTGAAAAACCTGACATCATAATAATAGATGTAAGTCTTAACAGTGAAATAAATGGAATAGAGGCTGCCAGGCAGATACGCTCGCGTTTCTGTACACCAGTCATCTTTATAACAGGTTATTCCGATGAGGAGACGATGAAAGGAATAAAAGATACTGAGCCTGCTGGATATTTTATCAAACCTCTTGATTTTGACAAATTGAAAATGACTCTTGACTCAATAGTGCATAAGAGCAAGAAAAAATTGGGGACACGAAAAGGATAAACAATCCCTCCAAATTTTCACTTCCTTCTAATTTATTTTATTAGTTTTTACTTTAGCCCCAGTACGTCCTGCATATCATAGAGGCCTGCAGGTTTTCCCGAGATCCAAAGTGCAGCCCTGAGGGCACCTCTTGCAAAGGTATCCCTGCTTGATGCCTTATGAGTAATCTCGATCCTTTCGCCGAGACCTCCAAATATAACGGTATGCTCTCCTACAATGTCTCCTGCCCGTATTGTCTGTATGCCAATTTCTTTTTTTGTTCTCTCGCCAATAAGCCCCTTTCGTGTATATACAGCAACCTCATCAAGATTTCTTTTTGTAGCATCTGCAATTACCTGCGCCATCTTCAGTGCTGTTCCACTGGGTGCATCCTTTTTCAATCTGTGGTGTGCCTCGATAATCTCTATATCGTATTCGTCACCTAATACCCTTGCGACATCATGCAATACCCTTAGAAGGAGATTCACGCCTGTACTCATATTGGATGCCATAATACAGGGTATGCTTTTCATCGAAGCCTCTATCTCTTTCATATCATCCTTTGAGAATCCTGTTGTCCCGATCACCATTGCCTTGCTTTTTTTCGATGAAAACCTTACGTTTTCTTTAGTCGAGTTCGGGGTTGTAAAGTCAATAATTACATCTACACTGCCAATAATATCTTCAGGACTGTCGGAGAGTTTTACCCCTATCTCGCCTATTCCGACTACCAACCCAATGTCCTTTCCCACCGCATGATGCCCCTTTTTTTCGAAGCCTCCTGCAAGTTTCAATGCGGGATATTCCCTCGAAAGAGCAACGATCCTGCTCCCCATTCTTCCTGCTGCCCCTGCAACTGCTATTCTCGTCATAGAAACCTCCTAATATATATATTGTATAAACAACCACGGTTAAGGTTACGAGGCTCGTTTCGTCTATCGGTCACGTCGTTCGGCTCTTTTACGTTACCGGTTAACGTCACCGATACGGCATCGTGGCCGTGACTATTTGACGTCTTTTTAGTTTTACTCTTTTTTCGCTGCTCATTGCTCTTTACTTTTTTCTCTTTGCTCATTGTTCTCTGCTCTCTGCTCTTCCTCAGCTTTTTCTCCTGCAATCCTGTATTCTTCTGATACCCATTTTCCAAGATCAATAAGTTTGCACTTTTCAGAGCAGAAAGGTTTCCAGGGGTTTTCCTCCCAGGTGGTTGTTTTCTTACATATGGGACAGATAATTTTCATGTATGACCCTCTATTTTTCAAGTCCCCCTTTTCTAAAGGTCGGTACGACTCGCAACCGAGGGGATGTAGGGGGATTACAAATTCTCATATATCCTTTCGATAACTCCCTTAAGATTTTTGAAGATCTCTTTATCAGAAAACCTTAAAACTTTTCTGCATCAGCCATAATTTTTCTGAGTTCGTGTGAGTATTTTTTCAGTTTAGTATTGTAGGTTAGCGTTTTTTATTTTACTAATCTCCCCTAACCCTTGGTTTATTTTTGTCAAGTTCTTAGGCTACTCTCACATCGGTAAGCCGTGATAACTTTTTCCTCAAGAAATGTCCAGTATAGGAGTCGGGGTTCATGCTGACTTCCTCCGGGGTACCTTCTGCAACAACCCTTCCTCCTTCTTCTCCTCCTTCAGGCCCAAGGTCTACAATGTAATCAGCTGATTTTATCACATCAAGATTGTGTTCTATGATGATAACCGTATTCCCTAAATCTATGAGTCTGTTTATTACTTTGAGCAGTTTATGGATGTCAACAGAATGGAGTCCTGTTGTGGGTTCATCGAGAATGTAGAGAGTGGTGCTTGTTGATTTTTTCCCAAGCTCCTTCGAGAGCCTTACTCTTTGTGCCTCACCCCCTGAAAGTGTTGATGCAGGCTGTCCGAGTTGTACATATCCAAGTCCGACATCTTCGAGGACTTCAAGTCTTTGCCTTATAGGGGGGATAGACGAAAAAAATTGAAGCGCCTCAGATACAGTCATATCAAGCACCTCAGCAATATCTTTACCTCTATATCTGATTTCAAGGGTCTCCTTATTGTATCTTTTCCCCTTGCAGATATCGCAGGGTATATAAACGGGGGGAGAAAGTGCATTTCTACCTTGATCAGTCCGTCTCCCCGGCAAGATTCGCATTTTCCTCCTGAGAGATTGAAACTGAACCGTGAAGGTGTGTAGCCCCTTATCTTTGAATCAGGTACCTGTGAGAATAACTCTCTGATAAATGAGAAAACCCCTGTATAGGTTGCCGGGTTAGATCTGGGGGTTCTCCCAAGTGGTGATTGGTCAACACATATCACACGATCTATCTTATCCGTTCCCGTTATTTCTCTATATTTACCGGGTATCAATGTACTCCCATAGAGTTTCTTCAAAAGTGCTTTATAGAGTATCTCGAATACGAGAGTGCTTTTACCAGAACCCGAAACCCCTGTTATGCATGTAAAGGTCCCGAGGGGGATATTGACATTAATCTCCTTGAGATTAAATTCCTGAGCACCTATTATCCTGATAAAGTCATTTTGCTTTCTCCTCGCAAGAGGAGTATCTATTGATACTGACCCACTGAGGTATCTTCCTGTTATTGACTTTTCATCTTTTTCTATATCTTCGGGTTTTCCAGAGGCTACAACCCAGCCACCATTGACTCCTGCACCCGGCCCCATATCTACTACATGATCAGCCCACCGTATAGTCTCCTCGTCATGCTCAACAACAATAACAGTGTTTCCTGCATCCTTTATGAATGAGAGATTTTCAAGGAGTTTTTTTGTATCTCTTGGATGCATCCCGATAGTTGGTTCATCGAGTACGTAAAGGACCCCTGTTAAGGAAGAGCCCAGTTGTGATGCAAGCCTTATCCTCTGCGACTCTCCGCCCGCAAGTGTTAGGGATGACCTATCGAGTGTTAGATAACCCAGTCCCACTCTCTTGAGGAAATTGAGCCTGTCCTTGACTTCTTTAAGAACACGTGATGCAATTGTCTGTTCTCTCTCCGTGAGCTTTAGATTGTTGATGAAAAGCAGTGCATTACTTACAGACATCCTTGCAAATTCTCCTATGTTTATATTCTGTATTTTTATGCTGAGTGCTTCCCTTCTCAATCTCAGTCCATTACAAAGCCTGCATACTTTCTGATCTTCAAGCTCAATAGAGTCCTCTCGGAATCGAGTCGTACCGACCTCGAAATTCTCAAAACCAAGCCCCTTACATCTCTGGCAGGCCCCCTGCTTACTGTTGAAGGAGAAAAACATGGGATTTATATCAGGGTAACTAATTCCACATTTCGGGCAGGCCATGGTTTTTGAAAACAGAATATCCCTGTTTTCGTCAATCAAATTTATTACCACAATATCCGAATACCTGAGGGCTGTCTCGATTGCATCCTTTATCTGTCGTTCAATACCCAGCTTTATTATAAGCCTGTCGATGACAATCTCTATGGTATGGCGCTTTTGCTTTTTGAGAGTGATATTCTGTGTCAGGTCCATCATTTTGCCATCTATCCTTGCTCGTATGAACCCCTCTCTTCTCATCTGCTGAAGCTCTTTTCTGTATTCGCCTTTTCTGTCCCTGACTATAGGTGCAAGGATTTGTACGCGGCTGCCTTGACGTAAGGACATGACAGATTTAATGATATCCTTAGATTCCTGTTTTGCTATGAGGGATCCGCAATTATAACAGTATGGCCTACCTATTCTTGTATAGAGGACGCGCATATAGTTATATATCTCGGTGATGGTACCAACGGTTGAACGAGGACTCCTTATAACAGTCTTCTGGTCGATGGCGATAGACGGAGATAATCCCTCTATATAATCAATATCAGGTTTTCGGAGTTGCTCGAGGAATTGCCGTGCATAAGCTGAAAGACTTTCAACATAGCGCCTCTGCCCCTCTGCATAGATCGTATCAATAGCGAGGGATGATTTACCAGAACCTGATGGACCTGTTATGACCGTTATTGTATCTCTGGGGATGGATAGGTCGATATTCTTGAGATTATGCTCTCTTGCGCCCTTAATAAGTATAGAATTCAGCATTTTCTTATCTTTCAATATAACCTAAAACACACGACTAAGTTAATAGACCCTTGATGGCACAATCACCAATAACCAAACGCTATATAGTGCATCAAGGGAATGTCATTGCGAGCGAAACGAGGAATCTCAGTGAGATTGCTTCGGTCAAGCTCGTAACGACTTCGTCGGATTGCCACGCCCTCTGTGCTCGCAATGACAATAAAAATAATTTGTTATTAGAATCATATGATTTGGAATTGATTATTGGTGATTGGAGCTGAGTAGTCCTTGATAAAAAAGGTGCTTCCTTTTTCATGGGTGATGTTGTAATATAAATATATGAAAAAGGGTTTTTTACTGATGTTTTTACTCTTCTTTCCAGCGGTCTGCTTTTCACAACCCTCGATAGTATTTAATGCAGAGACTTATGACTTTGGGACAATAATCCAGGGAGATAAAATCGAACATACCTTCGATTTTAAAAACAACGGCAATGAAGATCTTATTATTCAGCGATTATCTACTACCTGAGGGTGTTCTGCGGCGGTGGCTAGTTCAAGCCACCTGAAGCCAGGAGAAGAAGGGAAGATTGTTGCTACAGTTGATATAAAGGGTAAAATAGGTTTTATTACTAAGGCGGTGAAAGTTTTTACCAATGACCCGAAGAGACCTGCAGTTCCCCTTGTTCTTAAGGCACTAATAAAGGCGCAACCTTCTTCCCAGCCACAGCCTACTTCCCCACAACAGCCTTCTGCTCCGGAACAGCCTACTTCTCCAGCACAACCTTCTGCTCCATAATTACAACAGAGTGAAGAATCGCATTCTCATCTTTCCATTTATTCTCTGTTACAGTTTCCTCATTATTTTCTATTTGTTCCTTTTAACAGATTCAATAGCCTCAGACCCGTACCTTCAGAGACGTCAGACAATGGTGGAGAACGATATTAAGGGAAGAGGTATAAAGGATAAAAAGGTTCTTGAGGTGATGGGAAGGATTCCACGGCACCTCTTTGTGAATGAAAATCTAAGAGATAGGGCATATGCAGATTATCCGCTACCGATAGGGGAAGGGCAGACAATATCTCAGCCTTATGTTGTGGCCCTTATGACAGAGTCATTAATGTTGAGGCCAACTGATACGGTACTTGAGATAGGTACAGGCTCAGGGTATCAGGCAGCGGTACTGGCAGAAATAGTAAAGGAGGTTTATACGATAGAGATAAGGAAATCCCTCGCAGACATGGCGACTAAGAAGCTTAAAGACCTTGGTTATAAGAATGTGAGGGTAAAACATGCTGACGGTTATTTTGGATGGGAAGAATATGCTCCCTTCGATGCAATAATCATGACTGCGGCTGCAAACCATATCCCACCGCCGCTGATTAAACAACTGAAAGAAGGAGGAAGACTCATAATCCCTCTTGGAAGCACAGTCTATTATCAGGTGCTCACCATTGTAACAAAGAAAAAGGGTGAACTCGATGTTGTGCAGATGGTCACCGGTAGCCTTTGTGCCGATGATTGGAGAGGCAGAGAAGAAAAAAAAATTGCTTCTTACCTGTTGCATAATCTATGCTTATACTCTATATAAATGCTTGTCAGATGACCATTTAAGCATAGCATCAAATCACCGTTGAAGTACACGATAATTGACTCCTGGTTTGTCATTCCGGGCTTGACCCGGAATCTTCTTTGTTCTGGATTCCCGCTTTTGTAGCTGTTGCAGAAATAGTATTTTGTCACCTCAACGAGTCGTAGACCTGAATTTATTTCAGGGTCTCCTACCCCATTGATTTTATTAGATGCTGAAACAAGTTCAGTATGACATTTTTACTGATTTTTACCCATTCTGCAACAGCCTGTTTCGCGGGAATGACCTCTGATGGTTGAGCCTATTTTTAAATGTTAAGGTAAACACAATTGATAGACATAACTTTAAATAATTCAGATTGATTTCTTCAAAAAACTCTGCAAGTTCATAAACGCCATCGCATATGTTAGTGCTCCCAGCCACAGGACCATTTTAAACCCGATGACCATTGATAGCATAATCGTCAGGATAGGAGCGAGAACCGAGAAGCAACCATTTATTGCCCATGCCCATGGGATCAATGACTTGTTCTCCTCAGAGAGTATTTTCAGACCTGTAGGGAAGGGAATGCCCATGAGAAGGCCGAGAGGCATGAGAGTGAAGAATAGCGAAATAATCTTGACCGGGATTGAATATGGAGAAATTACATCCGTGATGACTGGAAGAGAAAAACTATAGATAATAATAAGGAGGGAGATTAGAATGATTACAAAGGAGCTCCTCAGGCGTGAAACCCTATGACTCAGGAGACTACCAATACCTGAACTTATGAGGATTGATGTGAGGACGGCAGCAGCTGCGTAGGATGGGTTTTCGAGGGGGAGTATGATCTTCTGGATCAGAGCTATTTCAACAAACATAAATCCGATGCCGAGCAAGGCAAAGTAGGGAAGAAACCTCTGTCCTTTGTCATTGCGAAGCATAGTCTCTTCGCCTGTCATTGCGAGGTCGCATAGACCGAAGCAATCTCTTTGACTTGGGTAAGACTCCATAATCTCGTTTTTGGCTTGTGATGTTTGTTTTTGAGATTGCTTCGTTGGTCCCGAAAGATGTCGGGACCGCCTCGCAATGACAACCAAAAATACTCCGAGCCATCTTTTAACCCCCCTGCGTCCCCCCTTACTAAGGGGGGAACTAAAGGGGGGTGAAAAAGCCGGAAGAAGTATGAGGATGAGGCTCAAAAAAATTACCTGAATGAAGACCGCTGGGAGGATATATCCTTCTTCTATAAAATACTGCCACTTTCCTCCCATGAGCGTATAAATCTCGCTGATATTTTTGAGTCTTAGATAATAATGGAAAAAGGGGTTATCATCACGGACAGGACTTATATCAAAAATATAATCATGCATAAACCTCATACGTGTTTCAGGGTTCAGCATTTTTTTAAATGCAGTGAAATATTCATTTGAAGGCATTTTGATATAAATGTTTGTCTCTTCTTCTTTGATACCTGGGTAATGTATTAAATCGAATCTTCTATTTTTTGAAAACTCTCTGGTAGCCTCTATCTCTTCTGGAGTGAAGGGCGATCTTTTTATGAGAAAGCAGATACTTCCCCAGCTTCGAATAGCTACGACATGTTTTGCCACATCTTTTATCCCAAGCTCTTCCATTGCTTTGATAATGGTATTTATGAGTCTCAACTCTATTCTGGGAGGAGGTAATATAAAGAGGTTTATGCTCAAGAGCCCTTCTGCTTTTAGATGGCCTATATACTCCTTGAATGCCTCCACAGTAAACCTGTAGTCCTCTGATATCCCAAAGGAGCCAGAGGGTGATGAACCCATTAATGAAAGGTCGATAATGTCGAAGTTCCTGTAATCTGACTTGAGCCACGACCTTCCGAGCCCTGACCATGTATTGTCCCTGTACATACTGTCAGAGAAGTCTTTGAATTCATCTCTGATTATCTTTATTAAGAGAGGATTGGACTCGACCTTATAGAGATTTTTTGAGTCATAATATATTGCAACAAGGACCTGAAGGCCTCCCTTTGGGTCAATGATTAATACGTCGTCCTTTTTGCCTGTTTCGTCAGAAAATCCTCTCATCCCCCCTTTACTAATCCCCCGTAATCCCCCTTTAATAAAAGGGGACTGAGGGGGATTACTTATTTCGTAAGGAAGTGCAGATGGAAGATATCTGAGAAATCTTAGGGATTCTCTGTCAGATGCACTTGTAATAACATTCATTTCGCTACCGTCTATTGAAAATCCTATCTGTTCAGGCAGTGTATCAAGATACCTGAGGCTCAGGCCAGGGGCAAAACGCACTGCAGGGCTCTTGAAAGTATCTATCCTTGAAAAGGGGCTGAAATAAGTCTTGAGATGTTCTGCACCAGGATATCTCAGCGCTACCTGAAGCCCCTTGTAAGGAGACATCCTGAGGTTCATAAATGCTGGTTGAAACAGCAGGAGAGAGAAGTTAAGTAAGATCAATACCAGAGAAACTGCCTTCAGCCTTTTTCCGCTTATGATGAGTGATGCTATGAGTACGATTGAAGAGAGGATAAAAACAGCCTTATCAGGTCCTGTGATTGTCATAAGATAGAGGATTCCAATCGAACCTATACCTGCGCCGAGAAGGTCTGCACCATAAATAATACCTGCTTTCTCGCCTATGGTGGAGAATGCTGTGACAATGATCAGTCCTGTGAAGAAAAATGGAATAGAGAGTGTTATGTAGTAAAGGCTGATATAAAACAACTGCATTTTTTCCCACGAAAGCCTCATGGGATCGAAAGGAATCTGGTTTGAAAGGATATAACTCATAGATATTCCAATACCAAGCAAAAGGCTATAGATGCCGATACGGGAGAGATTTCTCAATTTTGGATACAGAGACAGTACCGTCCCGCTTGCACCGATTCCAAGCATGGCAATACTTATGATCATGAATGCAAAGTGGTACCAGAGAGAGACAGAAAATATCCTCGTGAGGGTTATCTCATAGGCAAGGCTCGAGAAGGAGCACAGGAATATTACTAAGAATGTCTTTGAATCTTTAAGCATGATTTAAAACTAATCCAAAATAGTAGTCGCAACCTTTAGGTTGCGTGATTTTAATCGAATTTCTAATTTATTTCTTGGATAATTATAAACGCAGGCTAAAGCCTGCGACTACTAAGGATATATGAATACTTGTATGGTACAGACCAAATTAAAAACTATACTCAAACTCCAACTCATTGAGTCGATTTCTTGACATCCCCTTGTTATACATGCAGTCTATAGTATGGAATTCTCGTGGGTATTGCTTTCACTAATCGCAGCCTTTACACTTGCGACAAGTGATGCCCTTACTAAGAAGATCCTTGCCTCCCATAATGAGTATACAGTTGCGTGGCTGAGGCTCATCTTTTCTCTGCCCCTGTTATTTGTCATCTTTTTGTTTATACCTATACCTGAGCTTGATAAAAAATTCTATACCGCTTTTTTTCTTGCCTTGCCATTAGAGCTTTTATCGATAGTCATGTATATAAAGGCCTTGAGGTTTTCTCCTTTAAGCCTTAGCCTTCCGTTCCTTGCACTTACGCCTGTATTTCTCATCTTTGTTTCTTATGTCGTACTCGGGGAAAAGGTCTCCTTTCGGGGTGCTATTGGTATCCTTTTTATTGCAGCAGGAAGCTATACCCTTAATATTAGCAAAATAAGGGAAGGCATACTTGAGCCCCTTAGGGCCATAACAAAAGAGAAAGGCTCTGTTTTGATGATAGGGGTTGCACTGATTTACAGTCTTACCTCATCCCTCGGCAAGATGGCTATAAAGCATTCTTCACCTCTGTTTTTCGGGATTAGCTACTATACTGCACTTGCCCTCCTTTTTACTCCCATTGCTTTGTATAAAGGCAAAGAAATAAGAAGAGGAGCTGCTCTCTCAGTCCTTCTGCCAGGTATCTTTTACTCCCTCATGGTGATATCCCATATGGTTGCAATTAGCCTTGCAAAGGTAGCCTATGTGATATCAGTAAAAAGGATGAGCCTTATTATAGGAGTTTTATATGGTTACCTTTTTTTTAAGGAAAAGAATATACGAGAGAGGCTTTTCGGTGCAATGTTGATGTTTATAGGGTTTGTAATGGTTGTTTCAGCAGCTTAGACTTCATTACGAGGTGCATCGTTTTTAGATTATTTAAATTTTTGATAAGAGTATAAAACCATTGATTTTTGCCATGAAATGACATATGGTATAAACGAAGTTTTTCGGACCTCTATAAAGATTTAGATTCAATTTCAATAACGTTCAAGAAGGGGGGGGTATTATGAAAAGGGTATTAGGTTCTCTTTTAGCTGCAGTTTTTCTTTTCTGGGGTATGGGTTATACCTGCTTTGGCAGCTGACCCTTCTGCAGAGATAGACCAGCTTAAAGGAGAGGTGAATAAACTTCTCCAGAGGATACAGGATCTGGAAAAAAAGCAGGCTGAGACAGAGACCAAGGCAAAAGAGGCCGAAAAGAAGATCACCGAGGTTGAGACAAAGGCAGTGAAAGTAGAAAAAAAGTCACTTAAAGACCGTATCGAACTCGGTGGTGAAGCTCGTTTTCGCATAGTGATAGAAAATGCTTCAACCGACAAGGATTTTTATGGCGATAGTCAACCAAATAAAGAACTCAAATTTAGAGATGAGACATCCTTTCCGCTACGGCTCAGACTAAATGCTCATGCTGAGGTTGTCCCTGATTGGGTTGATTTTATGCTCGTCTTACCATGAACAAACGCTGGGGAACCTATGGACCCTCTCAAAGATCCATTTAACGCTCCAAACTCTTTTTTTGCAGCCCATGGAGGCGCGGACATTACTCCACGGTTTGAGCAGACATATATGACCATGAATATTCCTTATGTCAACGGTAAATGGTATATAGGACGGCTCCCGGGAATGGATGGTGCCCCACAGACGTGGCGGAGCGAAGCCTTTTCCCGAGGCCCTTTATAGACTCTGAGATTGACGGAACATTGGTCAAATTGGATGCTCCGGAAACCGCTCTTGATGAGGTAAATCTCCCCTGGACAGGCAGACTATGGGGAAAAGCCAGCGAACCTGGAAAAGCTCCGACCCTTAAACAGTATGAGGCAAAGGTTAATGACAAAACAGGGATTATTCTTGGATACCTGAAATACTTTGAGGAAAAACTTCAACTTACAGATGATAAAGAAACCAAGGCAGACTCTGACGCATTCCTCGCACAAGCACAGATAAAGGTTGGGAAGGATACAGAAGTTATCTGGGATGGACTAATTATGGATGACTGGCATATGCCCAACGCCGCAGGTGTGAAAGATTTTGCTAAGAAAAGTGCCCTGGATCTCGAGACTAATTATTTGTTGACCGGGGCCTATGCTGACACGCAGCTCTTTGGATTCCAGATTTACGGAGCGTACTATTATAGCCATTTCAGAATACCAAATTTCGGTTTTACGCCCCTTGGCCAAGGGCAGTACAACAGAAACCGTTGAAGGGAAAGGGTTTCCCGGGCCATTTATGGTTTGCGGGGTTTAACACAGGAGATCTGATTCATCCTAACCATCAATTTACTGTTGAGTTTGCTGATGGCAGTGACGCATGGATCAATCCCTTCAACTACCGTGCGTTCAGGAGAAAAGGGACAGTGTTACAACCTGCTGATAACCTTTTCTTTCTTGATCCTTCGGGTAAAACGGCCGATAGCTGGCGGTAAAACTCTTGTCAGGATTTTATCCTTTCAATGCCCGGGTCTGGGACATCTACTATGACTATTACGCCTGGAAGAACGTACGTTTCCGTTTAGGTTACATAGACTTTCTGTACACCAAACATGATATAAAGGATGGTCGATAACTTTTCCATTTTAGGAAGCTCGAAGCTTCAGCATGACTGGTGGCCATACGCTGAGGTTAATATCAGTTTTTAGGAGCTGATAGATTTTACAAAAAAGGCCGCCCTTTGGGCGGCCTTTTTGTTTGTGCCATTAAGCCCAAGACTTCTTCTTAACCTATCAATCTGGATATCGTCTTTTAATGCTCCTTCGCCCTTACATATGCCTTTCAGCATAAGTGGTATGATATAATCTCAAAATATGGATGAAGCGAGAGCTCATGTATTCATCGAGGGAAGGGTACAGGGGGTCTTTTACAGGGCATTTACGAGGGATATTGCATACACCCTCGGACTGAGGGGCTGGGTAAAAAACCTCTACGATGGTAGAGTTGAAGCAGTATTTGAGGGTCAAAAGGAGATTATCGAGCGCGCCATAAAAAAATGTTCCTCGGGCCCACCAGGTGCAAGAGTTACTCATATAGAGGTGAAATGGGAAGAATTTACCGGAGACCTGAAAGGATTTTCCGTAAAATATTAATTCTGATTACGCAAGGTTTTGTGTAATATCATTCATAGTCCTGTCATTGCGAGGTCGTATCGACCGAAGCAATCCCAGAATCATCGAGATTGCTTCGTCGGTCTTACAGACCTCCTCGCAATGACGGCTTGGTGAGCTTGTATTAGATGCTAAAAGAACTCAGAATTAAAAATCTAGCCATCGTTGATGACCTCACAGTCAGGTTCGAGGGCGGACTCAATGTGCTCACAGGTGAGACAGGCGCTGGAAAGTCAATAATCGTGGATGCCCTTAGCCTTGCCCTGGGAAGCAGGGCTCAGACTGATTTAGTCAGATCAGGTGAAAAGGAGGCAATGATTCAGGCATACTTCGAGGTTGAGGGAGACAATATCCCTGATCTTGGCATTGATGTATCTGATGGCCTGATCTTGAGGAGATCTCTTTCCCCTGGTGGTAAAAGCAAGGCGTACATAAATGACACACTGGTAAGCCTGCAGAGCCTTGTAGAGGTTGGAAAATCCCTTGTTGATATCCATGGTCAGTATGAATATCAAAGCCTTATGCATATTGATAAACATAGAGTCCTCCTTGACTCTTACGGCAAACTCCGTGATGACAGAGAAATGGTTGGATCCCTTTACGATGAGGTTCAAGCACTCAGAGGGGAAAAAAATGATTTGCAACAGAAGGTGAAAGAGAGAGCACACAGAGTGGACCTGCTCAAGTTCCAGATGAATGAAATAGATGCAGCTTGTTTGAGGCCTGGTGAGAAAGAGGCACTCATTGAAAAGAGGACAATTTTATCAAACTTGAGCAGATTAAAAGAATTAACAGAGACGTCTTATTCAATGCTTTACGGTTCTGAGGATTCCTGCACGGAGAGGCTTTCTTCTGTGATAGCTAAAGTGAGAGAGATGTCCTCCTTAGACCAGAGTCTATCTGAGACTTTGAATTTACTTGAATCAGCCCTTCCCTTCATTGAGGATTCGGCCATCTCCCTGAGAGGATTGAAAGATAAATATGACCTCGAACCTGAAAAGCTCGCTGAAATCGGAGAAAGGATCGAACTAATCAAAAGACTTGAGAGAAAGTATGGTGAAGGTGTCGAAACTATCCTGAGATACCGAGATGAGGCAGAGAGAGAGCTCAAGGGACTTGAGCTCTCAGATGAAAGGCTTGATTCTCTTGAGGCAGAACTCAAGGAAAAAGAAGATATGCTTTTTAAAACTGCCCTTTCCCTCTCTGAAAAAAGAAGAAAGGTAGCTAAAATGATAGAGGAGCTTGTCAAAAAGGAACTGAAAGAACTCGCCTTCAGTAATGCAGAATTCAGGGTAGACATAAGGCAGGAATCTCTTACGTCTCATGGGCTTGACAGGGTTGAGTTTATGTTCTCTGCAAACCCCGGAGAACCTCCAAAGCCACTGACAAAAATCGCATCAGGTGGTGAGCTCTCAAGGGTAATGCTTGCTTTAAAGAGTATCCTTGCTGATGTTGACAATCTACCCATTCTCATTTTTGATGAGGTGGATGCAGGAATTGGTGGGAGGACTGCAGAAAGCGTGGGGAAGAAATTAAAGAAAATATCCCATAAACATCAAGTACTCTGCACCACCCACCTACCACAGATTGCCTCTTTCGGAGATTTCCATCTGACGATTAACAAGAGACAGAGGGATGGAAGAGTATATGTAGAGGTGAAGGAACTTACTGGTAAGGAGAGACAGGATGAAGTAGCGCGTATGCTGAGCGGTAAGATCACAGATGCGTCTCTTAAACATGCACGAGAATTACTGGGTAGTATTAAATGAGACTCAATGAGCTTACAAAGAAGGAAATAAAAATTAGTAATCCCCCTACTTCCCCTCGGTTGCGAGTCGTACCGACCTTTAGAAAAGGAGGATAAAAGTAATGCCAATTATTAAAGGAAAAATCTATTCCCCTCTTTTTTAAAGATGGGTTAGGTGAGATTACTAAAAAATAAATCGTCGATGAGAGAGGATTTTTAATGAAGGGTATGATCGTAATAGACAGAGAACTCTGTAAAGGATGTGCCTATTGTGTGGATGCATGCCCATTGGGAGTGATTATTATTGAAGATACATTCAACGAGAAGGGCTTTTTCCCTGCTCACCCCAGAAATCAGGAGAAGTGCACTGGTTGTGCAATGTGCGCACAGATGTGTCCCGAGATAGCAATAGAGGTCTATAGAGAAGAAGGTGAATAAAAGACTTGCCATAGGTATTGACCTCGGTGGAACAAATCTCAGGGTAGCGTTGGTCACGAGGGATGGTGAGATAATCAGAAAGGAGAAAGAGCCAACATCCGAAAAAATTCTCGACTCTCTTTTCAGGTTATCAGACAGCATTTTTTCTGAAGATATTGCAGGGATTGGTCTCGGTGTAGCAGGGCTTGTTGATAGAAAAGGCGGTAAAATAGCTATCTCTCCGAATATCCCTGCTTTGGAAGGGATTAATCTTGTAAAAGAAATAAGAGAAAAATTCAGAGTACCTGTCTTCATTGAGAACGATGCAAATGCCGCTGCACTCGGGGAGAAATGGATAGGTACGGGGAAGGAATTTTCAGACTTTGTCCTTTTTACTCTCGGGACAGGCATAGGAGGTGGAATAGTAAAGGATAAAAAACTTCTCAATGTGGCTGCAGAGATAGGGCACATGACTATAAAAGTAAATGGTGAGAAATGTTTTTGCGGTAATTCTGGATGCCTTGAATCTTATGCGTCTGCAAGAGCAATAGTCTCAAGAGTGGTATCTGCTCTCGAAAAAGGCAGAGAGAGTATGCTAAAACAATCCCATAGCGGTAATTTTTACAAGCTTTCAGTAGAGGATATTTACAGAATGGCCCTCGAAGGAGATAGCCTCGCAAGGGATGTAATTAAAGAAGCAGGGAAGCATCTTGGTATTGGAATCGCAAATATTGTTAATGTAATGAGTCCTGAGGCAATCATCCTTGCGGGTGGCCTTACAGGGGCATGGGATATCTATATCCAGGAAGCAATACAGGAGGCATCAAAAAGGGCATTTAAAGTACTCTTTGATGCAGTCAAGATCATTCCCTCTTTACTCGGAGATGATGCAGGGATTATTGGCTCTGCAGGACTTGTCTTCCACGGGTATAGAGAAATATGAAAATAAACGAAGATAATGTAATAATGTTGACCTATTTCAAATAGTCAGGAGATTCTACATATGAAAAAAGACAGAAAAAGACTGATACGGGAATATGCAGAGGCTATACTCACTGCTTTACTCCTTGCCCTCTTTATAAGGGCCTATATAATCCAGGCATTTAAGATCCCCTCTGGTTCTATGATACCAACGCTCCTCATTGGTGACCATATACTTGTCAATAAGTTCATATATGGTACAAAGATCCCCTTTTCTGATAGACGGTTTTTGATATTCAGGAATCCGGAGAAAGGAGATATAATAGTTTTTAAATTCCCTGAAGACCCTAAAAAGGATTTTATCAAAAGGGTTATTGCTACGGATGGTGATGTTCTGGAGTCTAAGGACAAGGTAATTTATGTGAACGGTGAGGAGGTCAAAGAACCCTATGCATATCATGGTGACAGTATTATCAGACCAAGGGGGGGTGACCCAAGAGATAATTTCGGGCCTTTAATTGTGCCCAAAAATAAGATCTTTGTTATGGGAGATAATCGAGACCAGAGTTTTGATAGCAGATATTGGGGGTTTGTTGATTTAAAGGCTATAAAAGGTGAGGCCCTCATTATCTACTGGTCCTGGGATCCTCAAAAATGGCTCAGGTTTAACAGGATAGGGAGGTTAGTAAAATGAAAAAAACATTTTTTTGGCTTCTCGTTCTTGGGTTTCTTGTATATTCGGGTATTCAGTTTGGCATGCCCTATTACCGATATTTGGCCTTTAAATCTGACACAAAAGAAATTGCGAGGGTTTCAATCGAACTCAAAAATGAGGAGGAGATAAAGGACAAGGTGTTTGAAAGGGCACAGGAGTTGAAGATACCTATCGATAGGGAAGATATAGAACTTTCCAAGACAGCAAAGGTTGTGCGGATTAGAACATCGTGGTTTGAAGTAGTAGATATCTTGGGGATATATCAAAAAACCCTCAAGTTTGCTATTGATACAGAGGAATAAGATGTTTACCGGTATCATTGTAGAGATGGGGGAAGTAACTGCTGTAGAGAAGAGAGGGGGTGTTGTCCACCTTTCCCTGAATTCGAGAGAGATCATAAAAGATGCAGAGATAGGTGACAGCGTATCAGTCAATGGAACATGTCTTACTTTAGTTGAGATAAAAGGTGCTACCATGAGATTCGATCTCTCTGACGAAACTCTGAGTTCTACAAACCTTGGTTTGCTAAAACCTGGTGACCGTGTGAACCTTGAGCCCTCCCTCCGTCCTGACTCAAAACTCGGAGGGCACTTTGTTTCAGGGCATGTGGATGGTACAGGCAGGATAAAGTCAAAGGCAGAAATAGGAGATACCTTCAAGATAGAGATAGAGGTATCGGAAAAGGTTATTCATTTTCTTGTCGAGAAAGGGTCGGTTGCTGTGGATGGAATAAGTCTTACCGTTGTTGATATACTAAGGGATAGTTTTACTGTAGTGATTATTCCACACACTGCAAGGCTTACGACGATGGGGTTCAAAGGCCCTGGCGATACGGTGAATGTGGAGGCAGATATTATCGGGAAGTATGTTGCTCGATTTCTGAATAAAGAGGGAAACCGAGATTCAAGATTAATGAAAACTCTGATGGAAGAAGGATTTATTAAGAGGGCTTAAAAATGGAGAAGTATAAATTCAATACAATCGATGATGCCATAGATGATATAGCAAAGGGCAAGATGGTTATCCTCGTTGATGATGAGGACAGGGAAAACGAGGGCGACCTGTGTATAGCAGCTGAGCAGATAACACCAGAAGCTATCAATTTTATGGCAAAGTATGGAAGAGGTCTCATCTGTCTTTCCCTTACACCGGAGCGGGTAGAAGAACTCAAGCTCCCGATGATGACAATTGAGAACACATCATCCTTTTCGACGGCTTTTACCGTCTCAATAGAGGCGAAAAAGGGTGTCACAACAGGCATCTCAGCAGCAGACAGGGCAACAACAATACATACTGCTATTGACCCGAAGACAAGACCAGAAGACCTTGTGAGGCCCGGTCATGTCTTTCCCTTGAGGGCAAGACCTGGTGGTGTGCTTCAGAGAGCAGGACAAACAGAGGGGTCCGTTGATTTAACAAGGCTTTCAGGGCTTTATCCAGCTGGTGTTATCTGTGAAATAATGAATGACGATGGAACAATGGCAAGGGTGCCCGAGCTTATTGAATTTGCAAAAAGACATAATCTCAAGATAGTCACCATAAAGGACCTTATCAGATACAGGATGAGGACAGAGTCATTTGTAAAAAGACTCGTAACAGTAAAAATGCCAACAGAATATGGTGGAGAGTTTATTGCTACCGCTTATACCAGTGAAATGGATAGCAGCGTGCATGTTGCTTTGGTCAAAGGTGAAATCAAACCAGGAGATGATGTACTCGTGAGAGTTCATTCTGAGTGCCTTACCAGTGAGGTTTTCGGTTCAAAAAGATGCGATTGTGGAGAGCAGTTGCACAGGGCAATGGAGATGATTAAAAAAGAAGGCAAGGGGGTTATTCTCTATATAAGACAAGAAGGCAGAGGCATTGGTTTGATAAACAAGCTGAAGGCGTATGAGTTGCAGGATAAGGGTCTTGACACAGTTGAGGCAAACCTGAGACTTGGTTTCAGACCTGACCTCAGAGACTATGGTATAGGTGCACAGATACTCGTTGACCTTGGTGTAAGGAAGATGAGGCTCATGACGAACAATCCAAGGAAGATCGTAGGACTGGAAGGGTATGGCCTGAAAGTGGTGGAAAGGGTACCTATAGAGGTAAAACCAAATGAGAAGAATATTATCTACCTCAAAACAAAGAAGAAAAAATTGGGGCATATGCTTGATAATGTGTAACGGACTGAAAGGGTTCAAGGATTCGCGGGTTCAAGGGTTCCAGTGTTTTACGAATTTCACTTGACCCCTTGAATCCTTGAATCCTTTTAAGTATGGAGGTATACGATGAAGATTATCGAAGGTGAACTTCAGGCAAAGGGTCTAAAATTTGGTATCGTCGTAAGCAGGTTTAATGACTTTATTACGAATAAGTTGCTTGATGGTGCCCTTGATGCCCTGTTAAGACATGGGGCAAAAGAAGAGGATATAGATATTATCAAGGTTCCGGGCTCCTTTGAGATTCCTATGGTGGCAAGGAGATTGGCATTGAAAGGAACATATAATGCACTCATATGCCTCGGCACTATTATACGAGGGGCGACGCCACATTTCGAATATATTGCTGCAGAGGTTTCAAAGGGCATTGCCTCGGCATCGATGGAGACGGGCCTGCCTATAGCCTTTGGCATCATAACATCTGATACTATAGAACAGGCCATTGAGAGGGCTGGTACAAAGAGTGGCAATAAGGGGTGGGATGCAGCAATAACAGCTATTGAAATGGCACAACTCCTTAAAAAGTTATGAGTTACGAGTAACGAGTAAATACAAAATTAAAAACTCCGAATCCCAAACCCCGAACTCAAATCCCCCTTTACCCCCCTTTACGAAAGGGGGGCAAAGGGGGATTAATGGCTTCTCACTTCTCACTCGTCACTCGTCACTCGTCACTTTCGTATGAAACGTCGCAGGGCAAGAGAATATGCACTGCAGATACTATTCCAGATAGATTTTAAAGGTAAAGAGGTCAACAACAAGGATCTCGAAGATTTCTGGTCAGATAAACGAGAAAGTGAAGATGTTAAGAAGTTCGCAGAAGATCTTGTTAAGGGAACCATAAAAAGGCTGGATGATATAGACTCAAAGATTGAAAAGGTTGCGGAAAACTGGGTATTAAAGAGGATGGCCGCAGTAGACAGGAATATACTAAGATTTGCCGTATATGAAATCCTCTACAGGAAGGACATCCCTTCTGCAGTTACCATAAATGAGGCACTAGAAATAGCAAAAAAATTCTCTTCCTCAGAGGCAGCGCCCTTCATCAATGGTATTCTCGACAGGCTTGCGAAAGAGGTAAGTAAGGCCTGATGCGTTATGCCATACTTTCTGATGTCCACTCAAACATTGATGCTCTCGATGCCGTTCTGCACGATGTAGGTGTTAGGAAGATTGAGGATGTATTCTTTCTTGGAGATGCAGTAGGATACGGCCCTAACCCGAATGAATGTACAGAGCTTCTCGTAGAGAGGTGTAAAATCCTCCTTGCCGGAAACCACGATTGGGGAGTACTCGGGTTAACGGACATCACATACTTTAATGAATATGCAAGAGCAGCCATCGAGTGGACAAAGGAAGTGCTAACAGAGAAGAATAGCAAAATCCTTAGATCTTTCCCTATTCAAGTAGAGATCAAGGAGGGAGATATGCTACTCGTGCATTCGACGCCGAAAGAGCCAAAGGAGTGGCATTATCTCCTCACACTCTGGGATGCAGAGATGAATTTCCACTACTTTAACAATAAATTCTGTTTCCTTGGTCACAGCCACTATCCATTTATCATAGAGAGACTTCCGTCAGGAGAGCTTGTAACATATAAAGAAGCAGCTTCCAAAGGGCAGACAGAGAGATACATCGTTAACGTTGGAAGCGTCGGACAGCCCCGGGATGGGAACCCGAGTGCGAGCTATGCAATTGTTGATGAAGAAAAGGTGGAGATAGTTAGGGTCCCCTACGACATCGAGACTGTTCAGAAAAAGATGAGAAAAGCAGATCTGCCATCATTACTCATAGAAAGGCTTTCGAAAGGGAGATAGGGGAGATACTTTTTTAATTCGAATGAACTACATCATGGTAGAGTTTAATCATCTTATCTGTATGAGCCTTGAGGGAAAAATTCTCGGCAAGTCTTCTTGCCTCTGAACTCATCCTTTGGTTTTCATCCCTGGCCATGAGGAAAAGGATCTTTTCGGCTATTGTCTCTATATCCTCTGGTTTATCTATGACAAATCCCTGCAATCCATCCCTGATGATCTCAGAGGCTCCACTGAGCCTTGTTGTTATAACGGGCAATCCACTCGCTAATGCCTCAAGATGGACATTACCAAAGGGTTCATACATTGTAGGGAATGCAAATATGTCAGAGGCAGCATAGTATTTATGAATTTCTTTCTGAGGCCCACAGAAGATAACACGCTGCTTTTTTATAAATCTCCTCATTTTCCTTTCAGAACCTTTTCCCACAATCATAACCGTTATTGGTTCTGGGATGAGTTCTACAGCCTTTATAAGATATTTAACTCCTTTCCTCTCAAATCCTGAACCAACGAAAAGCACTACAAATTCATCTTTGTTTATTGAAAACTTCTCTCTCATTTCCTCCCTGTAAAGTTTTCTGTTTTCAGGATGAAATCGTTCAAGGTCAACTCCGTTATAGATAACCTCTATATCCCTTTCATCTACATGATAGTTTTCAATAATATTCCTTTTTACAAACTCTGATATAGCAATTACCTTTTTAAATCTGTGGCCTTTAAAAATCATCTTTTCCAAAATAAGAATAAGCCAGTGATAGGGGTTAAAGATGATGGCTAACTTTTTTAATAGGCCTATTCTTTTCCATCTCTGCCGCAGCCACTCGATGTGGCATCCGTCATCAGTTCGATATATGTCTTGGTAGAGAGTCTTGTAACTACTCTGGATGATATCAAAATTTTTTCTTTCTCTACTCAATATGAAAAACGAAAAAAAGGCAAATGTAAAATCTCTTAAAAAGGAGGTGAAAGTAATAGTACGAATCTTGTGAAAATTTATATTCTTAAGTGAAGGGACATCCCATTTTATTGCAAATATATCTACCTCATGACCCTCTTCTGAAAGTCTTTTAATAATGTCTTGAGAAAAGATTTCTGAGCCACCATGGAAAACATTTTTTTTTCGTATAATCGCTATCCTCATATCGGCATTGAATCTTTTAAAAAGTTCGATCTATTCTTAAAAAGGGCGGAAGACATACCCAAAATGGGAGCAAGCCTGCGCAGAGGGACGTCCAGCACCAGGGAGTTTACAATAAAAGACCCAACGATGATGCTCAAAAGTGCCAAGGCAAGAAATTTTTTTTCATCTGTCTCACTTCTTATTATTTTAATAAGAATAAAAGAAGTTGAGAACAGTAAAAATAAATAAGACAGGAGTCCCACAATTCCTTGGTGAAAAAGTACATCTATAAATGTGCTGTGCAAACCGCCCTTTAGATCCCAATAAGGCTTTTCCCCATGTTCAAAGGGCCTCTGGTCTCGATATATTTTATTTCCGTAGCCCCAACCAAACAGTGGTTTTTTCTGGGCGGCATCAAGAGCGGGTTTCCACCAGCGCTCGATCCTCTGATGAAATGTAGTCAGCTCTTCAGAAGTCGATAATAGATGGTATCTTACAGACTTGGGCCATAGGTTGAAAGAAAATATGATTACAAGGGAGGATATGACAAATAAAACAAATATGAGAGTGAATATTACCATCGTCTTCAAATGTTTCCTTTTAAAAACGAATAAAATGAAAACACCAATGGCGGTACATATGTTGGCCATTGCTCCTCGGGATGCAGAAAATACAGACCCTAATAGTCCCCCAGACCGAAGATGATCCCCATAGCCTTTTTCCCCAGATCTCTGTGCTTTTCATAAAGAACATGAAAAAAAATGGGAGAAAGAGTCCTATGAAGAAACCATATTCATTTTTATCTACTGATAGAAAAATATTTCTTGATGTATATATATGGTCCCTTGCTGAAAAAGAAAACTATGTAAACCGAAGATGAGGATAATAAAACCAGAAAAGCATATGACTTTACTAAGACGTAGGATCATCGTGTTATTGAAATAGGTAGAAAGGATCAAAAAAGCAGCAGTGGCCGGTAGGGCATCATGCATTAAAGCACTTAAAGAATACATCGGTTCTATGGAAAAAAAAGCAGACAAAACGGCAGAGGATATAAATACAAGGAAAAAACCAGTGATGATATCAATTGATACTTTGATCCTTTTTGTAAAAAAGGTAAGGATGAGCCACGCAGTGAGTGCGCCGTAAAGCCCTATAGTCCTTAATCCCTCACCTATGTCAAACAATAGCATGAATATATAGAGATAAATACCATATTCTGTGATGAGACGAAAATAATGCTCCAATTGATCTTTATATTTTTTTTTCTGCATAGGAATTAGTGAGTTTCCCATATTTTCCATTACTTCAACAACCCTTTTTCTTTAAGAATGGATAGATAAAGGGACTGCCATTTCTGTGCAGTCTTCCCGATACTGTAATTATCCAGCACGAGATTTCTCGCAGCTTGGCCCATCTTTGTTGCTAATTGCCCATTACCTATAAACTCTTTGATTGCCATTGCAAGAGCTCCGGGGTCTCTGGGTGGAACAAGTTGCCCATTGGACCCGTTTTTTATTACTTCTGGAATTCCACCTACTTCAGTTGCTACAATAGGTTTACCCATAGCCATTGCTTCAAGAAGGGCATTTGGAAGACCTTCTGCAATAGAGGGCATTACAAAGATATCAATGCATGAGAGAATATCGGGAATGTCCCTTCTTCTACCTGTAAATATGACACTGTCATTAACATTGTTTTCTTTTGACTTTTCTTTAAGCCCATCTACAAGGGATCCTTCTCCAATTATAAGAAGTTTAAGATTTTTAAATTCCTCTTTTAAATATGAAAGAGTATCTATTAAATATTCTAATCCTTTAGCAGGTACAATCCTTCCTACAAAGCCTATAACGATATCATTATCCTTAATCAAGAACTCTTCTTTTATGTTTGCAAAATTTCCCTCTGGATTAAATCTCTCAGTATCGACACCGTTAGGAATTACTAATATTTTGGAGGGGTCAATCTTATCATATCTTACAATATCTTTTTTTATGCTCTCCGAGACTGCGACTATTTTATCTGTAATTTTGGATAGAATATGATTTACAATTCTTCTTTTAGGACGCTTATCCATTCTATAATTGTCATGAACAGAGGCTACTATAACAGGCACTCCCGCTAAGAATGCTGCGACTCTGCCGTATACATTGGGGTGGTATCTATGGGTTCTGACTATATGGATATGTTTTTTCTTCATTAATCTGGACAGGTCTACAAAAATCCCCGGTAAAATTCTGTGGTATCGGAACCTGTTCAAAGCCGTAAGCTCTATTCCAATCCCTTCTATCTCCCTACCCATCGCTTCTTTCGGACCAAAACAACAAAAGAAGGGATTAAATACTTCTCTGTTATATGCCTTGAGTAAGCTTAAAAGCTGCTGTTGAACACCACCTATCCTTGAATTTTGATAGATATGTAAAATGTTAATTTTTTCCAGCAATGCTTTTTCAGGTAAAAAAGCCAAATTTAGGTGAACCATTATTTATTTTTAGATAGTACAATTTAGCATCTTTGAGGAATGTATACTGTATGTATTTAATGCTACCTCTTTTGAAAATTTCGAATACCAAATTTCCAATACTTAGTAAACCCATCCACACAAGCTAACCACTGTTTTTCTTTAATTTCATGCGGATCAATATTATGCATGCTCTCAGCATTCCAGCCGCTTCCGCTCGGTTTTAGAATGGGATTTTCGGGCACCTCCTTTTCTATATAAGTTTCTTGTGTTAGTTCAATTACTTCAAAAGCACGCACCTCATAGCCATACTGAGAATAACAATCTTGTGTAAATCTGTATATTTTATTATTAAACAGTAAAACCCTGCCACCTGGCCTTGCAATATGTTTGTTCCCAAAAATTATAGGGCTTTTCGGATGCTTAATCCAGGGGCCAGTTAAATCTTTTGCCCAAAAGAGATGAAGAATGTCATTCCGGTCAGAAGTAAAGATCCACCATCTCCCATTATAACGTAAAAGAGATGAGTCAGCATAATTGCCTACGATAAGATTTTTGACAAATGACCATTTTGTTGGAAACTCTACTGCCTTATAAAGTTTAACAGCATATGCTTCACGGCTCTCCGGTATCATGTAATAGTCGTCTTTCCATTTGAACACATAGGGATAAGACAGATGAAATTGTTCATCAAGAACAATTTGCTTATATGTCCAATTAAAACCATTAGTGCTAACAGCGAGACCGATATCACCCTGATGGTTGCGTGCATTCATCACCTCGAAAAACATGTACCAGGTGCCTTTCTCATTGACCATAAAAGGATCAGCAACAAAAATTGCAGGTACGTCTGTCACATTTTCAGCTGATAAGACGGGATTAGTAATTTCAGATGGAGGTTTTAGAGTGAAAGGGGATTCGCCTGTAAAGATACCGATTGAATATTGCCCTTGCTTCATTACAGAAACTATATCCCGTTTTCCTATATAGATACCAGCGAGAAATCCTGCAAGAATTAAGGTAGGCATTAAAAACTTAATTGAAATTGTCCAATATTTTCTCATAATTTATTATAATAATCAAAGATAGAAAATATCAAAATTATTTTTGGAAAATCTTTTATCAATGTGATGCCATAGTGCTTCTGGATAAAATTCCCCTAATGATTCAGTGAGTCCCAGACACTTGTCCGATCTGAAGAGTTCTACTTCTTTGAGTCCCTCTCTCTTTTAAATATCTTAAGAAGGTACTCCAGCTTTCTTTCGTACGTTCTGAGGTAAAAGTTAAGCAACTAACACTAATTGGTATCATATATCCTCAACCCAGAAATGTAATATGACTATTAGACTGCATCTTTCGAGCTTTTACTACAATCCATTCACCTTTATGGAGCATGGAAAAAATTATTCCTATTATTATCTTTAAGGGTTTTTTTAAAAGAAAGAATGGTAAAGGAATTGTTACCATCCAATCTTTTAGGCTATCCCTACTTACTTTAAGTTCATGGTGAATGCTCTCAATAGAAAAACCATTTTTATATAATAAAGCACTGATCGTTAATGGGTTAAAATGGAAAAGATGTCTTGGAATATCAAGGTCTCTCCATTTTTCTCTGGTAATCTTTGAAACAAAGCTGTCTATGTTAGGGACTCCGATAACAAGTAATCCGCCTGATTTCATTATTCTCCCGACTTCATGTATGACATTGACGGGATTGTGCGTATGTTCGAGAGAATGTCGCATTACGACAACATCAAAGAGATCAGCCTGAAAGCGGGTGCCATTATCAATATCGCAATTTATGACGTTAAGATTCATTGTTTCACGCAAGTATTTGCTTGTAATCTCATCAACATCAATTCCATAAGCATTACAACTTAGTTCTTTGAGTCTTAATAATAAATCTCCTGAGCCACAACCGATATCAAGAACAGTTGATCCTATAGGTAGGTCCGTATGCCATGGATTTTTTGAAAATAATGCATTCCTTTTAGTTTTATATTGTTTTAATCTATTTTCAATCAAGGCAGGTTTTTTTAATCTCTCCCTCGTTTTATAGTTGTGAGGATAATGCCTAATGATTTCGTCTTTTGTAGGTCTAGGATTTATATAAGCAAGTTTACATTTTTTGCACCTGACAATAGTAAACATTCCATCTGAGGTTCCATACCTGAAATCTTTTCCAGTCAAGATCTTTTCAGTATCATCTCTATTGCATAGAATGCAGTTTATATATTCCATCCTTTACCCCTGAGAATATTTTCAAAAAGAGTTGTGTATCTATCAACAGTGGTCTTTATATTAAAATGTGAAAATGCTCTTTCTTTTGCGGCTTTACCAAGGTCCTCTGAAAGATTTTTATTATGTAATAATAAATCAATCGATGAGGCAATGGCATCACTGTTTTTGGCAGGAACCAGAATCCCAACTTTTTCAGAATTAATTATTTCCTTATTAGGAGTAATATCCGTTGCTATTATAGGTTTGCCAGCAGCCATAGCCTCAATAAGCGTAGAAGGCAGTCCCTCCCATAGGGAGGGAAAAACAAAGATGTCCATTGATGAAAGTATTGAAGGAATATCCCTGCGGCTCCCTAAAAAGATAGTATTTTTCATTATGCCAAGAGATCTGGCATAGCTTTCCAGTACATTTCTCAGGGGACCATCTCCCACTATTAGGAGCACTATTTTAGGGAATCTATCTCCAATTTTTGATACGGCTTTAAGAAGGTATTTCTGTCCTTTCTGTAAGGAGAGCCTTCCTACCGTTCCGATAACTTGAACTTCTGGAGAAATAGCAAGGGTTGATCGTATTAGTTCCCTGTTTATATTTTGAAATCCACTTTTATCAATTCCGTTGTGAATTACTATTATTTTATCATTAGAGATGTCATCATATTTTAAAATATCTTTTTTGACTGCCTCTGAAACTGCTACTATTTTATCAGTGAACCTTGATAAATATTTATTAATTATTCTCCTATGCAATTTTTTATCCATAGTATAAGTATAAGTATCGTGAACAGAAGCCACAATACAGGGAACCTTAGCTATGCGGGCCGCCAGCCTTCCGTAAAGATTTGCATGATACAGGTGAGTGCGAACTATTTTTACATTCCTTGTTTTAATCAGATTGTATATATCTTTCACTATCGTCCAATCGAGTGTATGTTTCAGTTTATTTAAAGAAATAACCTCGATCCCCGACTCTTCTATTTCCCTTCCGATTTCTCCTTTATCTGAAAGGGAACATACGAGAGGAGATAACTTATCTCTGTCGTATTTTCTGAGAATCGTTAAGAGTTGATTTTCAACCCCTCCTATGGGAAGTTTTGATATCACATGGAGGATATTTATTGGTTGCATATGTGATACAATTAGTTAATCCAGCTACCGACTGTTTTACTTAAGTTAGAATAAAGCTCTCTCATTTTTTTAATATTGTCTCTAATATCGAATTTTTTTTCAGCCTTTATACGTCCATTCATTTCTATCTCTTTTCTTAGTTCATCGTTCATTAACAATCTCAGAACTGCCTCAGCTATCTGTCTTTCATCCATTGGTTCGACTAAAATGCCGTGCATTCCATCATCAATAATCTCAGGAGTACCCCCGACCCTTGTAGCAACTACAGCCTTTCCACAGGCTAAAGATTCAAGCAAGGTTCTGCTGCATCTCTCCTCGAGAGAGGGGATCACAACGATATCGAGACTATTTAAGGCATCCCTAATATCTGAAAGCTCCCCTGTAAAGTAAACATCTGATTCCAATTTTAGTCCCGTAATTAATTCCTTAATTTCTGAAAAATAAGCTTCATCATTGGTTTGACAACCGCCAATTATTATAAGCTTAAATTTATCATATTTCTCTTTTATAATAGGCAACGCCTTTATGAGATATTCTAACCCCCTTCTTTTTATAATGAGGCCAATACAGCCAATTAGCCTTTTACTAGTATCTATATTGAATTTTTCAAATAGAACGTTACTCTCGAAGGGTTTAAAAGTATCAATATCAACTCCATTATAAATGATCTCTATGTTAGATCTCTTGTCAGGCAATAACTTTTCCCTGGCATCTCTGTCAACAAAAATGATTTTTGAAGAGAGGGATTTGAGCCAGAACCTTAGTCTCCTGCTCCTCGATATCATCGGGTTTTCTCTTACAACCCATACAATGGGAATTCTCAACAGGAAACCTGCGATACCAGCATATTTACAGAAGGGAGTCAATGTATTGAGATGGAGAATATCTACTCTCTCAGATTTTATTATCTTAATAAAGTTTGCAATGTATTTAAAACCAAGAAACCCCCTCTTCTCCACTATGTAAGAGTGGATGCCTAATATCTTTCAAACGCTCAGTGATGGGTCCTTTCTCTTTTGTTGCGAAGATAGGGAAAAAGCCATCTCCAAGCCTTGTCATTAAATTAAAACAGCTTATTGGAGCGCCGGTCAGAGATGATGCATGATTGACGAAGAGTATCTTCACCTGTTGAGGGGTCTTATCCTTTGTGATGACGTATTCATTGTCTCTTTTGCTTTAATGAGACATATTGTATCATTTAACTATTTAGTGGTTATCATTTGGAGTATCTGTTTCGCCCTGATATCATACGTATGTTCTTTTTTAACCCTATGGAAGGCAGCCTCTGCTATCTGAGCCCGTTCATCAGTGTGCTTGAGGTAATACTGGATAAGCCTTTTCAGTTCCTCAATCGTCTTGAAACATATGATTTCCTCGTTGACCTTAAATACCCTTTCCATATCGGCTTTATAATCAGCGAGCTGGAAACCTTTACAGGCACCGATATCGTAGGTCCTTCTGTTTACCCCGTTTATGTCATTAAGGGGATGGTGAGGATTTAAGGAGATTGCAGAACCACATATTACCTTTGTCTTCTGAGTTCCCCTTATGTCTTTGCCTCGATAAAGTCTCAAAATCTCACTACTTGATGCCTTTGACCAACCTCTGCCCCAAATTGATGGATTAAATTCAATAAGTTGCCCCATGAATTTTAACCGGTATGGATACATTGAGCCTATGAGTAAAAGGTCGGAATAATACGTGTTCTTTTCCTGATTACTCAGTATCATTGGCTTATGTACATCGGGGTCAGTACATTGTGGGAAATAAAAAACATTTTTTAAGCCAGCCTTTAAGAGAACGTCAAGGATATAAGAATCCTTCACAAAGAAGTAATGACAAGGCTCGATTGCCTCAAACTTCCCCATATAAAGAGGGTTGTCAGGAAATACATTGACTATTGTTGTCCCAGTTTTTTTTCGTATTTCCCAAAGGGTGTCCGCTCTTATCGTTTCACCTTTGCAGATGAATAGAACATCAGGTTTAATATCCGTAACGCACTTGAGAAGAGTTTTATTCATATATGAGCTCCAAAAATCTTTTATATGTTTATTTTTTTCAATAAATGCTAATTTCCCTTTCTTTTTATAGAAAAATGTTTCTGTTTTTATACTAAGACTTTCAAAGGCATTCTTAAATGACCAGCCTTTATCATCCATGTACCTTTCGTCTTTTGTAACCTGCTCTACTCCGACTATCAAGATATTCATATTGGCAACTTGTTGTACGTTTCTAAAAGGGTATTCCTGTACCTCTGCCATGTATAGTGATTTATATTTTCCAATGCATGGGCGCTCATTATCTCAACCATTTCGGGATTTTCATAAAAGTATGTGATTTTTTCCCTTATAGCCTCCGAATCCCTCATAGGGATTATAAAGCCGTCCAATCCATTTCTAACTACAGAGCCACTATTTTCTGTTGTAATTACCGGAAGACCTGCAGCCATAGCCTCATAGGTAACCTTAGCACTGCCCTCTTCAATGGAGGGAAATACAAATATCGTTGATTCTTTATACACATCTGAGGGATCTTTTAAAAAACCTTTAAAAACTATATTCTCAAGATCATTATATTAGGACAAAATTGGTTTAATAGTATCATCAATACTCCCAACTAATACAAGTTCTGCACCTTTAGGTTCATTTTTCTCCACGCTTCGAGGAGATACTGAATTCCCTTTCTTAAAGAAAGTCTGCCAACAAAGAGTACCTTAAATTTTTTATCTTTTCTTTCAGCCAGCTAAATCTCTCCAGATTGACACCTCTTCTTATGACAAAAAGCTTATCTTCGCTGATTCCAGCATCTACAAATGTTTTTTTAGCGAATTCAGAAGGCAAAAAGATAAAATCTGAAAGGAGAATCTCTTCAAGGGAGGATTGTCTCGCGTATTCAGGTGGCTTAACATTTTTTATACCAAATCTTTCGTATTCTTCCTTTAATATCCTTTCCCTGAAAAACCGATGAGTAGAACCGCATTCCAAGATTGTTTTTGCACCAATCCGTTTAGCAGCCTTAATACTCCTTAATGCCTGGTTATTCCATCCGTGGAATATATCACACCCTTTTTTGAGGATTATCTTCGATGCAACATAATCAAGAAACCCCTTTCTTAGTGGTTTATAAAAGTGCCTCGGAAGAAAGAATAAGAGTTTTGAAGGATTTCCGGGCAGGATAAGTAAATGTGACTTTGGTAAATCAGATTTATTGCCGTATGAGACAGCTATCTTGAGCAGTCCTCCATCAAAGAGAGCCTTTACAGCATTGTAAGAGACTGTCCCGAGGCCTGCACCTCCAAATTTTGTAGCAATTGAGTAGATAACTCTGTGGGTTGTCATCTGTTGTTGAAAAGAAATCCCTTAATTTTTTCAATTACATCCTTTGGTGTGATTTGCGATATATTTCTCTTTATACGTTCCTTTCTATCCATTCCATTTCTGCTTACTGCCTCCTTAAAGACTACAACATGATCCTTTCCCCAGGGCTTCCAACTCTGTACCCCAGCACCAAAGATGGCAATTACAGGGGTACCAACAGCCGCGGCGATATGCATTGGTGCAGAATCAACACCGATGAATACATTCGAGGCATCAGCTATAGCCGCAAGCTGCTTTATTGTTGTTTTCCCACATAGTCTATTACCCCCCCCCCCAAGGGGGGGGATGTGAGGGGTGAGTTACCGACTAAAGATAATATATTTTTGGCCTTTTCCATTTCACGCCTGTCAGGGGATGATGTAACAATTACAGTTATGCCTTTATCAAGCAGCCAGCGGATGACTTCTGCCATGTATTCGTCATTCCAGCATTTGAAGAACCATCTTGAGGTGGGGTGAATGTGAACGACCTTAACCCCCCTTTGCCCCCCCTTGCTAAGGGGGGGATGGGGGGGTATATTGTTTTCTTCAAAAATCTTTTTTACAAACATTCTTACCTCTTCGGGAATAAAGAAATCCAAGTATATATTTTCCGTATCAATACCGAATTGCCTGATAACATCAAGATTCCGTAGTACGGCATGCTGGTCACCCTGTTTTTTGGCGAGATGGGTATACAAATATCTTTTACCGAAGAGACCGTTCCTGCCAGAGTCATAGGCGATTCTGTACCTTGCACCTGAGAAAAAAGAGATCATCGCAGCCCTATCGCTACTTGTAAGGTCAACAACCATATCAAAGCCCTTCCTTCGTATTGTTTTCATAAAGGATACCTCTTTGATATATTTCTGAGGAGAACTTATCTTTTTGATGTTTCTATCAAAGATTATTATCTCATTGATGAGAGGGTTGCCGCTCAGCACTTCTTCTGTCCCTGAATTCACAAGAGCTGAGATATGCGCATCAGGAAAATTCTCTCTTAATGCCCTGAAAACAGGGACAGTAAGAAGGACATCGCCGATATGGCGCAATTTTATGACAAGAATTTTTTTAATATTCCTAAAATTCAAAGCCTTCATAAGTTATGATTTACAAGGAATTGTTTGTATGATTTAAGTCTCTTTCTGCCTATTTAGCGGATATTCGGCCTGAACCTGTTCTTTCTGGTCAAGGGAGATAAAGTTTTTCTTGGCAAGTAAGTCAAGAACCTTATGGACAGAGCTTTCAAGGTCAAGTTCTTCTATGTCTATAACGAGGTTTGGGTCTTCAGGTTCTTCGTAAGGTGCGGAAATACCGGTATAGTCTTTTATAATCCCTACCCTTGCCCTTTTGTAATTCCCTTTTGGGTCCCTTCTTGCGCACTCTTTAGTGGAGCACTTTACATAAATTTCTAAAAAGTTATCAACATTAAATCTACTTCTCACATATTCCCTGTCTTCTCTATAAGGGTATACGAAGGCTGCAAGTACGATTAAACCAGCATCCATCATGAGTTTTGAGAGTTTGACGATTCTTCGTAAGTTTTCTCTTCTATCCTCACGGCTAAATCCGATGTTGCTATTAAGTCCGTATTGCACATTGTCGCCATCAAGGAATAGGTGTGGATACCAAGACTGAATAGTTCCTTTTCCACAAAGTGAGCTATCGTAGACTTACCTGATGAAGGAAGCCCCGTAAACCATACAAGACCACTCTTGTGATTGTTCAAGCTATTTCTGTCCTGCCTGCTAACATAGCCATTATGCCATGCTATGTGATTTTTTGCCAGGATCTTCAATTAAGCTTAAAATTTATTGTCTATTTTAACAAAATTAAGTATTAAAAAATGCTGCACTTTAAATATATTACCCTCATGTGTATAGAATATCATACATAATATTCTGTTCTCTCATGTTTGTTTAAAAGAGAAATTACCTTAAATCAAATATGCTTATTGTATGAAAAATCATACAATATTTAGCTCCATAAAATAAATTAAAAACCATTCACTCTTAATTATTCTTTAATATCAAATAGTTATCAAAGCTTGCCCTCTTTGGCATGTCTTTTGCGTTTTATAATTGGTGTATCAAATCAAAAATAAGGCATTGCAGTCCATTTGTGATTCTAATTACTGCTTTCCAACCAATTTACTTTTTATATTTAATTTGTATTCAGCCAGTTCCCTCTGCTCAGAGCAAACCAGGGGAAACCCTGGGGCGCAGAGCAACGGGACTAAAGGACAGCATCGTCCTATGTCCGCCGAGCCGCCAGAGGTTAAATCCTGTGACGGCTTTTTTATTTAACAGTGAAAAAGAAGACTAAAGGGGGGTAATAGAGAAAAAATGAACAGATTGACCATTAAATCAAAGCAATTTTTTCACCAGAAAATTAAAAATTTTCTTTTTCTTTATATATCATGCATCATAGTTATTTCTTTGAGTGCTTCGACTGCCTTTTCAGGTACTGCTACACTCTCTTGGGATGCCCCGACTACAAATGCTGATGGGACACCCCTTACTGACCTTAATGGTTATAAAGTATACTATGGCACTTCCTCACATACTTATTCCCAGAATATCGATGTGGCTAATGTAACAACCTATACTGTAAACAACCTGACTGGTGGACTTACCTATTATTTTGCGGTTACTGCACATGATACAGCGAAAAACGAAAGTGGATATTCCAATGAGGTCAGTAAGACGATACAATCTTCTCAGCAATATACCCTTACAGTGACAAAGGCTGGGACTGGTACAGGGACAGTAACCTCTTCTCCAGCGGGAATAAATTGTGGCTCTGATTGTTCCGAGACCTATAATACAGGTACATCTGTAACACTTACAGCCTCACCTGCTACAAGCTCTACATTCGCCGGATGGTCTGGTGGATGCTCAGGCACTGGTACATGCTCCATAACAATGGATGCTACAAAAACAGTTACAGCAACCTTTACCCTTAAGACTTATACTATAACGGCTTCGGCAGGAACAGGTGGAAGCATCTCCCCATCTGGTTCTGTCTCGGTAAATTATGGGACAAACAAGACATTTACCATAACACCAAATACAAACTATCAGGTAGCAGATGTTCTTGTTGATGGGAGTTCAGTAGGGGCTGTGACCACATACACATTTACGAATGTAACAGCAAACCATACGATAAGTGCAAGCTTTACGATACAATCTGTTCAGCAAGTTACCGTAATTGGGGTCTATAGTAATGATAGTAATGGGACCTGGTATATAGACTTAAACGGCAATGGTGTATGGGATCCGACAGTGGATAAAACATACGATTTTGGATTTGCAGAAGCCATACCTGTTACAGGAGACTGGAACGGAGACGGTACAACAAAGATTGGAGTCTATAGCAATGGGACCTGGTATATAGACTTAAACGGCAATGGTGTATGGGATCCGACAGTGGATAAAACATACGATTTTGGATTTGCAGAAGCCATACCTGTTACAGGAGACTGGAACGGAGACGGTACAACAAAGATTGGAGTCTATAGCAATGGGACCTGGTATATAGACTTAAACGGCAATGGTGTATGGGATCCGACAGTGGATAAAACATACGATTTTGGATTTGCAGAAGCCATACCTGTTACAGGAGACTGGAACGGAGACGGTACAACAAAGATTGGAGTCTATAGCAATGGGACCTGGTATATAGACTTAAACGGCAATGGTGTATGGGATCCGACAGTGGATAAAACATACGATTTTGGATTTGCAGAAGCCATACCTGTTACAGGAGACTGGAACGGAGACGGTACAACAAAGATTGGAGTCTATAGCAATGGGACCTGGTATATAGACTTAAACGGCAATGGTGTATGGGATCCGACAGTGGATAAAACATACGATTTTGGATTTGCAGGAGCCATACCTGTTACAAGGAGATAGTACTCTTAAAGAAAATGAGTTGCTGTAAATAGTCTAAAGAGGGGCTTCATTGTGCAACTATTCTGACAATCAAAGATCAACATCAGCCACTAATATAATCTCTTCTTGATTATTAATCTCATTAATTCCAAAAATATTTATGCATGCTTAGGCTTTTTTTGAGCTTCACAGACAATTTATCTTCTATCAAGCCTAAACAATAACCAGCATATTTCGCAGCAGCCTCTCCAAAGACATAAGGTATCCAGTACCATTTACCCTTTCTACAGAGATACCTTATCTCTTCCTTCATAAATTTATACCCTTCCCCCTCCGTCTTTACAAGTTCCAGTATCCATCTATGTTGTTTTAATGAAACACCGATATCGAAATATCGTTTAAATTGTTCCCAGAGAGAATAATTATGGGAGTGGTATACAATGGCTGAAGGTTCGTAGGCTACTTTGTATCCTCTCATGATGAGCTTCGCAGCAAGAACCATATCCTCATTCATTATTGCCTTTTCAGGAAATTCCCCCACTCTTTTTAAAGACACTTTTTTTAATAGCTGAGCAGACATTAGAGCAAAAAAAGGTCTTTATGCCAAGCAATTCAATATGCTCTTTTCCTTTTATTCGTGGCTTATCTGGGTAATTAAAAGCCCTTGCAAATCGTTCTAAAGGGTTAGAATCGTTCTTTGCTATCTGACGGCCATAACAAAGGGCTATCTTTTCATCCTGCAAAGGTTTAATAAGGTTTTTGATAAGGTACTCGTTTGCTGGAAGAACATCCTGAGTTAAAAAAATTAATATATCTCCGGAAGCTGCCCTTACCGCTAGATTTTCTTACTCCTATGGTCAAATTCGTTTCTCTTTATAGTTATAACCCTTGCCCCGAGGAGATTCTGCAATCTTAATAGTACTGTCTACAGATGAGGAATCAATAACAATTATTTCGCAGGGAATCGATTGCCCCATCAATGAATTAAGGAGTTTATGGATATACTTTTCTGCATTAAGGGTTGGGATAATTACGCTAACCATAAAAAAGTTTTTTAATCTTTGCCTTCAGGAAATCCCCTTGCCATACAGATGTCATTATGCTATGCAAATAATTATTACTCACTTTTTTGTGCTTCATAATTACCTTTCTCTTTTTTATCATCTTAGGTAACATCTTCAGAGCATCCATCTTTGCCTTGAAATATAGCCTGAACCTTTTGTGTCTTATAGCAAAATAAACGAACTCCGTTAACATTCCTATGATAAACTCAGGCAGGCATTTTAGAAAAATCCCAAACGGGACATTTTTAATCCTCACAAACTCACTGTTTCTGAGAGTATAATAAACAGCCATGTCACTCATGCGGCCAATAGAAGACCTGACTTTATGATATACGATGGCTGTAGGGACATATAATATCTTCCAACCCATAAGCTGTGCTCTGAAATTAAGGTCAGTGTCTTCGTGTATTAAGAAAAAATCTTCATCAAAAAAGCCTATCCCATCAAGCATCTTTCTTCGATATAAAGCTGCGCCTGCACATGCGCCGAAAACATATTCCTGTCGAGTAAGTTTTTTGCTGCTTTCTCCTTCGCCACGTTTAAAGCCTTTGAGTGATGTTGCATATCCATCACCTGCGCTGTCTATAACATTTGTCCCGTGAACGATCATTTTCGATGCGCATGTACCAACATCGAGATGGGAATCCATAGCTATAACAAGTTCTTCAAGCCAGTAATTATCAACCTCCACATCATTATTTAGAAGGGCAATATAGTCACCATTAGCATGCTTTGAATCTTCTATATTTCCACCTGTAAAACCTAAATTTTTATCGAGGGGGACTAATTTTATAAGGGTTGTTATGGGGCTTCCTTTCAAAGAAACTCTGGATTTTATATAATGAATTGTCTGCTGAGTTGTTATCTACCACTATGACTTCAAAGTCTTTAAATCCCTGTCTCTTAATGCCTTTAAACAATCTATGCAACAAATTCCTTTCCGTTATAATTTACGACAACTATACTTACTTTGGGCATCTATATCTTTATGGAAAAATCCTCTTTATCAAGGGTCAGGTTAGGGTCGCAATAAAGGTCCCCTTTAGCTAATACATCCTTCCATTTCCTCTGAAAGTATTTAATTTCTTTTTTGAACTTTGCCTGTTTTTCAGGGGCATTTTCATAACTTCGATTCAGGGATTTGTGCAGAGTATAATTCAGAATAGGGTGTATAAACTATCAGATATCCCCGTTCTCTGACTTTTAGACAAAAATCAAGATCATAGACATGGCTATAGTTTTCGTCAACCCCCCCAACCTCTTCAAATACATCCTTTTTCGTCATCAAACAGGCTACGGTTACAGCGCTTAGATTTTGAATGGTTTTTGCCCTATTCATATAACTAAAAGCATTTCTTGGAAAGCATTTATGAGAATACCCAGCAACACTATCTATCCCTATTATCACTCCTGCATGCTGAATGGTATCATTTGGATAATAAAGTAGCGCTCCTGCTATACCAACTTCTTTTCTTTGAGCATGTTCTAACATAGCAGTAATCCACTCCCGTGAAATAACCTCGGTATGGCTATCAAGAAAAATGATATATTTAGAATCTATCAGAGATACAGCATAGTTGATGATCTTTGAATAATTAAAGGGCCCGTCATATTTTGTGATTTTGACCTTTAGATTGGATTTTATTTCCTCATGGTATCTAAAGGACTGGGTTTCCCTGTTTTGATTGTCAACAACGAGAACCTCGTAATTATCATATTCAGTTTTATTTAGCACGGAGTGAATACATCTCTGTAGAACTTTCATTTCATCCCATGTAGGGATGATTATCGAAACCTTTGGGTTGCCGAGGATCTTATACTTGACTCTGTAAAAGCCAGCTGATGGTCCATCCAGAACCTCAGCATCAATTTTTATCCTATTTAAACTATCTTTTATAGCTTTTTTTGCAGCTATATGGGCATAAGGTTTAGCACTGCTTGATGATGCTGCTGATTGGGGAATCATTCTCCAATGGTATAGAACCTTAGGAATATGAACAATCTTAGATGTAATTTCTGTTACCCTCAAAAACAGGTCATAATCTTGGGAGCCATCGTAGCCTTCTCTGAAGCCACCAACTGTATCAATGAGATTTTTCCTGATTACTGAAAAGTGCGTTATATAATTATATGAGTATAAGGTATCCGGTGCCCAGTCGGGTTTAAAATGGGGATCTAGTGTGCTTCCCTTTTACTGTTATTTTATCTTCATCGGTGTAGATAAAATCTAAATCTCGATTCCTATTTAAGAGGTTAATAACCTCATAAAGAGCATTCGGTGAAAGCTCGTCATCATGGTCTAAAAAGCCCACAAATTCGCCAGTAGCAAGAGATAAAGCCTCATTGGAATTTCCTGCTATCCCTTTATTTTCTTTTAAAAATTTAACCTTTATTCTGCTGTCCTGATTAGCATATTCTTCAAGAACCTTTTTTATATAAGGTTTTGTAGAGCCACCATCAACAATGCAAATTTCCCAATTATCGTAAACCTGGTTCAGTACCGATTTTATGCAAAGTCTTAGCCATTTTTTGTCAGTATTATAGGCTGGGACAATGATACTAACCTTTGGCCTGTATTGAAAAGCCTTTGCCTTGTCTTTTTTAATATATTCGCTATCTTCTAACTTATTAAGAGCGAGAATATACAACTTATATTGGTTTCTTAGCTTATGTTTGTTTTTTATTTTACTAACAAATGCCCTTGGTCCTTGATGGAGTAAAATCTTCAGAGCTTTTATTATACTATTCACCCTTTGGCTTATACCTCTCCTTTGATTAATTTTTCTAATTGATCATTGCTGAATTCCCATGACCATTCTGCAGCAGTTTCTAGTCCGCCTTTTTTCAAGCTGTTAAGTAAATTTCTATCCTTGATAAGTTGCTTTAATTTCTCTTTTGCAGTTTTTACATCCCCTTGCTCTACAACGAGAGCATTGTAGCCGTCAACAATATACTCGTCATAACCTGTAACTTTTCCCGTTATGACTGTACCTCCACAGGTCATCATTTCCAGGGGCGGCATGTAGAACCCTTCCATCCGTGACATTTTAACAAGGACATCACAGCTTGAATAAATCCGTCTCATCTTTTCTATTGGCACATATTCAAAGAACCTATCACACTTCCAGCCTGGTTTTGGGCGACCAAATGTGCTGACGCACCAAACTTCGCAATCCATTCCATCCAAAACTTCAAACGCATCTTTCATCCCTTTATAAGGTGCATCTATAGAACCTTCTAACAATACTCTTAATTTATTCCCCTTAGGTTCAAGCGGTTCGTCTGGATAAAACATTGTTCTGTCCACGCCGTTAGGAACATAATGCGCTAATTTACCAAAGTTTTCTTGTAGCCAGTTTTGAAGCCATTTTGCAATCACCACAAATTCAAAATCAAAGGTATATGTATTTCGCGCCCTCTCATGGTCTTCCGTTCCCGGCGCATTGAAACGGGTCTCGTCAGACTGTACAAAATATAATCTTCTGCGTGCGGGGATTTCTTTGACTGTATATGCCGTAGGCCAGTGTGTGGCAAAAACAATGTCTATATCCCACTTTATCTTGTTTATTGGAATGACTTCAGCTAATAGATTCGGGAACCAATCCAGCTTAAACTTGTCGTTTAGATTATTATCAATTAAAACAACCTTATATCCTTTCTTGATCAACCTGTTCACATGCTGGCATACTACCATGATACCACCGGATATACTTTGTCCAGCAAGAACAAATCCAATTGATGGCTTTGCAATAATATTCTGTTTTGGGTTTGATAATTTCTTAAAATTGGAGCCATTGTCATCTTTTGATAAAAAATCGTTGGAGATACTTTTCACATTATCAGCACTTTTGTTTTTCTTTAAGACTTTCAAATTAACCCTCTGTTCAATCCAAGAATGGTTCTTTCCGGTCGGTGAAATACCATATTTTTTTTCAACCTGAGAAGAAATTATGGCAAACTTCCCGTTATCCAGATTTTCAGAAAACCAGTTTTCATAGAAAATTGTAAAATGCGTTTCATCTGGTTCGTGTAGCGGTACTATGATTTCTATCAAAGCACCATCAATACATATACGGTGCATCTCATTCATAAGAAAATAGGGATTTTTCACATTTTCCAGCGTATGCGAACAGAAAATCCGGTCAGTCGAGTCATCAGGGAATTTCAAGGGCTCGTTTAAATCAGCAACGATATCCACGCAATCAAATTTCTCAATATCAACCCCAATAAAACCTTTACGTTTAAATCTACCGCATCCAAGGTCTAACCTAAGATAATCCTTTCTGCTTCTGCTCATTCCTGACAGCCCTGATTCTTTCAAGCGCTCTCTGTTCTCAATAACTATCTGGTCTATTAATTTTTGAAGAAAAAAGCAGATGATAACCTTTCACGGACCAGTTCAAATCCTTTTAAGGCAATTTTCTCCCTTTCATCATCGTGTTTAAGATAATATTGTAACTTTTCTATGAACTCTTCCGGATGGGTGAACTCAACATAATGTATTCCGGGCTTAAAGAATTCGTTATGTGTCAGTGGGTCGCTAAATGTCAGGACTTTACACGCCATCATCATCTGCACACGTGGCTCTAATGAAACATTCTCATCGATGTGGAGATTTATTCCGATTTTGCAAGCATTCATCAATCGGACGAATTCTTCGCCATAAACTCCGTGTGCAATATGCAGTCCGTTAAGATCCCTTTTGGGTATCCCAAGAAACTTTTCCCGATATGAGGTAGAGCGTCCTATAAATCCCCAATCCCATGTTTTTTTTGCGTCATATGGCCGGTAGATTCTGGTATCCACAGGGAAAAAGAATTCGCCGTCAACTTTAAGTCCATTTTCCTTTAAAAATCTAAGGGAAGTTTTATCATAATGGAAAAAATAATCATATTTTTTATTTTTAACACCTTTCAGCGAATTGAAACGCACCTCCATATCGCCAGAAGTAAGCAGCCGGTCATTGAAATATTTGGGTATGGGTTCGGATGATAAAGCAACCTTAATGCCTTTAAGCGTCTCTAATAGTTCATCAGGATAAATTTCTGGACGGAAAAAAAATGCAATGTTTGGATTGAATTCGATTAAACCTTTATAATAATTTATATCGCCACCCCATCTGAGAACAAATTCCCTCGTGTCATAATCCCTGTCCAGGGCTTCATACATGAATCTGAAGTATTCCGGCTGACTGACAAAAGCAATTCTTAAGTTCTTTCTTAAATTTGCATCTAAATCCTCAATGACAGTGCTTATACTGTCACCTGCGTGAGCACCTATTTGAATATAATTATCTTTAATCTCCTCAGTTAATATATCAGACATCTTTTCAACTCTTTGAGGGCTCTTAGCGTACTTTTTTAATAATGCCTTTTTCAAACCATCCCGAATAGACTTCATCACTTTTCTTCTATTGGTATTTGGTGGAAAGATTTTATCTCTTATCGTGAAATAAAATAAAAGTGATTTCCAATCTAATGATGCTTTATTAAAATTTAAAATAGATTTTATTATTTCTCTTCTGATGCTGTTAGGCGGAAGGATTTTATCTCTTACCTTGTAATAAACCAGCAAAGCCTTCCATCCGTGAGAATTGTAGATGTTGTTTAAAGCTGACTCAAGGTTGTCCTTGAGCTTAATCATCTTTTCGCTCAGGTCAACCAAGATAGACGATTCTAAACCCTCTATCTCTCTATCAGAGCAAATAGCTATTGCATATTGTATGTTTTTGGGGTCTTCGGTGGGTCTAAAGCCTTTCTCTGAAAATGTAAGCTCGTATTCTTTATAGGTATTAAGGTTTTTTGCAGAGTCCCATATATATGAAACAGGATAAATCTTCTGTCCCATGAGTTTAACATTTTTGAAGTGATTTCCAAGGAACTCCTTAAATTCATCAATATAAAACTCCTTGACATGAAACTCATTCTTGTTAGGGATGTCGCTCCAAAGTAGTTTATTCGGTGTTGATATGATAAGTAATCCATCGGGCCTTAAAAGCCGTTTGACCTCCTTTAAAAATGCTCTCTGTTCTTCTTCGGTTACATGCTCTATCGTCTCAAAGGAGACGACAACATCAAAAATAGCCTCTCCATCTACTGGAATACTGCTGACAGATCCGACCTTCAATTCAAGGTTGGATCTTACATATTTAGTCCCAGCATAGTTTATAACCTCCGGGCTTATATCTATACCCACAACGTATTTTGCGGTCTCCGAAAGTAAATAGCTTCCATATCCTTCGCCGCAGGCTATGTCAAGAACAACCTTACCCTTTACAAACTGAGTGGCGTAGAGGTATCTGTGCCAATGTTCATAACTTATCTCTGGAGATTCAAGATTTGGTATATACCTTTCACCTGTGTATTTCAATTTTCAATATTACCCCTACTTTTTAGATTTAAATAAAACAGAATTTTATCAGAATATATTTTAACATTTCCCTTCTTTCTCTATAATTAATATAAGTTAAGAAGATCCATCATTAATCTACGGGATAATCTCTGGGTGATAGCTATTCAATGCCTTCACTCGTTGTGAGAGAATGGTTACGTTTTTTTCATGAAAAAGAGATGCTTATGCTTGCTTTTTTGTTTGACATTTCTGATACTGCCATGGTATAAATTTCCTAACTTAGGAATAAAAAAAGGGAGGTGGTTTTATATATTTGGTTGGAATCTGATAGTGAAAAATTGGTTGGAATCTCATACTCAAAAAAAGGAGGATTGAATGAGAAACAAAATATTGTTATTAAGTATTTTTCTTGTTTTGTTGATTCCGAGTGTTAGTGGAGCCTGGATTACAGGATATATAACTAACACTTTTGATGTATCAGGAACACCTGTTATGGGAGACTGGAATGGAACGAGCGGTAGAACAAATATTGGAGTCTATAGTAATGGGACCTGGTCTGTGGACTTAAATGGTAATGGTGTGTGGGATGGTACGGCGGGGGGAGATTTTACAAACGCCCCACTTGGTGGTTTTGGAGTTGCAGGAGACATACCTGTTACAGGAGACTGGAATGGAGACGGTACAACGAAGATCGGAGTCTATAGCAATGGGACGTGGTTTGTGGACTGGAATGGCAGTGGTGCATGGGACGGCGAGCCAACTGATAAGACGGCCACTTTTGGATTTGCAGGAGCCACACCAGTTACAGGAGACTGGAACGACTGTGGTTTTACAACGGTGGGAGTCTATAAAAATGGAACTTGGTATTTAGACTGGGATTGTGATCGTGCATGGAATTCAACAAATGATCAGACGGCCACTTTTGGATTTGCAGGAGCCATACCTGTTACAGGAGACTGGAATGAAGATGGTACAACAAAGATTGGAGTCTATAGCAATGGGACCTGGTATTTAGACGTCAATGGCAATGGTGAATGGGATCCAACAAATCCAGATATACCGGATCAGACAATCAATTTTGGATTCCCAGGAGCCACACCTGTTACGGGACAGGTATCAGGACACACTGCTATCGGAGTCTATTATAATGAGGGATGGATTTTTGTAAAGATATCGGACATCTGCAGCGGATGCGTTCTGTAACTGGCCAGCAGTAAGTTGGGATCCTCGATATGATGATGCCATACCTGATACATCCAGGTATGGCATCATCGCTTATAGCTTCCTTTATTTTATTCTACGTTACTGATACTGCCCATAATAAAAGACTCTTAAAAAGGGGGGTCTTATATTTTTGGTGGAATCTTATACTTACTGAGATTAACGGTTTTAGTGACTGAAGATAGTTTGTAATTCTCAGGTCTCTCTCTGTTTTTTTCTTCAGTGATAAGTTTTTTTATAAATTTTACACCCTGCGGTCTCTGCCGCAGCTTCTTAATCTGTCATTCTGGCTTGTCCAGAATCTTTCTTGCGGTCCCGAACAAGTCGGAAGGATTCCCGGCAAGCGGGAATGACACTGAAAACAAATATTCAATTTCAGACGCCCTGCGGTCTCTGCCGCAGGGTATTCACAAAAAGGGAATTAGAGTTGTTTGCTGTAATTGAGGGGTGCCAATTCGGTGTTTTATTATATACCTATATAGCTATCCACAACGACCTTAGGCTCTCCTATCATTTTTATAATATGCGACTCTATCCACATCACCCTATCACATATCATCTTAATATCTTGCATTGAGTGTGAGACAAAAACCATTGTAACACCGCTCTTTTTGAAACCCATCATTTTATCCAGACACTTTTTTTGAAAATTCATATCACCTACAGCCAAAATCTCATCAATCAATAGGATCTCGGGTTCAAGAGAGGATACTACAGAAAATCCAAGCCTTGCCAGCATACCGCTTGAATATACCCTCATAGGCTGGTCTATGAATTCACCAAGCTCTGAAAATTCTATAATCTCATCCATCTTCTTTAAAACCTCTGCCCTTGTGAGCCCCAGAAGGACACCGTTAAGCATTATATTCTCTCTACCGGTAAGCTCGAGATGGAATCCAGCTCCTAACTCAAGTAGAGGAGAAATTCTTCCTTTTACTATTAGCTTTGCCTTGGCTTGGCTTTAAAACACCTGCAATAAGTCCCAATGTGGTGCTTTTTCCAGCCCCGTTTCTTCCTATTATGCCAAAAGTCTCACCTTTGTAAACCTCAAAGGATATATCACGAAGCGCTTCAAAGCGTGAATTCTTTAGAGAGCTTATTCCCTTTGGAAGATGGAAAAGAAAGTTTTTAATGCCTCCTGTTATGTGGTGATAAAGAGGATAGCTTTTGCTAATGTTGTCAAAGATAATTACAGGATCACTCATAAGACCTCTGCAAACTTCCATGATAGTTTTCTATATACCTGATAACCTAACAAAAGAATAATAAGACTATAAGCAAGAAGAATAATCAAAGATGCTGGCTCTAATGTCCCGTTTAAAAAAAGGTTCCTCCAGCTTATCATCAAAGGGGCTAATGGATTGAGATTTATGAGGGGTTTATACCTTTCTGGTATCATGGTCTCAGGATAAATGACAGGGGTAAAGTAGAAAAGGAGTGTCATGAGTATAACTGTCAGTCTCTCGAGGTCTCTGAAGAAGAGATTTAATGATGAGATTATTAGAGAGACCCCGTATGTTATAACGAACTGGATACTCAATAAGACCGGTATTCCATAGAGCCATGTGAGTGATAGTGATTTGTGATAAATAAACATAAAAAGGACTATTACAGGTATGGACAACACAAAATGTATCATATCCTGGAGGACTGCTGTTAATGGTATTATGTTTCTTGGAAAATTTACTTTCTTAATAATTGAGGCATTCCCCAGAAATAGCATGGGAGAGGCATTCACAGAATTAGCAAACCACTGCCATGGAAATAATCCTGCAATAAGAAAAAGGGCGTAGTTTTCCACCTGTATTCTCAAAACTATCTTGAAGGCTATGAAAAAAACCATGGCAAAGGCAAGGGGATGACCTATTGACCAGAGATAACCCAAAAAACTACTCTTATATCTGACTTTTATCTCCTTCTGTGTCAAAACTGTTATTAAATCAATGTAATGTTGAATCTTCAAGTTCATAAATTATTAGTACGCTCCTTCACTTCTCAGAACCGTCCTTAATGGTTTTCAGTAGAATGACAACATCCAGCCATACATTCCAGTTTCTCACATACCATGAGTCGAGGGCGATCCTGTAATCATAGCTTGTGTTGCTCCTTCCAGAGACCTGCCACAGGCCAGTAATGCCCGGGAAAACAGAGAAATATTCTGCGAATCTTTATTTTTGTCTTCTCATCCGGCAGGTACAGGCCTCGGCCCAACAAGACTCATCTCGCCCTTGAGGACATTTATTAATTGGGGGAGTTCATCAAGGGAAGTCTTTCTGAGAAATTTTCCAATCTTTGTGATTCTCGGATCCTCTTTTATTTTCCAGGTCTTCTCCCATTCTCTGCGTACGTCTTCATTGGAATTGAGAAGATCCTGCAAATTTTCTTCTGCATCATTAAACATTGTCCTGAATTTATAACATCTGAAAGGCCTTCCCCTCCTGCCGATTCTATACTGAGAAAAGATGGCATGGCCAGGCGAATCGAGCCTTATAAGGAAACAAATAATAGCTATAGGCAAAGACAAAAAGACCAGTAAAAAGCTACCCACCAGGAAATCAAAGCACCGTTTTATGAATATATTAAAGGGCTTAGCCAGGTTATTTTGAATCTCAAGGGCAAAGGCCTGCTCGCGGAAAAAGTGCTGGAGTTTTGTCCCGAGAACTGCAACTCCTAAAATCTCAGGTATATAGAAGATGTTTTCTGCCTTATGTTGAAGTCTGTTTATAATCTCGTTCAATTTTTCTTTTGGTGCCCCGGGTATGGCTATAACAACGGCATTTATACCACTTCTTCCTATATATCGCTCTGCCTTATCTATTCCTTTATGAACCTTGATTCCCTCTATCAATGTTCCGGCCTTTTCAGGGTCGTCATCAAGAAATCCCACAACTTTGTAACCGAGGTTTTGTTCCTCTTTCAAGGCCTTTGCCACGAGCCTGCCCCTGTTCCCCGGCTCCAATAATGAGCACCTTGCTCCTTAACAATCCAATATGTCTGAAGAGCTTCTTTGCATTAATTCTTATAGCTGGAAAAACGAAATTGAGAGATTATTCCCATTAAGACTATTACCGTCCTTGAATATCTCTCCCTCACTTTTCCAAGAAAGAGTATACTGAAAACAGCTACAGTCGAAAAGAAGATGGACTTCCATAGTTGTTTTACCTCGTCCCAGAAGGAAAACCTCTGTGTAAAGAGACCTTCATAGGCAAGGAAGGAGATCCAAATGGGAAAGATCCACCAATAGGTTGACCATACCTTTTCCTAAATATTCTGGTGAGTTCAATGTAAGAAGGAAGAATGTTCTTTCTTAAGATTATTGCCAGTTCAAGAATTATTGCAAGGGTCAGCAGATCAACGATAAGGAGGACAATAAAATCGAGCCCTTTTTTCATAAATCATACCTTATGAGTCGTAGACCTCTCCACCACCATTCATTATCGAATATTATTTGGACGGTTCTCGAATCCCTCGTTATATCCAGTCGTTCATTATCAGTTCAGACTAACAACTAACAATGGGAAATAGCTTATTATATCATCACAGGTAATAAAATTATAGAATGGGATCAGAATAACAGAAGGCTAAGTCTGCCTTGGCGGATTGGAATGATATCGTATGGGTTATACATAAATATTACTCGATTTACCTGATGAGCATAATGCTCTGATTGAAATGAGCTGTGTTATAATTACAGATAACTTTTGAGAGGTTTCTCTGAAGGACATTAAGGGTTTTATATAAAATTTATCCATGACCGAAAGAGGAAAGGATGAGAAATGAGGAAGGAGTCAGGAGTCAGAAGTCAGGAGTCAGAAGTTAAGAGTCAAAGTGTTGGGGGCAGAAAGAAAGTAAAGGTTATATCCTGTTTCCTTCTCTCTCACCTTACTATTTACTATTCACTATTCACAGTTCACCGTTCAGGCTGCTGATAACCCACTGAACAAAATGAGAGATGAGACAATTTCCTATTTCAAACCATTAGTAGGCAGAGTTACTAAGGTTGATGGCCAAAAAGTTCTTGTCAATTTAGGGACTAAACGACTCTGTAAAGGAAGGCATGAGATTTTCGATATTGAGAGAAGGAGTCACATTTATACACCCTGTCACAAAAGAACCATTGGGGAAAATAGAGTCTCCTGTCGGTAGACTCGAGATAAAAGAAATAGGCACTGACTCATCAATGGGTGTCATCATCACTGGAGAAGCAAAAGAAGGTGATAAGGTCAGAATATCGGAGAAACAGGTTAGTATGCTCTTCTGTCAGTCAAAAGGTATTGATTGGAATATTGCTGATTCATATTTCAGAAGTCTTAAAGAGACAGGCAGATTCGATCTTCTTGAAACAAACATTGAGACAGATGACCCCCAGGAGGTTATTCAGGAAGCGAAAAGACTTAAGGCAGAGGTTGCACTTCTTCTGACATCCAAGACAGTCGAATCAGGTACGCTCATTACCCAGAGACTTTTCTGGGTCTCTGATGGCATTGGGTTTGGTGCGATGGATACAAAGCTCGATGCTGCCTATGTAAAAGAAATGAAGTTTGGTGAGGGGTTATTTACACTCAAGAGGGAAGAACCATTTGTTGAGGTAGACCTGCCCTTTAACTTAAGGCTGTTAGCAGTAGGTGACATTGATGGGGATAACAGACAGGAGATGCTGCTGAGTACAGGGAGAGATATCAAAATTTATCTGTCTGGTGCAGAACTCCAGCCAGCCCTTGGTGGAATTCAAATCAAAGGCTCTAAACTCGAAGACCACCTCTGGATTGATACCATAGACCTTAACAAAAACGGAAGAGATGAAATCATTATTACCTCCATGAGCAGAAAGTTCGAGACAGAGGACATTTACAAAAACGGGAGGGATGAGGTCACGCTCTCTTCAGTGAGAAGTGGCGGAGTTGTATCTTACATATATGAGCTACAGGGCACAGAGTTTGTGCTTCTCTACAAGGGTAATATATTTCTTCGGAAAGTGGGAGAGGAACTTTTAGCCCAGGCATATTCGAAGGATGAGGGATTTACAGGGGATGTCTTCACTGTGAAATGGGAAGGAGAATATAAAAGGGGAAAATCAATAAACCTCCCGAAAGGTGTTAACCTCTATGATTTTGTCTATATTGATGATCCTCGAACAGGTAGACTGATCCTCGCTTATGATGACAAGGGATTTCTCAATTTGTATGATAAAGATATGCTGTTATGGAAGAGCAAGACTGACACAGGAGGGTTCCTTACAACTTTCAAAAAGTCATCTTCTGCCCTACCTACTGACAGAGGTGAATGGTCAATGAAAGACAGGCTTTTTCTGAGAAACAGAGAGGTTCTTTTAGTCAAGAGGATCCCTCTTGTAGAAATGGCCAGGGGAATTGGTTATAAAAAGTCTCAGATCAAAAACCTCTGGTGGAATGGACTTTCTATGGAAGAAGGTGTTGTGATAGATAACATAAAGGGTTCTATCCTTGACTATGCAGTTGTTGGTGAAAAGATCCTCGTCCTTGTAAGCCCCACATTAGGCTTAGGCATCAAGCCTGAAAACATACTGAAGGGAGAAAATCCTTTGGGATCAACGCTTTACATTTATTCTATTAAGAGAGGGTAGAAGAAAGAATTGATACTGAGTGGGCGCATACCAAAACATGTGGGAATTATCATGGATGGAAATGGGAGATGGGCTGAGTTACGCGGCATTACAAGGGAAGAAGGCCACAGGCAAGGTGCAGTGCGGTCAAAGGAGATTATCGAGGCTGCAGGTGAACTTGGGGTAAAGGTATTAACCCTCTATGCCTTTTCCTTAGAGAACTGGCAACGACCGATATTAGAGGTCGAGACCCTTATGAGGCTTCTCGAATTGTATCTTGAAAAAGAAATAGCTGACCTGATAGCCAAGGATGTTGTCTTTAAAACGATCGGGGATATATGTAAATTGCCGAAAGACATACAAGTCCTTATAGGAGAAGTAGTAGAAAAGACAGCTTCTAACAAGGGCATGACTCTTGTGCTTGCATTGAGTTATAGCGGAAGGGACGAGATTCTCAGGGCAGTGAAGAAGGTTCTCCATTTGGGTGTTAGACCTGAAGAACTGACTGAGGAATCTTTCAGTTCTTACCTTGACACTGCTGGTCTGCCTCCCCCGGACCTTATTATAAGGACGAGCGGAGAGATGCGCATAAGTAACTTTCTGATCTGGCAGGGTGCATATTCAGAACTGTATTTTACAGAGACGCTCTGGCCAGATTTTACAAAGGAAGAATTCTTTCTCGCTATCCAGCATTATCAGCAGAGGGAGAGGAGATTCGGAGCCATCTCTACGAGGAGAGATGCACTTTAAGAGGCTTGCTGTTGCAGCAGTCCTTCTCCCGGTCCTTTATCTCTATATCATGTATCTCTCTCCGGCATACTTCATCTTTTTTTTGATATCCATGTCTATTATTGCTCTGTCAGAATTTTATACTATGTATCAAGTAACGGGGATCTTACGTTATGCTGGTTTATTCTTCGGAATTTTGATTCTATGCATATCTTATATTTCAAAGGATCTCCTGCTGAATGTCATAATCCTCTCTGTTATGGCATTGGCAGCCATAAGGCTCCTTTTTAAGAGAAATCCCAGGTCTTCCCTTTCTGACACCTCTATCCCTGTCTTTGGCCTGTTTTACATCCCGAGCCTGCTTACATTCCAGGCGTATATCAGAGAGATTGGACCTGAGTGGATAATACTTCTCTATGCAACAGTATGGGCAGCAGATACCATGGCTTACTATATCGGGACATTGATTGGAAAGAAGAAACTCTATGTGGAGGTAAGTCCCAATAAGACTGTAGCAGGCGCAGTAGGTTCACTTACGGGAGGTATTTTAGGAGTGACTGCCATAAAAGCTACCCTCATACCTATGCTTTCTCTAACCTCTATTATTATCATTGGTATCATGATTGGAGCTATTTCTGTCCTCGGTGATCTCGTGGAATCCATGTTTAAGCGCGACGCTGGAGTCAAGGATTCGGGGATCATCATTCCAGGACATGGGGGCATATTGGACAAAATTGATGGTGTGCTTTTCGCAGGGCCAGTTCTTTTCTGGATGTTGACAGCATTGAGAATTGTTGAAAATGGGCAATAGGAAATGAAGCGCATTACAATTCTTGGTTCAACAGGATCAGTAGGGAGAAATGCCCTTGATATTATTTCGGGTCATAGGAACCGGTTCAAAGTTGTTGCACTGACGGCAGGTAAAAATGTTGATCTCATTGAAGAACAGATAAAGTCCTTTTCTCCCAAAGTTGTTGCCGTTGCTGATGAGGCAGCTGCCAAGGAATTGCGGAGAAGGATAGGAGGGCATGCGTCTTCTTTAAAGATACTATCAGGCCATGATGGTGTCGCTGAAGCTGCGAGCTACGGAGGCTCGGATTTTGTCCTCTCTGCAATTGTCGGAGCTGCAGGACTTATACCAACAATATCAGCCATACGCTCTGGAAAAACAATCGGACTCGCAAACAAGGAGGCCCTTGTGATGGCAGGAAGGATTGTAACTGAAGAGGCAAAAAAAGCAGGAGTGAGAATCCTTCCTGTGGACAGTGAACATAGCGCAGTATTCCAATGTATTGAAGGACATAAGAACTCTGATATCAGGAGGATTATTCTCACAGCATCGGGTGGTCCCTTTGCTGGCAAGGGTGTAAGCGAACTGAATGATATTAAACCAGGGGATGCACTCAAGCACCCAAACTGGCAAATGGGGGAAAAGATTACCATAGACTCTGCAACGCTCATGAACAAAGGGTTTGAGATGATCGAGGCACACTATCTTTTCGGTATCCCACCGGAAAGGATAGATGTGCTTATCCATCCACAGAGCATCGTCCATTCCATTGTCGAATTTCATGACAGAAGCTGTATTGCTCAACTCTCAATACCTGACATGAAGGGACCAATAGCGTATGCCCTTTCTTATCCGGAGAGACTTGAAAATGTAATGCAGGGTCTTGACCTCGATAGAATTGAATCCCTTATTTTCAAAAAACCAGACAACAAATGCTTCCCGTGCCTCTCTTATGCTTACACAGCCATGGAGTCAAGAGGCACCATGCCATCTGTACTGAACGCAGCCAATGAGGTTGCTGTTGATGCATTCCTGAAAGGCATGATAAGATTCATCGAGATTCCGCGTATCATCAGAGAAACGATGGAAGAGCATGTTGTGATGTCAGATACAAAACTTGCTGTAATTTTAGAGGCTGATACGTGGGCAAGAAAAAAGGCAGAAAAAGTTATTAAGGAGATAAAACATTGACCTTTCTGTCAGCGATAATTCTTCTCGGTTTAATTATATTTGTACACGAACTCGGGCACTTTCTCTCTGCAAAGTTAATGGGTGTGAAGGTCTTAAAATTCTCTCTCGGCTTTGGACCTAAGCTCATCAGCAAGAGGTATGGCGACACAGAGTATCTCATATCATCAATTCCCTTTGGTGGTTATGTGAAGATGCTCGGTGAGAGCTCAGGAGAGGAGCTTCAAGAGGAAGAAAAGGTATTCGCTTTTAACTACCAGCCTGTCTGGAAGAGATTCATAATAGTATTTTTAGGGCCCCTCTTTAATTTATTATTTGCTATCGTTATCTTTGTCTTTGTTTTTTCATATGGTATCCCCGTATTGCTTCCTGAAGTGGGGGATGTGTTACCCCAGTCACCTGCAGAAAGGGCCGGACTTATAAAGGGAGATACGGTCATCTCTATTGATGGTTCTCAGATAACTCAATGGGATGAGATGACAAATATTATCCATAATAGTCCTGGCAGGAGCCTTAACTTGAAGATCAAGAGAAAGAGTGAAATTATTACTCTTTCTCGTTATTCCTGAGAAAAAAAGGATTCAAGACCTTTTTGGCCAGGGAAAAGAGGTCGGACTTATCGGAATAAAACCTTCAGGCAAGACCTTTACAAAGAAGAGCGACTTTACAGAATCTGTATCCAATTCGGTCAGCAGAACGTGGGAGATTGCAGTTCTGACAGTAGTTTCTATTGTAAAGCTTATTCAGAGGGTAATCCCCATGAATACCATCGGAGGCCCCATACTTATTATCCAGATGGCAGGAGAGCAGGCATCTCTGGGGATCTTAAATTTTTTTATCTTCATGGCTATTATCAATATCAACCTTGGGGTATTGAACCTGCTCCCTATCCCGATTCTTGATGGGGGACACATATTCTTCCTCGGGATTGAGGCGATCAGAAGAAAACCACTCGAAGAGAAATTCATAACTGTTGCCCAGAGGATAGGACTTGCAATAATTCTCCTCATTATGGTCTTTGCCATTTATAATGATCTCATAAGAATCTTTACAGGTAAAACAATCCCATGAGACCAGGGCCCATAAAAAGGCAAGTTTCATCCGGAGGGGTAATATTCAGAAAAAACAATGTCTCAATAGAGATTGCCCTCATTGCCGTTAAGGGTGGTAAGGTATGGTGCCTTCCCAAGGGAATTGTTGATAAAGGAGAGAGCCCTGAGATGACTGCGGTAAGAGAGGTTGCTGAGGAGACAGGGCTCAACGGAAGGATTATCGAAAAACTCGGAGAAATAACGTACTGGTTTTACATTAAAGAAGAAGAGGCAAGGTGTCGAAAAACGGTACACTTCTTTCTCATTGAATATGAAGGGGGAGACATCTCAAAACATGATTCAGAAGTAGATATGGCATCCTGGTTTCCGATTGACGATGCACTGAAAATGGCCAGCTATAAAGGAGAGAAGGAGATAATAGAAAAAGCAAAAGGGAGGCTCTTATTAGGAGGACTAAGTAGTTAGTGTTCAATAGGAGGTATAGCTGGCATACTAAATGCTTTTTGCATTGTCATTGCGAGCCCGAAGGGCGTGGCAATCTCTTTTTATCGTTTTCTGGCTTTTTGATTTTAAAGTTTTTTCTATACCTGTCTTGAGATTGCTTCGGTCGAAGACCTCGCAATGACACTGCATTTAATGTGTCATATATTAAGGAGCTTATGGGTAAAATATTAAACCGGGATGAACTTAAACAAACCATTGACAAGCTAAGAGCCGATGGCAAGAAGATCGTTTTCACCAATGGGTGTTTTGATATTATCCACGTCGGACATATCAGGTATCTCAGACAAGCAAAGGAGCTCGGGGATGTACTCGTTGTAGGGTTAAATTCGGACAATTCTGTTTCGCTTATTAAACCTAACAGGCCAATCAATCCTCAGAATCACAGAGCAGAAGTCCTGTCTTCCCTTGCGATAGTTGATTATGTGACTCTCTTCGATGAAGAGACACCCGTATGAGTTAATCAAGCTCGTCCAGCCTGATGTACTCGTAAAAGGTGGTGACTGGAAAACAGAAGAAATTGTAGGTTCTGACATTGCTAAAGAGACGCACAGTCTTCCATATATTAAAGGAGTCTCAACATCAGAAATAATTGAAAAGATAAAAAGACTTTAGTTCTTTTTATTCATAAAATCAGGGAAGGATATAGCATTTTCGCTCATTCGTGTCCCGACATTAAGTCAAGGACTCCGAAGTACTCGATGCGACTAAAGCCGTTCAAACCATCATGTTGATGATCAACGCAAAGGAGCAAGAAAATACAAACACCCTCCCCATCCCCTCCTCTCCTCGGCGAGTCGCCTGAGGC
>CAWGWX010000024.1:0-87659 GCA_963826355.1 Nitrospirota bacterium | reverse complement strand
GCAGAGGGTTCCAGGGTTTAAGGATTCGAGGGGTCGAGTGCTTTCTGATACTCGGCCCATAACTTGTCCTTCTTTATCCCCACATCAATAAAATCCCAGGAAAGAATTTCGTTGAATTCTTTTTTCCTGAAGATATAAAAGTTCTCTTTGATCCCTGCAGCTTCTGCTGCTTTTTTCCAGTCTTGAAATCTTAATATCTCCTCGATTGCTTTTGATACCCTTCTGTCTCCTAAAGAAAATAATCCCTGCATATAGGCGTACTTAGGAACGTCATGGAATACTTTGATACCTTTTAGTGGAAGAAGACTATTCTTGATCATCTTCAATCTTTCTTTTACCCCTGAAGGGTTCTCCATCGGATGCCACTGAAACGGCGTGAAGGGTTTCGGAACAAAGGTGCTGATGCTCAAGGTGATTTTTCCTTTCGGCGCAGCATCTCTTATTTTTTTGACAAGATTCACTATTCCAACGATATCTTCCATCGTTTCTGTTGGTAAGCCAACCATAAAATAAAGCCTGAGAGTCTCGATACCCTCAGAAAAGATGAGCTCTGATGTCTGAAGGATGTCTTCTTCTGTAACTTTTTTATTGATGACTCTTCGCAGTCGTTCAGTCCCTGCCTCGGGCGCAATGGAGATGCTCTTATGGCATCTCAATAGACCTACCAATTCAGCACTCTTTGCACTTGCCCTGAGAGATGTAATCGAAAAATCGACTTCGGGTATTTTCAGAACTTCTTTTATATCAGGATAATCTGAAAGGGAGGATCCTATAATGCCTATTCTCTTCGTTTTTGTAAGGGCCAATTTAATCTCATTCTTCAGTGCTTGAAGTGCTTTCTTCCGAAACGGATTATAGATATGACCAGCCACACAGAACCTGCATGACCAGGGACATCCCCTCATTGCCTCTATGAGATACATATCAGAGAATTCTGTCTCAGGCGTAACAATAGATGTAATGATGTCTGACGTTGTTATATCTCTCAGGTAGCGTCTTTTAATAATTTCAGAGGCGCCTTCAGATCCACTTCTTCCTGACATCTTTCCTTCACTGTCATAAGAAATATTGTAAAATCGAGGGACATAGAGACCTTCTATGGCTAAAGACCTTTTTAAGACTTCTGATCTATCTGGAGAAGATTTATAAATTTCGAGAAATTCAGGCAGCATCTCCTCTGCCTCTCCTATAAAAGAGATATCAAAAAAGTCTGCAACTGGTTCCGGATTGAAGAAGGTACAAACACCACCCATAATGACTAATGGGTGGTGGGAATTCCTCTCCGAGCTTCTGAAAGGGATCCTGGATAACTTTAATATCTTTAAGATGTTCGGGTAATCATTTTCAAAGGAGACAGAGAAGGCAACGATATCAAAGCGGTTAAGAGACCTCTTTGATTCCAGCGAGAAAAGTTCTGTATCTGTTCTGAGGTATTCCTCCATGTCTTCATCCTCAGGGAGGAATACCCTTTCGCATACAACATCATCCATTCTGTTTAGAAGGCCATAAATTCCTTGAAAGCCGAGGTTTGACATCCCGACGTGGTAAGTATTGGGATAAACGAGGGCGATGTTTATCTTTCCCCCGGGGTCCTTATAAACAGTCCCTTGCTCTTTGGATAGCAGAGATTCTATTTTTTCTTTCAGTTTTCGGCTCACACCATCACCAAAGGCACATCATGAAATATCAATACATGATAACACAGCTGAAGTGCTTCGCTCCGGAGGATGTCTGGTATTTATTAGCAAAACGTTTGCGGGGTCATGCCTTAAAAATACCCCTCTTTCTTAAAGAGGGGTGAGGGGAGATTACAAATTATCATGTGTCTTATGAAGAACCCTGCAACAAGACCGCAGGGTATCTTAACGCAAGGAGTTGTTTTTATCATATTCGCTCGCTAACCCCGCAGCAGCTGCGGGGTATGCGCTCGCTATTCGTTTCAAATGCAATTACTGGCTTTACCCTGAGTGAATAATAGGAAAGTATTGAATGCATCTCTTTAGTAATCCCCCTTTGTCCCCCTTTAGAAAAGGGGGATTTGAAAGGGTTTATCATTCCACAAAAATTTGTTGCTTAATTGTCTGCTATTTCCATTTGAACCTTTTTCAGGATATACTAAAAACATGAAGTGTAAAAAATGTGGAGGCAAAATAAAGCTCGTTTTCTCCTGAAGGGGTGTTTCTCTATACTGCATGAACTGCAGTAAGACATTCACTCTGGATGAATATATTCATGAGATAGATAATGAAACGTGGGAACGGATATCCTGTCGCCCCTGCGACAGGGTATAAATCTTTTTGTAAAAATAGAATAATCCCTGTTTAGAATTCCTCGAAGCTCTACTTCGAGTATAATGTTTGTTCTGTTTGTCATTGACTCGAAAATACCCCTCTTTGCCAAAGGGGGAAGATACACAGAAAGATTCTGGACTGCTGCTCGTCGAACGACAAGCCAGAATGACAGATTCGACACCTCACAGCTCTGCTGGGGGTAGTTCTTAAGAGAAAATACTTGTAAATATGTTGCCCCGTAAAGATCAGTTCAGTGGCTGTCTGCTTGGTCAGTGCCTTGGGGATGCCCTCGGTTATGTTGTTGAAGGCTTTTCACCGGAGGCCTGCAAAAGGTATGTCGAAGACGTACTGAAAACAGAGAGAGTAGGTGAGTTTGGCCATTGGCCTTTTCCTTTTGGACAGTATTCAGATGATTCTCAACTTGCCCGTGAGCTTCTTCAGAGCTATATCGCCTGCAAAAAATTTGACCCTCAGGATTATGCAGAACATATCAAAACTATTTTTTTGGAAAGAAGGATTGTAGGGTGGGGCCAGGCAACCAGAGATGCAGCAGTAAGACTTATCAGGGGAACACCATGGGAAGAAGCAGGCACACCTGCTCCTTCTGCTGGTAATGGCAGTGCTATGAGGGCTGCTCCCATAGGTCTGCTCTTTTTTGACAGTACAGAACTTCTTATTCAGGCAGCTTATGATCAAGGACGGATCACTCATAAGGATCCGAGATGTTCAGCAGGTGCAATAGCGATTAGTGGCGCCGTAGCTTTGGTGCTTCAGGAAAAACCAATAAATCTTGACTCCTTTCTCTCCTCCCTTGTAGATTGGTCAGGTAAAATTGAACCTGCTTTTGCTTCTGAAATCAGAAAGCTGAGTGAATGGATTTCTTTGCCACCTGAAATGGCCGTGACTTTTATCTCCAAAGCTGGCATTGATGCCAACTACTCAGATGAAGATGATTGGCAAGGTATTACACCCTTCGTTATTAGCAGTGTGCTCTGGAGTCTCTATTCCTTCCTCAGAACACCCGATGACTACTGGGAAACCATCTGTACAGCTATTGCGGTAGGCGGAGATGTAGATACAACAGCAGCGATGGCAGGGGCGATAAGCGGTGCTTACCTAGGACTCAATGCAATCCCATCACAGCTTACGAATCGGTTGACTGACCAGGGGAAATGGGGATTCGATGAACTCGTAGAGTTAGCACACCAGTGCTATGAAATAAGAATGCAGAATATTCTATGAAGCTTTTGCTTTTTTATGCCCACAAGTGGTGGTTTAAGACCTCCTCAAAAAGTCTGATAGAAGTACCAGATATTCAAATGGAAGATTCTTTGGAAAATACCGTCGTGGTTTTTTACCATGCAGAAAAGGAGGATGAAGAGAAAGGTAAGGGTGTTCTTGATAAATTTGTAAAGAACATTAAATGGCTTGCTGGTAAGTTTGAGACAAAAAATGTTGTTATCCATTCATTCAATCATCTCTCATCGAGTAAGGCATCTCCTGAATTTTCAGAACAGATGATAAAGCAGGCTTCTGAAAAGCTGCAAAATGCAGGCTATACAGTGATGTGCACACCTTTTGGATATTTCAATGAGTTCTTGATTCATGTCGGTGGCGAAAGCCTTGCAAAAGTGTTCAAAGAGTTCTGAGATGGAAGAGGGGAGTTTAACAGTCTGAGGAGTTATTTATTGCTGAAAGAAATCAAGAATAAATATGCTTACTGATCTTCAAAAGTCTTAGATAGGTACCTCTTTGTCAGGGATTGTGAAGTAAAATGTAGATCCTTTACCAGGCTCTGACTTTACCCAGATGCGTCCGCCGTGTCGTTCTACGATTTTTTTGCAGGTCGCCAAACCAATGCCGGTACCAGGGTATTCTTTCTTATTATGCAAACGCTGAAATATCTCGAAGATTCTCTCACTGTACTCTGCTGGTATGCCAATACCGTTGTCACTCACCGAAAAGACCCATTCTTTTTCGTTTCGCTCTGCTGAAATGTGAATAAGCGGAATCTCCTCACTGCGGAACTTTATTGCATTGTTTATGAGGTTTTGCAGTAGCTGACTCAATTGTATAGGGTCAGCCATTACTTCAGGTAGAGGGTCATGGGTCACTACTGCGCCGCTCTGCTCGAGAGGGATCCTTAGATTGGCGAGTGAGCGGTTCAGAATGGCAGTGGAATCAGTCGGGACGAAAGGCTTGCCATTGGTACCCAAACGTGCATACGACAACATGTCACTGATAAGTGTCTGCATCCGCATCGCCTCATCTATTGTTTCAGATATAAACGTATCTGCTTCTGAGTCAAGCTTGTCTTCGTATCGCTTCTTCAGAAGTTTTAAACCAATTGTTATGGCCAGCAGAGGCTCTTTCAGGTCATGTGACACTGCAGAGGCAAACTGTTCCAATTCGGCATTGGAACGTGCCAGCTCATCTGTCCTTTTCCTCAATTCTTCCTCTGCCTGCTTCCGTTCCTGTTCACTCTGTCTTATTCTTCGCATGCTTAAACTGATGCCGCCTAAGCCTACCACCCATAATAAACCATGAACTACTGAAAATGTTAGGATATGCCTGTGCTCAATCGCTCTCAGTGGCTCCATGGGTATCGAAACGCTAATACCGCCCCGGATATCTCCCTGATGGTATCCCTGTTTGGCATGGCATTTCAGACAGTTTTCTTCTGTAATAAAACGGTGCATTAAGCGAAAGTACTCTTTGCCTTCTATCTTTTCTATCGAACTGATTTCGGTCTTTCCTTGTTCAAAGGCTCGAAGTGCCTTAGTCTCCCAAGCATCAGGAGAGTTTTCAGGGCGGATCGGGTTCAAGCTGGTAATGTGTCCGCGAACACCATAGCTCTCTTCCATCAGTTCATACACTTGGCGAGTCATGTAGGCCGGATTCATTAAGGTCAGAGGTCTGCCTGATGGTGTTGTGATATCGCGTTCTGGTATACCTGATAAGTAAGGGTTAGGTTGTGTCTCTTCTGTCACTGGAACATAGACTCCACCATGCATGGCATTCCAGCGTCGGTATAATATGTCTTTTACATAACTAATGTGTGCTTGGATGCGTGCTCCTTCCTCGGACTCTTTTTTTATCCGGATTATACTCCATATTAATGAGGTTGCAACAATGATTGTCCATATTACAACTAAAACCTTAATGTAACGTTCTATTATGAACAGTGGTGATGTAATCTTTTTAGAATCCTTCATGATTCCTTTCTGTTCTCTCATGCTCGAATTCTTTTGTTTTGAGATCAGTGATCCTTGAGCAATTTCTATTAATTTATCTTTTCATTACTTTACTTTTTGTTTTTCTTTATATTTCATATCCTGTATCTCTAATGACAATTGATTAATAATATATATAAATATACATTATTTTTAGAAAATTTAGAAAAGTCGAACGTTTTGTTTCAAATCCTGGCCCTCTTGATTATGTAAAGCATTTTAGTATTTATTAAAGACGTCTCATATTCCAATTTTTACAAACACCTTCTCCTTGATAAACACTATCACTCTCCCTACCTCTTCTCTCATTTCTTCTTTTCTGATACCTTTTTCGAGATAAATCTCATCTCTGATCTTCCTGCTCAAGAAGCCTTCTTGTAGATACTCTTTGAGGAAATCTTCTGGGATTTCATCAGGGATCTCTACTTCATTCATGATTGCCCAGGCGAGGGTCCATGCTTTTGCGACATTGGCAATATCATAGCCTCCACCACCCAAGGCAACCCATTTCGGAGAAATCTCCTTTATCTTCTTTACAACCTCGCAATACCCATTATTTGTGTAATTTAAGTGAGTCAGGGGGTCAGAAGAAAAACCATCAACCCCGAGCTGGGTAACGACAATATCAGGTCTGAATTTCTTTATGAGGGGAGGGACAATTTCATTGAAGGCATAGACAAAAAGCTCATCGTCAGAAGAAGGAGGCATCGGGATATTTACAGAATATCCTTCCCCTTCGTCTTTGCCTGTCTCATTCTCAAAGCCTGTCCCAGGGAAAATCATCTTTCCTGTCTCATGGATGGATATGGTTAAGACCTTATTTGTTGCGTAGAAAGCTTCCTGAACCCCATCACCATGATGGGCGTCAATATCGATGTAAGCAACCCTCCTGCCCTTCTTTAAAAGGGATCGTATCGCGATAACGATATCATTAACATAGCAAAACCCTGAAGCCTTTGATGCCATGGCATGGTGAAGTCCTCCAGATATATTGAAGGCGACATCAACTTCACCATTCTCAACCAGAGTGGCTGCCTGTAAAGAAGCCCCCGTTACAAGCTTAGACCAGTCATAGAGACCTTTGAAGACAGGGTTGTCACCCGGACCGAGGCCGTAATAATAAGCAGTGGGGACTTCGATGCCAACATTCGCAGCCTTCAGTACCTCGATGTATTCGCTGTCATGAAACGTCAGCAGCTCTTCATCCTCTGCCATTTTTGCCTCAATGTATTGACTGTTTGGAAGGGATAAAAGTCCATAGGCTTTAATGAGTTGATAGGTGAGTTTCAGTCTGAATATTTTAAAAGGGTGGGTAGGGCCATAATCGAATTTTAAAAAATCATCAGAGTATAGAAAAGCTGTTTTTGGCACTTGGAACTTGTTATTCTTTGTTTTACTATATGTTTCCACTGTCATTCCGCACTTGATGCGGAATCCAGGGTTTCCTGTGAAAACAGAAATCTAATTCGTTATTAGTTTCCTGCTACGCAGGGGGCGGTGTCTGGATTCATGCTTTCGCAGGAATGACAATAAAATAAGAAATTTCTAAAAACCCTGCGGTTTTACCGCATAATTATTCATTAATCCTGTCTGTATGGTATCACAAAAGCTCTTTTAAGAGGGGGGGAGGAGCCCCCGGGGGTGGGGGCCCCTCGGTGGAGGGATCTTATATCTCTTTATGCATCTCTTTGAAGGATGATTTTCTCATAAAAGTAGGGACATCAATAGGATCCTCATATGAGATAACATCTGTTGTTACTGTATTTACAACATAATCACGTCCGAGACTCTTTGCCAGAACCCTGTCTGACCCTTTAAAACTCACAGGCTCCTTAATAGGAGTCCACTTTTTAATCTGGGGCAACTCTACCTTCTCCTTCTCCTCCTGAAACCCTGTTGCTATTACGGTGATCTTCACCTCGTCATCTATGTCCGGGTTTATGACTGCACCGAATATGAGGTTTACCTCCTCGTGGGCTGAGTCATAGATGTAAGAGGCTGCTTGCTGAACGTCGTCTAAGGATAAGTGAAGGCCACCAGTTATATTCAGGAGGATATTCTTTGCACCTTCGATCGAGGAATTCTCGAGGAGGGGGTTTGATATGGCCTTTTTAGCTGCCTCGATGGCTCCACCTTCTCCCTTTCCAAATCCACAGCCCATAACGCCACGACCTTTATCTGCTATAATCGTCCTGACATCAGCAAAATCAACATTGATCAGACCTGGAATCAGGATGATGTCAGATATTCCCTGCACTGCCAGTTTCAAGACATCGTTGGCTAAAGCGAAGGACTTGAGCAGAGGTGTCCCTTTTTCAACAGCAAGGCCAATCTTATCATTCGGTATGACAATAAAGGTATCCACATATTTCTTCATCTCCTTTAAACCTTCTTCAGCATTCATACACCTCACTCTTCCCTCATAGAAAAATGGCTTGGTAACGACAGCGACAGTAATGATGCCAAGTTCTTTTGCAATGCCGGCAATCACTGGGCCTGCACCTGTTCCTGTGCCTCCACCCATGCCGGCTGTTATGAAGACCATATCCGAGCCTTCAATAGACTCAGCAATTGCAGCCCTGTCTTCGAGTGCTGCCTCTCTTCCGATCTGAGGATTTGAACCTGCTCCCAGTCCCCTTGTAAGATCAGTTCCTATCTGCACCTTAACAGGCGCAAGCGAGGAATCGAGGGCTTGTAAATCAGTGTTAACGGCGATGAATTCAACTCCCTGGAGATTGGATGCAATCATGGTATTGATTGCATTGCCTCCTGCGCCTCCGACACCAACAACTTTAATCTGTGCTTTCTGCCCTCTTACTTCTTCAATCTCAAACATATACACCTCCTTTTAGATTTTTTGATCTTGCCTTCTGTATTTATAAATCTGAATCTCCATTATCTTTAAAGATCCCTGCAAACCAGCCCTTCATTTTTGCAAATATCCCTGTAAGATTACCCTCAGAGAAGGTTTCCCCTGACTCTTTACCTAAACCGTAAAGTACAAGGCCTACTCCTGTTGCATACATTGGATTATTGATGTTTCCCCTACATCCTCTAATGCCATCTGGAGACCCTATCCTCACTGGAAGCCCCAATACTGCCTCTGCCAACCTGTCGAGGCCATCAAGGAGAGAACCACCTCCTGTGAGGACAACACCTGATGATGCAATGTCATATCCAGAGCAGGATAAAAGCTCATCCTTTATTAAATTTAGGAGTTCCTCGGCCCTCGGCTGTAAGATCTCTGATAAATACCTGCGCGGTATCTTCCTTTCCTTTCCTGCCTGAGTAACATCTATTACATCATCATCTCTTACCATGCTCGCTATAGCACAGCCAAAATCCTTTTTGAGCCTTTCAGCCTCTGCTACGGGAGTTCTCAGTCCGATAGCGATATCATTTGTGAAATGGTTTCCTCCAATGGCAAGGATTGACAGATGTTGCAGCAAGCTATCCTTGTAAATGACAATGTCCGTTGTACCACCAATGTCTACGAGGGCAACACCGAGTTCCTTTTCATCTTCTGTGAGTATCGCCTTTGTTGAGGCAAGGGGCTCAAAGACTACCTCAATGACCTCAAGCCCGGCCATCTCGCAGCATTTGAGGAGGTTCTGCAACGCAGAAACAGCACCCATGACAATATGGACATTTGCCTCCAGCCTGACACCAGCCATCCCAACAGGATCTTTGATACCGTTCTGTCCATCGAGAATGTAACCTGTCGGAATAACATGCAGGAGTTCCCTGTCAAGAGGCACATAGACAGCCTTGGCAGACTCTATGACACGCTCTACATCCAAAGGAGTTACTTCCCTGCCTCTGATTCCGACAGCACCATGACTGTTCAAGCCCTTGATATGACTACCCGTAATTCCCACATATACCTCGTGTATCTGTACCCCCGTTGAAGACTCTGCTTCCTTCACAGCCTTTTTTATTGATTCCACTGTTGGCTCTATATTTATGATCACGCCCTTTTTAAGCCCTGTTGAGGGAGATGTGCCGACTCCACGTATTTCTATTTCACCATCCACTTCTTCTCCAACAACGGCACAGACCTTTATAGTTCCTACATCAAGCCCGATAATAATACTTCCGCTGCTCAATGGATTACCTCTTTAATCGGTTTTACAACCACTCTATTTGCAAATCGTAAGTCTATGTAATCGACAGGTATCTTTCTCCTCTGTATCTCTTCCTGCAGTTCAAGAAGTCGTTCGAGTTTTTCTCGATACTCTCCTACCCCTATCTTGACAACAGTTCCATCGATGACTGACGTGAGTTCCTGGGGCTTTGATAGGACTATCTCAATTTGGTCTCTCTCTGATGAAAACCCCATATCAATCATCGTCTTTGCAAGGGTAAGGGCTTCTGAAAAACCCTCCTTCTCTTTAAAGGGATCGCCCGTGATTATGGGAAGGAAGGGAATCGTATTATCTTTAAGCTCCTCGAGGAGGTTACCCTTATCATCAGTTAAAAAAATATGGCCATTCACATCAAGAAGTGCAAAAGGTACTACTTCACTTATCACTATTGATAAGGTGTCGGGAAACACTTTACTCACACTTGCAGATCTGATCCATGGAGATTTGAGTAACCTCTGGCTTACACTTTTTCCTGAAAGGGCAATCAGACTTTCCTTTCCATGAATCCCTGCAAGTGCCCTGAGTTCATCAATGGTTAGATGTTTATTTCCGGTAAAAATAGTTCTTTTGATCGGGAATGCCGATATTATTTTGATGTAAGAAATATATGCGACGGTTGCAAGGGCAGAGACAAGCAACACAAAAGCAGTAATTCCTATTAATAAGCTGCTCTTATTTTTCTTTTTCTTTGCTTTCATAAAGAGCGCCTCTGAGCATTTCTTCTATTAAGGCTGAAAAATTAAGACCTGCAAGCCTTGCTACTTTAGGGAGAAGGCTTGTTTCGGTCATGCCCGGAATAGTATTGACCTCAAGTACGTAAGGCTTACCTTTTCCATCAATTCTTAAATCAACCCTCGTAGCACCTCTACACCCGAGGGCACGATGGGCAGAGAGGGCAGTTTCCTTAGCCCTCTCATAAGCCCTCCTGTCTACTTCCGGAGGAAGGATATACTCAGTAAGACCTTTTTCATATTTCGCTTCATAACTGTAGAATTCAAGAGATGGCCTTACCTCAACTCCTCCGAGCGCACTGTTATTGAGTATTCCTATGTGTACTTCTTTCCCTTCTATGTATCTCTCTATGATTACCCTTTCACTTGAGGAAAATGCCTTTTTAACAGCAGATGGGGTCTGCTTTTTGTCTTTTACGATACTCACACCAATGCTTGATCCCTCTGTCGCTGGCTTGACAACCCAGGGCAACGGAAAGTCTACTTTTGATGAGTCCATGCTCTTTGCTCTATGCTCTTTGCTCAGCACGATAAAAGGTGATACGGGAATTTTGTGATAGAGGAATATTTTTTTGGATGCCTCTTTATCCATTGCAAGGGCAGATGCGAGAACCCCTGATCCTGTGTATGGGATTCCGAGAACTTCCAGCATACCTTGCACAGCACCGTTTTCTCCGTGTCCTCCGTGGAGTGCGATGAAGGCTATCTTTACTTTCTTCCTTTTTAGGGCGTTGCAAAGGTCAGAGCCGGCATCTATTGCAACAGCATCATACCCTAAATCTCTGAGTATGTTATAGATTGCCTTTCCACTCCTCAGAGAAACTTCCCTTTCGGCTGACCTCCCACCCATCAAAACACCTATACGTTTATCTGTTAACAACTTCATTTCTTCCTACTATCCTTATCTCCGGTTCAAGGACAACTCCAAATCTCTCTTTTACCCTTTGAGCAACGTCCTCTATGAGCCTGATAAAATCAGAGGCCTTCGCCTTCCCCTTATTTATAAAGAAATTTGCATGAATGCTACTCACCTCAACATCACCGATTCTCATGCCTTTGCACCCTGCCTCATCGATCAATTTCCCTGCAGATAATCCAGGAGGATTTTTGAATACGCAGCCCGCAGATGGTTCTGAGAAAGGCTGGCTCTCCCATTTCCTCTTTAAGAAATCCTCTATCTTTGCAGAAACATGTTCCTTTTTATCTTTCTTGAGTATTATCTCTGCACTGAGGAGCAGTTCAGTTGAAGAAATACGCGACCTTCTATATCCAAAGTCAATGTCTTCTGTCTTTAAACTCTTGATTCTGCCTTTGTCATCCATTATCGACACTGAGATGAGCACATCTTTCATCTCATAGCCGAAGGCTCCAGCATTTCCACAGATTGCCCCACCGACAGAGCCTGGTATGCCTGCAAGGCCCTCTATACCTGAGTACCCTTTCTCTTTTGAGAAGTTCACGAGCCTCTGAAGAGGTGTCCCTGCCTCAACATATACATTCACATTCATCTCATCCTCGCTCATGATCTCAATCTTTTTGAAAAACTTGAGAGATATGACAACGCCCTCTATGCCACCATCTCTCACTAAGATATTTGTTCTGCCACCAAGAGCTAAAAAAGGTATTCTTCTTTTTTTCAAGATAACCAAAATATTTTTGAGGGAAGGGAAGTCTCGAGGAACAACAAAGAGATCTGCTGGTCCTCCTATCCTGAGCGATGTATGTTTCATCATGGGTTCCATGAATCTCACATCTCCCTCGAAGGGGATTTCAGAAAAAATCTCTTCGAGTTCTTCACCTATACCCTGACTTCTCACTCCTTACTCCTTAACCTCTGGAGTATCTCATCGCCTATCTTCCATACATCCCCTGCTCCGAGGGTCAGGAGCATGTCACCTTTTCGCATATTGGAGATAATATGTCTTATCGCTTCTTCCTTATCTTTCAAATACAAGGTATTGTTACAACATCTTTTTTTGATTCTCTCGAAAAGGCTTGCCGAGCTTATGCCCTCTATAGGTCTTTCTCCTGCAGAATAAACATCCAGAAGGATGAGAAAATCTGCATCATTGAAGGAAGAGGCAAATTCATCCATCAGGTCTTTTGTCCTTGAATATCTGTGGGGCTGGAAAAGGACAAATAACCTCCTCGGCTCTTGCCCCTCGACTTTTGATGCTTGGTTATGTATCAGCCCTTCCTTGGCTGCCTTCAGGGTTGCCTTTATCTCAGTAGGGTGGTGCCCATAATCGTCAAATACTTTTATCTCCTTTGCTTCACCTTTAAACTCGAACCTCCTCTGTATGCCCCCAAACCTCCTCAGAGCCTCTTTTATCATTGGTATATCTATCTGGAGTTCTAAGGCAACTCCTATAGCAGCCAGGCTGTTCAGGACGTTATGCTCTCCTGACAGGGGGAGATCGAAATCACCGATGGCTCTTCCTTTATAGGTTGCTTCAAAGCTGACGGACGTAAAACCTTTTCTGATATTTTTTGCATAAATTTCTGCTTCACTATGGAATCCATAGGTGATGTATCTTCTGTGAAGAGAGGGGAGAAGTTCACGCAGATGCTCATTCTCGATAGATACTATTGATACACCATAAAAGGGAATCTTATCCAGGAAAGAGCGGAAGGCCTCTTTCAAGGAATCCATTGACTGGAAGAAATCCATGTGTTCTCTGTCTATGTTTGTTGCAACGGCTATCGTTGGAGAGAGTTTCAGAAATGAACCATCGCTCTCATCAGCCTCGGCAACGAGAAATTCTCCCTGACCGAGTCGTGCATTACTGCCTGTTGCTTTTAGTCTTCCCCCTATGATAACCGTAGGGTCAAAACCAGCATGGGCAAGAATAGTGGATATCAAGGATGTTGTTGTCGTTTTTCCATGAGCCCCTGCAACGAGTATCCCGTATTTCAGTCTTGCAAGCTCTGCAAGCATCTCTGCGCGAGGTATTACAGGGATAAACTTTCTCTTTGCCTCAATGATCTCTGGGTTATTGTCTGAAACTGCCGAGGAGACGACAACAACATGGGCATTATCTATGTTTTCTGCTTCATGCCCGATATAGACCTTTATACCTAAGTCTTTCAACCTTTTCGTTGTCTCTGAATCCTTTACATCAGACCCTGTAACATCGTAGCCGAGATTATGGAGCACCTCAGCAATACCTGACATCCCGATACCGCCTATCCCAACAAAATGTATTACTTTGTAGCGCTCAAACACGATTATCTCCTGAATCTGTGTACTGGATTCTGTATTTTGTATGCTTACTCATCACTCGTTACTTGTCACTCTTCACTGGTTTTTAAGAAGGTTCATTGCGATATCGACCACCTTAGTACATGCCTCAGGTCTTCCAAGGGCCCTGCTATTTTTTTGCATTTCTGCCCTGATCGTCTCATTCTCATAGAGTTCCCGTACGGTATGGGCGAGGGATTCACCACTCAGTTCACTGTCAAGGATCATCCTCGCTGCCCCCATCTCGAAGAGTTTTCTTGCGTTCAAATCTTGATGGTGTCCGGCTGCATGAGGGTAGGGGATTAAAACAGACGGTTTTCCGAGAGCTGTCAATTCAGCGAGAGTTGTTGCCCCAGCTCTTGAGATCACAATGTCGGAGACAGCATAGGCTTCACCCATTTGATATATGAAGGGGGTGATTGTCCCTTTGTAACCAAGCTTCCTGTAGGCATTCCTGATATGTTCATAATCCTTTGTACCTGTCTGATGAAGGAACTGAATCTTGTCTTTTAAGTCATGCATATAATTAAGGGAGTCTACGACTGCTGTATTAATGCTTCTTGCTCCCAAACTTCCTCCAAAGACAAAGATAGTGAATAAACTTTTTTCGAGTGAGAAAAGCCTAAATGCAGATTCTCTGCTGCCCTTGAGTGTATGCATCCTGACAGGGTTGCCGGTAAGAAAGGTCTTTTCTTTTGGAAAGAAAGGGATACTCTCCTGATAGGTTACGCAGATAGCCCTTACGAATTTCCCGAGGATCTTATTCGTAAATCCGGGGATACAGTTCTGTTCAAGGATCATAGTTGGTATTGACATAAGAGCTGCGATAAGCATGATTGCTCCTGATGCATAACCACCGACGCCTATCATGATATCGGGCCTCATATTCTTAATAATTTTGTAAGAATCCAAAAACGAGAGAAACATCTTGGCCATTGCCTTTATCCTTTTTGGAACAGATACTCCTACCACTCCTTCTGCCCTTAAAAACTTTATTGGATATCCTTCCCTCGGTATGACCCTTGCCTCTATACCGTGTTCTGTTCCAACAAATATCACTTCTGTCATCTCATTTCTTCTCCTGAGTTCTTCAGCTATTGCAAGCCCTGGAAAGAGATGTCCTCCTGTACCTCCCCCCGCAACGATCACCCTCATAAAACATTCAATTTAAAAATGCAAAAGAAAAATTCACCGTAAAGGGGTTTCATAATTGTCCATTTTGCCTTTTTCATTTCTCATTCCATAAATGGCCATCTTAGCTTTTCTTCTTGCAATCAATTTTTGTTTTATATCTTCAATCTCCTCGTTGCCTTTCCCTCTTGATATATTGAGGAGTATTCCAATAGCAGCCATGTTTACAAGGAGAGATGAACCGCCATAACTGATAAAGGGCAGAGGTAAGCCCTTTGTAGGCACCATGCCGGTAGCAACAGCGAAGTTGATAAGAGCCTGAAGTGAGATCATCAGTGAGAGTCCAACAGCCAGGTAATAGGCAAATCTATCCTTTGTTTTATTTGCTATCGATATTCCTCTGATAAATATGAGCAGAAAAAGGGCAATGACAACTGAGACGCCTATAAAACCGAACTCTTCACCGATAATAGAAAAGATAAAATCTGTGTGTGACTCTGGCAGGTAAGACAATTTCTGTATTGAGCCACCGATACCAACACCGGTGAGGCCTCCGCTGCCAAAGGCTATAAAAGACTGCACAAGCTGAAAGCCACTGCCCTGAGGATCCTTCCAGGGATCAAGAAAGGATATGACTCTCCTGAGGCGGTAAGGTTCCATAATGAGTATGTACAGTACTGGCAGGGCGAGTACAGAAAGGGAGGAAATGTATCTCAGTCTTGTCCCAGATAGAAAGAGCATTGCGAGCGTAAGAAAAGCAAGGCTCATAACAGCTCCGAAGTCTGGCTGCATAAGCATGACAGCCTGGAATACAATCATAATAGAAAGGGGTTTTATAAAAGATGCAAAGCTTTCAGTTCTATAGTTAGGTGATGACAGGTGCCGTGCAAGGAATATGACCATGGAAAGTTTTACGAACTCTGATGGCTGAAAGGTTGAAGGCCAGAGTCTTATCCATCTCCGAGCACCACCTGCAGAGATACCAATACCAGGCACGAAAACGAGTATTAAGAGCAAAAAGGAAAAGATCAGAAGGGGTATGGCTATCTTCTTGAGAAAAGAAGGTATCAGGCTGTAGGCAAGAAACATACACCCGAGTCCTATGAGGATTGTAACGATATGTCTCTTGAAGTAATAAAATTCACTAACACCTTTTTTTGCAAGGTCTGGTCTGATGACAGAGGTTGAACTGTATATCATGAGAGCGCCAAAGACAACAAGAACAAACGTGGTGAGGAGAAGTAATTTGTCATAGGTAGGGTAAGGTGACGAGTGACGGTTAACGGGTGACAGGTTTAGTTCTGAAAATCGTAGGGCTAAGTGCTTCTTACTCATTGCTTTATCCATCATGTCAGCTCCATAACGACCTTTTTGAATTGCCTTCCCCTGTCTTCAAAATCCAAAAACATATCAAAACTGGCGCATGCAGGAGAGAGGAGGACAACATCCCCTTTGCCTGCGATACCACGCGATATATGTACAGCCTCTTTCAGGTCTTTAGCCATAAACGTCCCAGTAAGGTCTCCGAGAGCCTTCTTTATCTTCTCGCGGGCTTCACCGATAAGGACAAGGGCCCTTACCCTCTCTTTTACTAAACTTCTCAGGGGCGAGAAGTCTCCTGCCTTGTCTCTGCCTCCTGCAATCAGGATGACGGGCTCCTTAAAGCTCTCGAGGGACTTGACTACGGCACCTACGTTCGTCCCCTTTGAATCATTAACGTACCTGATGCCATCTATCTCTCTCACAAATTCGAGCCTATGCTCTAGACCAGGAAATTCTCTCAGGGAATCCCTTATTGCCCCCAAGGGACTTCCTGCAAGGAGAGCCATGGCCGAGGCGGCCATGGCATTCTCCAGGTTATGGACTCCTTTGATTTTTATCTCGTCAGCATGTATGAGTAATGAGTGACGGGTGATGAGTGACGAATCAGGAAAATTACAGTAGATTCTTCCATCTTTAAAATAGATACCTTTAACTTCTTTTTCCCTGCTGAAGTAAAAAATACCTGGTTCTTCATGTTTACCCCTTAACTTTTCTCTTGCAACCTTTACTGTTGCTGGGTCATCAGCATTGAGGAGCAGGAAATCTCCTTCCCTCTGGTTATCGAATATTCTTGCTTTTGCCTCAGAGTACTCTTCAATTGAATGGTATCTGTCAAGGTGGTCAGGTGTGATGTTGAGAATCACAGCCCCCTTGGGTCTGAAATCCTTTATCGTTTCGAGTTGAAAGCTTGATACCTCAGCAATAATATAGTCAATAGTTTTTTGACTGCTGACTACCGACTTCTGGCTTTTGACCATTTTCAGTATCTCATCGGACAGGGCATTCCCTATGTTGCCTCCGAGGATTGTCCTGAAACCACCCTTTCTGAGGATTGCATTCAGGAGGGTAGTTGTTGTGGATTTACCATTTGTTCCAGTAACAGCAAGAAACGATATCCGACTGCTGACTGCTGACCTATCAGCGACGAATCGCAATGTCTGGTTGCTTGCTATCTGGTAAACAAGTTCGAGCTCCCCTATGATGGGAATACCTTTTTCCTTTGCCTTTAATAAGGGTAGAACACTGAGGGGAACTCCAGGGCTGATTACTATCATATCAGCTGACACGAATAAGTCTTCGGGATGACTCCCCAGAGAAAGCCTGACCGAAGATTTAAGTTTTTCTCTAAAATCCATAAGTTCCTCTTCTGGTTTTCTATCTGTTACCGTCACATCTGCACCGAGTTCGGAAAGCAGATTTGCTGCTCCTATACCGCTTCTGCCAAGGCCCACAACCGTAATTCTTTTACCCTGTATTTCCATTTATATGTTTCTCTAGGACTCTGTAATCTTTCCCCTTTTTACTCTTTGCAAGTGTTTTTGTCTTACTCCTTTTCTTTGCAATGGAATTTGTTCCCCTTTTTTTCTTTGCTAATTTTGTCTTTGCTTTCAACTTTGAACTTTTAACTTGAACCTTTGAATTTTTCTTATAGGTTGCCTTTCTCACATTGTAAACATCGTAATCTGCTTTTGTGAAATAGATAACAGGTTCTTCTTTGTTGGCCATAATGTTAAATCCCTTATCAATGAGGGTCTCTGTCTCTTTCCAGAGGTTCACCCTGCTCGGGCTCCCGAGAAGGGCAACAATCACTGTATCCTTCTCACGCTCAGCTGCACATACAAAACAATGCCTTGCCGCGCGTGTATATCCTGTCTTTCCTCCTATAAGGTCTTCATCAGACCATAATAGCCTGTTTGTGTTCTTGAGAAATAAGCCGTTTCCCTTTTCTGTCGAGACCTCTGCCACACGAGTTCCGATTATTTCTTTCAGTTTTGGGTATCTCAGGGCATACCGCATCATGAGTGACAAATCAAAGGCAGTTGTATACTGGTCTTGGCCAGGGAGCCCATGAGGATTTATGAATTTAGTATCCCTTAACCCAATAGCTTCTGCCTTTCTGTTCATGAGGTAGACGAAGTTCTCCTCAGAACCAGCTACAGCTTCTGCGAGAGCAACAGCAGCATCATTTGCAGACTTCAGGAGTGCGGCATAGAGAAGTGTCTCAACGGTTACCTCATCCCCCTCTTTGAACCCTGCCTTTGAAGGCGAAACCAGAGAGGGATTTTTGCTTATCCTTACAATATCCGAAAGATTTTTCTCTTCTATGGCTACAATTGCTGTCATCAACTTTGTTGTACTTGCCGGAGGAAGCCTGAGATTCGGATTCTTTGCATAAAGGATCCTTTCTGTTGATGCCTCCATCACGACTGCTGCCCGGGAATTAAACTCATCAGCATGTACGACAGTGAAAAGTGAAAAGTGAAAAGTGAAAAGTGAAACAACAAAGGAAAATAAAAATAAAAAATTTCTTTGATTACCTTTAAACTTAGGACTTTCACCTCGGAACTGTTTTTTCATATCACCTCACCTTTAGTGTTGCCAGACTTAATAAAGCCAGCATCATTCCTATTATCCAGAACCTTACAATGACTTTTGGTTCAGGCCACCCTTTTAATTCAAAGTGGTGATGGATAGGTGCCATTTTAAACACCCTTTTACCTGTGAGCTTAAAGGATAGTACCTGCAGCATGACAGAGATTGTTTCTATAACAAAGATTCCTCCTACTACTGCAAGGACTATCTCATGCTTTGTTATTACTGCGAGGGTACCGAGGGAACCCCCGAGCCCGAGAGAACCCACATCACCCATGAAAATATCAGCTGGATAAGAGTTATACCAAAGAAACCCAAGGGAAGCACCAAATATGGCACCACAAATAACGGTTAACTCTCCAGTGCCGGGGAGATAGAGGACCTGAAGGTACTGGGCTAATCCCTTATGTCCTGATATGTAGACGAGTACACCTGTGGCAAGGACGGCAATGGCAACAAGACCTATTGCAAGTCCATCGATACCGTCTGTGAGGTTAACTGCATTGGATGAGCCTACAATCACAATTGCTGAGAATGGTATATAGAACAAGCTGAGGTCAAAGAGCCATTTCTTAAAAAAGGGAACGCTTAAGATATCTGCATATGGGTCCTTTGGATTCATGTAGAGGAAGATGCCGATTAAGAGGGCAAGGACTATCTGGTTGCCGAACTTGTAAAAGGCCCGGAGACCCTTGTGATTTTTCCTTATGATCTTGAGATAATCGTCGAGAAAACCGATTAGTCCAAAACCTGCAAGGGAGATAATCATGACCCAGACATACATATTTTTCAGGTCTCCCCACAGAAAAATCGAAAGGAGTATACACAGAATGATGAGGACCCCGCCCATTGTAGGAGTGCCTGCCTTGTTTATATGGGTTTTTGGACCGTCATCCCGAATCTGCTGGGTCATACTGAATTTCTTCATTCTTCCTATAATCCATGGTCCCAAGAGAAGGGAAAACAATAGTGCCGTAAGCACTGCGAGGGAGGTCCTGAAGGTAATGTACCTGAAGACATTCAGAGGCGAAAACCAGTCATGTAAATTGTATAGAAGGCTATATAACATTTTATTCTGTCTCCAGAACCCTTTCCATACTCATACCCCTTGAACCTTTTATCAGAAGGGAATCTCCTTCTTTGCAGATACCCTTAATCGTTTCCCTTGCCTCAAGAGAATTCTGAAATGCATAGACTTTTCCTGAGAATTCTGATGCCGCAGAAGACATCAAGGGCCCTATTGCCACAAAGATGTCAATCGGCAGTTCTGACATCCACCTGACGAGTCTTCTATGGGCCTCATATCCATAAGAGCCGAGTTCCAGCATATCTCCCAAAACAGCAATAGCCCTTTTCTTCTTGAGCCTGACAAGCTCTTTTATGGCCTCCTCCATAGAAGCCGGGTTTGCGTTATATACATCACTGATAATTTGAAGGCCCTTGAGTTCTTTAATCTCGAATCTCATCGGTATGCTACTAAAAGAATCTATCACATTCTTTATATCCCTCAGTTCAATATGAAAGAGATGACCAACTGAGACGGCTGCTAGGAGATTATAAATATTAAATCTCCCTGATATTTTCGGATGTACTTCTACAGATTTGTTCTTGCCGCTGTGTAAGAGAAAGGTAGAACCCTTTTCATGAAGTCTGATATCCGTTGCATAGATTTCGGCATCATTGTCTATCCCGTATCTGACTATTCTCCCTTTGAACCCTGAGTCTTGAATACCTTCCATCAAGAAGGAATCATCAGCGTTCACAACAGCCACACGAATGTAATTCAGAATTTCAAGTTTTGTCCTCCTCAGGGTCTCCATATCCTTAAAACCCTCGAGGTGGGATGGACTGATATTTGTTATAACACCATAATCTGGCATTGCTATTTCGCATAACTCCTTTATGTCACCCGGTACACTTGCACCCATCTCTAAAACAGCAGCCTCATCCTTTTCATTTATCCCTGTTAAAGTCAGGGGAAGCCCGATATGATTATTCAGATTACCTGTATTTTTCAGTACCCTGTATGTAGAGCTCAAGATCGATGCTATGAGTTCTTTTGTGGTTGTCTTGCCATTCGATCCTGTGATGCCAATGACAGGAATGGCTCTTTTCAAGCGCATATAATGAGCCATCCCCTGAAGGGCCTTGAGTGTGTCCTCCACAGAGATGATGGTTTTTCCCTCTATCAGTTCCGCAGGAGGAAATGTTACAAGAGCGCCGCTTCCTATCCGTAATGCCTCTTGAAGAAAATCGTGCCCGTCAAATCTCTTACCTTTGAGGGCAATGAATAACTCGCCTTCTTGTATCGACCTTGAATCTATTGACACACCGGTGAAGGTATGAGCATTGTCACAGATAACCTTCCCCCCTGTTGCTGCAATGATATCTTCGATTTTCAAAACCCCTTTAATCTTATTTCCGAGCATCCACAATGCTCATTCACTCCCTGAATTCGTAATTTATCTTTAATCGCCTCCTCGAGAATTTCTCTATCATTCAATCGATACCGCATACCTTTGATTTCTTGGTAATCCTCATGACCCTTGCCTGCAATGAGGATGATATCTCTATCACATGCTAAATCTACTGCCTTTCTAATTGCTTCTCTTCTATTGGGCTCTTTCATGTAGTTTCTTCTTACAGCGCCATCTTCGATCTCTCTGATGATATCGGATGGTTCTTCTGACCGAGGATTATCAGAAGTCAGAATAACAAGGTCACTGAGCTTTGTTGCTACTGCACCCATCTTTGGCCTCTTACCACGGTCTCTGTCTCCCCCACATCCAAAGACGGTGATAATGCGGGGTGATGTGCAATGCGTAATGTGTGATGAGTTTTTGACAAGTTCCCTTGCTGTACATATCAGCCTCTCAAGAGCATCCTCTGTGTGGGCATAATCAATAAGGCAAAGGAAGTTCTGACCAAGATCAACCTTTTCGAACCTTCCCGTAACACTACCTGTCTTTCTTATGCCTTCAAGGATTATCTGCCACGGGACTCCCAGGGAGATTGATACGCCAGCTGCAGACATGATGTTGTATACATTGGGCAGACCTATCAAAGGGGATGAGACATCGTAACTCCTGCCGCGGAAAGATATCTTAAATCTCAGTCCCTCAGGGGATGGATTCATTTCCCTCGCGACGATATCTGCTCCATCCTCAAGCCCGTATGTCAATATCCTGCTTGGTTCTGAGTCTTGTCCGACTGAGACAGACCCAAGCTCTGAAGTTAATCTCTTCCCATAGGAGTCATCCAGATTTATTACAGAGGTTCCATCCTTGTCGAGGAGCTCCCTGAATAATCTCTCCTTTGCCCTGAAATAACTTTCCATAGTTTTATGAAAGTCCAGATGGTCTCTCGTGAGATTGGTGAAAACAGCAACCTTGAAAACAGCCCCATCCACCCTGTGCTGTTCAAGGGCATGGGAGGAGACCTCTGAAATAACATGGGTGCAACCGGAGGAGAGCATATCTTTTAACAGACCATGGAACTCTAAAGATTCAGGCGTTGTGAAAGGTGCAGGATAGGTCTTGTCTTTTACCATGTAGTGTATCGTGCCAATCAGGCCAACGTCCTTTCCCCAGGATTCGAGTATGGACTTGAGGATATACGTTGTCGTCGTCTTCCCGTTTGTACCTGTTACACCGATGAGGAAAAGATTTTCTGATGACATTCCGTAAAAATTATGAGCAATGCAAGCAAGGGCTCTTCTGCTATCTTTGACGCGGATGTAAGCACTCTCTATATCTCTCAAATCTCTCTCCCCCATTACTGCGATCGCCCCTTTTTTGATCGCCTCTGTGATAAAATCATGTCCATCATACCTTTCACCCTTTATCGCTACAAACAGATAGCCCTCTTTTACCCTCCGTGAATCATAAGCCACACCCTTGACATCTCTATCCGGTGACAGAGAGTTGTTTACAGAATCACAGCCTTGAAGAAGTTCTTTCAAGATCATTTCGCTACCAGTAAAGTGGTTTCGTAAGGGACATCCCGCCTCGGTATATTGAGATATGATAGAGCTTGGTTTGCAATATCCCTGAAAACAGGTGAAGCTACTACCCCTCCGTAAATCTGGCCTTTGGGTTCATAAACAACAACTATGAGTGCAAACCTCGGTTTATCAGCAGGTACAAACCCAATAAAGGAGCTGACATATTTTTCTCTCGAATATCTTTTTGTCTTCGGATCTATCATCTGGGCTGTCCCTGTCTTGCCTGCAACCTCATCTCCCTCAATGGAAGCTTTTTCGCCAGTCCCTCCTTCTACTACACTCTTGAGAATTTCTCTAAATATCTCGGCAGTCTTTGAAGAAAGTATGCGTTTCCTTTCATTATCTATGGACGAAAAAAGCGTCTGGCCTTCGGGAGAGATTATTTCAGATACGACATGAGGTCTTACGAGGAATCCTCCATTTGCAATTGCAGAGTAGGCTCGTAGTATCTGAAGTGGTGTTACTGCAACTTCTTGACCAATTGGTATTGCGCCAATGGATGTCCCTGACCATTGCTCGGGTGGATGTATCCAGCCAGAGACCTCACCTGGTAAGTCTACCCCTGTTTTTTCACCAACCCCTAACAGTTTTGCGTATTTATATATCCTCTCCTTTCCGAGCTTCATGCCAATCATAATAGCACCTACATTGGAGGACTTCTGGATAACCTCTTTAAATGTCAGTACCCCATGTCTGTGAACATCGTGAATAGTTTTTCTTCCAACCTCAATGGCTCCTTTGCTGACATCAAAGAGTGAATGCGGTGTTGCTATGTTTTCCTCAAGTGCTCCGATACCAACAGCAATTTTGAATGTAGAACCAGGTTCATAGCAATCAGTTATAGCCCTGTTTCTCTTCTCGAAATCTTTAGCCTTTCCCGTGTTGTTAGGGTCATACGAGGGCATGTTAGCGAGGGCAAGGATCTCGCCGGTAAAAGGATCCATCATAATGGCTGATGCTGCAGCAGCCCTCCATTTCACCATTGCCTTCTCTATCTCCTTCTCTACAATACCCTGAAGCCCTTCATCGATGGTGAGTACAATATTATTGCCCTTTGCTTCTTTATTTACTCCTGATGAAAGTGTTCTTCCACCTGCATCTCTTTCAGAGAATACCTTTCCACCCCTTGTTTTCAGATACCGGTCAAATTGGAGTTCGATCCCTTCGAGTGCCTGGTTATCAACTCCAACAGAGCCAACTATGTGTGAAGCAAGTTTTCCTTTCGGATAAACCCTTTTTGCCTCATTCATAAAACCCAGACCTTTAATATTAAGGTCTTTTATCCTCTCTGCAATATCAGGCTCAAGTTTTCTTTCAATCCACACAAATTTCCCCTCTTCTGGTATCTTCGTGAGAATAACCTCTGGTTCCTTTGACAGAGCAAAAGAGAGTTTCCTTATGTTCTCGTTATCAAGGTGAAAGTTCTCAGGTTCACAATAGAGAGATTCCAGTTCGAGGTTCAATGCGAGTTGCCTTCCCTCTCTATCAAATATTATTCCCCTTCTCACCTGTATGTCTTCAACCTTTATATGTTGCTGTTTAGCCTTCTCTGAAAGCAACTTGTGGTTGAGGATCATTAAATCTGTTAAACGCAAAAATAATGCAAAAAAACTAAAAATGATTATCGTATTCAAGATGACCCACCGTTTTTTATTCAAAGCCTTTCACCTCACCACAATTAGGGTCCAGCCAATTGTCTCTTCTCGAGAGACGCTTTATGGGGTAGGGCCCCCCTCTGTCTCTTTATATGGATTACCCTGACCCTGTCAGGGAAGACAAAGCCATCGTTTTCCATTGAGGATGCTTCCAGTTTTTCCAGAGATTGAAGGCCTGCCTTATCAGCAAGCAGTAACCTTCTCTCTTTAATATGCTCAGCTTTCATCTTTTCAAGGAGACCGATTTTGTATTCCAAGGTAAGAACATTTGACTTGAGCCATATAAGACTGAACTGACCAGCAAGTAAAAGAGCAATACACAAGGGCTTAATAATAAGAGACATCATGCTTTTCTTTCTACCTAATCGAATCATATCTTCTCCGCTGCCCTGAGTTTCGCACTCCTTGAAGAAGGATTTGTTCTGAATTCTTCAGATCCTGGGGTCATAGGTTTTTTTGTCATCACCCTGAGTAATCCCCTTTTTGAACTCTGGGCCATAAAATGTTTTACTATCCTGTCTTCGAGTGAATGGTAGGAGATAGTGCACAACCTTCCACCCTTTTTCAGAAGCCTTAAAGAAGAATCAAGCCCTCTCCTCAGTTCGTCAAGCTCATTATTTACCTCTATCCGTAATGCTTGGAATGTCTTTGTTGCAGGATGAACTCTTCCTCTTCTCCTGTACAATCTTTCTACAATCCCTGAAAGTTCAGAACAGGTATCAATTGGTTTTATCCTCCTCTTTCTGACTATCGCCTCTGATATCTTTCTCGATAAACGTTCTTCGCCGAATTCTCGGAGTATTTTCTCAAGTTCCTTCTCAGGATATCTGTTCACGATATCCCATGCAGATAAATCTTGTTCCCTATCCATTCTCATGTCCAGACGTTTATCAGAGTTGAAACTCAATCCCCTTTCAGGATCTTTCATCTGTATCATGGAAACACCGAGGTCGAAAAGAATACCGTCGACTTCTGAGATTCCATCCCTATGGAGCAGGTTTTCCATATCTGAAAAATTCCCTTTCTTGAGAATCACCCTTTCATTGAGCAATCTCTTTTGAGCTACTCTCAAAGCCTCATCGTCCCGATCAATGCCTATGAGCTTGCCCTCTGAGCCGATCAGCTTTAATATCTCTTCTGAGTGTCCCCCGGGCCCAATCGTTGCATCCATATATATTCCCCCCGGTATCGGGTTAAGAACCTTAATTGCCTCTTTCACCATAACCGGGAGATGAACAATCTCCACAGTCAATCTCCGTTCTTGTCTCTAAATGCCGTAGGCTGTCAGTCTCTCTTCGACAGATTTCCTGTCTATCGCTCTTGGATCAGAAAGTTTATCCCATTCATTTCTGTCCCAGAGCTCAATCCTCTCTATCTGACCCACGATAGCAACATCACTATTTATGTTTGCATCTTCTCTATGCGCCGCTGGGATGAGGATCCTACCCTGTTTATCCATCTCTACCTCAACGGCAGAGGCAATAACCCTTCTCATAAAAAATCTGACAGCTTCATCGGATCTTGGTTTTTGCCGCACTTGTTCCTGAAGTCTGTTCCACTCTTCGAGAGGATAGATATAAAGACAGCGATCAAAGGGAGCGTTTGTAATATAAAGTTTTGTGCTATAATTACTTGTAATGATTTCTCTGAAAGGAGCTGGAATGATAATTCTTCCTTTTAGGTCTACACTATAGTAGTATTTTCCGGAGAAAGACGGCAAAATTTCCCTCCACTTTCTACCACTTTCCTCCACAATATAGTAGAGAGAAAAAACGAATGTCAAGAAAAAAATTGCAAATCCTATATACTGTATGTCAGATAGAGTGGGATAACTATATATTGAGAACTCTTTATTCCTTCTTTTCGAATTGCATGAGAATGGTATAGGGACTTTGAGAGATCAGAGAAAGAATAGAGATGTTTACTCTTTCTTTTTAAGAAAGGAAGATTTCATAAATATCCATTTTTCATTGGATACCAGAGTAAACCATAAACTGGCATAAACTTTTCTATAGGGAGATTAAATTTTTGGCTTGACAAAAGGATTTCTTCTTGATACTGTTAATCTCAACTTCTTAAAAACTTGTATATGAAAGGGGGGAATAGGAATGACAAAAGCAGAGCTCATCGACAAGGTTGCCTCAGGCGTAGGATTAAGTAAGGTAGATGCCTCGAAGGCGCTGGATACTACGTTAAACTCCATAAAGGTAGCCTTAAAGAAAGGACAAAAGGTTACCCTCGTTGGATTTGGGACTTTCTTAGTTGTGAAAAGGAAATCCAGGAAAGGCCGTAATCCCAGGACCGGCGATGTTATCACAATACCTGCTGCAAAGGTACCGAAGTTTACATCTGGCAAGGCACTTAAAGACGCAGTACGATAAACTTTGTGTAATTTATCTTAAGAATAAGGAAAAGGGGCATAAAGCCCCTTTTCTTGTCTATACCTTTTTGCTAACCGTATCGTATAAACACAATTTAGAATAATGAAGAAAGGAAGGGTTATGCTCATCGAGCTCAGCGTTATTCCTATTGGTATTGGCAGCAGTATCGGTGACAAGCTTGCTGAAGTATTAAAGATAATTGATGCAAGCGGGCTTCCTTATAAGGTTAATCCTATGGGCACTGTTATCGAAGGTGAATGGGATGAAATCATGAAGCTTATAAAAAAATGCCATAGGGCTGTCATGAAAACTGGTGAGAGGGTACTTACAACGATCATCATCGACGACAGGAAGGGAAAGCCAAACAGAATAGAGGAGAAGGTAAGGTCGATAGAAAGAAGGATTGGAAAATCTCTTAAGAAATAAGGGAGAGGGATTATTTTTCTGCAGGCTTTGTTGCAAGAACCCTTACGAATCTCTCCTCGTCTTCCCGCGACTTGAGATGTCCTCTCAGTCTTTCTTCGAGGAGTTCTTTAAGAATTCTCGAATAGATAGGCCCAGGCCTAACACCCATATTTTTCAGGTCTTCTCCCTTGAGTGTTGTTTTCACTTTCCGTAACTCTGTCAGATAATGAGATATTACCTTCTGTTTCTGCCTATCCTTGCTGATTGCCATCGATAGTAGAATTGTTTCGAGCTTGAGTTTGCTCAGGAGGTTATATGTTTCCACAGGATCATCAAGGGGTAGTCTTTTCAGAACTTCCCTCGCATGCGGTATCCCCTTGATAATCATATCCTTGATCTTTGGGGGTGGTGATAATCTTTCTATGGTGGCCTTCACCTCTTCATCCTTCAATCCTGACAACGTGGCCATGAGATACAAAATTCCCCTGTCGGTCTTTTCTTCGAGGAAAAGCAGATTAAACCATGAGAGGGTCTCATGCATTGATTTCATGGTTGTCTCAAGTTCCTCATTGAATATGAGGTTTGGGTATATAACCTTTGAGAGGCCGAGATCTGAAAGTCTCTTGAGTGTCCTGCTCGGTTCGGTCTCTTGAAACAGGAGCAGGAGTTCTTCATACAATCTCGGTCCTGAGAGCCTTTCAAAGAGGTTCATCTTTATTGTTGATTTTATAAGATTCTCTGTATGTTTACTGATTCGAAACCCGAACCTTTCAGAAAACCTGATTGCCCTGAACGCCCTTGTCGGATCTTCAATAAAACTCAGGTTATGGAGGACCCTGACCGATTTTTCTCGTAAATCACGCTGACCACCAAAAAAATCTATCAGGAGCCCGAAGTCCTTTGGATTTAATTTTATTGCTAAGGTGTTGATGGTAAAGTCTCTCCTGTATAGGTCTTTCTTGATTGATGAAGTCTCGACCTTTGGAAGGGCTGCGGGTGACTCATAGTATTCAGTTCTGGCTGTTGCAATATCGAGCTTTACTTTATCCGTAATTACCTGGGCAGTATTAAACCTCTGGTGTGTTTTTACCCGTGCACCCAGTCGTTCACCTAATGCCTTTGCAAAGGGAATCCCTTCACCCTCAATGACAATATCTATATCAAGATTTTCCTCGCCCCTCAAAAGATCCCTTACTGTTCCTCCAACGAGATAGGCATTAAAACCTGCTTCCTCTGCAACCTCACCAGAAAGTTTAAAAATATTGTAAATCTCTGAAGGAAACCTATCCTTCAGTAAAGAAGAAAGGCTTCTCCCCATAGATGGTTTTTCTTTTATCGCTGTTTTTTCTATCTTCCTGCGCCTGAGGAACTCCTCATAAAGGGTCCTCAGCAAGTCTGTCCTTGTGATTGCACCGATGATCTTGCCATCCTCTAAAACAGGCATAAACCTCTGGTTTTGTTCTATCATTAAAGTCTCTATCTCTCTGATCGGAGCGTTTGGGCTAACGGTTATGGCATCTGTTGTGGTAAAATCGATTGACCTGCTTTTTCCAAAACCATGGAAAAGGGCCTTCTCCACGATCTCTCGCGATATAAGGCCGGTATACCCTTCTTCCTTCAAGACTGGCAGGACGTTGACACCATAACGAGTCATCATTGCCTCTGCATCTTTGATAGAGGTGTCTCCCTGGATAGTGATAACATGACTCGTCATGACATCAGAGGCAACTTTGAAGGGCTTTACCGTATTTCGGAGTAACTCTGTCAATCTGTCCTCAAGAACTTCTATGGATGCTTCTTTAATTGTGGCAGAGGCTGCAGTAGGATGGCCCCCGCCTCCAAATTCTTTCATCACCTTTGATACATCGAGCTCTGGAACCTTGCTCCTTGCGACCATCAATATCTTTCCTTCCAAGCTCAGCAGTAACACCACAGCATCAATGTCTTCGATATCCATTAGTCTGTGGGCAAAGTAGGCTGCATCTCCGAGGTAGCTTTCACGAGATGCCTTTGCTACCTTTATTCTTATCCCTCCTATAACCATCTCTTTTGATGACTGTACAAGTTCATTCAGGAGGTCAAGCTCTTCCATACTCAATTCCATTTTTAAAAAGCTCGAGACAATATTAAGGTTTGCCCCCCTTCTTAGAAGATATGAAACAGCAAGTACGTCTCTCTCTGTCGTAGAAGGAAAAAGCAGACACCCTGTCTCTTCATATATGCCTAAGGCGAGTATCGTGGCCTCCATTGGCGTCAGATGTATTTTTCTGGTTTTCAGCATCTCTGTAAAGATGGTTGCTGTAGCCCCGACATTTTCGATCTTCTCGACATCTCCCCGTATATCGCCTTCATTGAATGGATGGTGATCATAGATGTGTATCTTTATCCCTTTCTGAGAAAGTAGTTCTGCAAAAGGACCTATCCTACTCGGTATTTTTGTGTCCACAATAATGAGCCGTGTAACCTTTGAAAGGTCAATGTCCTTTATCCGCTTTATCTCTACAGGGTGAAAAGCCTCCATGAAATCTCTCAGTTTTTTTTCCTGAGAACCTGGAAAGACCATCTTTGCTCCAGGGTACAGTTTATTGGCAGCCACCATCGAGGCGAGAGAATCAAAATCAGCATTGATGTGAGAGGTAATGACGTCCACAATGTATTTTAACAGATAGAATGGGAGAAACGTGATGCGAACCAGGTGTTATTTACGGTTTTCCTCTCGAGGACTGATAGAAAGGATTCAAGGGATCAAGATTCAAGTGAATACTTTATAAAAAAAACTCGAACCCACGAATCCTTGAACCCTTTCAGATTGTAAGGTGAATCGGAGATGGATTTTCTTTACAGGGAAGGATATATGGCAATCTGATCTCGCCCCTTTTTCTTAGCAGTAAAGAGGGCGTCGTCAGAAAAAGTAATAATGTTATCAGGGTTTTTGATCCTTGTATCAGAACTGCAGGCTATTCCCACACTCACGGTAATTTTTTCCCCATCCTTGAGGGCATAAAACTGATATTTCCTTACTATCTTACTTAACCGTTCTGCCTCCGCTACAGAGCCAGATAGAGATGTCTGAGGTAGGAGCATGATGAACTCTTCACCACCATATCTTGCAAAGATATCAGATTTCCTTGTGTGGTCCCTCACGAGTTGTGCAAATTCTCTGAGGATTATGTCTCCGACTCTGTGACCATACGTATCATTTATTTTTTTGAAATTGTCGATATCGAACATCATGCAACATAAAGGTATCCTGTGCCTTTCAGCCCTGCTGAATTCCTCATCAAGTCTGTTATAGAAATATCTCACATTGTAGATTCCTGTCAGGTAGTCAGTTATCGCAAGCCTTTCGAGATCTCTCTTTTCTCTTGCAAGGTTGTCATACAGGAAGGCATTGTAAAGGGTGTTCGCTGATGCACTGGCAATAGCCGTACAGAGCTTTCTCTCCCTTTCTGTAAAGGTTCGTTCTGCCTTCGCTATATTCAGCAATAACGTACCTATTACCTCATCATGGAAGATTATCGGTATCACCATAATAGAACGAATGCCCATAGGCTCTATGATATCCTTTACCTCTTCCATCATTGGGTCTTTCAGTGCATCTTTTACCAGTACTGATTTTTTAAGGGATAAGGCTTTCCTTATCTCAGGATATTTCTGGAGATCAAGCCTGATATTTGTGATGTTAGGATCTTCAAAGGTTGAGACGACATTTGCGTATCTCTTATCTTTAGCATCTATGCTGATTATTGAACATCTCGTGACATGTATTATCTCTGATAATTTTTTCACTACGAGATAGAGTGCCTTTCTCGGGTCGAGGGTTGATGTAATAAAGTGTGTAAGTTCGATAAGGGCCTCGAGATCTTTATTTTCCTTATGGAGGGTCTCTAACCAGCTCTTTCTCTTTATCGCAACCCTTAGTCTGTCTTCAAGGTCTTCCTTATAAAAAGGAGCAAGTAAATAATACTCCACACCTGATTTGACGACAGAACGAATCCCGTTAATGGTATTACCGGGTGATATCAAGACTATTATAGGAAATTCACTCTCTGAAGGCTTTATGCACTCAAGGGCATTGGGGCTACCAATAATAAGGGCAGCAGGTTTTTTCTTTTCCAATTCCCTCTTTAAGCCCTCTTCATCTTTTTTATTGATAAAGCGGGCTGTATAATCATTCCTTCCTCTAAAGAAGGACTTCAGGAATTTCAGAACTTCTCTGTCATCTTCGTAAATGAATATTTCCCTTTTCATCTCATCTCACACGAAATTATTACAAATTTCCTCGCATTTGTCCAATAATTTTTTCACGTAGACCCCTCTTTTTCTGTGATAAGAATCACTATGACTTTTTGTAAACTCTTTCGGCGTCCTGACAATAAGCCTTCCGTTCCAATGAACTCGAAGAACCAGAAACGTAAGGGTGGGTTGAGGGACATATGAAGCCTCATTCGAAAATTGTTGTGAAAAAGGGTAAGTGAGATATGAAAAACAAACCATTAAGAATGTTACACGTGGATAAACAGAAATGTCTTGATTTTTGATTCGTAGTCAAAGTAAATTAATTTGTCCAATCCGAAAAAACATTAAGGAGACATTACGATATAATCGAAAATATTCTTGAAACGAAGGAGGAAAAAATGGAAGACATGGATCGGTATAATGAGATGAACAAGCACATAGCATGTGTAGAAACCTTTTTTGATGTGTTTAATGTCGTATCAAAACATGGATTACTGGAGGAGGTAAAGAGTACCTCAGTCAGTTATCTTCTTATGGAAATGGGCGAGAGATTGGAGGCGATCAAGAAGTTGAATAGAGAAACAAATGACAGATTACAAGAGTTAAAAAGGTTGACAGGGGTAACAAGCTAAATAGATTTGGTATGCTGATTTCATTGCTCTTTGAGGTGTCTGTTATCTCAGTTCTCAGAGAGATGATTGTCTATGCCCCTTTTTGAGATATACATTTTTTGAAACTTATTTTGAGATGTAGGGAGTTCTCCAAAGCTTAACGGTATTTTTGTATGGATTTTGAAAAGACAGCCCAGTGGTAGATTTGAATCTTAATACTTTTTGTGATAGACCCTCAGATTCCTAGGGGATATTACTTTGAAAAACTGAATGCCTCTCATTAAACTTATCGATACGCAATTATTGTCTTATATTCTGGATTTCCTTTCAGTGATAACTGACCTATCCTTTGCAATCTATGATAGGAATGGCGTTTTATTGATGCCTTCAAAGAGTGAAGAAAGGTTGACTGCTTACAGAAAATCGCATACCTCGGAGAGTGAGGAGCATGAAGCATTTATTCGTGATGGGGTTGTAAAGGCGGTCATGAGAAAGGATCCCTTTTTATTTAAAGGGCATGCCAAGGGGTACCACCTTTTTATTCCTGCTCATGCCAACAACTTCAAAGTTGTTTTTGTCAGCAATGCATTTTGCCTTGCAAGGACTGAATGTGAGGATTTTTTGATTATAAATGGAGAGCTTTCTGACCTTTCTACATGGCATCCTGAATCATGGCTTGAGACAATGAAGAGAGAAGATTACCAAACTGTTCATAAAATGGCACTCCATATACAATACCTGCTTGAAACGTTCCTAAGGAGTAACTATGAAAAGAATATGAACTATAAAAGCTATAAGTTGACTGACACCATCACAGATGTCCTGTCAAGCATTCAATTGCCTGCTTCGACAGAAAAAGTCTATTCCCTCGTACTGGATACAATCCTGTTGCTTTTCGATGTGGACACCGTTTCTATCATGGTAAAGGAAAAAAATGTTTTTAAGACCCTTATGGCATCAGGGAGGTTGAGGAATGACGTAAAGCATCTCTGTCTGGAAGACAACCATCCGCTGATTTCTCTCTCTATAAAAGAGTTCATACCAGTGTTCACGAATGATGTTGTAAAAATCCTGAGGCTCGGTTTTTCAGGTGACATAACGTCAATACACGTTTTCCCCCTTTCTCGCAAGGGTGACGTTTGCGGTTTGGTAGTCCTCTATAATTCCAATATTTCAAGAGATGAATCTCATAGTATTTTAGAGTTCTGCAAACTTGTGACTCTTGTCCTTGAGAACCTCGCTGTTCAAAACGCATATGATCAATGTGTGACTGACATGGACGTTTTAAATATAGCGGTAACAAAACTCATCCCTCACCTTCACAACCATGAAGCCCTTTGTGAAACAATTTTGTACAAAGCCATGGAACTTTCAAAGGCAGAAAAGGGATCCCTTATGTTGCCTGAGGATGACAGCCTTGTCGTGAAGACCGTAAAGGGTATCAACAGGTGGCTTGTGCAGGACATGAAGATAAAGAAAGGCGAGGGGATCGCAGGAAAAGTGTTCATGGATGGCAACCCCTTTTTTTCGCAAGATATAGAAAAATTAGAATTATCTGGTATCAAACCTAAAAGCCATTATAAAACAGGTTCTTTTATGAGTGTGCCACTCACATTTGGTTCTGAGACAATAGGAGTTCTCAATATCGCAGACAAAATAACAGGACAGGAGTTTGCAGAACGGGATTTTCATTTGATGAACCATTTTGCATCCCATACCTCAATTGCCTTAAAAATATCCGATTATCACACTTTGGCGGAGCAGATGAAGGAGCTTTCTATTACTGATCCGCTGACAGGGCTTATTGACCGGAAACATTTCCGGAAGCGTTTTATAGAGGAAATTCATCGCTCAGGACGTTATGAGGATATCTTTTCTTTCGCAATAGCAGATATCGATGATTTTAGACTCTTCAACGATGCAGAAGGACACCTTGCAGGAGATAATGTTTTAAAGGAGATTGCCAGAATAGCGCGCGAGTGTATAAGAGTATATGATATTTTATCCAGATTCGGAGGGGAAGAATTCGGCATTCTCATGCCCCAGACAGATAAAGAAGAGGCATTTGTGGTTGCTGAAAGGATAAGAGAAAACATTAAAGCGTCCCTCATGAACAGATATAAAAAATTTCTCCGTCCCAGCATAACAGTGAGTATCGGTATTGCATCTTTTCCTCAGGATGGCAGAAGTATCGACGAGCTGATAGAAAGTGTGGATGTAGCTCTCTATAAGGCGAAGTCTACGGGTAAAGACAGAACTGTTGTTTGCAATCTATTCAACAATGAGATAAAAAGTGTTGATATCTCTTGAAGGAGTATATCTGGTGATCTCGGTTTAAGCTTTTAACTTAATGTTCCCTGTAGCCTTGCTGGTTGTCCGACAATTGTCATCCCGAATTTATTTCGGGATCTCATGGAAATATAAGCCATTGAAAACTAAGAGATTCTGAAACGAGTTCAGAATGACAAAGAACCCAAATCGCATTGTCGGACAGCCTGTCTTGCTGCAAGGTTCTTCATTTTAGAATATATATGTCAGACTAACACCAACCATATGAAGATGCGATTTATATTCACCGTTGGCACTAAAAGCAGTCAACCCACTAACAGGATCAGTAATAGAATTGTCTTTCTTTCTTTTCTGTAACATTTGATAACCATATGCTACGTCAACTTTAAAATTCTTCTGTTTCATTGTTGTTCCAATAGTGAAAAGGTGGGTATTGGCGTCAGGGATAGCTGGTTCAAATGTTTTATCAGGTATTGGGTTCCCTCCATATAAGTAGCCAGCAAGTAATGCAATCGAGTTGTTGAGCTGGTATTTAGCTCCAAGACTCGCAGAGTAAGTATCTTCCCAGTTTTTTTCTGTAACAAATGTAGTGCTACTAGGCAATCCAACTGGCTTATCAAGTTTTATCTTTAATTGGTCATACGATGACCAGCCTTCCCATCTCAAAGCAACTTCAAAGGTCAGTGGATCAAAACCTTTATAGTAAATTCCTACATGAACCTGTTGAGGAAGAGTGATGTCTGTGTTACCAGGTGTATCTGGAAATATTAATCTCAGAGAAGGGGCAGGAAGATCGAAAGTAGTATCACCATCAATATCAACTTTGATTTCGCTTCGGTATGAGGCACCAATAGAAATATCTTTATGAGGTTCAAGGAGAATTCCAAAATTAAATCCGACCCCATTTCCGTTACCCTTGAATTTTTGGTTGGCATCGGAGAACCCAAAGGATAACAGGTTTATTTTCTTCTCTAATGTTGCGTCAAGCAAAAGGAAATCCAAACCTGCTGCAAAGGAGAGTTGAGGTATTATCTGATATGAAACAACAGGATTGATATTGTAGGTGCGCATCTCTGAGTTGGTTGCTATGTACCTTCCTTCCCAATCATCAGGCCATTTTGTTGCTAAACCAAAAGGATTAAAAACACCTAACCCTGCGCTGATTTTTTCATTGAACTTATGAGTTACAAAAAAAGTTGATGGATAAAACATATCAGGTTCTGTTTTAAAGGTCTCTCCTGTTAAATCGCTTTCAAACTTACGTGAAGGAAAGATTAAAGTCGTTCCAAGTTGTATCTGCGTACCTGCGAGCTTATTAATCAATGCAGGATTCCAAAAAATAGCTGATGGGTCATCAGTATGTGCAATCGTAGCAGCTCCTTGGCCTAAGGTTGATGCACCCTGTGTATAGATTGCAAAACCTGAACCATAGGTATTAGAGAATGTACAAAAGATACAAAAAGCAACTATTAAGACTGACAACCCCTTCTGCAAACTTTTTTGCCTCATGTAACCTCCTATGTATAAAATGTTAAATTCAGCTATATAACCAGATGTCGATTCATGTTGTCAATAAAAAGTTTTATTATTAAAGTTTCGCGTATATTTGGCTTACCAGGATATTGCGTAAAAAAACTATATATGGTATGAATGAATATATAGATTTAGAGAAAAAAGTGGATCTATCAAATATTAACCACAGATTCTTATTAAAACAATGGATGCAATAATTGTTGCTGGAGTCTCTAAGGCTGGCGGTAGTCAGTTTAGCTTGAAGCAAGATTATATCCTGACCAAAGATGGAATGGTAATGAGTTATGGCAATTTAAAAAAAATGTTTTGTTCTACGCTTTCTAACAATCTATCTGATTATAACACTCCGTATTTGGCAGGTATTTATTTATATAATTATCTTTCGCGGCGAGGAATTAGCTGTGGACTTATAAATTTTCTGGATCTGGAAATAAGGCAATTTGAGAAAGATCTGCAAGAAGACCCTAAGGTTGTTGCTATATCTTCTACTTTTTTAACTAATATTAGAGCGGTAAAAAAAGTTACTGATATAATTCGCCAATATGCGCCAGATATTAAGATTATCTTGGGCGGGCCACTTGTATATAATAGTTATCTTTTGCATCAGATAAAAGATACTGATTATGATACTGATTCCTGCACTCAGGATTTTTATTTTTTAAATTCAGAAAAGTTCTATTATGAAGATATTGATCTATTTGTAGTGGAAGAACAGGGTGAAGAAACACTATGGCACGTGGTTAGTGCCATAAAGAATCGCCAGGATTATCATTCAATACCTAACCTCGCATATTATAAAAATGGACAACTAATTTTTACTTCAAGAAGACCTGAGAATAATGATTTCTCAGAAGATTTAGTTCATTGGGATGCGATTCCAGAAGAATACCTTTATTCTATTTTCCCAGTGAGAGGTTCTCGAGGCTGTCCCTATAAATGTAAATTTTGCAATTTTTCACCGGGACGGACTTTTCGTCTGAAAAGCCCTGATATTATTGTCCGAGAGATTGCTACTTTAATAGACACAGGGAAGGTGAGAATGATTAGATTTACTGATGACAACCTTTTTTTGAATCAGAGATATGTGGAGGAGTACTGCCGGAGGATTATTGACTTAAGAAAAGAAATAAAGTGGACCTCCTTTATCCGGGCGAGCTCCATTACAAAAGATAATGTTCGGTTACTTAAAGATTCTGGGTGTATATTGGTACAAATTGGCATGGAATCTGGAGATAAAAGTATTTTAGAGGAGATGAATAAAAAAGATACACCAGAAAATTATTTGCGTGTTATAGAGTTATTAAACACAAACGGTATTTCTACCCAATTATATTTTATCATTGGATTTCCCGGAGAGACAGCTCAGACTATTGAAAATACTATTAGATTAATAAATCAGTTTTACCATGAAGGTCCAGCAATTAATGAATTAATGGTGTTTCCTTTTGTGTTTGCTCCTCTCTCTCCCGTTTACAGTTTAAATAATCGGGAAAAATATAATATAAAGGGTTATATGGCAGAATGGGCTCATTATACTATGAATTCAGAACAAGCTCAGAAATATGCCCGTGAGTTTTTATTGAGGGTGAATAATATATATCCTCATTATGGAATTGAAGAGTTTCTACTCGTAGAGATTTCAAAGCTTAAAAAAATAGCTCAGCTTCGCTTTAAGGTTCGTAAAGATGAGCTCCTTAAAAATTTTCCAAAGATTATTGACCAGCACTGGCAAGAATTAAAAGAGATAGTATGCAGGGAAATGAATATTTAAATGAATATTTAATGGAAAGTGATGAGGAAGCTTTCCGCTTGGAGATAAAAACAGATGGAAAGGTTGTAAAAAAACAGGCTTTCTGGGCTGGCATAAAGCCAGGCATGAGGGTTGCTGACATATGTTGTGGTTCAGGCAAGACATCGTCAATACTGCAAAAATTGGTTCAACCCAGTGGTACGGTATTAGGAGTGGATGGTTCAGGAAAAAGAATTGAATATGCTAAAGAGCATTACGGTGTTAATGGGATAGAATTTAAATGTAAAGATATAAGGAGACCTCTGAATGACCTTGGGACGTTCGACTTTGTATGGGTCCGTTTTGTATTGGAGTACCATCTCTCTAACAGTTTTAGTTTAGTGAAGAACTTGTCTAATATTGTAAAGCCAGGGGGTATTTTATGTCTTATCGATCTGGACTATAACAGCCTATGTCATTTTGGTCTTTCTCAGAAATTGGAAAAAGCCCTTTTCTCCGTGATAAAACAGTTAGAAGAAAAGACAAATTTCGATCCCTATGCCGGAAGAAAGCTTTATTCCTACCTTTACAGACTCGGTTATCACGATATTGATGTAGATGTAGCGGCTCATCATCTGATATTTGGCGAATTAAGAGATATTGATGCCTTCAACTGGATGAAAAAGATAGAGGTTATCTCTCAAAAGATAGATTTTCAATTTGAAGATTATGAAGGATATGAAGGATTCATAAAAGATTTTAAAAAATTCTTTACCAATCCTAAAAGGTTTACCTACACACCCTTAATCTCTTGCCGTGGACGTAAGCCACTTTTGTAATTTACTCTATATAATGAGTTGTTAGAAACTTTTTCTTTTCTGTTTTCTTATAATAACGCATAAAAGCCTCAACAATCTTCCTGTCAAAGTGTATATCGCTTTTATCCATTAAAAGTTCAAACGCTGTATCAAGAGGCATCGGCTCTCTGTAATGACGTTTTGAAGTGATAGCCTCAAAAAAGTCAGCCACAGCAATTATCTTGGCTCCGAGGGGAATCTCTTCTCCTTTAAGACCCTTTGGGTAACCACTCCCATCAATTTTTTCATGATGGCATTCTACGATTTTAGGAACTTCCGTATAAATGCCCTCAAAATTTACCTGTTCCAGTATTTTCTTTGTTTTTTCAACATGGGTCTTTATCTCTTCATGCTCTTCGATGCTCAGAGTAGTATTTTTCTTCAGGATATCATCTGTGATGCCTATCTTTCCATAATCATGCAGTAATGATGCTACTCGAATCATCTCACAGTAATCTTTCGGCATTCCCAATTCTTCACAAATTCCTACAGCATATTCTGTGACTTTTTCAGAATGTCCTGCTGTCAGGGGATCACGGGCATCGATGCTGGCTGCTAAGACCTGCAATATTGATCTGAATTGACGTTCTTTAATTTCCGTAAGCATAGCATTATGAATGCTTATAGCGATTTGAGGGGCAACACCCATCAGCAAGTTGATGTCACTCTGGACAAGAGGTCGTTTAGTCTTTATATTGTCAACCGCGAGAATTCCTAATGGCTCTTCCTCATAAACTATAGGACAACAGATAAAAGCTTTGGCACCCATCTTTTTTGCAAATTCCAAACTACGAGGCGAAAGTTCCTCTTTTATCTCGTCAATATCATTTATCAAAAATGCTTTCTGTTTATGAAAAGAGACAACAAAAACGCCTTTCGACTCAGGCCTGCCTAAATGAAAACTGGTATTTTCCAGAATTTTTAACTGTTCATCAGTGTAACCAAAACCCGCACGGAAGATGAGCTTCGTTCTATCCTCATTTGCTAAAAGAATCATACCACGGTCGTAATCAAGCCTTTTTTCTAAAATCTTTATAAAGCTTGTTAAAATATCATCAATGTCCATATATTTGCTAATGGCCAGGCCTATCTCATTTATTAAAAGAGCATTGTTATAATTTACATTAATCTGCTCTGCAAGCTGCTCAGAAGAGTCCCTGAGATTGTTTATAGCTACATTAAGCTCCTGTATTTCTAAGTCTTTGGAATAAAGCGTTAACAATAAAACAAGTAAGGCTGAAAAGGGTAAAATTATCAATGATGTAATGTCTGAGTATGTGAAGTAAAAACCAAGGCAGAGAGAGAAAACAAATAAAGCAACATAATTTCTTACTTTTCTCCAGAAAGCATATCGTGATTCTTGCCAAGAAACGATATAACGACAGACCTTTCCCCCTTTAAAAATGCACTCAGGATGCTCAACCTTAGGCAGTCTATAGTTAAATATCGAAGAAATAGCTTCCCAATATCCCATTCTGTTTTCACATTGGAATAGTTTTTCACTGACCCCTTCGTATGGAGTAACAGTAATTTCAACCTTGTTGGGACCTATTTTCTTCGATTCATAGCGTGCTGATTTGAGGAAATAAGTAGCAGCTTTTCCTGCCATCTCATAAACTTTTGCAGGACCGACGAGGCCAAGGACGTACTGTCTCATCGCCCCTATTGCATCAGGCGATGCTGCATATCTGCCTGCTTCTCTGGCAATGTTGTTATTTCCAGTTAGTTTCCTTATCTCTTCGTAGAACAGGTCTACCTGTTCCTGGGTAAACCAGTGGCCCTCATCTTCAACCTGATATGCCTTCATCTTGGCATGACTTAGTAATTCGTCTACATTTATATAACTATATCTGCTTTTAATGAATTTTATGTAAGTCTTTATTAACCTGCTGTTGTATAAAGGCCTGTTATCTAATTTTGACGGTTCCATAGTTGCACTCTTAAAAAAAATGAAAGTCTTCAGCTCTCTTCATAATTAGGTGCGTGTGAATAAATTTGTCATATATTTGAAGTAATCATCAGTATTTTGCATATTTAAAACCCATAAGGTATAAGTTTTCTCATAGGATATGGATTGAGTATCTGCATAGCTTACAGGATAGAGGAGGATGGGCATCTCGTTTTTCTCAAAATAATGAGATAGTTGAGAGAGGTTTAAGTAGAGTATATTACTGGTAAGATCGTCAGGATCAAGGACAATGACATGGATACAATTAGTCAAGTCAGACAAATTTAAACCTAGATCTGAGAGAGTCACCATGATAATTGCTTTAATAGTATCATCTTTTTTAAGAGAGAAGAGATGCTTTTCTCTCTTGAAACCAAGCCGCCGATATTCTTTGTTGAGTTCATCGCAGTCAATCATACCAGGCTCCAGATCCAGGGCGTGGAGCATGAGTCCTCCGGATTCATATTCATAAAAACCTTGTAGCTCTATGAGGTCTTCGGGTTGAGTTTTGGTAATGGTCCATGATTCTTGCAAATTCTGCTTTTCAAAAGTCCTTGGAAAATGAAAATAGGCAAAAGAGTCAAGAGAAGATCCTTTTGGATTATTTAAATCTCTGGCAAAGCCTCCAAAAACTCGGTTTGGAAACTTATTATCGGGCCTAAAGTAACAGATAACGAAATTCATATGAGTTGAACTGAGAGAATGAAATTCATTTACATACCGTCCAACCTGATCCAGCACAACCAACCCTGCCCTGCTATACCCTGCCCTGCTGGCAGCATGGTGATGAATTAACCATGTATTCTCATAAAAACGAACCATGGACATATGACCTTGAATTATACCCTTGTCTTGATATATGAAATGTCTCGCTATGGTAGGACTCTGGATATAAAGCTTCCTATATGTCTCTTTAAACTTCTCTTTATTGGCATGAATAAAGGCATATTTCTCAGGATAGACAAAGCCTACTTCAAAGAAAAACTTCCATAGAGCATCTAAATCCACAATGTTACAGACATAAGATTTTCTATTCGTAACCTGATGCAAAAGACTCGAAAGCCTGACTTGATCTTGAATGTCCATATCTAAAATGGCCACGCCACATTTTGAAAAAGTTTTATCCTCATCGGTTTTATATATATTTCTATGGACAGCCTGGGCCTTGCAACAGATGTTAAAATTGTTTGTAATTTCTATGTACAATTCCGGGATAATCATCCCGGGCAAAAGTACAGAATGATCATAATATTCTTCAACTGAAAAACCAGTGCTTGATAGATCATCGACTTCAAGATTAATCATCTTCTGAGTGAGAGGGTGTCTGAAGATAATAGTTGGTGAAGGTAATAGTTTATGTCTTGAACTTCGGTATTCCTTATGCTTAAACCTGCATATCTTATCATTAATAGGTTCTAATACTAAGGTCTTCGATTTCTGGCCAAAAGTCTGTCTGATTATCCTACATTCCCCGGAGTAAAGAATGTCTTTCCCATTTCTAAAGATAATGTGCACTGTGGATTCGGGATTAATAAATTGGAATGATTGGGGTGGTTCAGTTGATATTTCTATGCTGAAGGAAATAGCACTAAAGTCCAAAAGGAACCCATAGAATATTACACCATTTTGGATAAGTTCCGCTTGAATGCCTTCACATGAATGCCTTTTTACCTTCCGGAAGCTGACTTCATAACAAGTTTCGGGAAGATCGAAATTTATCCCTTCTTCGCTTATCCTTCTAACATCTGCTTTAACAAGGAACATTTTCTGACCATCGTTGAGGAGAAAATTTAGAAATTTATAGGAACTTAATTTTTGGCTAAGTCCTGTTGTCTGAACCCAGAGACAGTCTAAAGTATCTCCAGGACATGGCTGTGGCTTGGCTCGGAGGGATACAATATTGTCATATTTTAGGTGTTTGAAATTTATGAGGATAGTGCCGTCTTGAAAATTTATGTAGTTCAGGGTGTTTGCTAACTGTTTTTTACTGACTTTCTTCTCTTCTGCGAGTTGGATATCGAGATTAAGGTTGTCCAATAACGGACTATTTTTTTGTATTCTATCCACTCCTTCTTTCAATATTGTGAGAAAGGAGTTAATAATTGCAAGTGAAAGCCCTCATAAGTATTACATATAATTGTAGGGAGATAGAATAGACAAAGTCAAGTATTGCTTTGTTCAACAATAGAACGCTTACCTTGGTTTGATAATGTAAAATAAAATGTTGCCCCTTCATCCACCTTTCCCTCAGCCCATATTCTTCCACCGTGTCGGTTAATTATGCGCTGCACAATGGCAAGCCCAATACCTGTCCCCTCAAATTCCTTTTCACTGTGCAGTCTTTGAAAAGCACCAAACAATTTATCTTTATACCGCATATCAAAGCCGACTCCGTTGTCTTTGACGTAGTACACATTTTCTGAACCATCGACATAGCCACCAACTTCAATAATTGCAGTCTCTCTATGTTTCGTAAACTTGATGGCATTAAACAGGAAATTAAAAAAGACCTGGTGAATCATTCCTGAATCGCCGTAGGCAGGGGGAAGGGGTTTAATGTCAAATTGTAACTTCCTTTCATGGTTAGCGGCTTTGATTTCATCGCACACTACCTTTGCCAGTTTATCCATATCTATATCCGATAGCTCAATATCTTTGCGACCTATTCGCGAGAGGGCAAGAAGATCATCAATAAGTTCTCCCATTCTCTGCGTATTGCCTTGAATAATATTCAGAAGGCGTTTGCCTTCATCATCAAGTTTATCTAAGTAATCTTGCAATAGTATACGGGAGAAACCATCAATTGCCCTTAAGGGTGCGCGCAGGTCATGAGAGACGGAGTAGCTAAATGACTCAATCTCTTTGTTGACAGCTTCAAGTTCTACAGCGCGACGATTCAAGTCTTCATTCAGTCTTTTGATCTCCTCCTCCGCTTGCTTGCGCTCGGTGATGTCTTTATCTACTCCTCGATATCCAAGAAGGTTTCCTTTATCATCCAAAACCGGTGAAGCGCTTGTTTCCAGAAAAATAAGGTTACTATTCCTATGTACATATTGGTCTAACGGAATTTTTAAAAGCTTCTTTTCTATCAAAAATTTCAAAGGCTATTTTCTTAAACTCCTCCTGCATATCAGGAGCAAAAAAATCATAAAAATGCTTCATTCCGATAATTTCTTCTGGCTCATAGCCAAGTATTTTCTCCACAGCAGGACTTGCATACGTATAGAGACCATTTACATCGACTTCCCAGATCCATTCACCGGCATTTTCAGCCACCTGCCTAAAACGTTCATCCCTCTTTCGAAGAATTTCTTCCCACCGCTTGTGCTCGGTGATATCTTCAATGGCAAGGAGAATCATCTTCGCTTGATTCTCTTTATGCAGGATCTGGCGGGCATTAAGCAACATAACTTTGTGTCCAATCGTAGGAAAATCCTGTTCTATCTCGAAGTCATTGAACTGGATGTCCTTGAGAAGAATTTCCTCTAACATTTTCCTCAAAGGAGGAATGTCCCACTGGTGGTTGCCCAACTCATACAGCAACTTTTTCTCGGTTTCTTCAGGTGTTACCTGAAATGTCTGGTAAAAAGATAGGTTGGCAGAAACAACCCTTAGTTCAGCATCTAAAACTACCAGCGGCACTCGCACTGTCGACATGATAGTCTCTACGTAGTCTTTGGTGTCTTTCAGTTGTAATGTACATTTGATGAAGTTTTGTTCGAGTTCTGCATCTAGTTTGCGAATTTCTTCTCCCGAACTCTTGTGCTTGGTGACCTCCTCTTCGAGTTTTCTGGCGGTAGCTTCGAGCTGGGCAGTGCGCTTGATAAAGCGCTGTTCAAGTTCCTGGTGAGACCTCCGGATTTCTTCCTCCGCCTTTTTACGTTTCGCCCTTTCCCGAATAGCGCTGTAAACGGCAAGCCACATAACCACTAAGACCAGCGCGATACCCAGGAAAATCGCAAGAGCTATGCCCGAGTCAATGTTAATGTTCATTTGTGTCCCCATCGTTAGAAATTTTATCCAAATGTTCTGCTTATTTGCAAACGAAAAAAAACAATCAGCTTTCAACATTCAGTCTTTTATTATGTCACACCCTTTTCTTCAGTGCCTTTATAAGAGCATCATAACTCAAGGTGTTCAGTATGTCTTCCTTCTCAAGCCAGCCCCTCCTTGCGATAGAAACTCCATAAGCCATATAGTCGAAGTGGCTGATTATATGCGTATCTGTGCCTATTACCAGGGGTATCCCCTTTTCCTTTGCCATCCGTGCATGTACATCATTCAGATCCAGTCTAAGGGGGTAAGCATTTATCTCGATAGCTGTACCTGTTTCTTTCGCTCTATTGAGGACTTCATTTATGTCTATATCATAGGAATCCCTTTCTCCAATTAATCTACCAGTTGGATGGGCGATAATGGACACAAAAGGTTTTTTCATGGCAGATATCAATCTTTTTGTGAGCTGTTCTCTGCTCTGCTTGAAACCTGAATGGATCGAAGCAACAACAATGTCCATCTTTTTCAGTACATCATCAGGGAGGTCCAATTTCCCGTTGCTCCTGACATCTACCTCGATGCCAGTGAGAAGCCTGAATCCCTTTAATTTTTTATTAAATGCGTCGATCTGTTTCTTCTCCTCCAACAGCCTTTCTGCAGTGAGTCCTCTTGCGATACCGAGACCCTTTGAGTGGTCTGTAATGGCTATATACTGGTATCCTCTCTTCCGGGCTTCTGCTACCAACTCCTCAAAATCATGGCTTCCATCACTAAATTTACTGTGGACGTGGAGATCACCCTTGATGTCTGCAAGCGCAATGAGTTTTGGCAGTCTCCCAGATAGTGCGGCCTCTATTTCGCCTGTGTCCTCTCTCATCTCCGGAGGGATATAGGGGAGACCCAGAATCCTGTATACGTCCTCTTCCTCTTTTCCTCCAAGTTTCTTGTCATCCTTTTCTCTGAAAATACCGTATTCATTTATCTTGAGGCCTGATTTCACAGCCATCTCTCTCAATCGTATGTTATGAGCCTTGCTTCCAGTGAAGTAGGCAAGGGCAGCACCAAAGCTTTCCTCTTCAACAACACGCAGGTCAACCTGTAGTCCTTCATGTATTATGACACTTGATTTTGTTGGTCCCTGCATAAGTATTTCCTTGACATGAGGCAGGTGAACAAAGGCCTTCATTACTTCTTTAGGATTTTCTGATGTGGCAAGAATGTCTATGTCTTTAATTGTATCTTTCCATCTCCTTATGCTTCCTGCTATGCTCAGTTTTTTAACAGAGGCTTTCTTTCTCAGGTGCTCGAGTATATCATTTGCAATAGGAAGAACTTTTCCCAAGGGTTGCCTTTCCAAGCCCCTCTTCAGCATCTCGATACCCTTGAGTATATTTTCCTCTGTCTTTTCTTTTATTCCTGGCAGGCCAATAAGCTTATGTTCCCTGGCAATTCTTTCGAGGGTTTCTATATCCTTTACGTTTAATTTTTCGAAAAGAAGTTTTGCCGTTTTTGGGCCAAGACTCGGTACAGAAAGGAGCGTGCTGAGACCCTCTGGCACTTCCTTTTTGAGGTCTTCGTAAAACTGTAGCTTCCCTGTCTTGACATATTCTTCTATCTTGCCTGCGAGGTCCTGTCCAATTCCTGGGATCTTCATAAGTTCATCTTTTGGTGTTTCCGCAACATCCTTTGCGAGTCCCTCTATATTCTGTGCTGCACGTCTGTAAGCTCTTATCCTGAAGGGATTCTCACCCTTTATTTCGAGCAGGTCGGCAATGTCATTAAAGATTCTTGCAATCTCCTGGTTTTTCATTTTACCGTGATCTTCTCCAACTGATAGGTCTCTTTAAATGAGGCAGGAAATTACCCTTGAGCGGTTTTGAATTCTGTCAGAGGCAGAATTTACCTCGGAGTTCTGACCAAAGGTCGGAACGAGAATGAGCGAAAGGGTAGTTTCTTGCCACCTCCTACAGCACATAACATCATCCCATCTCTTCAATGATCGCTGCTGCTAACAGCGGGAACATGATTTCATGGTGTCCTGTAAGGGCATAAGCAGATCCCTTGTTTATGGTAGGCCTCTTGAGGACATTCTCTCTCGGTCTGTAGTGCTGGATAAAGTCCATATTTACTGTTGTTATATTCTCAACTTTGTTACCGAGGTTCCTCGCCACGGTCAGGGCTTTTAAAAATACCTCCGGCATAATGACAGCAGAACCGAGATTAATGTAAACACCACCCTCAAGATCAGAGACGACTGAGGTGAAGAGCCTGAAATCAGTGAAACTGCCTTCTCCGATTGTCGAACCCTCTGCATCAGGGTGCATATGAATGATATCTGTTCCTATAGCGATATGCACAGTTGCGGGAAGATCAAGCTCATAGGCTGAAGCAAAAATACTTTTTCCTTTGAACCTAAATCTGCTCTTGGATATCAGCTCGCCAACGGACTTTCCTATTCCGTATCCTTTTTTTACACCTTCTTTTATTGCCTTATTAAGATACCTTCCTGTTTCCCTTGCCATGCCAAAGGTTGCCTTTTGCAGTTCTTCTCCAACATCCTCGGATGTATGGCCTATAAAAGAGAGCTCAAAGTCATGGATAATGCATGCACCATTCGTTGCTATTGCGGTGAAGATGTTTCTTTTCATGAGGTCAATGATAACAGGTGAAAGGCCTACCTTTATTGGATGGGCACCCATACCAATGATTACGGGCCTTCTGTTCTGTCTTGCCCTGACAATAGCTTTGACAGTGGCCCTGAAGTCATTAACAGCAAGGATATGGGGAAGCTTATCGACAAAGCTCTTAAAGGTATCTCCCCTTACCAGTGGAGTTGCGAGGCCGGGGATAGAAACCTTACTTTTTCTTTTGGTTATGGAATAGGTTTTAACTTGCTTCAGCGATACGGGTCTGTATTTTTTCATATAAAAACTCTTACCTCTCTTTTCACCAGCTAACAAAAAGGCCTGATGATTTTATGCAATAAATCTTAACACACTAACCTTTCATCGTCAAAGGCAAGCATTTAGGTACTCGAAGGAAGTATCTCTTTCTCCGTAATGAAAATTGACTTTTGTAAGCGCTGAGTATAAAGGCAGGATATAGTATCTTCGCTCTCCCCCTTAGGCGGACTCGGTCTATCGCCCTCCGAGGGTCGCTTCGACAAACCGCTCAGATATTATATCCTGCCATCACGGATTTAGAGATGCTTATGTACTTTAAAGAATTATTGTCCTCATGAACTGCAATCTGATAAACTTCCCTATGTTCAATAATCAAGCCCTTAAACTTACATTAGAAAAAAAATTATACCAGTTAATACTCAGCAGGCTTGATGGTTTCAATATCCATTCTCAGGCATATGAGGGAAAGATATTTCAACTCGTCGAAAGAGGCATTGGTGGATTTATTATCTTTGGTGGAAGAAGGAATGAGATAAAAGATTTCATTCATAAAATCCAGTCCGTCTCAGAGATTTCTTTATTCATAGCTTCTGATGTTGAATGTGGAGTAGGGCGACAGATCCAGGATACAACCCTGTTTCCATGCCAGATGGCTATGGCAGCGGCTATCGATAAGGATAAAGCATCAGATGTTGTTATCCTTGAAACTGCACTGAAGGCTATAGCTGAGGAATCGATAGATGTCGGAATAAATATGCCTCTCATTCCGGTCTTGGATGTTAATCAAAATCCTGACAACCCTATTGTCTGTACGAGGGCCTTCTCTGACAAACCTGAAGATGTGGTATGGTTCGGCACAAAGTACATAAGAGAACTTGAGGGTGCAGGCCTTATAAGCTGTGCCAAGCATTTCCCCGGGCACGGTGATACATCTATAGATTCTCATATATCCCTTCCTGTTATTACCAAATCTTTCGACGAGCTACTTAAAATAGATGTAATGCCCTTTGTTGAAGCCATCAAAGCAGGGGTTAGAAGTATTATGGTTGGGCATTTGAGTATTCCAGCCATTGATTCAAAGCCAGCAAGTTTATCAAAACGGATCATAGACGATCTTCTGAGAAAGGAGCTTGGTTATGATGGACTGATACTCACGGATGCCCTGAATATGAAGGCCTTGAAGGGTTTTATAAATGTTTCCATGGAATGTATAAAAGCAGGCGCTGACATATTATTACACCCTCTGGATGCTGATGTAAGCAGTGAAAGAACTCAAAGGTGCAATTGAGGGAAAAACAATCTCTGAGGAAGATATAGATTGTGCAGTAAATCGCATTTTGAAAGCGAAAGCAAAAATCCAAAATAAGACTACCCCCCAGTGTCCCCCCTTGGTAAGGGGGGAATTAAAGGGGGGTAAAGTTACTTATCAAAGTCATGGAATCCTTTCATCACAAATTACTGATAAGTCTATAACCCTCTTGAAAGATTCAGAAGGACTGCCGATTGCAGATAAAAGCAGAGTCCACGTTGTGTTGGCAGGAGAAAATAAATTTTTTGAATCCTCTCCCTTAAAAACTTCTTTCAAACATGTCTCAACCATTTCGGATACAACGAAGTTAAAAACTAAAATTGCTTTGTTCGCTATCTTTACAAGTATTGCTGCATGGAAAGGTACCTCAGGGATAGATGACATGGAAAGAAAACAAATTTCTGAACTCATCAAAGGGACAAAAACATCTATGGTCATCTCCTTTGGGTGTCCTTATGTTTTACGCCATTTTAAGGAAGCCGATGTGCTCGTTGCGGCTTATGAAACGACAGAGCAGGCCCAGAGGGCTGTGGTAAACTGTTTAACAAGAGAGCTGGATTTCAAAGGCCGGTTACCTGTTACATTTAACTTTATAGATAATTTTTGAGGATATGTGAAGATATGAATGTCTGCTAAACGTTTATTTATTATGTGTCATGCTGAACCCCGAAAGTGTCATTCTGAACTTGGTTCAGAATCTCTTCGGGGCAGGCTCGTTTCAGCATCTAAAATCAATGCATTATGTGACTCTGAATCCAGTTCAGGGTCACAAGGACTTATTAGCCACTGGACTGAAGATTGAAGTCAAAAATTAATATCGCCCCCTATCTTCAAGTATTCAGCAGCCGTCGTATTGCTGTCGTAACATTCCTCGGTTTTTCATCAGGGCTCCCATTAGCTTTGACCGGCGGTACTTTGCAGGCATGGATGGCAGTAGCTGGTGTAGATCTGCGTACCATAGGAATTTTTTCATTGGTTGGGCTTCCGTATACCATAAAATTTCTCTGGTCCCCATTCATGGATCGTTTTGTGCCTCCATGGTTAGGGAGACGCCGGGGTTGGATACTGATCACCCAATGTATCCTTTTGTTCGGCATATCAGCAATGGCCTTCAGTTCTCCCCAGCAATTCCCCTGGATGTTAGCTGTTCTTGCCGTTTCAGTGGCTTTTATTTCTGCCTCACAGGATATTGTTATTGATGCATACAGGACTGATGTGTTGAAGGAAAGAGAGCGTGGGGCTGGGGCTGCTGTTTTTGTAATGGGCTATCGTATTGCGATGCTTATCTCTGGTGCGCTGGCACTTATTTTGTCTGATTATATCGGTTGGCGGAACACCTATTTATTCATGGCAGCAGGAATGGTGGTGGGAATGATTACAACCTTGTTGGGACCTGAACCAGAGGAAAAAGTCACTCCTCCTTTCAGTCTTCAAGAGGCAGTATCCGGTCCTTTGAAGGATTATTTTTCGAGAAACGCTGCCATCCCACTGCTCCTTTTAATAGTTCTCTACAAGTTGGGAGACGCTTATGCCGGTGTATTAACTACACCCTTTCTTATAAAGGGCATTGGGTTTTCAGCAAGCGAGGTGGGCACGATAAACAAAGGTTTTGGCCTTGTCTCACTGATAGTGGGTGCCATGTTCGGAGGCTCCTTAATGGTACGCCTTGGCCTGTTCCGTTCCTTACTAAGCTTTGGGATGTTGCAGGCAGTATCGAACCTCTCATTCGTGGTTCTTGCGTGGATAGGTAAAAGTTACGGGATGCTGGTTTTTGCTGTTGCTTTTGAAAATTTGAGTGGTGGGATGGGAACGGCAGCTTTTGTTTCACTCCTTATGGCAATGTGCAATCACCGTTACACAGCAACACAATATGCACTGTTGTCATCCCTCGCTGCCCTTGGACGTATATTTATTGGCCCTACATCAGGTTATCTGGCTGAGGCATTCGGTTGGGCCAGTTTCTTTTTTATTACGACTTTAGCGGCTCTACCTGGGTTATGGTTATTGTGGCGAATGAAAAATATAATTTCAGATTTAAAAAGTTAGTAATTAACCTTTCGTAATTCTATTTTTATAATTTATAAAAGGGATATCCATCAAATCTAAAAATCATTTCTACCAGGTCATCAGCTGCTTCACTATAAGATTAAACAGTGCCTTCTGAGTGTGAACGAACATCGGAAAACTCTAATCCTAAACGGTATGAAGTATCTGCAAGTCTTTGTAACCATTTTACAACACCAGAAGTTGCTATAAAATTGTTCACCCTTATCTCATCTTTAAAGAATAAAATATCACCTTCATTGAGAGGATAGTTTGTTATCATTCCAAGGCCTCCCTCACAGATGTCAACAGCAACCCCTTCATATTCAGTTTCTTTTGTTTTTAATTTATCCATATGTAAGGAATTTAAATAGTATCTTAAAGGTTTGAGATATGGTTTTCTCTCATATTTACGTTTTTCCGAGTAGGGCATATTTCCCCCTTCTAAACTTTAAAGAAACAATAAAATTCCTTCATTTGTCAAGAAAAAAATTCCTGTGGTAGCATTTGCTCTGACATCTAGATTACAATTTTTTACTCCTCAATACAATTATCCCTCGTTTTTCAGCTATATAATCTTTGAAATTTTGATCAACTACTTTCCTGTGTTCTTCAAGAGATGACGCATGTCTTAGATAAATCTTCTCTCCCTCTTGAATGAAGATTCCAACATGAGAAACATCCAACCCTTTTTCTGTTGCATATATACCGATGTAATCGCCTATTTTTAACCTATCGATAATTCCATTATCAATGGCATTCACGGGAATGTAATGAATGAATCGCTCTTTGGGTTGAATTCCTGGGAGAAAACAGGTTCCATCCTCTTTTTTGTTAAGTAATTTCTTAACCCTTATAACCGTTTCACCACCGATCCGTTCAGTAACATCATCAATGCGGGTTGAGTTAAATTCACGCCAGTCAGTAAAGAAATGATTCCTCTTTTCAAAACTCACCGCTCCTCTTTGGTACCTCACCTTTTTTACATTTTCCTTGAATTCCTGAAAAGCGGCTGACAATCTCATTGACTCTATATAATCAAGGAAGGTGAAACAATCAACGCCTCCCAGATTTATAACAAAGACTTCCGGTGTATTGATGTCTCCTATTAACGTGGATTCTTGATATGGCGTTCCAAGGAAATGTTTTGAAAGAGAGTCTATCCGGCTGCCTATGTCATTCATTTTGGAAGATTCATGCAGAAGGGCATCCAATTTCTCCGACGTCCATTTGCCTAAGAGGATGAGACCGTTGTTAGGAGAGGGACACTTTTCCATAGATAAGAGAAACTATAACAGAATGTTCTATGAGCTTCAAACAGATTGTGTGAGCTGTTTACATATCATCGATATAAATCATCTTATCATAGAGTTTGATATAATAACACTTTGTAGTCCATCATAAATTCTTTTCCTGTGGAGGATAATGTATTGGTAGATGAAGACCTTTCAAAATTAAAGATTGACAAATCTCCAACGACCATTCGGTCAGGAAGGCGCAGAAAGAAGGTTTACTGGTTGGCGATATTTCTCGTTATCGTCTTGGTGGGAATCCTCTACTTCGGAGGGATTTTTACGCCTGCTGTTCGCGTAGAAGTTGCCAATGTTGTGCAGATGTATCCGTCTCAGACCTTTTCCCTGTTGAACGCCAGTGGCTATGTCGTGGCTCAACGAAAAGCTGCTGTAGCGCCCAAGGTCACAGGTCTTCTTGTGTCGTTAACGGTCGAAGAAGGAAACTGGGTAAAGAAAGGGCAGGTGATTGCACGGCTGGAAAATAATGATGTTATGGCTGCAAGGAATCAGGCAGAAGCCAACCTGAATGCAGCCCGTTTTAATCTTGAACAGGCGAGAGCCGAACTGCACGATGCTACCCTTACCTTTAATCGGAATAAAGAGTTACTGGCCAATGATTTTGTATCACAAGCAGAGTATGATACTTCTGAAGCTCGGTATAAGAGAGCAGTTGCAGGGGTCGATGCTGCAGAAGCAGCTGTTAAAGCGAATGAAGCAGTGCTTCAGGGGGCCAATGTTTCTGTTGGATATACCCTTATACGTGCACCTTTTGATGCTGTTGTATTAACAAAAAATGCAGATGTGGGTGACATCGTTACTCCTATAAGCGCTGCTGCTGAAGCCAAGGCTGCTGTAGTTACTATTGCTGACATGAACTCGCTCCAGGTGGAGGTGGATGTTTCTGAATCTAACCTTGGGAAGGTGAAAGTAGGGCAGCCTTGCGAAATCCAGCTTGACGCCTTACCTGAATCCCGTTTCCGCGGGGAAGTTCATATGGTTGTCCCAACTGCTGACCGAACCAAAGCAACAGTTATGGTCAAGGTACGATTTATAGACAAAGATGATCGCATATTACCTGAGATGAGTGCTAAGGTTGCTTTTCTTTCAAGGCCTGTGAAAACTGAAGAACAGAAGCCTCACACGGTCATTAATCCTGCTGCTGTGGTAGTTCGCAAAGGGAAAAATGTGGTTTATGTTGTAAAGGGGAATCGCGTGGTGGAGACACCAATTATTGTCGGAAACCACCTTGGCGACATGGTTGAGGTTCTTGATGGGGTAAAGGCAGGAGACAGGATAGTGATGAAGACACCTGAAAAATTAAAAGACGGTACCAGAATAAAAGTTATAGAAAAGTAGATGGAAAGCAGACCGCCTATTGTCGAAATACGAAATCTGTTCAAGTCCTATCGTCGCGGAAATCAGGTTCTTCCTGTTTTGCAGGATATCACTCTCGATATCGCGGACGGGGAATTCATGGCGATGATGGGTCCGTCAGGCTCAGGTAAAACCACTCTGTTAAACCTGATTGCCGGGATTGACAGGGCAGACAGTGGTATCATCAGGGTGGGTGGTGTGGATATTACCTCCCTCTCTGAAACTGAGCTTGCTCAGTGGCGTGCTACCAATGTAGGCTTTATCTTCCAGTTTTACAATCTTATTCCTGTACTCACGGCCTTTGAAAATGTTGAATTACCCTTGCTCCTGACCAGTCTTTCAAGGAAGGAGCGGCGGGAGCATGTGGAGACAGCCCTCCGATTGGTGAACCTTGAAGATCGGCTGGATCATTCTCCTGGCCAGCTTTCAGGTGGTCAGCAGCAGCGCGTCGCTATAGCTCGAGCTGTTGTCACTGATCCTGCTATACTGGTTGCTGATGAACCGACAGGAGACCTTGACCGTGTTTCTGCTGAAGACATACTGGAACTCATGGAACGCCTCGTTCACGATCTTGGAAAGACTATTGTTATGGTTACCCATGACCCACGGGCTGCAAATAAAGCTCATATTATTAAGCATCTTGATAAAGGTGTTCTGAATGAACATCATCAAGCTTATCACTAAAAACGCATTTCGCCACAAACTCCGTACCTTTCTGACTATTCTCGGTGTCTCAATAGCCATACTTGCTTTTGGACTTCTGCGGACGGTAATAAGTGCATGGTATGCCGGGGTCGAGGCATCTTCTGCAAGTCGTCTTGTAACAAGAAACTCAATATCCCTTATCTTTCCCCTTCCTCTTTCCTATAAAGATAAGATTCGCCAGATAGAAGGTGTGAAGCTCGTTTCCTTCGGAAACTGGTTTGGAGGTATCTACATTGATGAAAAGAACTTCTTTGCTAATTATGCTGTTGAACCGAAGAGTTATCTCGAACTTTACCCGGAAATTGTAATCCCCCAGGAACAGAAGAAAACATTTTTCCAGGATAGGAAAGCTGCTGTGGCTGGCCGTATCCTTATCGAAAAATATGGTTGGAAGATTGGAGACATCATAACCTTAAAAGGAACTATTTTCCCTGGCAACTGGGACTTTGTGCTTCGCGGCATCTATACGGGAAGAGATAAAACCGTTGACGAGTCTGCATTTGTCTTCCATTGGGATTACCTGAATGAAACCCTGAAAAAGACCATGCCCCTGAGAGCAGACCAGGTAGGTTGGTATATGATCGGAGTAACCAGTCCGAACCTTGCGGCAGAAGTCGCTGTTAATATAGACAAAGCCTTCAAGAATTCCCTGGCAGAGACCTTGACAGAGACAGAAAAGGCCTTCCAGCTCAGCTTTATTTCCATGAGCGAGGCAATTGTCATCGCCATTAAGATCGTTTCCTTTGTCGTAATCTTCATAATCCTGGCGGTAGTGGCTAACACGATGGCTATGACTGCACGTGAGCGGATAGGTGAATATGCTATCTTCAAAACCCTTGGATACGGTGGATGGCATATTGCCATATTAGTATTCGGTGAATCTCTCTTCATTACCATGATCGGATGTGCTCTGGGGATTGCCTTAACGTTCCCGGCAGCTGATATATTCAGTAGCACCCTGAAAACATATTTCCCTGTCTTTAATGTGGCAAGGGAAACTATTTACATGGATATAGCAGCCTCAATTTTGGTTGGTATGGTAGCGGCAATATTCCCAACATGGCGTGCAATTAAGATCCGTATAGCTGATGGCCTCAGGAGGGTCGGATAGTTGAAAATTCCTTTTATGTATAGTTTTCGTAATCTCTGGACTCGTCGGCTTACCACGGTGCTCACAGCCTCAGGGATGGCACTGGTAGTATTTGTTTTTGCATCAATTTTAATGCTCGCTGAAGGTCTTCAGAAGACTCTGGTAGATACGGGTTCATATGACAATGTTGTTGTAATCCGAAAAGCGGCTGTATCTGAGGTCCAGAGCAGTGTTGAGCGTTTGCAAGCCTCTATCGTAGAGACTCAACCTGAAGTGGCAATTGGCTCAGAAGGCCAGCGACTATTGGCAAAAGAGTTAGTGGTACTTATCACCATGCCAAAGCGGGGGAGTGATAAACCCTCCAATGTGGTCATCAGAGGAATTTCAGAGAGTTCAATGAGTTTGCGACCGCAGGTTAAACTCATGGAGGGACGTATGCCGAGATCGGGTTCGTCCGAGATAATTGCGGGACAGAGCATTGCCAAAAGATTCAAAGGAGGCGGTGTTGGGGAAACTCTCCGTTTTGCAATGAGGGACTGGACGGTTGTTGGAGTATTCGATGCTGGAAACACTGGGTTTAGTTCAGAGATATGGGGAGATGTTGACCAGCTCATGCAGTCTTTTAGGCGACCAGTTTATTCTTCTATTATTTTCAAATTGCGCGATTCTTCAGAATTCGGAAAAGTCAAGGAACGCATTGAAGGTGACCCGCGCTTAACCCTTGAAGCTAAGCGTGAAACCAGATACTATAAAGACCAATCAGAGATGCTGGCAAAATTTCTGCGCATTCTGGGGATATCATTGACCATAATATTTTCCCTCGGGGCAATTATTGGCGCTATGATTACCATGTATGCAGCCGTTGCCAACCGCACCAGTGAAATCGGTACATTACGCGCCCTCGGTTTTCAAAGGAGTAGTATTCTCATATCCTTTATTCTGGAATCACTCCTCCTTGGTTTTTCAGGTGGCTTGGTCGGATTGTTTCTTGCATCTTTTTTACAGCTCTTCACTGTTTCTACGATGAACTTCCAGACCTTTTCCGAACTTGCCTTTACCTTTTCCCTCACTTTCGAAATAATTTATTTAGCACTTATGTTTGCACTGATTATGGGTTTTGTTGGAGGTGTGCTTCCAGCTGTCAGAGCATCACGTATGAATATTGTTGAAGCGCTGTGGAAGAATTGATTGCTCATAAAATCGGAACCAACCAATTCTTTTCCATTGTCTCATGACCAAATCTTTTTTCTCGTTTTGATTTTATCCCTGCTATTTGCATGCATAACGCCTGAGGTCAGCGGCGCGGGGAATAACCATGGCATAAAAAAAAACGCTTATCCCGCGTCCGCTGGAGTGATTCGTTATGTGCCTCATTTGTATACATCTCGTCTATGGCCAACTTTAACAACTATAATATGCAATTCCCTGTCGGAAACTGAATAGACTATTCTGTAAACTCCCTGACGAATTCTGTACCTGTTTTCTCCTGTAAGCTTTTCACATCCCTGGGGGCGGGGGTTGTTTGCCAATCCCTGAATCTTTTGAATTATCCGTAGGCGATCTTTCCGTGGAATGTTCTCAATTTCTTTGACAGCCGACGGCTTGATAAGGATATTATATTTTGCCACGCCTCTTCAGATCCTTGAGAACTTCCTCAAATGACAGGTTAGGCTCATGAGACCTTTCTGCAAATGCAGCGATGTCTTCTGCATCTTCCGCGAAGACGATTCGGATTGCCTCGTTGACGATATCAGAAACAGAACTATCAGTTTCAGCAGCTTTTAGACGAAGAGCCTTATGGATCTGGGGGTCAAAATAAATTGTTGATTTTTTGGCTGATTGTTTTCATGTTTTTAATATACCATCATGAAGGCAAAACGTCAAGACGCCAAATTATTGATTGGTAATTTTATACATAACGATAATTATACAGACCCAATATTTTTCGGATCCATGACATAAACTATAACACACTTCCGATGAGATGAAAATAATAAAATGAGTAAAATTAAACCCTTAGCATAGCCTTATTCCGTATTTTGTGGTAATATGGACAAAAAACGGGGTTGGTATAATATGGGAAATTGTCCAATTCTGCTGAAGGGAATTTTCCGAAGTTTCAAAAGTTTCTTCTGGAGAGGAAACTCCTGCCGGAAAAGAATGCACCCTTACGGCTTCAAGGAAATATCCTCGACGTGCGAAGTCCCCTGAACAGATGAGAACTATTTTTAGTTACTGTCCACAGAGGTTATTCAGATGAAGAGTATTGATATTCATATCCATGGCATAGGCGGTTATGATACAAGGTCAGGTAAAGAAGATGATATTCTCAAGATAGCTGAAATACTTGGCTCTCATGGGATTTCAGAAATTGTACTTACCATATATCCCTCCACCATAAAGGTTATGAGGGAAAATATGATGACTATCAGGATGGCGATGGAGAAACAAAAAGGCATTTTAAATCTTCCTTTACCCCCTGATAATCCCCTCTCGCCCTCCTTTAGTAAAGGGGGCATGGGGGGATTAAAAAAGGGCAGGGCCGGGGGGATTACTAACCCATCACCTATCACTCATCACCCATCACGAATCATCGGCATTCATCTTGAAGGCCCTTTTTTAATCCCATCAAAATGCGGTGCCCTCGATGCGAAGACTTTCCTTGAACCAAAAGAGAATCAATTGGAGAAGCTCATTGAGGGTTTTGAGGATATCGTAAAAATAATGACTATTTCACCTGAATTAAAAGGAGCGATACAGCTTATCAAAAAGGTATCAGATATGGGAATCATCGTCAGTATGGGTCATTCTGATGCGACATTCTCTGAAGCTGAGGCTGGTCTTAACGCAGGGGCAAGGGGTATTACGCACCTCTTCAATGCGATGCGAAGTTTTCATCATAGAGAGCCAGGAATTGCTGGCTTTGGACTGATAAACAAAGATATTTATATTGAGGTCATCGCAGACCCATTTCATTTACACCCAAAACCCTGGAATTGATATTCAAAACAAAGAATCCTGAAAAAATAATAATCGTTTCGGATTCAGTAAAAGAGACAAAGAGGGGACAAGATGATGGGAAGGAACGAGGAAGGGCAAAGGCTGTTACTGATACTCATGGCAGACTTTTGGGTGGCTCAATGACAATTGTTGAATCCTCGAAGAGATTAATCCAGATAGGATTTGATGAATACATCATTATGGGCTGTATAACGAAGAATCCTGAAAGATACCTATCAGTGTGAGCCTTGGAAACTTATGGTGGTATTATCTTACCGAGGATCACCCTATGACTTGCTCCTGTGGCAGAAGGCAGGTTTCCAGGCTTCAGATTCACACCTTCAGGGATGTTCCCTTTACCATGGCTGGTAAACCAAAAATTTCATAATGTTCGCTTCAGGACATTTTTCAGTCTGAGATAACTGGACATTTAATTGTTGAGTCTTAAATTTGGATGCTCGTAAAACTATAATATGACATGAGAGCTCTCGATAAATTAAAAGAAGCAACGGAATTTCTTAATAAGTACGGTATTGAAGATGCTGTCAGAGAGGCGGAGATCATTTTAGCCCATTGTCTCGAAATAGATAAAACGGTCTTTTTCAGAGATAATCCCGTAATCAGTGAAGATGAGATCAAAAAGGTTGACGAATTCCTTAAGAGGAGGTCAAGACGAGAGCCCCTTCAGTATATCCTCGGATATGTGGATTTTTATGGATTAAAAATAAAAGTAGGAAAGGGTATTCTTATTCCGAGACCGGAGACAGAGTTTTTGGTGGAAGAAGCAATAAAGGTGATAAGACGTCAGCAGACAAATCCCCCTACCAATCGGTAACCCCCCCTCGCCCCCCTTTAGCAAAGGGGGGATGGGGGGATTTGAAAGGGGGGACTGGGGGGATTACTAACTCGTCATCTGTTACTCGTCACTCGTCACTGTCTGTTCTTGATCTCTGCACAGGCAGCGGTTGCTTAGCCCTTGCTCTGGCCAGGAAGTTTCCCGATGCTCAGGTCTATGGTACTGATATATCAGAGGTTGCAATCAGGTATGCAAAGGAAAACGCAAAGCTCAATTGCATAAATAATGTAACTTTCTTAAAAGGTAATTTATTTGAGCCAATTGCACAGCTCGTTACGCGTTACGCATTACGCGTTGCGTTTAATTTAATCGTCTCAAACCCTCCTTATATCAAAAGAGATGACATTAAAAATTTACAGCCTGAAATCAAAGAGTGGGAACCTGTAGAAGCACTGGATGGGGGAGAGGACGGTCTTGATTATTATCGAGCCGTAATCCCCAAGGCGAAAGACTATTTGAAAGATGGTGGCAACCTTATGTTGGAACTTGGGATCAGCCAGGCAGATGCAGTGAGAAAGTTCGCTGAACAAGCAGGCTTTGTAAATATCTCCCTCATAAAGGATTATGCTGGGATTGAGAGAATAATCATACTTAAATAATTTGGTTCATCTCCAAAAAAGTTACAAGAGAGTAAATATAAAGGATTCAAGGATTCGAGGGTTCAAGGATTCGAGTGAAAAATTAATCACTGGAATCCTCGAATCCTGGACCCCTTGAACCCTCTTTAGCAACTGATTAGTATAAGAACAAAAGATATTCAATTACGTGGAATCTATATGGAGGTGTGAATTAAATGAGTATCCTCAACGAAAACAGGCGACTCGAAGAGCTTGACAAGAAGTATATCTGGCATCCCTTTACTCAGATGAAGGAATGGGTCGAGGGGAAGCCAATAATCATCTCTGAGGGGAGAGATTGCTTTATCAAGGACATCTATGGCAGATGGTACTTTGATGGTGTCTCATCCCTCTGGGTAAATATCCATGGGCATAGAAAGAAGGAGATAGATGATGCGATAAAGGAGCAAATTGATAACATCTCCCATAGCGCTTTACTCGGACTGGTCAATATCCCTGCAATCAAGTTGGCGGAAAAGCTTGTACAAATAGTTCAGAAGTCATTACCCCCCCATCCCCCCCTTACTAAGGGGGGGCATAGGAGGGGTGAAATTAATCCCCCCTCGCCCCCCTTTAGTCCCTTAGTAAGGGGGGATGGGAGGGATTTGAAAAAGGGGGGAGTAGGGGGATTACTAATTCCTCACTCGCCACACATCAGCCGTCGCTGACAAAGGTTTTCTACTCTGACGATGGCTCAACTTCTGTAGAGGTCGCCCTTAAAATGGCATTTCAATACTGGAGGGACAAGGGAATTGCTGGGCGGAACACCTTTGTCTCCCTCAAGAATGCTTACCATGGTGATACTATAGGTGCTGTAAGCGTTGGTGGAATTGATATATTTCATAAGACCTTTGAGCCTCTTTTATTTAAGACGTATAAGGCTGTTTCTCCTTATTGCTATAGATGTGAGATTGGTAAAGAATACCCAGGATGTAGCCTCGCATGCCTTGACAAGTTAGAAGAGATATTCGAAGCTCATGCAAGCGAGATTGCGGCAATGATTATCGAGCCTATGATACAGGCAGCAGGTGGAATGATAACCTCTCCTCCTGGATATCTTAAGGGTGTTAGAGAATTATGTACTAAGTATGACATCCTGATGATTGCTGATGAGGTAGCGACAGGTTTTGGGCGCACGGGAAGAATGTTTGCATGTGAGCATGAGAATGTAGTGCCTGATGTTATGTGTCTTTCAAAAGGGATAACTGGTGGCTATATGCCTCTTGCAGTGACACTTACAACAGATGAGATCTATAATGCATTTCTGGGAGAATTCAAGGATTTAAAAACATTCTTTCATGGCCATTCTTATACAGGGAATCCCCTTGCATGTGCAGCTGCCATCGCATGCCTTGATTTATTTGAGAAAGAGGAGGTATTGAAAAACCTTAATGGGAAGATAGAGATTCTCGAGACATGGCTTAAAGGGGTCTTGAATCTTAAACATGTTGGTGATGTCAGGAATATAGGACTCATGGCAGGTGTGGAATTAGTGAAAGACAAAAAGACAAAAGAGCCTTATGATTGGGCAGAGAAGATGGGATGGCGTGTTGTATATCATGCAAGAGAAAAGGGAGTCATTATCAGACCCCTCGGAAATGTCATTGTCATTATGCCACCATTAAGTATAGGCACTGAAAACTTCAATCAGTTGCTAAAAGTAATTAAAGATTCTATAGTTGCAGTAACGGAGGGGCTACTTTTCTAAGATCTTCTTGATTCCCTCTCCAATGCCTTTAACGCTTTTCCCCACTTCTTTTGCGCCTTCAGCACCAAATATAACGATAGATTCCCCTATCCTCTTTACAGAAAGACCGAGTTTCTCTGCCATAGCGATGGAGACTTTATCCATGAAACTTTCCCTTAGGTTGAATTTCGGGTTATCAAGGTCGCCCTCCAATATGAAATGAACGACTATCTCATTATTGTTGTTTTTCAGAAAGCTTACGACTGCAGAAAGAGGGATGTTGAGGAATTTATTGCCTATGCCAGACCCTTTCTCGAAATCAAGGTCTCTCAGTACAGCTATGCCCGGGGCATTGATCTTTTTTGATTTGATCTTAACACCCATATCCATGTCAAATGTCCCTTTTTTCACATTGACATCACCCTTTTTCTGGAAATAAGGTTTAAATCCCGTTATATCAAGTCTTCTTATTTCGACCTTGCAGTCCGTATCCTTGTTCATTAGTTTTATCTTTCCCTTACTGTTAAGGATGCCTGTACTCTGGTTTCCGGGGATGTTTGCAGAAAGGGTATAGGGTGAATAATTGTCTTCTAAAGGGAACGTGATATCTTTAAACTCAAGTTCTATATCCCTTAATCTTGTCAGGACCGGCGTATTTGAGACCTTTTTATCGAGGTAATCGATAGAACCTTTTGTTACCTCTATCTTTTTTATGAAGACAGGGGGGATTGGCTTTTCTTCCTCTTTCTTCGGGCCTTTTCTTAAAAAGGGATTTACGAGTTCACCTTTAGGATTCTTTTCAAGAAGGATATAAGGATTTTTAAGGGAAACATTCGAGATGATGTATTTCTTTTTGAGGAGCCCTATAAAATCGGCTTCAAGAATGAGACTGTCTGTTTTGAATACCTCTTTGCCAGCAGGATTCCTGAAGCTGATATCCAGGGCTTCGACTTTCCCCCAATGAAGGTCAATCCTCCTAACAGAGAAGCCTTTACCGAGAGCGGATTCGAGTTCATATTTGATGATCCTGTTTGCATTTTTGATGAGGAGGGCAATAGTAATGATCAGGACTAAGACAGCAACCCCGGTTGTTATGAAAGCTATCCTGATCCCTTTCTTCATTGTAAAAAGAATACCATAGGTAGATTACCTTTTGCATTCTAACTGTGCCTGGGAAGCATCTCTTTTTTCGTGGTGAAAATTGACAATATTTATAGCTTGAGTATAAAGCTAGGATATAGTATCTTTGCTCTCCGCCTTAGGCGGACTCGGTCTATCGCCCTCCGAGGGTCGCTTCGACAAACCGCTCAGATACTATATCCTGCCATCATGATTTGGGGTGCTGCTTACCTACACTTGGAAACTAATGATTTTTTCGAACGAGGAACGTATAATATTTTTACAGCCGAAGTGGCGGAACTGGCAGACGCGCTAGGTTCAGGGTCTAGTGGTCGAAAGGCCGTGCGGGTTCAACTCCCGCCTTCGGCACCATAAAGGATGTTTAAAAGAGATGAGAAAGAGTGAAAATAGAACAACTGTCTCAATAATCCAGCATGGGAAAGGAGGATAAGGCTATATGTCTATCGAAGAAAAGCGCAGATATGAGAGGAGACCATTTGTTCAAACTATACAATATTACCTAACAGCCCCACACATGGAAGAATCAAAGAAAATCGAATTCGACGGTGTTTCAGTTGATATCAGTGAAGGAGGGCTTGGAATGATAACAGACTATCCTCTCATGGCAGGAGATTTTTTGTTCTTTAAAGATGATATAAAGGTGAATGATTTTGTAGCAAAGTCCTCTACTGTAAGATGGGCAAGAGAAATCGAGGAATATAGATGTCGTGTAGGATTGGAGTTCGTAAGATAAGCACTAAACTAACTATGATAAAGGTTCGATAGTTGCTATTGTTTAAGTGAGAGATACTTTACAGAGGCATTGATTAATCTTTTTGGAAAAAGGGATTATCAATAAAAAGGAATTGCTTGAGGAAATAAAGCCCCTTAGGGTCTATTCTAATCTTTCAAGGTATACCCATATCTTTTTAGAACTTACCACCTCAAAAAAATTTTCTGCATCACAGATCCATTTTAACGCGGACCTAATTGTAGTGTGCGAAATAGCCCAGAAGTAGGAACATATACTGTCACGAACGCAAGCGGTCAAAAGCTACTGCTTTTCAGAAAAACTAGAAATAATGAGGACTTAGGTGATTCAATACATTTGGTTTGATTTTTGCTGTTCACTAAGAGTTATGTTATTACCAAGGTCACTTATGCCAGGTAACAGAGAATACAGAAAATCTCCTATAGATGTTATAAAGCGAAATACAAAAATCTTTAATTGGATAGTCCTGCTCATCGTCTCTATACATCTCTTTTTAATTATTAAATTCCTCTATTTAATTCTTGCAGATATTTTAAATATTCACCTCGTGAAAAAGACTATCATAGAGGAAATATTCTCAGCCCAAATATCTACTCATTCTGTGATACTTATTCTCTCAATTGTGGCAGGACTTGTGGTTATAGGTCTTTACCTTGTTAATACTGCTTCAAAAGATGCTGTGATGAAGCTTGAAGAAAGCCTGATGCTGATCGGCCGAGCAAAGCGGGAATGGGAATCAACGGTTGATTCGATCCCCCAGCTCATTTGCTTAATTGACGATCAAGGGTATATCCTTCGTACAAATATGACGGTTGAACAATGGAACCTTGGGCAGGTCGTAAATGTTAAAGGTAAGAGGGTACACGAACTTTTACATCCAGGATGTGCTGATTCAGCTTGTTATCTTAAGACATTCTTGCTACTGGCGTGGGAGGAACTGAAATATGGTCGATCCGCCGAATGTGAGGCCAATGACGGAATAATGAAACGCTACCTTCATGTACAAGTCCAACCGATTTTGTCTAAAGTATATAGGAAGGGTGAGGAAACAGCCAGCTATGCAGTTGTAGGTGTATATGACATCACTGAACACAAGAAAGCAGAAGAAGAAATCCACAAACTCAACGAACAACTCGAACAGAGAGTAATCGAACGCACCGCACAGCTTGAAGCTGCTAACAAAGAGCTTGAAGCCTTCAGCTATTCTGTCTCCCACGATCTGCGTACGCCACTGCGGGCAATTGATGGCTTCTCCCGTATGCTGTTCGAAGATTATATTGATAGACTTGATGATGAAGGCAAACACCTGCTGAATATCATTCGTACTAATACCAAGAAAATGAGAGAACTTATAGATGATTTGCTTGCCCTTTCTCGAATAGGTCGCAAAGAGATTGAGCTGTTAGAGATAGATATGGATAAACTGGTAAGGGTAGCCTTCGATGAAATCAAAGTCACTACTCCTGATAAGGAGTTACAGTTTAATATCAGACCACTTCCCTCTGCCTACGGGGATCTGGGAATGATTCGCCAGGTCTTTACGAATCTCCTGCTCAATGCCATCAAGTTCACGAAACCCGAAGAGACAGCAGTAGTTGAAGTTGGCGGATACAGTGAAGACTCAACGAATGTTTACTATGTCAAGGATAATGGGGTGGGGTTTGATATGCAGCATGTAAATAAATTGTTTGGAGCTTTTCAAAGGCTGCACAGTGAGAAAGAATTTGAAGGAACGGGAATTGGACTTGCTATTGTGCAGCGTATCATTCACCACCACGGTGGACGTGTATGGGCTGAGGGAAAGGTGAATGAAGGGGCGACATTTTATTTTGCATTACCAGTAAAGGAGGGTAGATAGAAATGGGATCAAATGAAGTTGAAATTCTGTTAGTAGAGGATAATCCAAACGATGCCGAGTTAGCGATACGGGCTTTGAAGGCACACAATCTTGCGAACAAATTAATCTGGGTAAAGGACGGGGTAGAGGCGCTCGATTTTATCTTTGCGCAAGGCCAGTATGCTGATCGGTCGGTTGAGGATGTTCCGAAGGTGGTATTACTGGATTTGAAGCTTCCCAGGGTTAACGGATTAGAGGTATTAGAGAAAATCAAGTCAGATAAGCGGACGAGGACGGTTCCCATTGTGGTGTTAACGTCTTCTTCAGAGGAGCGTGATATTGTGACGAGTTACAATCTTGGGGTCAACAGCTACATCTTAAAGCCTGTTGATTTCGACAAGTTTATCGATGCTGTGAAACAGGTCGGCCTCTACTGGTTGCTCATGAATAAGACACAACAGCACTGGAAGGATATGGGCTGAGGGAAAGGTGAATGAAGGGGCGACATTTATTTTACACTTCCGAAGCAGCAGATAGCAGATAAATGAAAGACTTTAGAGAATTGAGAGTTAGACGCTCTATTTCAACCTTGTAATTCTCAATATTTCATTTCGTTAATACATATCAGTAGTAGGTTTAACAAGTAAACTATCTGTCTCTATACAAAGGTTTCGAATTATTCAATTTTCCTTCCATTAAATGTTCAAAATAGAGCATTTTCTGCTTGACAGGATGTATTATTATAGGTATTTTTTAAAACAAATAGAATTCCTATTATTAATGTTTTTGGGGATATTTTGTTTCCAGTGATATTAATGCCTTTCGGCAACATCAAAATAAAATGGAGGACTGATGAAAAAGCTTACACATCTTGATAAAGCGGGTAGGGCGAAGATGGTTGACGTTAGTAAAAAGCAGCAAACCGAAAGAGAGGCTGTTGCAAGGGGGGCTGTGCATATGAAACCCGAGACCCTTGCACTCATCAAAGACAAAAAAGTTCCGAAAGGAGATGTGCTCTCTGTTGCAAGGGTCGCAGGCATAATGGCTGCAAAGAAGACAAGTGAGCTTATCCCGATGTGTCATCCCTTGAATATTGCCTCAGTTGATATAGATCTTAATCTTAACAGCAAAGAAAATAAGATAGAGATAGAGTCACGTGTAAAAGTTGTCGGCCAGACAGGTGTAGAGATGGAGGCCCTGACAGCAGTTTCTGTGGCTGCTCTAACGATTTATGATATGTGTAAAGCTGTGGACAAAGAGATGGTCATATCCGATATTATGCTTATGGAGAAAAGGGGCGGTAGAAGCGGTTATTTCAAGAGAAGGAGTTAAACCTCTGTCTGTTTCAGTCCCTTCTGCGCTTTAGCATTCCCCGGGTCTAATTTAAGGGCTTTTTCAAACTGACTGTGGGCTCTCTTTTTCATACCTGCCATGAGATAAATATGACCGAGGTTAGCATAGTGATCTGCATTGTGGGGTTCGAGCTTTATTGCCTGTAACAAGGTTTCTTCAGCATCTTTTGACCTTTTTTCCATCTTGCTGTATGCAAGCGAAAGATGGCTCCAGTACTTGGCGTTCCCCCCATTTAGTTTTATCGCCCATTTAAAGGCGTCGGCAGCACCCCAGAAGTTTCCCTTTTTAAACTCTTCAACCCCGCGCCTGAACTGCTCTTCCGCATCCTTAGGAGTTCTATCCTCCTCTTTTTGGATTCTTCCTAATGAGTCGAAGTATTTTTTTCTCGCGTCATCGTCTTTGAGCAATGTATATGCCTGCGATATTGCATCAAAGATTGACGGGAGCTTATCTTTTATTGCAGGGTCATGAGAGGCAAAATACCTGTCAGGATGAAATTCTTTTGCGAGCCTGTAGTAATTTTTCTTTACTGTTTCTGCATCTGAGTTTTCATCAATTTCAAGAAGTTCATTTGCAGTGAGCCTGTCGAGATTTGAATACAATTCGTCTACCTTCTTTACAAAAGCTTCTTCTTCCTCTGGCAAGGGTTTTAGTATATCTTCCAATGTTACCGCCTCCTCTGGTTTTTCGATTACCCTTTCTTTTTCCTCAATGGTGCCTGTAGACCATAATGCATACAGGGTCTTCAGTGCCTCAAAAGAGCCAAGGGGTGAACTGTCAATAAGCTCTTTGTTTGTCCTTTTCCCATTAATCATGGAAAGCATCTTTTGGTCTTGAGGACTAAATTCTATATCCTGGAAAAGACTTGCGGGGTCAGTACTCAGCTGGAGAGCGGAGTCCATATCTGGCAGCTCATTCTTCATTCTGATTAAGTTACTTATTCTCTTTACCCCTTCGTATATAAGATTGCCCGTACTCATCTTCAGGGTTATCACTTCATTTGCAGGTATTTCCCCTTCTACAAATTCATATTCAGCATCTTCGGGCAGGAAGAGACTATAGATTATCTCTCTTACCTGGTATTTTACACCCCAGAATAGGTCCTTTGGTGTGAGGTAACCAAGTTCGACAAGTATCGCACCCTGCCTCTTATTTTTTGTCTTTAAAAGTTTTACGGACTCCTCATACTGCTCAATGGTAATCTTTCCTGCTTTTATGAGCATCTCGCCTAGTCTGTCATCTTCGTATGTTGATGAAGCAAAGATAGCATCCCCTTTGTCAAGGTATACCCTTCTTTGTGAAGGCAGGTGTCTTTATGATTAGAGTACCTGTCTTCCTGTGCCTGTTTAGATAGACAAGGATCTTGGGAAGGCTAAAGTCCCTGATGTTACCTGTGAGTGGAATTTCCATCATTTGTATCTTTTTACCTCAAATCTGTAAATTTCAGTCTCCTCTTCAGGAATGATGCATGCCTTTAACCTTGTAATTCTGATCTGTTCGTCGACAGTATCAACTCCTTCGAGGTCAGGAAGGAGAAGTCCCTTCCTGTTTCCACAGACTAGTATTATCCCATATTTTTTGGGATCAAGTTCTTTTAGATCTTCTATCTTCTCGGGTGGTGAAAGGACATCAACGCAATATTCAAGCCCTTCGAGCTCATCTTCTTGGACAGGGTGGAACCTGGGGTCTTTTGTTGCCGCGGCTATGGCATTCTTTATGGTCTCAATCGCCACACACGCATGACAGGGCGAAAAGGTTCCTATACATCCCCTGAGCTGACCATTTTTCTTAATACAGACAAAGACACCTGCCTTTTCATTCATCTCAGGCGGAAGGGTTTCAGACGGTTCAATGATCCTACCTTCCCTTATATATTCCTCTATACTCTTCTTTGCGAGTTCAACAAGGGGATGCATCTATTTTCCTCTCATGAACATATAGTCAGCTACTGTGCATAATGACTCTTTTACGGGTGAATCAGCAAAGATTGCGAGTTCTGCCTTTGCATCAGAGATGAGGGCGTGAGCCTTTTTTAAAGAGAGCTCGATTACATTATGCCTTCTAAAAAGCTCCAGTATCCTCTTGAGTTCCTCCTTTTTGAAACCGTTCCTGATCAGACTCTTAACTTCTTCTACCTCGGTCTCCGAAGCAATCTTCAAAAGATAAATGAGCGGAAGTGTTATCTTACCCTCTTTGAGGTCCTTGCCAAGGCGCTTGCCGAGTTTTCCTTCTTCTGCCATATAATCAAGTATGTCATCTGCCACCTGGAATGCAGTCCCCGTCTTCATTCCGAAATGTGAGAGGGCATTCTCCTTATCCTTTGTCAGAGACCCCAGGATGGCGCCTATTCTGCAAGCAGCAGAGATTAAAGCTCCAGTTTTTGCGGAGATTATATTGAAATAATCCTCTTCTGTTATATCTGGATCTCCTGTCTTTGTGAGCTGCAAGATTTCGCCTTCTGTCATTCTTGTTGTTGCCTCAGAAAGGGCCTCCATGATCTTTTGATTCTTCTGTATAACAGCGAGCCGTAAGGCATTGGAGTAAAGAAAATCACCGACAAGTATTACAATTTGGTTACCCCATATAGAATGGGCTGGCAATTTACCCCTTCTCACCTCAGCAGCATCAACAACATCGTCATGGAGCAGAGAAGCAGTGTGTATCGATTCAATAATCCCTGCAAGGGTGAAACGTGCATCTCCTCTATAACCGGCTATCTCTGTGCTCAGGATGAGTAACAGGGGTCTGATTCTTTTACCTCCACTGTCTAAAAGGTGCTTCCCGATGAGAGGGATTGGGGTGATATTACTTTTGAAAAGTTCTTTGAGTCTGTCTTCTATAATCTTCAGTTCCGGTTCATATAATTCAAAAATCTCTTGTAGATCCATTTTTTGATGATAGGATAGCTCCTGTTTTAAAGTCAAGGTCATAAGTTTTGCCTTGCAACTGAAAGACTGAGAAGCCGGGAAGGGAACTCTGCAGAGATTGATGTTGCAGTTGAAGAAACCTTATTTTTTAATATATGCTACAGAAAGACATTCCTGAAATTTGAAAAGATTACGGAAAACCATGCATGAAATATTAGTAAAGTATCTTGAGTCAAATCCAACCCTCCTTAAATATCATCTGTCCGAGCAGGAGATCAGTGAACTCGCAGGCTACATCAGAAAATTTTTTCTTTCAGCACAAGTAGAAGAGGTCATCAGGATGGTAGAGGAAGTGATAGGAATCAGTCCCACCCTCGATTGGAAGGAGATACTGGAGACAGTCGCAAGAAAGGTTGTTGAATTTCTCCATGCAGAGGCGGCTACCATCCGCATTTTTGATCCTGAGACAGACAGACTTGTTTCTTTCGGCTCGTATCAATATACAGAGACAGCCAGATTAAAAGACATTCCTGTTGAGAAGTCGGTAGCTGGGAAGGTCATAAAGAGCGGTAAAAGTTACCTTGTACCAAATATCCTTTTAGAACCAGACTACCTGAATAAGGATATAGTCAAGGAGTACGGGTTTAACTCTCTTCTGGCGGTTCCCATAAATATTCCACGATTTCTTGAGAATAAACCTGATATCCAGGGCACCATTCAGATCTATTACAGAGAAAAGGACAGGGAGTTTGACCCTCTTGAAATAACGAGCGCTGAATTGATGGCCAGAAGGGTCAGTTATGTGCTTGCCAAAAAGCGTATCTTGGAACTTCAAAGACTTAATCTCCTGAAAGAAAAGATTGTCGAGAAGATCTTTGTAAAACTCAGTCATCGGGAAGGAATCAAGATGAAGGATGTGTTTATGCTGATGATCCCCGAACTAGAGGCTATCATGCAGATACAGGGTTGTTCTTTATTTACTATTACCCTGGATAGAAAACATGTTCACATTGAGCTTGAATATCCCACAGGGCAGGAAACTCATGATATACATTGCATGTTTGCAATAAAAGATCATCCTTACATTGATGCATTAATTAATGTTACAGAAAAACGTGGTGACGATGAATATGAGAGGATTGATTCGTCCTATATTCTGATCAAAGACCCCTTAAAGAGCAGATTGTCAAATGACGAATTGAGAAGATATGCATCGAAGCATAATGTCAATTCTGTGCTGTTGATTCCTCTCAAGGCCAGAGATGAGATCAATTATTTTCTGGTTTTTTATGCTACGGACCGGCGACAGGAGTTTATGGAACAGGAGATTGAACTCCTGAGCTTTTTTGGAAAAGAGATCATGAAGGCTCTCAGGATTGAAAAACTGGATGATATTTTACACGACTTTAAAAATCCAGGCATTGCCATTGCTGGTTTTGCCAAGAGGGCAAAAATACTTCTCGAGAAAGAAAATATCGAGAGTGTAAAGGAGAAGATAGCTGAATATCTGGATATTGTTGTTGATGAGGCTATAAGAATGCAGGAAATCGCCATATATCCGAATATCGAAGGTCGTGAAAGGGGCGTTGATCTTACCGAGATCCTCAAAAGTCGTTTCAGGATTAATGAGGAGGCTATCCGGGAGCAGAAAAGGACTAATATCAAGCTTATACAGGATGAGTTAGAAAGAGGTTTGTTCATCTATTGTTATCCCTTTGCATTAGAGCGTGTTCTGGATAACCTCCTTGATAATGCCACAAAGGCTATACCTGAAGAGGGAGGGAGGTTGTCTATCAAAAGTTACCGAGTGGACGAGATGGCATGCTTCGAGATCCGAAATACCGGAAGGATTCCAGAAGAGAAAATAGAACAGATCAGGAAGGGAGAGGTGAAAGGCAGAGGGCTCAATATTATCTACCGCTTTATTCAAGCCATTCAGGGAAGCCTTGAGGTCTTTACTGACTCCGATTCTACGACCTTCCGGGTTATGATTCCCCTTCATCGTGAGTAATTAGGCTTAGTGTCAGTGACTTGTGTCAGTGGAATTTATTAACTGACACTAAAAACTGACACTTCATTTGATACCTTAATATATAAGTCTTTGTAGCCGCAGGCTTGAGCCTGCGTTGGAAGGCATTCAAAATATATTAAGAATTGTTTTAAACTACGCAACCTGAAGGTTGCGGCTACATCTGGGTTGAACGAAAGATTATAGGCAATTCCCCTCAGTCCCCTTTAGCAAAGGGGACCAAGGGGGGATTTTAAGAGCAAATTTGTTTCTGTACTGATTGTAAAATCTCCCCTTCCCCTCTTTGCCAAAGAGGGGTATTTTCGGGTCAATGACGGAAGAAACAAGAGTAAAGAAATTTTAGTGATACTATATTGGAAGAGCAGATTATGGAAAAAGCCAAGGTTAAAATAATAGAAAGAAGGACTGCATGGGAGGGGAAGTTTCTCAGGTGCATTCTCACCACTTATATTGATTCAGCAGGTGTAGTAAGAGAATGGGAATCTTTTGAAAGGGTGAACTGCGAAGGAATAGTTGCTATTGTGCCTCTGACAGATGATGAAGAAGTTTTGCTGCTAAGACAGTTCAGGCCTCCTGTCAGGGGATACGTCATCGAATTTCCAGCAGGTCTTAACGAAAAGGGAGCAACGCTTGAAGAAGCAGCAAGGAGGGAGCTCCTTGAAGAGACAGGTTATTCTGCAAAGGATATGATATATCTTACAGAAGGGCCTCTCTCATCAGGGTCTTCAGGAGAGATACTTACTGCTTTTCTTGCACGGGGACTTGAGTTCAAAGGTTTGGGAAAGAAGGACGAGACAGAAGATATAGAGGTTCTGAAGATGCCAATAAACGATCTCTATGATAAACTATCTGCTCTTAGATCGGCGGGTAACCTTATTGATCTGAAAATCTTTGGCCTTTTAGAACTTGCTAAAAGGTATATATAGTTTTCCTGGCAGCAAGTCGTCTATTAGTGAGCAGGATAGCCAACGCAGCATAAAACTACATTACCCCACACATAAATTTCAGCATTATCAATTCTATGTGTTATAAAGGCACTGGTGACACTAATCAAATTTTTTTGAAGTACATATAATTTACTGAAACAAGCCATTCAAAAATTCCTCAGGGGTCATAATTTTCAATCTTCTTCTGGATTTTAATTTGAAATGGCGCTTATTGCCGGTGAGGGTGAGGAGTGCCGAGACAAGGACACTTGTGTCGAGAATAATTAACACTATTTCTTCGTCTCTCTAACGGCACTGATCTCTGATTCGATTTCCTTTTTACTGAGATTAGACAATCCCTTTTTGAGTGCGGTCTTGCGCATCTTTGATATAGCAAGTTCTGCCTTTGTACGGCAAAGTATTTTCTTTTTCATCAAAGTAAAGATTACTTATACAGATTAAAGTAGCACATATTACTGTGATCTTATCTTTAGGAATTTTCTCTTCCCGACCTTAAACAAATAATCCCCTTTTGGCAGCTTCCTATCAGGGTCAACGAATTTCTCGTCATTAATCATGACACCTCCCTGCTCGATGGTCCTTATCGCCCCACTCGTGCTTGTTGTTAAACCGGAGAGTTTCATAATCTTTGGCACCCACATCTCATTATCATCCCATTTAATCTCAACTATAGGAATTTCATTAGGCAGACCCTTTTCTTTGAATACCCGTTCAAACTCCTCTTTTGCCTTAGAGGCTTCATCCTTGCCCCAGTATCTTTCAACTATCTCCAGTGCAAGGTTTTCTTTTGCCTTCTTTGGATGGATCTTCCCTGTTTTCATTCCTTCTTTCAGCGCATTAAGCTCCTCGACAGATATATGACTCAAAAGTTCATAGTATCTGAGCATAAGCTCATCACTTATGGACATAATCTTTCCGAAGATCTCTTTTGACGGTTCTGTTATGCCTATGTAATTCCCGAGGCTCTTGCTCATCTTCTTGATTCCGTCAAGACCTTCAAGGAGAGGCATGAGAATGAGTGATTGCGGTTCCTGGCTATATTCTCTCTGAAGTTCTCTTCCGACAATGAGGTTGAACTTCTGGTCTGTTCCCCCGAGCTCCACGTCAGCCTTAAGTACCACAGAGTCGTACCCCTGAATGAGAGGATAAAGGAACTCATGGATGCTGATAGGATTTTGGCTGACAAATCTCTCTTTGAAGTCATCCCTTTCGAGCATTCTCGCAACAGTATATCTCCCCGCAAGGCGTATCATCTCCTCTGCCGTCAAAGCAGACATCCACTCTGAGTTAAAGACAATCCTGGTATTATTCGGGTCGAGGATTTTAAATATCTGCTCTTTATAGGTCTTTGCATTTTCAAGGACTTCTTCTCTTGTGAGGGGTTTTCTCATCTCACTCTTTCCACTCGGGTCACCTATCATACCTGTGAAATCCCCGATGAGGAATATTACTTCATGGCCGAGTTCCTGAAACTGCCTCATCTTTTCGAGCAGAACGGTATGACCCAGATGGATGTCCGGTGCAGTGGGATCAAAACCCGCCTTAATCCTGAGGGGCCTTTTTTCTTCGAAGGATTTCTTAAGCTTCCTCAGGAGCTCAGACTCAACGATTATCTCAACAGAGCCCCTCTTTATTATCTCAAATTGTTTTTCTGGTTTTAACATGGTGATTGTAATGATAAAACTTACTAGTGATTACCGTCAATCACTCCTTTATTGTCGTTAGCATCTCCATTTCTGTGATAAAACTCAGAGATTAATATCAGAGCCTCAAATCAAGAATGTTTTGTCTTTCTAAGGAAGGCTATAATGATATTCAGTAATCCCCCTCTATCCCCCTTTAGTAAAGGGGGCTTTATGAGTTTTTGTGGAAAAATTAACCCCTCTTTCTTAAAGAGGGGGAGGGGAGATTACTAATTAATTGTTCTACCTCCAAAGAATGAAGTTAAGCCTTAAGTACTCTTTAATTTATGGAGTATTATGCCGATGTATTTGTTTATGGGGTGTGACCTTGGAAGGAAGCGCACGACGGGCTTTCTTCGCATGCCAAGTTTTTTGATCTCCCGAAGGAGATCTTTGTTTTCGTGGTCATAAGTGAGCCCTTTATAGAATGCGTCAAAGGCCGCTTTTTTGTTTCCTGCTGCAAGGTAAGTCCTCCCGAGGTTGAGATAGAAGACAGGGAAGAAAAACTCCTGCCCGAAAGGTATCTTCCCTTTCAGTTTCTCCAATGCCTTTAAACAGGTGTCTATCCCCTGTTTGTAGTTTTTGTTAAGGATGGCATCGAGACAGCCATAATAAGAAAGGAGAAAGGGATCATTGGGGTGGTCATCAAGGGCAGTTGAAAGCAGTTTTAGGGCGCTCATATGGTTCTTTCTCTGAAGCAAAGTTTTTATTTCGTCAAGGTAATCCGAAAGGCTCTTTATTTCTTTCGCTTTCTCTGCTCTGAGTGTGTTTGCAGCTTTCTCATGCTGATCTTGCATAAGTGTTTTGAGTAGTTTCTCCTGGTAAGGAGTGTTCAGAATATTTTTATAGTCTGTCTTTTTTGTTGAGATAATCTCCCCTCCAAGGTAAACCCTTGTGATTATGAGGTGCTTTTCGACTCCAAAGTCTTCTGTCAGCACGAGGTACTTCCTCCCCCCAATAATTACGTTCGTGCTCAGTTCTTTTTGTGGTCCTGGTGTGATTTTTCTGGAATCCTCTTTTTCCATTATATTACGGTAAGATCGGAAAAACTCTTTTGAAGCATATAATAGTAATAATAAAACTTAAAGACGTAACCGTCAATTACTCTGAAAAAATCAATTACTGGACTCATCAAATATTCAGTATGATACTGTGATATATCATTTTTATCCAATATGTTTAAAGTGCCATCCTGAACGAGCATGCTGATACTCTGTTGACTAATGTTATAGTATTTGGTAGCTTTATCTATTTTAATGGACTAAAAACTTCAAGATATGTGATTCTGCTCTCTGAAAAGATCATAAGGAAGGCTTAAGCCTCAATTCCTCGAGATTTACATCATCCTTCATCAGCTTCTTTAAATCCTTTGGTTTAAAGGCACCCTTTTCTGTAATTATGGCGGTGATATATCGGTGAGGAGTAACATCAAAGGCAATATTTCTTACCCTTACACCATCAGGTGCAATCTGGCATTTGCCAAATACATGGGTGACCTCCTCAGAACTTCTCTCTTCTATAGGAATCTTTGCACCTGTTGAGATGGAAAAATCAATACTACTTATAGGAGCAGCTACATAGAAGGGAATCTTGTGCTCCTTACAGAGAACAGCCAGTGTATACGTTCCTATTTTATTTGCTACATCGCCATTTCGCACTGTCCTGTCAGTGCCAACGATTACAAGGTCTATCTTCCCCATCTTCATAAAGGCACCTGCTGAACTATCAGTAATAAGGGTAACAGGTATTCCTTCCTGCATAAGTTCCCATGATGTAAGCCTTGCACCCTGAAGCACAGGTCTTGTCTCATCAACGAAGACCTCAAAACGTTTGCCCTGTTCTCTCGCAACGAACATTGGTGCTGTTGCTGTACCATAACCACCTGTTGCAAGTGCTCCTGCATTGCAGTGGGTGAGGATGGTATTACCATCCTTTATAAATTCGGCTCCCCACCTCCCGATTGCCTTATTTACTTCTATGTCCTCCTCGAGTACCCTCTTTGCTTCCTCTATGAGGAGTTCTTTCAGTCTATCCACGGATTCATCTCTTCTTTTCTTCAGGAAGTTTCTTATTCTTTCGACGGCCCATTTTATATTCACTCCTGTGGGTCTTGTAGAAAGCATTTCATGGAAAATGGGCTCAAGGGCCTGCATGAATTCTTTAAAGTTTCCTACCCTTATGTCCTGTGCCCCAAGAGCTATACCCATAGCCGCTGCGATGCCTATGGCAGGTGCTCCCCTTATCTTCATGGTCCTGATGCATTCTGCAACCACCTGATAATCAGTGCACTCGATAAAGGTGACCTCAAAGGGAAGCTTTGATTGGTCAAGCATGATTATCTTTCCACCAACCCATTCTATAGGCTTTACCATATCAGGCTCTCAGAGTAGCTAACGTAGTTATTACAAAGGATATTGCAAGAACTACAAGCACTGCTACTGTACCCCATGATATGACATTGTAGCTCCTTGGATTTACATACTCTCCCATAATCTTTTTATTGTTAACAAGAGAGAGCGCGTATATCAGGACAAATGGGAGGAGTAGTCCGTTGAGCACAGCAGACAGTATCATGAGAAACACAAGCGGGACACCCGGGATAAGCACTAAAAGTACAGCAATGACGACCATAAAGGTATAGATCCACATAAACTGAGGTGCCTCTTTGAAGGTTTTGTTCACGCCTTTTTCCCATCCCATTGCCTCACAGATATAGTAAGATGTTGCAAGAGGGACAATGATTGCACCCAGAAGGGCTGCATTGGCAAGGCTTATAGCAAATATTAAAAAGGCATAGTTTCCCGCAAGAGGTTTCAGTGCCAACGCTGCCTCTGATGCCTCATGTATCCTTATTCCATATGGGAAGAGGGTTGTTGCACAGGTAACAATAATGAAAAATGATATGATGTCTGTGATACTACAACCAATCAGTACATCAAGTCTAGAGGCCTTATATTCTTCTTTCCGTATCCCTTTCTCAGCAATAGATGATTGCAGATAAAACTGCATCCATGGGGTAATGGTTGTTCCGATGATGCCTATACTTAATATGATAAATTCAGGGTTCCATTGTATCTGAGGAATAAAGGTACTCTTCAAGACATCAGGCCAGTTTGGCTTTGACATAAAACCTGAAAGTACATATCCAAAATACAGGAGACAAGCAAAAAGGAGTATCCTCTCAACAAACTTATAATTACCCTTTATGACTAAAATCCAGATGGATAGTGCACCGAGAGGGACCATCAGATATTTGCTGAAGCCGAGTATCTCCATGCTTGCAGCCCATCCTGCAAAATTAGCGACGGTGTTTCCGAAGTTTGCGATGAAGAGAACGGTCATCATGAAAAACGTTGACCTGACACCATAGTTCTCCCTTATGAGGTCCGAGAGTCCCTTTTCAGTTATTGCACCCATCCTCGCAACCATTTCCTGTATTACTAGGAGGGCGACGGTAGTAGGGATGAGTATCCACAAGAGGGCATATCCGAAACGGGCACCTGCTACGGAATAGGTGGTGATGCCGCTCGCATCGTTATCAACATTTGCGGTTATTATCCCTGGCCCCATTACCGATAAAAATAGAATAATTTTTCTCCAGAGCTTCATACCGTCTTCCTCTTACGCTTTGCCGCTGGTGGCAGAAGTCTATCTATAACGTCATCAATAGTGACAATACCGAGCATAGACCCCTCAGGATCAACGACCGGGAGGGCAACGAGGTTATACTTTGATATAATCTCGGCAACCTCCACTTCGTCAGTCTCTGGAGTAACCGTTTTTAGTTTAGTTTCCATAATATCAGAGAGTTTTGAATCCAGAGGGGATAGAAGTAACTCCCTCAGAGAGATTACTCCGAGAAGTTTTTCAATAGCATCTACAATATAGATATAGTAGACTGTCTCTACTTCCCCTGCATCTTTTCTGAATTTCTCTATTGCCTCCCTTACAGTAGTTTCTGGATGATCTGCTATAAATTCATTCGTCATTACACCACCTGCTGTATCCTCTTCATGACTGAGGAGTTCCTGTATATCTTTGGCTTCTTCTTTCTCAATACTCTCAAGTATTTCTTTTGCTTTATCCACAGGTAAATCACTTATGATATCAGCAGCCTCATCGGGCGGCATCTCTTCAATGATGTCTGCTGCTTTATCAGTATCCATTTCACTTATAATATCAACCTGTGTCTCTGGTGTGAGCTCTGACAGTGCCTCTGCTGCTACATCTACATCAAGGTCCTTAAAGAAGGTTGCGCCCTCCTTATGAGAGACCTGGCTAATAATATCTGCAATGTCAGCAGGATGTAATTCTGATAACATCTGTCTCGGAACAGTGAGTGATATCGTCGTCAGTTTTTGTTCGAAGGGCTGTATATAGTTCCAGCTTATGAGATTATAAGGGAGATGTTTTTTAAAGAGCCTCATCAGGTCCTCTCCACCTCTTTCAACTCCGAGCCTCCGTAAAATCCCTCTCATACCTATATCAACGGCAATAAGGACAGCCTCTGTGTCATATCCTTCGAGTTTTACATCATTGACCCTTACCACCTTCACACCATTTACGTCAACGATCTGTTTATCGAGAATATCCCTGACTAAAAGAAGGTCCTTCTCATCAAGTTCATAAGGCTGCAGGGTTTCACTGTAAATATTTGCAGAGATAATCTTCTTGTTGAATATGTTCAGTTCTGTCCAGGGAAGATTAAAAAGCCCCTTTCTTCTCTCTATGATGAGTGAAGAAACCTTTGGAAGTGGTTCACCCTTAATGATTACAATGTCTTTTACCCTGCCGAGTTCGTCACCTTTTGGGTCGAGTACGGGTTTCTTCAGTATTTCACTTACAAAGAGTCCGCCTAAAAAGGGCATTTCCCTTCCTCCAAGACCAGAATTATCATTGTTAAAAAAGTATAGCTTACTGGTTTTTATTTCAGCAACATGAAATTGCCCTTAGTAAGCATATCTCTTTTGTGATAAGAGAGAGGTCTTTGCGAACTTTTTAACTAAATCAACCTGTTGCTTTACAATTAGCTTTACAGTCTCACGTCATTCTGGCTCGTCCGGAATCCTTCTTTTTCGGAAAGATTCTCGCCTCGGCGAGTCGCCTGAGGTGACCAGACAAGCCGGAATGACACCTGTTCGGATATTAAACTTAGAAAGGAGGGAAGTAACAGGATAGATATTTTTTCCAATCACCGAATTAGAAATGTTTCCTTGCCCTTAGCAAACCTTCTGGAGGCTGCTGACCCGCACCCCTATAAGTCTCACCCTCTTTTTCAATTCAATTTTTCCAAGGGCTTCGAAGGCTGCCTTTCTTATGATCTCGAGGGAGTCAGTAAAATCTTCGAGGGTTTTTGCTCTCGTATGGGTCTCAAAATCACTAAATCTTATTTTTATTGTCACGGTCTTTCCTTTATAACCCGATTCCTTCATGCTGTCCACAACGTCTCTCGAGAGTTCTGCAAGGTTCTTCGCTATTACATTCCAGTTGTCTGTATCTCTCTGGAATGTTGTCTCTCTGCTCATTGATTTTGGCTCCCAGTAGGTGATTACGGGACTTTCGTCAATCCCCCTTGACGCTTCATAGAGATAATTACCATAGGACTGGCCAAAATACTCCATGAGCTTTTCGAGGGGGATCGAGGCCAGGTCTCCTATTGTGTTTATCCCGATATCTTTTAACCGTCTCTCTGTTTTTGGACCAACACCCCAAAGTTTTCTCACGGGCAATGGCCATATCAACTTTTTGATATCAGCTGGGGAGATTATGGTGAGGCCATCGGGTTTCTTCATGTCTGATGCAATCTTGGCAAGCAGCTTATTTGGTCCTATACCTATGGAGCATGTAAGGCCAGTTTCTTTTCTGATCCTCTCTTTAATCATGTTTGTTATTTCTTCTGATTCCATATCAACATCTGTTATATCAAGGAAGGCCTCATCAATCCCCACATCCTCCACCAGAGGAGTAAAGCTTCGGAGGACATCTTTTACTTTCTCTGATACTTTCATATACTCGTCGTAATCGACAGGGAGGAATACAGCCTCAGGGCATAACCTATAAGCCTGTTGTAAAGGCATCGCAGAATGGATGCCATATTTTCTTGCCTCATAGGATGCCGTTGATACAACACCCCTTTTTGTGGGATCACCAGCACCACCGATGACGACGGGTTTGCCGATTAATTCAGGATGTCTCTTTTGCTCAACTGCTGCAAAAAAGGCATCCATATCAATATGAAGAATGCGCCGCACAGTAATTGTATTTTGCACAGCTCACTTTCCTTTTAGAAGGAATCGCTGTAGTATAATAAAAACTGGCAAACGGATCTTTTTTATTTAAGAGGTATAAACGTTGGACAAACTTGTCATTCGTGGCGGTAAAAGACTCAAAGGCAATGTCGAGATAAGCGGTGCAAAAAATGCAGCCCTTCCTATCATTGCTGCGTCTCTCCTTTCATCTGGCTCAAGTACAATAAGCAGGGTCCCCAATCTGAAAGATGTTCTCACAATCGGAAAACTTCTCAAGCATCTCGGCGCGGAATTCAGTTATGAAGATAAAAAGGCCATCATAGATGCCAAAAGAATTAGAACATTAGAGGCACCCTATGAACTTGTGAGAACAATGCGTGCCTCTGTCCTCGTTCTTGGACCGTTACTTGCAAGATTTGGAAAGGCAAAGGTTTCCCTTCCGGGAGGATGCGCTATCGGTGCAAGACCTATAAATCTTCACCTGATGGGCCTCGAAAAGATGGGTGCGAAGATAGAACTCGAATCAGGGTATGTTGTTGCAAAGGCAAAAAGGCTCAAGGGTGCATCTATCTACCTTGATATCCCATCTGTTACAGGTACAGAAAACCTTATGATGGCTGCCTCCCTTGCAAAAGGCAAAACCCTGCTGGAGAATGCTGCAAGGGAACCAGAAGTAGCAGATCTTGCAAATGCCCTCATCTCGATGGGAGCAAAAATAAATGGTGCAGGAGAAAGCGTAATAGAGATAGAAGGAGTTGATGAATTAATGCCCCTTAACTACTCTGTAATCCCGGACAGGATTGAGGCTGGGACCTTTATGACGATTGCAGGCATTACTGGTGGTAATATCATTCTTAAAGGCTGCAGGCCGGAACATCTCGATGCACCAATGGTGAAACTGAGAGAAGCAGGCCTTGTTTTTGAGCAGGTATCAGAGGGAACCAGAGTGATTGGACCTTCCAGACCAAAAGCTGTCGATATAAAGACGATGCCCTATCCTGGTTTTCCGACTGACATGCAGGCACAGTTTATGGCACTCATGAGTATTGCTGAAGGTACAAGTATCATCAATGAGACAATTTTTGAGAACAGGTTTATGCATGTTGCAGAGTTAAGGAGGATGGGGGCAAATATTACTGTTGAAGGTTCTACAGCAACAGTGAAAGGAATAAGGAAGCTGAAGGGCGCACCTCTTATGGCGACGGATTTGAGGGCAAGCGCATCTCTTGTTGTAGCAGCACTTGCAGCAGAGGGAGAGACGACTATCCACCGGATTTACCATCTCGAAAGAGGATACGAAAGGATGGAAGAGAAACTTCCCGGGCTCGGTGCAAACTTAAGACGAGTTAAAGCATAAGAGCTGATTTGAGTCCGGAAATCAGTAGCGCCATTCTCTTATAATCGAGGGTATGAGCCCTATCTCCAGCAGTATGATAGTTGGGATTTCTATAGAATGCAGTGTCTGTGATCATGAATGCAGGATAGTCAAAACTCCAGAATGAAGCATGATCAGAAAAGTCAACTCCGGGAACAAGGGATAGGGTATTAAGGGATTCTACGGGTAGGGTTGAAACTTTCTGAAAGGCATTCTTCACCTTTTTTGTGAATTCCTTCGATGCGATATTCCCCACGAAGGCTATAAAGTCTCCTTTTTCTGGATAAAACCATCTGAAGAAAGAAAAGGGATAGTACTGACATCCCTTTCTGTCGCAGAAATAGCCTATCATCTCGAGGGATATCATACCCTTAACCCTTATCTTATCTTTCTTAAGACTTTGTGCATACACATAGCTCCCCATATGCGTCGTTTTAAAAAGAGGAGGCTCCTCAAGAGTAAAGGCAACAAAACAAACTGTTCTCGACGTTTGGTTTACTGCAGTAAGCCTTGCGAGTTCAAGAAGTCCTGCTATACCACTTGCATTGTCATCAGCACCAGGTGTACCTGGGACCGTGTCGTAATGAGCGCCTATGACGAGGATTTCGGAATCTTTGTTACCTTTTACTTCTCCAATGATGTTGTGATAGGTGTTTCCCATATATGGGAAAGACTGTCTTTTTACATGGCACCCATAGGAAATCAATTTTTTTTCTATGTAATCGGCAGACCTTTCAAGTTCTTCAATGTCCTCGTAACTTCTTGCTCCTATTTCTTCCGATAGAAAACACACTGTTGCTTCGAGATTTGCCTCCACATCTCTTAGAACATCCATCTGCTTACCGTATATACGCCTCTGTTACATATCTTCTCATCATCCTATGGCTGTTGAAGTAATAAGCGTTTTTCCCTATAGCATTCTGCATCATTCTTATCCATGTAAATCTGTCATTGTAAAAGATAGGGATGATGATATATTCGAGTTTATTGTAAAGGTCATCAGCATCCCTCGTATCCATATTTTCAAGTTCCCTTATCTCCGTTGGGCTTGGACCGATAGACCAACCAGTAAACCCTTCTATATGGCCCTCTATCCACCACCCATCAAGGACACTGAAGTTCACTACTCCATTGTGGGCTGCTTTCATACCGCTTGTACCTGAAGCCTCTCTCGGTCTCAAGGGGGTGTTAAGCCATATGTCAACACCAGAGACGAGCCTGAGGGCAATTTCCATATCGTAATTTTTCAGATAAGCTATTTTAATCTTATCCTTTAGTCTCTCTTTGAAAGAGAATATCTTCTCTATCAATTTTTTGCCTGCCTCATCTTGTGGGTGGGCCTTTCCTGCATAGACAATCTGGAGTTTCCCTGTACCGATCCTCTCGAGCCTTTCGATATCGCAGAATAAGAGGTCAAGCCTTTTATACGCTGTTGCCCTTCTTGCGAATCCTATCGTAAGTATCTCGAGGTTGAGCTCTACGCCTGTTTTTGCCCTGATGTAATCAAAGAGATTTTTCTTTGCTTCCATATGGGCCTTCCAGATCTCTTCATCAGGTATGCGGCCAATTCTCACAAATAGTTCTGGCTCATTTGCCCATCCAGGGAGATACTTATCATAGAGTTTCTTAAAACTGTCAAAAGTCCATGTATAGGAATGGACGCCATTTGTAATGGAAGCGATCTTATATCCAGGAAACATATTTCGTGAGACCTCACTATGCTTTTTTGCCACTCCATTTATATATTCACTCAGATTCAGTCCGAGGAGAGTCATATTGAGGTGATCCTTACCACCAAGATTCTTTAAAACATCAAGGGGTATCACTTCTCCCATAATATTTTTGATGAGCTCGTAGGGGAATTTATCGTGCCCTGCCTCTATAGGCGTATGAGTCGTGAATACGCAGAGTTCTTTTATCCTATCGATATCCCATACCAACCTTTCATCCCAGACATCTTCTATGGGACGTCTATACATGTTCAGAAGTTCAACCGTGAGGAGGCTTGAATGTCCTTCATTCATGTGATACTTCTTTATTTCAAAACCGATCTCATGGAGCATCCTTACGCCACCAATTCCCAAGACTATCTCCTGCTTCAGCCTGTATGCCTGGTCACCACCATAAAGGTATGAGGTAATCTCCCTGTCTTCTGGCGTGTTCCCTTCTACATCGGTATCAAGGAAAAAAACGGGTACACTCCCGCTTGTCAGACTCTTTACTTTATATAGCCATGCCTGAACCAAGACATCTCTGCCTTCAATCTGCACAGTGATCCTGGTGGGAAGGAGTGTCATATATTGAGAGGGGTTCCAGGAGTAAGGTAATTCTGTCTGCGTTCCTTTCTCGTCCAGTTCCTGTCTGAAATATCCTTTTTTACTGACAAGGGTTACAGCAACCATTGGAAGTTTAAGATCAGCACCTGATCTGACGGTGTCTCCTGCAAGTATACCAAGGCCGCCACTGTACGTGGGGATATCGTTCTGGATGCCTATCTCCATCGAGAAGTAAGCAATCTTCGGTTCTTTTGTGAGCACGAGCAGTTCGTTGAGTATAGGTTCCATAAGTTTATATTCTAACCTAAAAAAGATATGAAGGTTGTAAATTTTTAATGATCATTGTCAGTGTTTATTTTCCAAAACATAGAACTTCCTTGTCGTAAGGATAAGAAGTTGGTATTATTTCAGGAATAATTGGAATAATTATGAAGATAGAAGGAAGGTGAAATTCCATGAAAAACTATCGTAAAGAGCTTTGGTTTGAAGTGCCTACCCGGCGGGCTTTTATAAATATTACCCCTGAGGTCGAGAAATGTCTCAGGGAAAGTGGCATTAAAGAAGGGCTTGTGCTTGTGAACGCCATGCATATAACGGCATCTGTTTTTATAAACGATGATGAATCGGGACTCCATCATGACTTTGATGTCTGGCTTGAAAAACTTGCACCCCATGAACCAGTTACACAGTACCGTCACAATAATGGCGAGGATAATGCTGATGCCCACCTGAAACGCCAGATTATGGGAAGGGAAGTTGTTGTTGCTATTACCAAGGGAAAGCTGGATTTTGGCCCATGGGAGCAGATTTTCTATGGAGAGTTTGATGGCAGGAGGAAGAAAAGAGTTCTTGTGAAGATTATCGGGGAATGATATGATTGACACTTACTTCCGGAAATGTCGAGCGACAGACTTACTTTGTTGTAAAGACTACACATAAAAGTGTGCATCCTCCAAAGTTTTTGACTCTTCTCGATAACTTCCTGAACTAAACACCCCTAATACCTGATATAATGGTGATGATTACTATTAATAATTCGCAGGGGAGATCAAGCATAATTAAGAAGCCGACACGTCCTCCGCATTTTGGTAAATGTGAGAATGAAGTGTCGTTTGATGAAGCCTATGAGTTTATACGTCATAACGCAGATAAAACTTTTTACAGTACTGGAAATCAAACACCATTTATAGCAAGATCATCGATTTGCATAAAAGGACCACATAAAAATAAAAGGGTCATACGGTTTTTCACTAAGGGGACTGAAACAGCAAGGGTATACTCTTGCTGTTGGGGGCATATTACAAATTGTAATCGAACCTATATTGATTGTTTTACTGCAGCACTACATTTCTAATAAACGAAATGTGATTTACTTCCTGAACTCCTCATCAGTTTTTGATATATAATGGACTTATACTGGTGATGAAAAGGACTCGACTATAGAAGTTAAGAAAGAAACTATCCCCTCAGGACACGCCAGAAAAAAAGGTGTGAGAAAATCGAAGCGTTAGTAGAAAACTCACCTTACATAGCACTTTTTGCCATGCTTATTCTCGGAGGAATTGGGATACCCCTCCCCGAAGATGCTACATTCATCTTATGTGGATTCTTAATACAACGCAATATGATAAAAACGATACCTGCCCTACTTGTCATTTATATAGGAGTGCTAATATCAGATTTTATCATTTACCTTTTTGGCAGAAAATGTGGTCGTATGGTTGTATGCCACAGATGGTTTCAAAAGTTATTATCCCCAGAAAGGCTTGCCATGCTCGAAAAAAAATATAAGAAGAAAGGAATCTTCTTAATATTGCTTGGAAGGCATTTTATTGGTCTAAGAGCACAGATCTTTCTTGTTTCTGGCATCATGAGAATGTATCCTTTGAAATTCCTCTTAACAGATGCTATTGCAGTTACCTTTACAATTGCCGTAATGGTTTCGATAGGGTATGTGGGAGGTCACAGTCTGAAAGATATAGGCATTGATACAAGTAAGATTAAATATGTAGTTATCTTTTTATCCATTAGTTTTTTCATAGGTTATTTAGTTTTAAAATACATTAGAGGTAAAAGAAGGCACTGATTTTATCCATGAAGTATGTAGTGAAGATTCCTTCCTGAAAGGCGCATCTTTAGAATCAGCTATAATAGAGCAGATTTCAAATGGTAATCACCATACTACATGTTCACAATGGGAGAGATGAATGAGTGACAACCGAATATTAACTCATGAAGAACTGAAAAAGGACAAGTCACATAGACCGGTCAGAAACGTCAATGAGGAACACAAAAGAAACCTGACTCGTTTGGAACGGTTTGCTGTCTGGATCACGGATAAGGTCGGGTCAATGGGTTTTTTCATTATTATCTTTGTGTGGACAATCGTTTGGCTCGGGTGGAACACGCTTGCACCGCAAGAGTCGACGTTCGATCCATTTCCCGCCTTTGTCTTATGGCTTTTTATCTCCAATATGCTGCAAATATTCTTAATGCCGCTTATCATGATAGGTCAAAATCTCCAGGGTCGTCACTCAGAGGCCCGTGCAGAATCCGATTTTGACATAAATGTGAAAGCCGAAAAAGAGATTGAAACAATCCTCCTGCACCTTGAACAGCAGAGCGATCTTATGCTCAAGATTCTCCATCACCTGGAAAATGAGAGCAGGGGACCCAAAAACTGAAATATCGGATACACAATGCTTCCTGAAGTCTTGATAGCTCGAATTTATTGAATAGTGTTGATTTCAATTGACATTTGTTAGCCACTCTTTGAGTGTGCCACTTCGAAATGCAACCTTGTACCATCTCATAAGGTAAAGGCTATGGAAGTGAGATTGTGCCATCTGTGATAAACTTAATATCTTGTTGACAAAAGTTATATGAAGAGAATTGAGGATAAAGTGGTATATATTATTTGGGCATTTTTTGTTCCCATTTTCTGATTTCAGGTATTACATCCTCAGACCTTGCTCCTGTAATATCACACAAAGTTAAATCATCGATTCCAAATTGTTTTTGTATTTTTCTAAAATCCATGAAGTAAAAGATTCCCCATATTTCTCCAAAAGCATAATCAGGTTCCTTTAAATTTGCCTCCTTTAACGGCTTCTCTAATAACCGAAGAGTAAACATACTAACAACAGTATCATGCCATGCTCCAAAATAAAATCCTAACAAAAAGGATTCAGTTTCTTTATCTTGGCGTAGGTTTTCTTCTTTTACTTTATCAACACATATCTTTAATTCTTCTAAATACATTGCACTATGGCAAAATGTAAATATTGATTGGTATCCTCGTTTTATCTCTGACCTTATAGTAGGTTTAGTTTCTATAGGAGTATTTAAATCAATTGCAAAAATAGTGTTAGGACTAAAAAATATCAACATGGAAAAGACCACTATTAATGTCACAAGTTTCATATACTTATGCCTTCCTATCGCTTATCAAGAAAAATCTATTTAATTTTGAAAATGTAATCCTAAAGCTGTCAAAAAAATACCGAATATAACAAGGGCATTAGTTAGGGGGAACTTATTAAGTTCTTCAATCTTTTCATTGTAATTAGCAGTTTCCTCATTTAGTTTTTCCTTCCAGGCTAATACATCCATTTCAGCCTGTTTCCAAGGCTCAGCTCCTCCATGAACCCTTGTGCCATTATTTTGATGTTTTTGAGCAGTTTCAATTGCATTTTTAATACATGCAACACGTTTAGTGTGTTCCTCTTTAAGTTCAGCTTCCTTCCGCTTTCTTTTTTGTGGATGTGGATAAATCCAATAATAGAAAAAAGAGACAAACAAAATCCCTACCGCAATAATTAAAAAGATATTGTGCAATAGCAATTTACTCATTTGAGATATTTTAACTTTTTTGCCTTACAAAAAACAGGCAATTCAAAATACCAATTTGAAGGAAACCTTTCACTTAATTATTTACGCTATACA
>CAWGWX010000023.1:0-53648 GCA_963826355.1 Nitrospirota bacterium | reverse complement strand
ACATTTTATATCGGGCTTTCCGCAAACTCCATTAATCCACTCATTTCCCCAAACTGGACTATACCCTTTATTCCCGGTTTTCTTGCTCGTCCACAATTTAGGGTAAACATCTTCTCTTCCTCTGAACAAAGAGCGGAACTGGGCTATCTTTTCGTTAAGTGAAGATTGGGCATTTATTGCTGCCATAATTTTAGTGGATTTTACAGAAAAAACTTCAAGTTCGGAAAGCGTAAGACGTAATCTTTTAAGGTCATTAGTTAACCGTTCTCGTTCGGTATCTATTTCTTTTAGACGTACCTCAATGGTTCTGATATTGCCGAGTATCTTATTTCTGTCTTCGGGCATTAGTTATACTTATTTAATTAAATGTGATAAATTCTATCACAATTTGTCACACTGCGGTGGAAGCTTACCGACCCTTCAGCCATTTCTCAGCCCCTCTTGTCATCACAAACACGCCGATTATATGATAAGATAAAACTACTTATGAAGATTTATCTTGATGTTTGTTGTTTGAGCAGACCGTTTGATGACCAGGTGCAAGATAGAGTGCGTCTTGAATCAGAGGCGGTTCTCTCTATCCTTAACCACAGCAAGGCTAAAGGCTGGCATTTACTTAATAGCGAGGTCATAAATATTGAGATTTCTAAGATACCCGATAACGATAAAAGACAGAAGGTTACTATTCTGTCTACCATGTTACAATCCAATATCGTTGTGGATGAAGATATAGAAAGGCGTGCAATAGAACTTGAGAATTTAGCTTTTAAACCTTTTGATGCCCTGCATATTGCCTGTGCAGAAAAAGGCAAAGCAGATATTTTATTAACAACAGATGATGACTTCTTGCGTAAGGCATCGCAGTGTAAAGATACCCTGAAGGTAAAAGTAGAAAACCCTGTGAGGTGGTTAATGGAGGTGATTGTAAAATGAGCATTCAAACATTGGACCCTATCGCCATAAGGAAAATAGGATTAGAGGCTTTAGCAAAGGCTCTGGGACCTGTAGGAATGGTCCGTTTTCTCCAGCAGTATGAGGGTGGGATAGGTAACTATACCAAAGAAAGACAGGAGTGGTTAAAAGATTACACTGTTAAGGGTATAGTAAAAGAAATAAAGAATAGACGAAAACTCTGACTCAGGAAGCATAAGGAGGCTTTTGAATGGCTAATCCGACAATAGAGATCACCAAACAACAGGTTGTGAATGCCTTACTTCAATTCAAACCTAAAGAATTGAAAAACATCTTGAATACCCTGTTTAAACAGAACCCCTAATACCTGATATAATGGTGATGATTACTATTAATAAAGGAGGCATTTAATGAGCAAAGAAAAAAACAAGCAAAAACCAAATGCAAAGAAAAAACCACAGCATAGCCTGAAAGAAAAGAGAAAAGCAAAGAAAGAAAAAGGCTCTTCAGGATCAAACATATGGTCCCAAAAGTAAATTAATAGAATTCTGTGGGCAGTAGCTTAATGTCCAGTTATCAGATCACTCCTTGGGAAGGGAGTGATCGCTGTTTCCGAATCTTAGTGGGTTGCAGTGATAGGGGGCGATGCTCCCATTTTTTATTGACTTTATTACAGAGAATGAATATTCCGAGAACTAAAAGCACGTGGAGGGAAAAGTCATGAAAGAGAAAAAGGTTGACTATAAGTGCCCGGGCTGTCACACCACGTTCAAGCTGATGCCCCCGAAGTGCCCGGCCTGCGGCAAAACCCTGCATGGAGGCCCGAAACCTCCATCCATAAAGACGGCAAAAGGGAAGAGTAAGTAATTTTTTAGATAACTATAACAGGCAGGGTTTGTTCGATGTTGCGTGAAGTATAGGTTTCTGTCTCCTGGGTTCCTTCCTGTCTAAACCCTTAGCATTGATATATCCTGTAACTGAAGATCGTTTTCGGGATAATCCATAACTTGCGATGTACTTCCTGAGTTCTCACTTTCTTAAATAGTCAAAATGGTGTAGATTATAACCAGTAATTCATAGGTGGAATATCTGAAATACTTCGGATATAACCCAAAAAAATGGTGGAATAGACGAAACTATTCGTATAATTTCGGAGTGAACGAGTTAGCTGAGAATTGTTTTGCTCTACGGCTACGACTTAAGTAAGGAATGACTTGTCGCAATGGCTAAGTTCCGGTTCGTTAGGCACACATTCATGTACAGATACATCTTAGGTTTTCTATGAAACTGCCTCCGAAGAATTACAAAGTAGAAAGGACCAAGCATGAAGCTATTATTAGTTTCTCCTTGTCGGGATGAGCATCTCCGCTATCCGCATGCTCTTCGAATACCGCAGATTGCACTCAATATTATTGCATCCCTCACGCCATCACATTACGATGTAAAGATTGTTGAAGAGGAACTCGATGAAGTCAATCTTGACGAGGAATGCGATATCGTTGGCATCAGCACAATGACTTCAAATGCTCCAAGAACTTATCGGATGGCAGCGGAATTCAGAAAGAGAGGGAGAACCGTTGTGATAGGCGGCGTTCATCCGACTGTCCTGCCCGAAGAAGCAATTCAATATGCTGACGCCGTCGTGATTGGTGAGGCAGAGGACACCTGGGGAACACTCATCGAGGATTTTGAGCATGGGAATCTGCAAAGGTTTTATAAATCGCATCAGCCTAATGTATCCCCTTACCCGCTGCCTCGCCGAGAACTCACATCAAAATCCAGTGGGATATTCAATGTGATGCCGATAGTTACGACGAGAGGTTGTCCGTATGATTGCGAGTTCTGTTGTGTACCGAAATTCTTTGGAAGGAAACTTCGGTCACTTCCTGTGGAGAAAGTCGTCAGCGATATTGAGGCATCCAAAGGGAAAAAATTTCTATTCCTTGATGACAATATCATTGGTAATCCGAAATACGCAAAAGAACTTTTCAGGGCTCTTGAGCCGCTCAAGATACGGTGGGTTGGGCAGGCATCTATCTCGTTTGTGAACGATACTGAACTGATGAGACTTGCTGCTCAGAGCGGCTGTGTAGCTTTGTTCTTCGGATTAGAAACCGTTTCAACAAGCGCACTACAGCGGATGAAAAAATCCATCAAACAACTCTCAGCGAACGATGATGCAATCAAAAAAGTGAAAGAGTATGGAATCGTCTTTCATGCATCCATGGTGTTTGGCTTTGATGAGGAAGATAAATCCATATTTGAAGATACGTTAGAATTCTTAATGAGAAACAAAATCGCAACGGTTTCATTTAATGTCCTGACACCCTATCCTGGCACAAAGATTTATGATAGGTTCAAAAAAGAAGAAAGGTTGCTCACGGAAGATTGGAAATATTATGACCACAGCACAGTCGTATTCAAACCAAAAAACATGACGCCTCAAGAGCTAATGGAAGGTCATCTGTGGGTAAGAAGGGAATTCTATAAGATAAGTTCCATTGCAAAAAGGTTGAGCTGCGCCTTGTCGCACCCACTGCTTTATACAACGATGAACTTTGGATATCGAAAAAACATAAAGGAGGACGTGAAAAACTTAAAGAACGAGATAACGAGATTGCAGGTGATACAAGGCGCTGAGAACATGTCGTGTGGTGTGGCAGAGCAATAGAAGCGGATTGGCTCAGCTAAAACAGCACAAACAATGACGCTCCCTCATTTGATAGACATTTGTTGTAGTCGCTCAATGCTTTTGCTCATGGAAAATTGATTTATCTTAGGTTCGCAAAAGTACTGCATTGTTTGTACACATGTTATTTGCTCATTTCACTTCATAATCCTCAATATTTAATTTCTTTAAAGTTGTTTAGTAGCAAGGTGAAGCTTGCATCCTGTAAGAGACTTCCGAGGTTGCACATTTGATGAAGAAGTAAATGCTACATTTGACATCGTCGAAAGCCTAAATACTGTCTTTCATTTATGACGTTTTTATGACATTAAATGCTATAATTTACTGCAAACCCTTGTGCCCCCTTAGCTCAGAAGGATAGAGCACAGGTTTCCTAAACCTGGTGTCGCAGGTTCGACTCCTGCAGGGGGTATTTCCTTTTTCCCTTAATTTTCAATGGCTTTGCTGGGCTGAACGTAAATGTTTTCATCGCTCTCCCCGTGAAACGTGAAAAAATCGTGAAAATTACCCCCCTCTTTCACGGATAACTTGTCTAAGACTTCTACCCCGTCCCTAAGGCTTTCAGGGTAATGGTGAGCATACCGCTGAGTAGTGGAAACGTCTGCATGACCGAGGAGTTTAGATACCTTATAGAGGTCTACCCCATTTTGAACTAATCTTGTAGCGAAACTGTGCCTTAGATCATGAAACCTGAAATTCTCAATCCCTGCATCCTTCACAGTCTTAATGAAAATCTTTTTGAGTTTTCCAGTGTCTATCATGTTACCAGCACTGTTAAAGAAGACATACTCAATGCCATTGATATGTCTAACTTTGATTCTCTGTTTTAGCAATTCCATAACAGTGTCATTAATAGGGATAGTTCGTGTTTTCTCAGTCTTTTTCCTCGTAGTGATAAGGGTTTTCCTGAAAAGGTTGATGTTCCGCCATTCGAGTTTGAGAATTTCTTCCTGACTCATGCCTGTATTCAAGGCAATAATTATTACGTCTTTCAGTTGTCCATATAGCTTGCCTTCAGCAACTTCAAGCAATCTTCCTTCTTCATCCTGAGTCAGCCACCTGTCGACAGTGCCTGCCTTCAGTTCCTTGAAACTGACCTTACTGACAGGATTCTCTTTGACCCATTCCCACTCTTTAATAGCTACATTAAAGGCATGACCCAGTAACCGCAATTCATTTCTTACAGAAGCTGGAGATGATCCCTCAGATAACCTCATTATCTTATATTCTGTTATTAGCTTTGCAGTAATCTGATTGAGTTTGAGAATCTGAGAATTTGCGATTGAGATGTTTGAGTAAGCTCATGTTCTTTTCATATGTAGATTCAGCGTTATTCAATTTTGAATACTCCTCAAGATATTTCTCCATCATTTCATCAAAAGTCCTCAGTCCTGCCTCATCAACATCAAACCATTTCCCCTCAGTAATTTGAGTCTGGATTTTTCCGTATATCTTTCCTGCTAATTTCCTATCTGTTGTTTCTGTAGACCTTCTGTAGAGCCTTCCGTTCACTGAAAAACTCATCCACCATGTTCGTGAGTCCTTTCGCCTGTATAGTCCCATAAAAACTATCCTCCTTTCCTATCTTCAGTTTTCGATATAGGGACTAACAAGGCTTGAAAATACTTCTTCATTGTATCACACCCCGCCTGAGACCCAAAACAGCTTCTTTTGAACTCTGTACTATCCTCTCTATATAGTCTGTTCCTTGTGATACTGATTGCCTTTTCCTTTTTTGATACGTTTCAGGAGTGCGTAATTGCATATCAGGAAGCACTGACTTTTTTGAAATCCATTCCTGAATTTCACTCTCTTTGAATCTGACAAGCCTACCGAGTTTTATGTAAGGGATTTTCTTTTTAGATGTCCATGAGTAGATTGTAGTAATAGGTATCCCCAGTTTCTCCGAGAGTTCTTCTATACTCAGTAGCTTTTCCATTCCCCTACTTAATCTGCTTTTTAATTGTTTTAATTCCACTGCTCAACTTTAAAAGTTTGTTTATCAACTTTTCTCTCTGTCTCTTACAAAAAGACAAAAAGACAAAATCTTTATTACTTTATTTCTCTTTTTCCTTCTCTCTCCTTCTACACAGGGGGGAATTAATATTAAGTTAAGATGATTCTGTGATTTTGTAAGTAGGTCATCTAACCTATTGAATTTAAATGGAAATTTTATGACAAAATCTCTTACAGGTGTTATCACTGATTTTGTCCTATACCACTATCATCCCCAATTTCTTCCTTAACTCTTATCCCTTTGAAAATCCTACTCTGTTCTTTCACATGTTTCAGTCCCCTTACCACTTTATTGAAATTCTTTTTCCCTGCCTGTTTTGCCCCCTCATCATTACAGAATGTCTCATAGGCACCAAATAATTCTTTCCTCCCAATCTCAAAACCTTTATCGAATTCACAGCAGGCTTCTATGAATGCAACAATACTGTCATTTTCCTTCCTGTATTCATTGAGGGCAGCGGAGGTGGTCGCATTCTCTGAAAAACAAGAATTTTTAAACAACCTTCTCAGTCCTCTCACTGCCCTGTTCAACAGTCCTGATAGCCCTTTAGGTGTCAACATTTTGTATATTAATGACCTATCTGCATCCCTCCCCATGAAAGTATTAGGGAAGGGCACAATAATCCACCTCCGATAAAACGCATGAGTTCTATCCCCTGATTTAGGCATTTCATTAGCTGAGAAGAGTAACTTTACATGAGGTCTGAAGTTGAAAGGAGTTTTAAACTTCTGCTCTGCGTCTATAGAGTCTCCTGAAACTATGGCCTTAAAGTAACCGCTATCTAACAAAGCCCTACTTCCTACGTCAGTGAAGATATTCGCTAACTTTCCAAATAACCCTGCCCTCTTAAATCTGTGATCACATATCTCCTGTAAGGGAATTGTCGAAACATTATCAAACCCTAAGACCGCTCCCAACAGGTTGAGGAATGTGCTCTTTCCATTTGCCCCACTCCCCACAAGCATGATTGCCTTATCAAAACTCACATCAGGTATCAAGCAGTATCCTATAATTTCCTCTATTAATTCGATGCAGTCGGCAGGTAGGGTAGACTCTAAAAATGCGTCTACTGTTGGACAGGTTGCTTCTGGGTCATACCTAACAGGAATCCTTATTGTCGAGAGATAGCCTTTATCATGCGGAAGTAGTTCTCCAGTCCGCCAGTCCAGCATTCCATTTTTCAGATTAATCAGTTTGATTCCCTGCTTGTTTATCTCTTCAGCATCTACTTTCCTGAGGTCAATGATATGTGCAATGACCTCTTTGATTCTGGAAATCGTAGATTTAGTACCGAGTCTCTTTCTACACTCCTTTTTTATAAAATCTTCCTTGCAGGGCTTATAAACCCCTTCCTGATAAACGTACAGTTGTTCTCCTGTATAGATTAATGAATACTCTGACATTAGTTCGTCTGCTAATAGCTTCGGTACAAAGGATTTTTCATTCAAAGGAGAGATGTATTGAGATTTTGTATCTAATTTTTTTATCAGAGCTTCAATCTCTGTAAGTCCTATTTCTCTAATTTTTTGTATGAAACTGGCTCCCCCTCTAACTTCTTCACCTGACTGTAACCTTTCAACAGTTCTCCCATACATATATTCAGTCCTCTGCTCATCATATTCATGCTGGAATATCAATTTAAAGGTCTCCTTGATTGTCTCAGGTGGTATTTCTCTGTCAATCAGTAAAGCCATAAAGGAACTATCAATGTCTTCATACCCGTTCAGCATCCCCTTATACGTGGCTTGACCTATCTGACAGGCAATAACTCGTAGAGCGTCTTCAGGATTCTTCGAGTCATAGGGCATAAACTCTTCTGGTAACTCAGGGAGTTTCTCCAAGGATTTCCCCCTTTCCCAGCTTCTGCCATTAGTAGGGGCTAAGATAAGGTAATTCTTCCCACCAACTCTATAGGTAAGCTCCAATCCACATCTTGTGTATACACTTGAGGAAGCAGGTAAGTCCCCTTTTAATTTGAAAAGATAATGTTTTCCTTCGTTCGATTTATGCATCGAGGGGTCAATGCGATTTTGTTGACAGATCAATTCTGTAAGCGTGATTTTATAATCACCCTCAGCATCCAACGCCATGTACCCCTTTGGGATAACCCAGCCTATCCATCCGCCTGTCTTTTCCCATGCTGCAACTTCCAGTAACGATAATCCTGTAAAATCTTCTTTTGTAAAATCAGCATCTATAGCCACTTTAGCTAACTTATAATCCTTTTCAGGGTTATACATAGGGTGATACCCCTTACACCTTAAGGCTTTGAAACCTTCTGATACGTATTCTGCATATTCAAGAGTTGTATACTTTTCCATCTTTTATCTCCTTACTCCTTCTCATCGAATGTATTTGGTTTTATCCTGTTTACCTTTGTTCGTTCTCATGCTTTATTTTTTCAGAAGTGATAAAAGAAGGTCACGAAAGATGAAAGGGGGGTACTCTTTTTTCTATTTCAGGTAAAGATATTTCTTATAACCGCCTTCGATTAGACGGCGGGCAGCTTTATAAAAATTTTCACAATTCTTTTCGTTAAAGTAATCTGGGCTATCTACTATAATAATTTTTTTCCTACCCCTTGCCACTTTGATGATCTTGAACTCTGGACAGATATCACATAATATTTCTGTGAAATTCTTATAGGATATTTTAGGGTATCTTTCTGTTAACATTTCTTTTAGATCATAAACGAATAGATAGGGCTTCCATTTTTCATCTCTGATGGGCATCAGTCGAGGTTTTATTAAATGTTTTATGATCCCTTCCAGTGCTTCTCGTATGTCATCTTTGTTAGCAGTCATTGCTACCCCAACATAGAGCGTATCTCTAACATCTACAGGAGGGAGTATTTCGTTTATCGCTTTATCACAGTATTCTTTTGGAACACAGTAGCCATCCTTGATTTCAACTGTGATGCCCTTTGCCATTTCATATTTCTTTTTCTCGAATACTTCTATCTTATGAGGTATTACAGGTGTTACACCTTCGGTAATAGGTTTTAACTCTTTGAACTGATTGTATTTGATATTAGGTTTAGGGATACTTGCACAAAGTTCATAGCGAGGCATTTTTACTTTAAAGAAATGCTCTGAATCTAAGTCCCCATCTATCGGCAGTATTAAAGCTCTTATTGTAAAGTTTTTTCTTAATTCTCTTAGTCGCGGGAAGAATGCTCCGTAATCTTCTCTCTTTGCAATCCTCACAAATTCTATATACATTTTTTTATACTCAGAATTCCTCCTTATGAACTCCCATATCCAGCCCTCTAAGGGAAGGGTATCCATATAATCATAGTCATCAGGATTAACTTTCAATTCTTCTTTAATTGTTATTTTTGACCTGTCTTTCCTCCCTCTCCCCATTCTATTTACATCTCCTTACCTATTAATTAATGATTATTTTATACCAAAATCATTGCTGAGACATAGGCAAAAAGGAAGGAAGGGCAGGGAGGTAATACCCCTTTCCTGTCAGTATGCGATATGAGTTTGAAGGGGTCGTCTAACAGCATCAGAAATGAATGAGGAGATAAAAAAATGAGAATATTTATAGCGGTTGCTCCATATAGCTTTCTTCCTGTAGCACGCCTTGACCATGATATAATTGTGCGGGGTAAACATGGCAATGAACAGTAGGCATGGAATAGTACCTTTTATCTGTTCTCACTGTGGCAAGAGTTTCGATTATGAACGTGGGGTAAAATGTAGATAGTGCGGCAAAATATTTTGTAGAAGTCACCTATATCTAACCATCCTCGAAGGCAAGCTGAATTTTTTCTGCAAGTCATGTAAAAGAGAAAAGTCTGTAAAAATAGATTGAAAATTCTGTAGGCTAGAGTTAAACTTTTTGCAATCACATATCCAAGAGGGGCTATCTATGAATACTCAGAATTTTACTTGCGCTCAATGTGGCTATTCAATTTCAGATGAATTTTGTGTTTTATCAAAGTTGACTCAAAAAAAGTATTACGGCCCTGAGTTAATGGAAAACGCTGAAGGTGTTCATTCCGATTGGCTGCCAATTTGTTTTTATTGTTTTAACGGAATGGAAAGGACAGAAGAGGAATCACGTCATGATGAAACAAAAGATCTATCTGAAGATACACTGGAAAATGAGAATGATGAGACCCCATCTGAAAATATACGACAAGAGAAAAGTAACACAACCATATCAAAGCTCATAAGCTGCCCTGATTGCGGTAAGGGGGTATCCAGACGGGCAGTATCATGTCCTAATTGCGGATGTCCTATAAGCGTTGTCACTGCGCAAATACCTAAGACTATAGAACCTAAGACCATAGAACCCGAAACCATGGAACCTGGAGTTGGCGAAATTTTAGGAGGCTATTCGTTAAATGAAAATATAATTTGTCCTCACTGTCAAAAACGAGGAGGTGTTATTACTAAACTATCTAAGAAGAAAAAAGGAATCAGCGGAGGCAAAGCAACTGCTGCCATTTTTACTCTTGGGTGGTCTCTTCTGGCCACAGGGTTATCTCGTAAAGAAAAAGTTACCGAAGCTCGTTGTAAGAAGTGTGGTGCTAAATGGTCATTTTAATAAAATATGAAGTAAAAAAACAATTAACACTACAGTATCAAGAAGCATAACTTGTTAGTTATATATTTTTTCCTGATAATCCTCAAATAGTTAGGTGTGATAGTTAAGATTGAACATTACAGACGCGTTAGATTAAGCTTCACTAATAGCCCTTTCTCATAGTACTGAACAAGAATAAAGATACTTTTCCTGCATTCATATCTTCCTGGAGTCGTGATTTCTAAATATCGCTTCTTAATGCTATATTTCAAATTGTAATCAATAAGGCCAATTATCATTTCTGCAAAGCACATTTAGATATTATTTCATTGCTAAATATTTTTAAATTGACAGACGCAGGTCGATATGTGAACTATAAAAGAGGAAACACAAATGAAACTTAGCAGAATAATACTTGCGGTAACCTGTCTAATTTTCCTCTCAATTTCCATTACCTCATGCACATCATTATCTCGCCGGAAACCCCTGGAAATAACACCTTATAGTCAACAGTTGTCATTAACAGATTTGGAAGATATCAACATCATATTTGAAGAGGTGATTCCAGGTAAGCCATTGAATGAAACAGTTTGGGACAATGCCACCGGCCCATTTTGGGATATCAAAGAATCGGAACAAATTGGGTTCACCCAGAACTATTCTAAGTTTATGCCTGTTGCGGCTGTTGCTGGGGTTGTTGGAGGTGCTATTGGCGGAGCAGTCGTGGGACTAACTGGTGGCCCAGAACTGGTCAACACCCGAATTGTAATACCATTTGGAAATATTTTTTCTAAAACTTTTGAATCTGCAATAAAAAATAATATAAAAAATTATTTCGTATGCTATACACCGAGTTGCGCTTCGCAATCATCTGCACAGAATTCACTGAAAATTAAAATCAATAACTTCTATGTTTGGGAAGGGCCTGTTAATCACCTTAATTTAGTCGTCCAAGGTAAAAGTAAATATTCCAGAAGTGGAAATGTGATTAAAGATTATGAATTTGAAAAATCTATTCTTACCCATAAACTTGGGACTATGATGAGCACGCATAGCTCATTTATGAAAGAAATGAATCGCATATCAAATTCATTCGCCCAGGAAATAACAACGGATATTATTAAAAATACAATAAAATAGCACACATCAAGCTGTTGAAGAAGGACTGTCAAATCCCTTGTGATCCTTTGCGCGCCTCTTAACCGCGACTTATGTTTATAGATTTCTTTTGGTAGTCCTTAAGCTGTTTGCTTGTAGGTGGAGTTGAGAGGCAAGAGTCCTTCCTCTTATTCATTTCGGCAGTGGTAGTAAAATTACAGCTTTTTACTAAAAATTATTAAAAAAGATTATGCCTTGAGTTAGAATATCCATATGAGAATGAAATTTATCCCCAATAAAAATAGAAATTCATGCTTTTTAGCATGCATAAAGTCTTTCTCAGAAAGTATTGGTATTGTATGTAATCAGGAGGATATCATCAAAAGACACGCTGATTTATGTCAAGTCGTCAAGGATAAACCAGGTGTAATTCCTCTCGGCCAAGAAAAGGAGCTTTGCAGGCGGGAAGGACTTTCGTTGGATGATGAAAATGTAATAACTTTAAAAAACATGTCAGAAATTTAGACATATTTGGCAGAAATAAAATGGATAATTTGAATAACATAAAACTAGCAGACTCGCTTTATCGTAGTTTTCCTTTATTCAAAGAATGGGCTGATTGTGTCGTAGATGAAGTACGATGGAAGCGATATTTAGAACTTGTTACCAAAAGCAGTGAGCTTTCTCCAACCTTTCTTCAACGTGCGCGTGACATAGTAAAGCGTGCTGCTGCAGTTGATACTGGCGCTATTGAGGGTCTCTACGAAGTCGACCGGGGATTTACATTCACAGTGGCTACTGAGGCTGCTATGTGGGAAACTTCACTTGATGAAAAGGGCAGCAAAGTGCGTTCTCTCATAGAATCACAGCTGGAAGCCTACGATCTTGTCCTGGATGCCGCAACCAAAAAAATAGAGATAACTGAGGCCTTCATCCGAAGACTTCACGAAGTCTTGTGTAAGAGCCAAGAAACTTATTTGGTTCAGACAGAAATAGGTGTGCAGGAGCAGGCGCTGCCTTTAGGTGAATACAAACATCTTCCTAACCATGTTCGTAAACAGGATGGAAGCATTCATTCATATTGTCCGGTGGACATGGTGCCCCCTGAAATGTACAAATTCTGCGAAGCAATTCGAAGCGATCTTTTCAAATCAGTGCATGCAGTATTACAAGCTTCTTTTGTCCATTACGCTTTCGTTGTGATCCACCCATTTGCAGACGGTAACGGACGCGTAGCGCGTGCTTTAGCCTCCATCTTCTATTACAGAGCAGCTTCTATCCCACTAATGATTTTATCCGACAACCGTAGAGAATATTTTTCATCTCTAGAAGTTGCAGATAAGAGTGACAAACAAAAGTTTATTGATTTTATCCTCGAGCGTGGTCTCGATGCGTTTCGACTAGTGCATGAGAGCTTAGAAGCAGCCTCTTACCCTCTTCCTGAGGATATTGCGGCTGCAATCCAAAACCTTTATGTCACACGCGGTGGCTATACTCATTCTCAGGTGGATGAAGCCGGATATCAGCTTATAGACCTATTCTATAAGGAGCTTGCTGAACAGGCTAAACCACTGGTAAGCAATGTCCTAAACATTAATGTATCAATGAAAACAGAATCCCAATATGGAACTTTTAGCAACTCACTAAGGCATCCGCTCTTACGGGGTCCCCTTATCATTTCTTTACAATTGCTTACCCTGGCACCAGCAGGTGCAAACCTTAGAAAAATTTTCCAACTTGAGATACCAAAAGATTGTGGGACCGAAGATGATTTAGTCATCCATCTGGTTAACACATCAGAAGTATTTGAAGCGCGTATGACAGAACTGATTCCAACACCCGCCACTTCACTTCAAATGAGAATTAGAATTGCAGCGAATCGTTTTTTGTCGGAAGCGATGAATGAATTAAAAGATTCAGCGATTAAATCTTTAGGACGGTCTGGCTATAGTCCACGCTAAGCGAAGAGTTTCCTATATCACATCTTGTGCTCAATCTCTATACTGTGATTTTCTATGATAGTCTCCATTTAATAAAAGTACCCACCATGCACATTTGATGACGAAATCGATAAGATTTAAGACCTCTTGAAATTCTCTACTTGTAGGTGAAGAACTAAACCGCTACGCGGTAGAGCTTTGTCGCCAAGCATTGCAATAAGACCGTTTAATTTTTCCCATCTGAAAAGGATCTCCCCCCCACTTTGTTGAGTTAGCATAATCCCATTACAATCTCCTTTTGCAGTACCGTCGGCATGAGCCGGTGGATAAATCCGTTTTAAAGGAGGTTGTATTATGGGAACGTTGAGAGATCAGATGCTGGCAGACCTTCAGTTAAGGGGAATCCCTCCGAGGACTCAAAAGAGTTATCTGAGGGAGGTAAGGAATTTTGCGAAGTACTTCGATAAGTCACCTGAGGAACTGGGAGAGAGCGAGGTCAAGGAGTATCTTCTTCATCTTCTGAAGGAAAGGAAGTTATCCGATGGCACATTTCGGTTCTACTATAGCGGGCTCAAATTTTTATACAGACATACACTGAAACGCGAATGGGTGATAGAGAAGATCCAGTGTCCTAAAAGGAAGATAAAGCTTCCCGTTGTACTTGACCTATCCGAGGTTGAGGCCCTCTTTTCCGTTACTGAGAACCTCAAGCACAAGGCGATCCTGATGATCACGTATTCTTCGGGACTAAGGATAAGCGAAGCGGCGCGCCTGAAGATAACCGATATCGACAGCAAGCGCATGATGGTGAGGGTGCAGCAGGGCAAAGGTGGTAAGGACCGTTACTCTATTTTGTCCAATACCGCTCTTGAGTGCTTAAGACAGTACTGGAGGAAATATCATCCGAAGGATTGGTTGTTCGAAGGGCAAAAGAACAATGAGCATATATCGATAAGTTCGATACGTCAGGTCTTCTTGGATGCGAAGAAACGTGCAGGCATAAGAAAACCAGCAAGTGTGCATACCCTTCGCCACAGCTTTGCAACACATCTGATTGAAGCGGGGACGAGCCTTCATCATGTTCAGCTGCTTCTGGGGCACAGGTCACCCAACACGACAACTGTCTATCTGCATGTCAGCCGGCTGAACCTCGCACAGGTAACAAGTCCCCTTGATAGAGCCAAACAGACTTCATAGCCGCCATTCGGAATTAGATGCGCATATCTTGCGGTGTCGAAGTGGCGGATATATTCTGTCAATACGGCCCTGATTACAGGAGATCACATCAAATACCACGCAATCAGCGACGGGCTATGTCTGCCATTGAGGCGTGTAGAACCTCCCTACTTGGTGGCCATAAAGATAAATGCGACAGTTGCGGCCATCTGGAGATATCCTATAACTCTTGCAGAACCCGGCACTGCCCCAAATGCCAGTTCTTAAAGAAAGAGAAATGGATCGAGGACAGAGCTGAAGACATCCTTCCCATACAGTACTTCCATGTGGTCTTCACCATCCCCGCAGAACTCAATCCCCTTGTCTTAAGCAATCAGAAAGTCATGTATAATCTTCTCTTCCGCTCAGTCTCGGAGACGCTGATGGAACTCGGCAATGACCCAAAGCGTCTCGGCGCACGCATAGGCTTCATGGGAATACTGCACACTTGGGGACAGAACCTCATGGACCATCCTCATATCCATTGTGTTGTCACCGGTGGCGGATTGTCTTCTGACGGAGGTCGATGGATCTCATGTCGAAAAGGGTTCTTCATTGCCGTAAAGGTGATGTCGGCGTTGTTTAGAGGCAAGTTACTTGATTACCTCAAGAGACATTATGAATCAGGTGATCTTGTATTCCCTGGCGCCCTTGGTCATCTCGGGGAACCCCATGCCTTCGATAGCTTCAGAAAACAGTTCTACCATAAAAAGTGGGTAGTCTACTGCAAACCTCCATTAAACGGTGTCGAAGGAGTCCTTCAGTACCTCAGTAGGTATACCCACAGAATAGCTATCAGCAATCACCGCATTCTCAAGATTGAGGATGGTAAAGTATCTTTCCTCTGGCGTGACTACTCCGACGGTGACAAAAAAAAAGATCATGACACTGCATGCCTCCGAGTTTATCAGAAGGTTCCTTCTCCATGTATTGCCCGATAGATTTGTGAAGATACGTCACTATGGCCTGCTGGCGAACAGAAAACGCAAGAACAACATCGCTTTATGTCGTGAGCTTCTCGGCAGCAGCAAGATCCAAACAAAAGACAAAGATGTCCCGTTAACTTGGCAGGAGCTTTTGCTTAAGGTCTCAGGCATTGATCTTACCAAATGCCCCGTCTGTCAAAAAGGCAGGATGATTACAGTGGAGATTCTGCATCCGTTCAGATGTAACAGCCCTCCGCAGAAATATTGATGAACGCCGTGCACAACACAAAAATCATATATATAGCCCTATGCGAAAACTTCATAATTTTCGCTTTACCTCCCTATTGTCAAAAAAGGCAGTCTCTCGTCTATTATTATCACGAGTCGGTCTATCTCAGTTACTGCAAGCCACTTCGTCTGAGCAGATCATGCGAGTTTATGACAGACAATCATCAAACCTTTATCTCATTCGCAAGAAAAAACAGGAAGACGAAGAATTGAAAATCCATAGGTGGTCGCGCGTAGCGGCTTAGTCCTTCACACTTCAATCTGCAATTGCTTCAATACCGAAGACCTACTTCATTTTTGGCCTTTCTGCAACTTCAGATTGAAGCTTAACCGGAGTCCGCAGTCCATAAGAGTTTCAAAAAAAGTTGATTAAATGAATAACTCAACAATACATCTAACACTGTCTGATAGGATAAAATTCCCAAATTTTTGCGAGGGTGTTATCTATACAAAGCAGATAAAAGACAGGGATTAAAAACCCCCTTACCCTACAGTAAAGGGTTACTTACTATTCTTCTTAAATATCACTTTTTTGTTGATAAAGTTTTTCATCGTAGGCCAAGAGCAATCATGTATCTTAGCCAACGATGCTATTCCCACTCCCTTGTCCAGTAGCTTCCTAATCTCCTCTTCCTTACCATCGAGTTTAGACTTTCCAGGCACTCCCTTAGGTCTTCCTAACTTGAATCCTTCCATTTTCTTCCTTTGTAAAGCCTCTTTAGTTCTTTGAGATATTAACTCTCTCTCGATCTCAGCAGCCATACAGAGAACCATCGTCATCACTTTTGATTGAATTGAATTGTCTACCCTGTGATTGCCTTTAATCGCATAGAGCTTTATTCCCCTTTCTACAAACTCACAGAGCAGAGTCATAATCTCTAACATACTTCTGCCGAGACGAGATAGCTCAGATACTATCAGGACATCACCTTCTTTTAACTCTTTAACTACCTTTCCAAGTTCCCTTTCCTTATAAGAGACCCTGCCTGATACTGTTTCCTCAATGAAATCCACCTTCCAGCCCTGTTCGTTAGCGAGCTTCAGAATGCCCAATTTCTGATTCTCTAAGTCCTGTAAGCCCGTACTGACCCTGAGATAGCCTATGACCTTAGTTTTTGTTGTTACCCTTGTTTTTTTCACTTAAATCACCTCCTTTAACTAAGATTAATGTTAAAACCCTATTTGTTACTTTTATTTTAATATATAATGGATAAGAAAGTCAACCTATTCTTATTGATAGAGGGAATGAGAATAATGTTCGTTTTTATTTTATAGACAGGGATATGAAAGGGAAAGAAGTGGGGCGGAGAAAGAGGTCTAAGCTATTTGTTACACCTATTAACAAACAACCTAAGGAAATCCAAATATTTGATAGCCTTCATTTCTTTTGCAGCCTGTGTCGAATAATCATAACGATAATACCAACGATAAATACGCCCATGATGAATACGCCCACAAGAGTCTGTATGAGTGTGGGTGGACTGGCGGGAGTAGTTGTAGCTGGCGGCGGTGGAGCAGGGATTGGGGCAGAAACATTTGGTGAAGGGTGTGATGTAAATATCCAAACTCCAAGCATGATGATAGCAAAAAGGATAGCACCTACAATTGCCAATTTAACAGCACCAATTAACAACCAAATGAGGAGGTTACGAGCAGTCTCATTGGCAAGAACAAGGATGAGCAAAAGTATAGCGATAATATAAATCATTGTTGCCGCCCTATTTCACTATGTTCTTCCTGTCTCACAGTGCTTAACAACTTATTCAGCGGATTATTTCGCTTTGCATATATATCACTTCAAATTCTTTTCTTCTTTTTTGAAACTATATATGTTACCAGTAAACCAAAAAACATCAATCCTGCGATAGAGCGTGCAGCTTCATAAAAAGCTAATGTATAAATTGTCGCAGCATCTTGATTTGCGAGTGAGCCCTGTCCAATTGATTGTTTCATCTGATTGATTTGTTGTGAGTTACTTAAGGTAAGTAAAAAAAAAGTTATACATAACTGACCAATTGCTCTTGATGCAATTGGGTAGATACCTTTAAGTTTTTTGATAACGAGCCAAGAATAAGCTGACATGAGAACCAGTCCAATTGGCAAATAATAGTTCAGGTGAATAGTAGCAGCCGCACTGGCGTAAATAGCAAGGAGTAGTATTGCACCTAAACATAGCCCCAGTCTTGCGAATGTGATTGCAGATATTTTCATTTTTTCATATTTATATCCTCCCTTTTGCCCACAATGAACAATTTACTTGCTCATAGATAAACTATTTTGTATGTCCCCACTATAGATTTCTGGTTAAAATCTACACCTTTTACAAAATATTTTCAATGTGGACTTCAGCTTGCTATATTGTAGTTTATGATGGGATCGATATATCTTTCCGGTAAGCATTGTTTATCCGGCAAAGAATAGAAGGAGGAGATATTGATGAAAGGGTTAAGAGCAAAGAAGGCAGACATAATAAAGGAAGGGACATTGATAGTGGCGATAGACATTGGGATGACAAGTAACCATGGGTGCTGTACAACTGCAGACGGGAGGAGTACAAAAACATTTAGGTTTGATAACACAAGAGAAGGGCTTGATACACTGTGGAACATGGTACTTGCGAGTAAAACCAGATTTCAATGCAATGAGGTAATTATAGGTTATGAGTCAACCGGACCTTATGGAGAACCGCTCATTCACTCCCTCAAGCAAAAGCCGGCAACGATCGTACAAGTAAACCCACTACACACGAAGAGGATGAGTGAGATCAATGACAACTCCCCATTAAAGACCGATCGTAAGGATCCCCGGGTAATCGCAGATGTCATACGGATAGGGCACGCCTTAAGCGTCGTGGTACCAGAAGGTGATGCAGCCTATTTGAGAAGAATAAATAATGCACGGGAGAGACATACTAAAGAGCGCACCGCTCTTCTCAATCAATTACAGCAGTTTGTGTTTCTCATATTCCCGGAATTTACACGAATAATAAAAACGGTATACAGCAAAACAGCCTTACATATACTCAAGAAATATACGACACCGGCAAAGATATGTAGCGTAAATATAGAGAAACTCGGAGAGGAAATGAGGAGACGGAGCATGGGCAAGTTCGGGGTAGAACATGCTACGGCGCTGATCAATTTTGCAAAGACCACCATCGGTATTCAAGAGGGGTTGGACGGTTTAGTTATGGATATACAGCACGCCCTCCTCCAACTGGAGATGGTCGATAGTCTCATTGCAGAGCTGGAGCACGAGATGGAGACAACCCTGCAACGCATACCCTACAGTCGCAAACTCCTGTCAATCAAAGGGCTTGGGATAGTAACGGTAGCAGGGCTTATTGGTGAGATAGGCGATTTTACAAAGTTTACAACGCAGTCTGAGATAGCGAAGCTGGCTGGTCTTGACCTCTACGAGGTAAGCTCTGGGAAAAGACAAGGACAGAGGAGGATATCAAAGAGGGGAAGGAGCCTGTTACGGAAAATACTGTATTATGCAGCAATGCAAACAATCAGAAAGAACGGCATTATGCATGACTACTACCAAAGACTCATCGGCCGGGGAATGAAAAGTATGATGGCGCTCGTTGCAGTATCCAGGAAACTATTGAGGATCATATTTGCAATTGTAAGGGATGACACTGAATTCATAATGAATCATGAATCTCAGAGAAAGGAGGAGATGAGAAAGGCTGCTTAGGGTTATAATTCACGTAGGCGGGGAGATTATCGTTTTCTTCCTTTAAGGCGCAGATGCGACCTTCCACTTCAGAATACATAACTCCCCGTCGACATTCTAACTCCAATTAAGCAAGGTAAAAGCGTTCAATACGACTTTCAAATTACAAGGGTTGGGTAGGATGTCACATACAAGATGGGGGATAACCGCCTACGAGAATAGATATTTAAATCTAAGTGCACATATAAAAATATATCTTGACTGGAATAAACAAGGAAGTTATTGATAGGCGATATAGGCTTAAGAGGGGCTATACACTATGAAGTTACTTTCTATACATGTAACGGAGAGGTATTACCCTCGAAAAGCCTCTTATCATCCATCGCCAATAGAGCAACCAAAAGGATATGACATACAGTAACAGCTCAAAGGGTTTTGTGATTATACGGGATAATATTCTCATTATCTTTTGCTTTTTATCTTAGCCTCTGTTTCTCTTGGGTCAAGTTTCTCAGCCATTACTTGCTCCATAAACCTCTATTATTCTCTCTTGCCTCCCTCTCATATTGCCTGAAATCGTCAAGATATTTAAAGGGGAATCTGGTATAGGCAAAACCATAGCCCTGTTTGATAATCTCAGCATTGAGGAAAGTACCGTCCTCAAGATAGACATAAGCCAAGAGCCTTTCATATTTATCCCTTTTCTGCCAGTCGTATTCAAGCCTAACCCTTTTGCCTTCTACCATTTTGTGGGTAAACTCAGACGCTTCCTTACCGAAATACTCTACTGGCTTCTCAGGATGAACTGTTTCAGGAGTATCAACGCCTATTAGTCTTACTTTTTCCTGCTTATTATCTATCTCTACAACAATGGTATCTCCATCAATGACACGAGTGCAAAGATAAAAGTCCTGAGCAGTCATAGTACCGCTCAGGACTAAAAGAATTACTGGCAGGAACAGGAAGGACTTAATGTCCCATCGCAACATATAGCTCTTCCAGTTGAATAATCGCAACCACATACACCATCATGCCAAGAACAGCAACCCTGTCTTTGTTCCACATCATGTGTCCGAACCTGAGCGATATCGAGGCTTTCTTTTGTATTTGATTCTGTTTTTGAAGACACTGGAGGTCTGCAGACCTTGCACGGTATATATCCAGCTTTTTGTGCTTCTTCAGGACTCTTGAACTTAATAAGATTTTCAGGGTTTATTTTCTGTGCCCATCTGCAATCTGGATAATGGTACTTGTTTGATTTCTTAGATGCCCAAAATTCAGTACTAAGAGCATGAGGGATAAATAATAAAAGAAAGATTAAAACTGCTAAGAACCTTTTCATGATTCACCTCCCTATATTTCACTTTTCCATTTCAAAGGTTCTATAATCTCCAGTCTCATAGTCATATGTCTCTATTTCAGTAGACCCACCCGAACCGTTAATTGATTCAACCTCAACATCGTGATAAGAACCAGTATTATAGTCATATATCTCTATATCTCTACCAGACCTAACTAAATTCCCTTTTTCAATCTCTACATAATTTCCGCTTTCATAATCATAACCTTCCCATGCCAAAACAAAGGAAGGGAATATGAGAAATACGATAATTAATAACAGGGATTTTATCATGGTATACCCCCTTTGAGATTTAGATTTGTTACTTAGGTTTTATACTACTTCCCCCATGCATTTCTAAACATCCACCTGACAAACGAGTCTATAAATTCTGTGATATCTTCGGATGTGTTCTTTTTAAAGTAATTATATTTACCAACAAAATCACCATCATAATATATGAAAACAACAAATTTATTTTCTTCATCCGAGGTTTTAAAGGAAAAACAAGAAGTCAAAACACTGGAAGAAGGGCTTAAAACTCTAATGCCATTGCGTAAAAATGCCTCTGCTAATGGACTTTTTTCAGGATTTTCAATCCATATACTTCTATTGTAATATCCTTTCTTTAAAAAACTTTGGTCTTGTGCAGTAGATATTTTCACTAAAAAAAATGTTAATAAGACTGTAACAAAAAAGATTTTACTTGAAGAGGTCATTTAAAGAAGACGCCCTTTTTTGCTTTATGGGCATTGTATTTTTACCCCCAAAAAGCCTTTGAAAATGGTTTTCCTTTGATGTATTTTGGTCTAAAGGGATAGAATTGAATGAAGGCAAATCATGTGTGGATGTCGCAGACTCAGAGGTAATACTTCTATTATTCTGAGGGCTTATATATGGAACATAACTTTTACTTCCACGATTATAGTAACGTTCTAAATAGGTATCAGGATTACCTGGTGTAGTCTTCCCCGTGTTAGGATTGTAATTCCCCGGAAAACTATAGTTATTGTAAGGATTTCCGTCAGGGGCAGTTCTATAATGAGGACTTACATAAGTCCCATCTTTTCTGTAATAACCCTTTACATAAACCCTTCCACCAGAGATTGCATCAGAGACATTTATTAGAATAAAAAGGGTGCATATTATTAGAAAAAATGTTTTCTTCATAAACCCCCCTTTTACACTTAGAATTATCCATTAAAGTAGAGTCTTTGTCAAGGTTTTTAAGACTTTAGTCGCAGGGTTAATTAACCCATTAATATGACCAAATTTATCCTTAAAGACCTGAAAGGATAGAATGATAAAAATGACCGTGAAAAAAGAACTAATAGACATTATAGTATTCATAGGGGTATCATAAGTTTCCTTTATTTTCAATGACTTAATACCACAATTCTGTGAAATTAATTTCTAATTCACGTGCTTACGATGCCACCTATCAAAACGGTCTATTATCCCTTCAGGAATGCTCTTAGAACAAATGACAGGCATATCCAATACTTTCTTTATCCTCTCAACTAATTTTAGCTGACTCAGTTCATATATTTGCGTCTCAAAAATTAAAGCAAATCCCCCTTGCGAAATTATCACCTCATTGTACGCTTTAGGAGAATATCTCATTATGAAAAGAGGTTTTACTCCAAAGTAATTGCACATCTCCAATTTGACTTCAAGCTCCTCTTTCTCAATGTAACCTAATGTGTTTTTAATTTCACATCCGTAATCTATCCCGTCTTTGGTAAAAATGAAATCTAAATCGTGTCCTGTTTTTTCCCATACCTTTTCTTTAAAATCCTTAACCTTTGACTGCATGGGCATAAATCCACGCATTGCCAACGCCTTCACGAATAAATCTTCAGCTCTATGTCCGCAACTCCTTGTTATGTCATCTTTCGAGTACTCTTCAATTACCTTCTCCATCATTTTAACTTTCCTCATTGGGTACCTATTCGACCGATGCATGAAAAAACGTGTTGACGTACCCTTCTCTTTCGGTATTCTTATATCCTTTAGATATCCAAGTTTATATAACCCAACAGCTGCATTGTTTGTAATCCAGTGGTAATATTTCTTCTCAAATTTAACTTGTAATTGCCTTATAAAATAAATGCTTTCCTTCTCATTCTCAAAAAGACTTCTAATTTCTCTTTGTACCTCTAAGAAATAACTGTCTGGTTTATAAACAAACTCGGTAATTTCTTCCTCAGAGGGCTCATGAACAGGCTCTTCGTAGAACTCATAAGGATCATATACATCCATGGATTAAAATACTATCCCATTTACAACAAAATTACAAAATAAATAGTCAATGAAGCAGCTCGTTAAGATATGGCATATATGACAAGCCCAGGGGAGTGGGATCGCTTGATCAAGACTCCTCACTATGTATTTTCATGCCCGTGATTTATCCCTATCCGACCGTGATAAAAACGTGAAAAAACTATGTCAAAAAAGGTATAAATACAGCGATTTCTATATAAATCAAAATGTATCTCAAACCTTTGACTGATAAGGGTTTGCTTAGTATTTTCAAGCCTTTGTTAAGTCCCTTAAATAGGTTTCCTAAACCTGGTGTCGCAGGTTCGACTCCTGCAGGGGGCGCCATATTTTTTCCTCGAAATATTAATAAGTTTACAGCCCTGACAAACTCCCCCCAGTAACAAAAACTATTTTCTCATATCTATTTAAGTATTTAGATAATCATTAGTAATACTGAGAATAAACTATAAATATTATGAAAATCTGATTTGTGTGTTGTCAAAAAACAAACCCTTCCATCTAAAAATTCGTTTTGGAAATTTGATTGTAAGCAGGGAGGGATTTTTTTAGTATAATGAACCATGAGGATTGAGACAACTCTTCTCCTGCTCGAATCGGTGTTGCTCATAGTTACCGTCATACTCCTTCTCTTCAGCTTAAGAGAAGGCAGAGGAAGGAGAAATCTTTTATTAGAAGTTGAAAGGGCAACAAAGGTACTTACACGACAGGAATACTTCCTTACCGTCACCGATGCCATGGTAGACACAAAGTCTGAAGTGATAGGGTTCATCACGGGGAGACTCCCCACAGGAGAAGACAAGAAAAGAACGAGAGATATTATAACGAACATTGAGCGGTTGAAAAGGAACGGGGTTCGCGTCAAATATCTTCTCCCAAAGTTCCATGACAGAGCTCATATCGGTTTTCTCTATAAAAGTGCTGGAGCTGAGATTCGCTATGGTAGCTGCCCTATTATACAAGACCTTCGTTATATTGTCCTCGATGACAGACTTGTTGTGATCGGTCTCCCCGAGAGTACAGGTGAAAAAGAAGCAACAAGGAAAGGATACAGGATTCCATCGGAGGGCCTTGCAGCGGTGCTGAAAGAATATTTCTACAGGTGCTGGGAAAAAGCTACAAGCTATGATGAATATCTCAGAGAGGTAATCAAGCAGACTGGCGCTTCACTCAAGACACTTGCACAAGAACTTCAGATAGATGAAGAAGAACTTGAGAGGCTTACCCGAGGTTAAGATGCAAATAGGAATACTCAGGAAAATAGGGAAGAAGCTTCTCAAAGAAATCCCTTTCATCAGGCAGATTCCTTTTACTGAGACCGCCCTTGGCGTTGGTGCAGCAGGCGATAAGACCTTCTTCATAGATAAAAGGGCAGAAGATATTATCATCTCCGGGCTGGACGATTCAGGAGAAGCCTTAACAGTTATCTCTGAAGAGATTGGTATAAAAGATATAAGAGGTGGCGGCAAGAAGGTCCTTATAGACCCAATTGATGGAAGCAAGAATGCAATCTCGGGAATCCCCTTTTACTGCACATCCATTGCAGTTGTAGATGGCAATACGTTAGGGGATATCGAGCTCACATATGTCGTGAACCTCATCAATGGTGATGAGTTCTGGGCAGAGAAAGGCAAAGGTGCATTCTTCAATGGCAGGAGAATATTTACACAAAAGGATGATGTATTTTATCTCATTGCATACGAGGCGCAGTCTCCTTGCAAAGACATACCAAGGATTATGCCGCTTCTTTCAAAATCGAGAAAGACTCGATGTCTTGGTGCCACGGCACTTGACCTTTCGTACCTTGCCCTTGGTGCAATCAGCATATTTGTCACTCCATCCCTTTCGAGGAGTTTTGACTTTGCAGGCGGCTGGCTGCTTGCAAGAGAGGCTGGGGGTATTTTCACGGATATTAGAGGTAATAGCATTGAGGCGCTTGAAGTCAGCCTTAAAAAAAGCTCCTCCCTCCTTGTCTCCGGAAATAAAAACCTGCATGAGAAAGCACTGAGACTCCTGGGCAGAACATCAAGATAATCTTCATATGATGAATAAGTAATCTCCCCTAACCCCTGGTTAGTAAAGAGGGGAAAAACATTAATGAGATTTTAAATAAAAACCAACCCCCTTTTTAAAGGGGGTCAAGGGGGGATTACAAATACAATAACCAAATCCATCAATAACTAAAGCAATTACTAAGAGGGATATCCTGAACAATAACTAAAATTCTATGCATTAAGTGGGGTCAGGTAAGGTCATTGCCACTCTGAGGTTGAGGAGTTTCATCCTGCACAGGAGTTTGAGGTGCGGAAGTTTCAACAACAGGCTCGCTGAGTATTTCTGTGGAGTGGTAATAGGTAAATAAAGTAGCAATAATTGCAAGACCGATATATGTCTGAAAGGTATAAGTGATAAGCTGATACGGTAAGGAAAGGATTGTCCCTATAACAGGAATCAACTTGAAGGGATAGCCGAGGAGGATCAGGAGAAAACTTACAAGGACATATCCTCCGAAAAGTACGGAGTAAAGCCAGAATGCATTCGGGTGCTTCACTACATAATGTGCAGCCTCCTTGAGGGATTTCACAGGTCCTATTCCTTTCAAAGAGAGTGCAGCAATTCCGTACATGGTTATCGAAAGGATTACGAGAAGAAAAGCGAGGGCAATGATTGTCAAGGTCAGAGAAAAAAAGAGACCAAGAAAGAGAGCAAGTGTTGAATCCTGACTTTTAACAAAGGATACCAATGCAATTCCTCCACCTCCTAAGATTCCGAGCACAAAGGCAGTAGCAATCAGGATAATGCCTACTAAAGAGGTAAACCCAAGCATGGGAAGGAAAAGCCTTTTTGCCTCAGAAAAGAATGTATGCATGCTGAATTTCATGGTTTTGTCTCCTAGAGCCTTTCCGATAACTCCCACGGAACCCCCAAATACATAAATACTAAATGTGGCGACTAAAACAATATACATCAGAAGGCCCCCGATAACGATAAGGACAAGCCCGAAATACTTAGAGATGATATCAGAAGGCTCCTTAAGCAATCTGAGGATGTCTCCTATCTCTGTAATTCCTGTAAGGTCGATGCTGAATAAGACAAAAGCTATCGCAAGCGGTATACCGACTAAGACAAAAAATCCGATACCGCTCAGGACCACCATGCCGAGCTGGACGAGCAAAAGCTGCCAGATCCTGTGAACTACCTTGAATCCTTCTTTTATAACCTCGAGGTATCCCATCTTATCGAGTTCTGTTATTGTAAGATAAATTGTTAATATTAGCAAAGAGCAAAGTGCCAAGAATATTATGCTGAGAGCATAGTGCTAAGAGCAAAGTGCATAGAGTTTTAGACTCTTCGCTCTAAGCTCTTTGCTTTAGTTGCTGGGATTGGGTTGATAAAAAAAGTATAAAGCAGTTATATTATCTGGAATTTTTGGAGGTGTCAGATGTTTTATGATATTGCATATGCAATGGGTCCGAGTTCGCAGGGAGGAGGACAGGGTTTAGGAGCGCTAGGGAGCCTTATCCCCCTCGTCATAATATTCGTCATCTTTTATTTCTTGCTCATAAAGCCACAGCAGAAAAGAGCAAAGGAACACAAAAAGATGCTGGAGAATCTCAAGAAGGGAGATAAAATAATTACCTCAGGCGGTATTTATGGTGTCGTTGAGGCTGTTGGCACGAATACCGTTACGGTTAAAGTTGCTGAAAATGTAAAGGTAAAGCTTGGCAAGTCTTACATCGTAGCAATCAGACCACCTTCTGAGGAAGATTAAACTGGTGGAGGTCTTGTGAAACAAAAGATTCTCTGGAAGTTAATCCTCATTAGCCTGACAATTCTCCTTGCATTCGTATTTTTCCTTCCTAATACCCCTGTCTTCCAGTATATGCCTGAATGGTGGACGAAGAATATGCCATCCAAAGGAATTGTACTCGGCCTCGATCTCCGGGGAGGGCTTCACCTTGTATACGAGGTTGAAGGAGATAAGGCTGTCGAAATAACTACAGAGAGGTATGCCTCAACATTAAAGGAAATACTTGTAAAGAAAAATCTAACTGCTGATGTTACCAAAAGCGGGGCTACTATTGTAGTGAGTGCGTCAACCCCTGAGATAAGAAAGGTAGTTGAAGAAAACTATCCAACACTCACACCTGTTGAGACAGTCGGCAAGCTTATATATAAACTCTCCGATAAAGAGGAAAAGAAGATAAAGGACAGTGCTGCTGACCAGGCCCTCGAGACAATTCGTAACAGGATAGACCAGTTCGGTGTTGCAGAGCCAACGATACTCAGACAAGGTGAAAACGAGATCGTTGTACAGCTCCCTGGAGTCAAGGATCCAAGGCGTGCTGTTGACATGATAGGCAGGACTGCACAGCTCGAGTTCAAGCTCTTGGATGATGGAGCCAAAGTAGCAGCGGAACTCCCTCAATCAATTTTACCTGGTGAAGAAGATAATCTTCTCAGGCAGTTTGCTGAAAAGATACCTCAAGGTGATGAGATACTCTTTGAGAAAAAGGTTAACAGGGAGACAGGTGCCGTCAGAAAGATACCCCTCCTTCTCAAGAAACAGGCAGCCCTTACAGGAGACCTCTTGAGTGAAGCGAGAGTGAATATTGACACGAGGTTCAACGAACCCTATGTATCAATCACCTTTAATGCCGCTGGTGCAAAAATCTTCGAAGAGGTTACAGGGGCAAATGTAAAGAAGAGGCTCGCGATTATCCTCGACAATACTGTTTACTCAGCTCCTGTCATACAGGAGAAGATCTCAGGAGGAAATGCCCAGATAACAGGAAGCTTTTCAACAGAAGAGGCAAAGGATCTGAGTATTGTACTCAGATCAGGTGCCCTACCTGCTCCCTTGAAGTTACTCCAGAATGTCACCGTAGGGCCTTCCCTCGGCAGAGACTCTATAGAGGCAGGAACATTGGCAGGTATTATTGGAACTATTGCGGTTGTTATATTCATGATATTCTACTACAGGCTTTCAGGATTAATTGCTGACTTGGCACTCTTCTTCAACATAATACTCCTCCTTGGTGCAATGGCATCACTGAATGCTACGCTTTCTCTTCCTGGCATCGCAGGAATTATTCTCGCTATCGGCATGGCCGTTGATTCAAATGTCCTTATGTTCGAGAGGATGAGGGATGAACTGAGGGCTGGTAAAACGCCACGGGCAGCCGTTGATTCAGGATATCACAAGGCCTTCTGGACGATTTTCGACTCCCATGTTACGACATTGATAACAGCAGCAGTTCTCTTCCAGTTCGGCACAGGCCCTATAAAAGGATTTGCCGTAACGTTAAGCCTCGGTGTTGCTATAAATCTCTTTACCGCCCTTATTGGCACAAAAACAGTCTTTGATATTATCAACAGCAGACGTGAAATAAAGACGCTGAGTATATAAGAGAACGATGATAGAGCTGATTAAAAACCCAAAAATAGATTTTCTCGGAAAGCGGTATATAGCCTTTGCCCTTTCAGGCATTCTCTCCCTCCTCGGCATTATCGCAATAGTACAGATAGCGAGAGGCCATGCAAACCTCGGAATAGATTTTGCAGGAGGAACTTCCATACAGCTTAAGTTTGAAAAACCCGTTGTACTGCATAATGTAAGGCTCGCCCTCGAAAAAGCAGGACTAAAGGACTTTGATCTCCAGGACCTTCCAACGGAGAATAAGATACTGATAAGGATGAAGAAAAGTGAGGAAGAACTCGGTCAAGTTGCAGAGACAATAACAACGATTCTGAGCCAGACATTTCCTGACAACAAATATGTGGTTGATTCAACAACTGTTATAGGTCCTAAGGTTGGAGGAAGACTGAGGGCAGATGCAGCAAAGGCAACCGCCGTTGCCGTTCTGGGATTACTCATATACGTTGCATTCAGATTTCAGGTAAGGTTTGGTGTTGGTGCAACCATTGCGACCTTCCATGACGTCCTTGCTGTACTTGGGTTATTTTATATTATGGGAAAAGAGATAAATCTCATCCTTGTCACTGCCCTTCTCACCATTGCCGGTTATTCTCTTACAGACACCGTTGTGGTGTTTGACAGGATAAGGGAGAATCTGAGATTGAAGCAAAAAGAAAATGTTCAAGCAGTTATGAACAGCAGCATTAATGAGGTCTTGTCAAGGACAATTATAACCTCCGCAACCGTTCTTCTTACATCGTTAGCACTGTTTTTCTTTGGTGGCGAAGTCATACATGACTTCTCGCTCGCCATGATCATGGGTGTTATTGTTGGAACCTACTCATCTATTTTCGTTGCAAGCCCGACAGTACTTCTGTGGGGAGGCAAAAGACCATTTGCAAAGAAAGTAAGAATACGGGGACACGGTGAATAGTCGAAAGGATTAAGTGATTGAATCACGTATTAATTTGTACCCTTGCTCTGAATCTCTAACCGTTTCTTCGTGGAACATGTTCGCTGTGAATAGACGATGGCTTGTCAACAGGACTAACGCAGAATACATAGAATATTTATCAAGAATCGCATCCATCTCCCCTGTGATAGCTCAAATACTGATAAACAGGGGTATTAAGACACCTAACGATATCCATGACTTCCTGAACCCGAGAATATCAAATCTCTCAGACCCTTTCGAGCTTACAGGCTTAAGGACTGCTGTCGAGAGAGTAAAAGAGGCGTTAAAAAGGAGTGAAAAGGTCCTTGTCCATGGCGACTACGATGCAGATGGTCTCTCTGCAACAGCAATAATGGTTTTTGTCCTCAAAGAACTAGGTTTGGATGTCTATTACTTTATACCAAACAGGATTACTCATGGATACGGATTTAATCTTGCTGGTGTGAAAGAGGCAAAGGAACTCGGGGTCAAACTCATAATCACCGTTGACTGTGGGATAACATCCTTTGAGGCAGTAGATCACTCAAAAAGAGAGGGGATTGATGTAATTATAACCGACCATCATGAACCTTTAAAAAGCATAGAGCAACAGAAGGCAAAGAGCTTAGAGCATAAACCAATAGAAATTAGAGATCAAAAGCTCTCTGCACAAGGCTCTTCGCTCCTTCCAGATGCTTTTGCTATTATAAATCCTAAACTCTTGTCTTCCGACGCTCACCTCTCGACTTTATCAGGTGCTGGAGTTGCATTTAAATTTGCTCAGGCATTAAATATCATGTGTAACGCTACATGCGAAATGAGCAACGCACTTCTTGACCTTGCTGCCGTTGGCACAATTGCTGATGTTATTCCCATTACAGGTGAAAACAGGATTATTGTCAAAGAAGGATTAAGGCTCATAGAAGACGGGGCAAGGCCAGGATTGAAGGCACTGAAGAAGGTATCTGGAATTGATGGAAGAGAGATAAAATCAGGCCTGTTACCATTTACGGTAATCCCGAGAATCAATGCTGCTGGAAGGGCTTCTGACGCTAGTAACGTTGTAAGACTTCTCCTTACTGATTCTGAGGATGAGGCGATTGATATCTCATCTTGGCTGGATGGACTGAATTCAGAGAGACAGCGGATAGAGGAAGAAGTTTATCAGGAAGCCCTCTATAAGCTCAATAATAAAGACATCTGCTCAGCTATTGTACTTTCGTCAGAGGGGTGGCATCGTGGGATTATCGGCATTGTGGCATCAAGAATTGCTGAGGCTTTTTATCGACCTACCTTTGTTATCTCTACAGAAGGAAGCACCGCCATAGGTTCGGCAAGAAGCATACCCCCTTTTGATATATATGGGGGCCTTACAGGTTGCAGGGAATTCCTTACAGGCTTTGGTGGTCACAAACAGGCTGCAGGGTTTCGACTGAACTCTGAGGACATTCCATCCTTTGAGGAGAGGATTAACAGGATTGTAAAGGAAACCCTCATAGAAAGTGATTTTATACCCTCCCTCGAAATAGATGCAGATGTGAACCTGTCTCACATAAACTTTAATTTCATAAAAGAACTCAAGCTGCTTGAACCCCTCGGATTTGGCAATCCCGAGCCACTCTTAGGTTCAAAAGGGCTTGAGGTTCTTTATCCAAAGGTAGTCGGTAACAATCACCTGAAGATGAGACTGAGACAGCGGTCTCAGTCTCTTGATGCGATAGGGTTTAATATGGGTGCATTTTTCGATAGGCTCGAAGTCTCAACCACGATTGATGCTGTATTCACGGCATTTATCAATGAATGGGAAGGTGGCAGACACCTGCAGTTGAACCTGAAGGCATTCAGGCCAAGCCTCTAAAAAGTTTAAGAGTGAAAAGTTTTCAAAACTTCATACCTTAACTTATAACTCTTAACTCTCAGCTCGTCACTACTTTTAAAATTGTATAATACATTATGACAGAAGAATCTCTAACCATAGATGACCTTATCAAAAAGGTCCTTTCCTATAATCCTGACGCTGATGTAGAAGTAATGAAGCGGGCCTATGATTTTTCGAGTGAGGCCCACTCCAGTCAGAAAAGGATAGAAGGCTCACCGTATATAGAACACCCCCTTGCAGTTGCATCGATCCTTGCTGATATGAAGATGGATACCCCAACCATTGCGGCAGGCCTTCTGCATGACACGATTGAGGATACAGGCAAAACAATAAATGAAATAAAGGAACTCTTTAGTGAAGAGATCGCATTCCTCGTGGAATCTGTAACAAAGCTTTCTAAGATAGTCTTCAAGACGAAAGAGGAGGCCCAGGCAGAAAACTTTAGGAAGATGTTTTTGGCCATGTCGGAAGATGTCAGGGTAATGCTCATAAAATTTGCAGATAGAATTCATAATATGCGAACCCTCAAACACCTTCATGAGGCAAAACGTCACAGGATTGCATTAGAAACTCTCGAGATCTACGCACCGATAGCAAATAGGCTTGGTATCGGTTGGTTGAGGACGGAACTTGAAGACCTGAGCTTTAAATTTCTCATGCCCAAACTCTATAGTGAGCTCGTAAGGAAGGTTGCAAAGAGAAAGGAGGAACAAGAGGGTTATTTAAAAGAACTCACGAAGATTGTAAATAATAAATTAAAAGAGGCGGGTCTCCCAGGAACAGTATCGGGAAGGGTAAAGCATTACTATGGCATCTATCAAAAGATGCAGACACAGAGGATTACCTTTGAGCAGGTTCATGATGTCCTCGGTCTGAGAATAATTACTGACACGAAGGCTAATTGCTATGCAATCCTTGGCCTGATTCATTCTCTCTGGACACCGATACCTGGCAGATTCAGGGATTATATCGGGGTACCAAAATCAAACATGTATCAGTCTCTTCAAACGACTATGATTGGCCCAAAAGGAGAAAGGGTTGAATTTCAGATAAGGACTCTTGAGATGCATATGATCGCAGAACATGGTATAGCATCCCACTGGAGATATAAAGAAAAAGGAAAGATCGATGAAAAGAGCAGTAAATATATCTCATGGCTTAGGGAACTGATACACTCACAGAAAGAGCTCTCTGATGCAAAGGACTTCCTTGATGCCGTTAAAGGAGAAGTCTTTCCCGATGTTATCTATGTCTTTACCCCGAAGGGAGATATCAAGGAGCTCCCCGTTGGTTCATCACCGGTTGATTTTGCTTACAGCATACATACACAGGTAGGTCATAAATGCGTTGGTGCAAAAGTAAATGGAAGAATAGTACCGCTCAAGTACATCCTCAGAAGTGGCGACACTGTCGAAATCATGACCTCTCCAACACATGGGCCGAGCAGAGACTGGCTTAAATTCGTTGTCACACAACGGGCAAAGAGCAGGATAAAGCAGTTGATAAAAACTGAAGAACGGAAACAGGCTGAACAGCTGGGTCTTAAGCTCCTCGAAGGAGAACTGAAAAGGCATAACCTCAACCAGTCTGTCCTTAAATCAGAAGATATGAAGGGAGTTCTTGAGTTCTTCAATATCCAGGTCTCTTGAGGACCTCCATGTCTCTGTTGGTTATGGAAGATTATCAGCTCACCAAATTGTCAACAAAATGGTGCCTGAAAAACCAGCAGAAGAGGTTCCTGCCGTAAAGGTTATAAGACCTCCAAAGGAGCAGAAGGGCATCACCATAAAAGGAGTGGATAATGTTTTATATCATACGGCTAAATGTTGTTTCCCCGTGCCTGGTGACAAGCTCGTGGGTTTTGTAACGAGAGGCAGAGGTGCAACAATTCATCGCGAAGATTGTCCAAACCTCGAACGGCACGCGATTGACAATGCGCGGCTCGTGGATGTCGAATGGAAGTCAGGTGATACGACATCACCTGCAAAGCTGTTTGTAGAGACTGTTGATAAGCCTGGCATACTCGCAAATCTCAGTGCTCTTATCTCATCGGTGAACGTGAATATAAGCCATGTTGAAGCAAGATCAACAGAAGTATAAAAAGGCTATATCATATTCATTTTAGAGGTAAAGGATAAAATCCAACTTTCAGGACTCACCCAGAAGATTGCACAGATGGAGGGAGTCCTGAAAGTGAGCAGGTAACCAGTCTTACTAAGGAGTTCATAAGTAATGTCTCATGATTGTCATTCCCGCTTGTCGGGAATCTTTCTGAAAGAAAAGGATTCTGGACAAGCCAGAATGACATAATGGCCTAAATGTGGTTTTACTAATGAACTTGTTATCAATTGCCCACAAGTTCTATGAGGGCATCGGCTTCTTTATAGCCCTGGATGACCCTTCCGTCAGGCATGATGAGGGTAGGTGCACCTGAAATACCTAATTTTTCACCAAGTTTTAAATTTTCGTCAATAACAGATGTCTCACATTTTGGTTTCGGTAATTGTTTTTTTGCAAAGGCATCGTCAAGAAGACTAAGGGATTTTTCACACACAATAGCCTTTGCCTTTTCATAAGCCCCTGGATGCATCTTCAAGGGAAACATCTTTATATAAAATGCTATATCCTTTCTCTTCTCTATGACCTTCTTCATCTCCTGATGAAGTTTTGCACAGAATGGTCATTCAGGGTCGTCAAAAACAATAACACGATACTTGGCGTCTTTATCACCCATCACTATGGCATCATCAAGCGGAATCTGTGATACATCTACCTTATTGATTTCACTGAGTCTCTCTTGTGTAAGATTTTTCTTTTCTTTAAGATCGATGATCGCGCCTGATACAAGATGTTTTTTAGAAAAATCAACATATACAATAACCTTCCTGCCACCAGATTCAATATCCACTTCCCATAAACCTTCGATAGGACTTGTTTTAACGGCTGTGACCTTAACATTTGGGTCTAAGTCTTTCAGTAATGTTGAGGCTTCTTCTACACTCAGGTTAGGAGATTCAATACGGTCTTTCTCTGTTTCACCAAAGCCATAAGAATACAGTAATGGCACTAGCAAAAAAATAATTAACACGGGGAACAACATCTTTTTCATTTATTCACCTCTAAAGTTATTCATTTGAGCTAAAAGCTTAATGTCTATACAATACCGGAGTTGTGAGGATTTTTCAATTTCTCTTTTGCCCCCTATGTAATCCTTTACCCAAATAAAGGAAAAGAATTACATAATTTTCCCATCCGGCGTTTACAGTATCCTTTATTTTCAATAAGTTTCAGAAAGGTATGGATATTGCTAAATAAAGCGCAGATTTAGCAGGTAATGACTTAAAGCGAGGTGTAAGAAATGAAAAGTGTAGTTAGATATATCAGATGTCTCCAGGTTTTCAAACCCCTAAGATTTTTAGCGAGAAACTTTGTAGCATTAATGATCGTGCTGGTTTTTATTTGTGTAACGTATTGTTATGCCGAAGTGATTAAAACACCACCTAAAGTGGTGATGGGAACCATTGAAGAAGTTACATTTTCATCTATCCGGGTAAGCGGTAAATATTATGATATTTCTAATGTCCCTATCTTAACAGCCCGAGGGATAAAGGTGGATAAAGACCAGTTGAAACAGGGTAAGACAGTGGAAATTGTTATTGAAGGGGACAAAATAACGCGTGTAATAATTTCTAAACATTCTTCAATGCACTGAGGGGGTACAATGAAACGGGTATGCTTTTTTATTACAGCTGTATTTTTATTTTTAAACTTCTTATCCTTAAAAAGTTTGGATGCTGCAACAATGAACGACTATTGCGTTGTCCCGCCATATGTTATACAGGATGTATCTCCGAATGTCATGATTGTACTCGATAATTCCGGGAGTATGTTTAATCTTGCTTATGCATGTCCTAAAACAAATACAACATCTGCAGGGACGAGTGCTACGGTAATCCCTGTTTCGGATGTTACGGGTTTTCAGGTGCGACAACAGATTGCCCTTGTGCACGGAGGGACAAACACCAGGCTGCAAATCAGTTCTATCAACGCAACTAATAAAACCATCACCGTAACCCACTCCCTGGACTTTGCTTCAGGGGATATAGTTCAGGATTACGGTTGTTCCGGCACTATTTTTTATGAAGACGCTACGTGTGCTTCAACACAAGCATCGAGTGCTGGAGCATCCGTTACTTCAATTCCTGTTGATAGTAGTAATAACTTTTGGGTAGGTGAAATTATCGCTGTAGCAAGCTCCGGAGGGCCTTATGAGCGGGTGATCACTGCTATCCCGAACTCAAGTCATATTACCGTAGCCTCAGCCGTGACGTTTGCTAATAACGATTACATTTACGATTACAATTGTTATTATTTAAAACATCCTTACCCCGAGCAGACCTTTGATTCAACCAAGGATTACTACGGCTATTTTAATTCCGATTACTGGTACACTTATGGCAGCAGTCAATTCACCCGAAGTCGTTTAAAATCAGCAGGTGCAAAGGCTTCTACCGAATGGGACGGCAATTTTATGAACTGGTTAACCATGAGAAGAGTTGATATTATAAAAAAGGTAATGACAGGGGGAAAAACAACGACAAGCAGCAGGCTTGTGACAGAGATACCGGATGCGGACGATAGAGGGAAATACAAAGCCGTATTCAATGCAGGGAGCTATATGGGATGCACCGGATGCACCGGAAATATAAATGTTACTTTTAGCATTGGGTCTTCCAACCCTTCCTCGTTTACTGCATATTCAGGTCCGGGTAATCCAAGTTCAGGGTGGACGAATAGAGGCTCTTTTTAGCGTATATGTTGTAACACCGGACACTGTGGAAGGCGTGCTTCAGGATGCTGTCGGCACACGGGCAAGATTGGGTTTCACGTTTTATAATACAAATAATGGCGGTCATATCCAGGTCGAAGTTGCTGATCCCAGCCTGGCAAGTGTAGTAACCGCGATAAACGATAAAAGGCCGGACTCCAATACCCCCCTTGCCGAGGCATTATATACAGTTGCAGGTTATTTTGCACAAAGCACGTGCAGTTCAACTCTACCGGGCCATGGTACAGTAGTAATGACTATATGTGTGGTAATAGTGTTGATCCATATAACTATGGAACGAGCACCTCGCCTCGGTGGCCCACATGTTCAAAGAGCTATGTTCTCTATATCACTGACGGTGAACCTTGTCAGGATGGAAGCCTGCCTTCCAGCCTGGTCGATTACGCCGGTACGTCTCCACATATTTCCGACATTTAACTGCTCCGGCAAAGCTGCCCGGCAAGGGTTGCGACCTCGCCCGAGACTTACTTGTTCCCGGCGGCACCAACCCTGGCTACCTGCCTGCAGTGGAAATGCTGTTGCCGGCATTGAGGATGTAGCCTTATGGGCACATACAACAGACCTCAGAAGTGACATATCAGGTCAAATTTCAGTTAATTTGACACTTTATACTGTCTTTGCCTTTGGAAAAGGTTCCACGCTCTTAAATATGTTGCCATAAATGGTGGGTTTGAAGACTCTAACGGCAATAACCTGCCGACCTGCAATCAGAATGGGATAACAATGGTGATGGGTACCTGATAACTTATTATGAGGCTGACGAAGGGCCTGCGATTGAACAGGGTGTCAGGAATGCCCTTTCAAGCATACTCAGAAGGGCATCCTCTGGTACAGCAGCTTCTGTCCTCGCATCAGGTGAGGGAAGAGGAGCAAACCTTGTTCAGGCTGTTTTTTATCCGAGACGCAGGTTCGGTAATGATATAATTTTCTGGACAGGGGAAGATCAAAATCTGTGGTACTATGTAGATCCATTTTTTACAAACAGCAATATAAGGGAAGATACGGTTCAAGAGAGTCCCTATAGAAAACTCAATCTTATCGATGATTATATAGTGCAGTTCTACTTCGATACAACCGCCCAATTAACAAGGGCAAGCCGCTACAAGGATACGGACGGCAATGGCAGTCCCGATATCGCCGAGCCAACAGTTTCGTTCGAAAACATTGCGAATATCTGGGGAGCTGGCGAATCATTATGGAGCAGGGATATCACTACATATCCAAGGTCCATCTACACGACAATAACAGGAACTAACCTGATCTCCTTTCTACGGCAAATGCGTCTGCCTTGAGCACATACCTGCAGGCTGTGATACTACAGAAGACAATATATAATCAGATACACACACGGAGAGGGGCTCACTACCTTCTATGATGAAGATGGAAATATAAATAATTGTAGGTATTGATACGAATAGCGATAATGTAGACGATTATAGGGGAAGGTATGCCCAGATTGGTTCTGACACTCATGTATGGAAGTTCGGTGACGTAGTAGATTCGACACCAAGACTTACCACATGGATACCATTGAATACCTACGATAGCAAATATAATGACACAACGTACAAGGACTTTACACGAACTGCAGGTTATCAAAACAGAGGCATGGTATTCACTGGAGGCAATGATGGGATGCTCCATGCCTTCAAGCTCGGGAAGTTGGAAATGCCCGGGCTTCCAGGAAACACGTGTTCCTTTGGGACAAATGATCAAGCATGCCTGTCAAACTCAGTCCCAGCAACCCTATCGGAAAGGAAATGTGGGCGTTTATCCCGAAAAATGCGCTGCCATATCTCAATATATCATGGACCCAGTCTACTGCCACGTCTATACTGTTGACCTCAGTCCTTTTATCTTTGATGCAAGCATTGGTGGAACACCAGGAGCAAACAGGTACTGAGAACGATTGGAGGACAATACTCATCGGCGGCATGAGGTACGGGGGAGCATGCAGAAATAGCACTGGCTCCTGTAATTCAACACAGGTGGATTGCCAGACTGTGTAAAAACACCATCGAGCGGCATAGGGTATTCTTCTTATTTCGCGCTTACATTACCGATTCTCTCGCTTACCCGGATGATCCAGTTGGGCATCCTCCGCAGCTTCTCTGGGAGTTTTCAAATGATAATCTTGGCTTTGCAACAACAGGTCCTGCAGTAGTCAGAGCCGGTGATAGTGACAAAAATGGTAAATGGTTTGTTGTCTTTGGATCTGGTCCGACAGGGCCAATAGACACAACAACAACCAGTTCCTTGGCCGTTCTGACCAGAATCTAGGCTCTTTGTGCTCAATTTGAAATGATGGATCGCCTGGCAGTTAATCCTTATATAGATACCGGAATTCAGTATGCCTTTGCCAGCTCTATGCTTAATTCTACCAATGATCTTGATATAAATTATAAGGATGACGTTGTTTATATAGGATATGTAAAGAGAACAGGCTCAAGTCCAAACTATACGTGGACTGATGGAGGTGTTGGAAGGCTCATAACAAAAGAGGACTCAAACCCGAACAATTGGGTCTGGAGTCAGGTAATAGATGGGATTGGCCCTGTCACTTCATCTATCGCACAGCTTGAGAATAAAAGTAAAGGTATTTTATGGCTTTTCTTTGGAACAGGCAGATACTTCTTCGAACAGGGCACCAACGTAGATGATGCAGACAATCAGAGGCGACTCTTTGCTATGAAAGAACCTTGTTTCTCTTATCGGGCCTTAATACTAGTCTGCACAAATACCGTTTATTTTTGGTACTTTGAGCTGATGTAACTTGTTTTAGTAATGTCCCTTCAGAATCTACTGCTAATTCTTCAAGCTTTAAGGGCTGGTATATTAACCTTGATGCCTCTGGCAATTACACTTACACTGAAGGTGGCACTCCTGTTACAAGAGGCTACAGGGCTGAAAGAGTGATTACAGACCCCTTGGCAACATCATCAGGCCTTGCATTTTTTACGACCTATAAACCATATAGTGATGAGTGTGGGCTTGGTGGTAAGAGTTTCATATGGGCAGTACGATATAATACAGGAGGTGCTGGCGGTGCCTTATTAAAAGGAGCTGGCATTACTTCAGGTATCAACAGGCAGTATTCAACAGGTTAACCTTTCAAAGTGCACTTTACAGATGCCGGAGGAAGAAGAACTTCGGCAATGGAGGGCGTCCCGCCAACTGCCCAGGGTTTATCCCTGTTGTCACCTCCCCACCTGTAAAACAGGTAATACATGTGAGAGAGAGGTAAACAGATACATGACAAAACAGTCATATTTGCTCAGGAATTAACACTCATTCCCCCTTTTAGGGGGGTGGAAAAGAGTACTATATAATGCCTGTTTGTAAGCCCAAGGGCTTATGATTGTTTAGGGTTTTTTGAAATAGGAGAGATAAAAGATCAAGGAATAACACTAATTGAGTTAATAATTGTTCTGTCATAATTGGTATCTTAGCTGTTGCCTTGGCTTTCTTTTTCAGGGCTGGATGGGTGGTTATAAGATAGAGAGACAGGCAAAAGAGATGTATGTTGATCTGATGAATGCAAGGGCAAGAGCGATGGAGCGGAACAGGGATCATTTTGTTGTTGTATCTACTAATAACTATCAGATATTTGAGGATACAAATGAGAATGGCACATATAATGCCGGTACTGATACAGCAATAGCAGGATTTACAAATCCGAAAACGTTGACTTATCCGTTGGATCCATCCTCATTCGCAGGAACTGTTACCATGGATATCAGGGGAATTGTTTCACCTAATAATACGATCCTTTTTAATATTGGCACAAATAATCCTGATTATGATTGCATAGTATTATTTACAACAAGAATTAACATTGGAAAATGGAATGGGACCACTTCGAATTGCGATGTTAAATAAAAAAGGTCTTACACTTGTTGAAGTAATGATTGCTCTGGTGATAGTCTTACTTGTCTTCCTCGCCTTGATGCAGACTGCACTGGTCGGGATTGATTCAAATACAAGGAATGCTCTCAGAGACGAAGCGGTAAGCATAGCAGAAATGAAAATGAATGAGGCAAGGAATATCCTGTTTGATACTTTACTGGCTGGTACAACAACAGAGCCACCAGTTAACAGAAATTTCAGAAGCACAAATGTTCGATTTACAGTAACAAGAACGGTCACCAATCTAACTACGGATAACAAGCAGATTAATATAACTGTCACGTGGGAATGGAAGGAAAAGACCGTGGCTAATGGTAACCCTTACACCCATAGCATTTCAACAATAAGGAAAATCCAATGATTAAGAGAGAAGCAGGGTTTACTTTAATAGAGCTGTTGATAACAATGGTAGTGTTTCTGCTTGTTATAGCTGCTGCTTCTAATATTTTTACTGGTTTGCTTACACAATTCAAGCAACAGAGCAAGATAGCAGAGACGAATATAGAGGGTATCGTAGGGCTCGAAATCTTGAAGCAGGACATAGAGCACGCAGGATATGGATTGCCGTGGATAATACCTGCAGGTGTAATTTATCAGGAGGCATCAAGCTTACCAGCCAGCACATATAACGATGCCAGTAATCCTCCGAGAGCTATTGTAAGTGGGAATGGGACAGGTTTCAACGGGTCGGATTATGTGGTGATAAAGGCAGTAAATATAGCAAGGAATGATGAATGTAAAAAGTGGACTACTCTGAAAGCAGCACCATTTGGTGCATTACCAGCCCCGGGTAACCCGAGGATATGGATACCCGATAGAGAAAATGTTAATAAAAAAGACGATGGTTCTACCAACAATGGTGTCAGAGTAATTGTCCTTTCTCCGGGATCTACCGAACTAAACAGCAGGACTTTAGTTACAAACGGAGCTACGTTTTTTACGACTTACGGCAGTATAACTTCCGTTCCTTGGCCTCCTACGGATACTACCGAAACCCGCATCGTATACGGTGTTGATTCTGATACGGATTTGAGGATGCCTTTTAACAGAGCTGATTATTTCATTTCAAATGCGAATGTACCTCAGAGATGTGCACCAAACACCGGCGTATTAGAAAAAGTTGTTGTTAACCAGAATGGTGGGGGACTGACAAACTTTCTGCCCCTTCTTGACTGTGTTGCTGATATGCAGGTGATCTATCGCATTGATACTAATAACGATGGAACTATTGATAACAATACTGATAACATAGCAACTCTCATAGACACCAACGGTAACGGAGCTATCGATGCACAGGAAATAAGGGAACAGATAAAAGAGGTCCGGGTTTATATCCTTACCCATGAAGGCCAGTATGATAGAAATTATACATACCCAAACGCAGCAATAACAGTTGGAGAATTTGGGTTGGGAAGCATCTTTAACTTAGCAACAACAATAGGTGCAAACTGGCAAAATTACAGATGGAAAGTTTATACATTAGTTGTGAAACCAAATAATCTGAGGTAGACATGAGAAGTCAGAACTCTGAACTCCGAACTCTAAACTCTAAACTTTTAAATGAAAAAGGCATTGCCCTTGTAATGGTTCTTTTACTTTCAACTATTGCGCTCGTCATCATGGCAGGATTAATATACATGTTGACAACAGGAACTCAGATTTCAGGTCTCCAGAAGAGATACGAAACCGCATCTGAGGCTGGTATGGGCGGCATTGACATCACATATCAGCTTGCTGGGCTCAGAGGAGATGCAACAAGAACTGCCACCTTTTTAGCTGATATAGCAGCCCTTACGCCAGCTATCACAACGCCTGCTGGTTGTAATGGGGTAAATATATCTGGAACAGCTTATACAGGATTAGCAGCAAAACTTAATACACCAACTACTTCTTGGGCAGGTTGTGATAACACTATGGTTATTAATCCTGGTATAAACACTACCTACGACATGGTTTCCACCCTCGGTACAGGTCTTACATATAATGTTTATTCAAAAATAGTGGACACAGTTGAGGGTAACAGCGCAGGAGATGAGGGTTTGATAAACAATCGAGTGGTAGATTCTAATTCTGGTGAAATAAGGGTAATGAGTTATCCTTATCTTTATACGATAGAGGTGGATGCAGAAAATACAGCGAATCCATCTGAAAGAGCTAAATTCTCTGTTCTTTATCAATATTGATTAATTGATTATATGTGATGCAGGATATAAAATAACTTTTAACTCATAAACATGCATTTTTTAGGTACTCTGAATAAGGTGTTTTTATCAGTGAGCAGGTTTTTGTGGTGCTTAGCTCTCTTTCTCTTTTTATCCTGCTCTTCAGAAAAGCCTGCTGATATGGGTACACAAAAGCCTTCAGGAGCAGGAAGCAAAACTGCATCTGAACAATCTCAACCATCTGTCTCTCCAAAGAGTGAGCCCTATGCATTGGAAATTACTCCTGTCAATGCTTCACGCAAATCAACATTAAAGGTAATCGCTCAAGGCTTTAATCTTTCTGATGCGAAGATAGAATGGTTGGTAAATGGGCAGGTAACCCAAAGTCCGATATCTTCTCAATTCAACGCCAGAGAGACAAAAAAGGGTGATAAGGTCCAAGTAAAGGCAGTTATAGATGGCAAAGAGATAATGTCTGACATTATAGAAATTGGAAACGCTCCACCAGAGATTACCAGAGTTAAAATCCTCCCTGAGATATTTAAACCAGGCGACACCTTGAATGTTGAGGTTTCTGGAAGTGACATAGATGGAGACGATGTAACCATTGCATACGAATGGACAAAAAACGGAGAGCCTGCAGGGAATAGCAAACGACTCGAGGTTCCCCTCAAGAGAGGAGACAAGATTTCTGTCAACATAACTCCTTTTGACGGAGAATTATACGGCCCTACAGTTATTTTGCACAGAGGAATAAAGAACATGCCTCCAATGATTATCGAAGATAAGAAATCTAATTTTGATGGAAAGGTTTATACGCACCAAATAAAGGCTACCGACCCTGATGGCGATACCCTCACGTATTCGCTCAAGACCGCACCTGCTGAAATGACAATTGAGCCATCAACGGGATTGATACACTGGAACGTGTCTCCCGAATTTAAGGAAAAGGCTCCTGTTACTGTCTCTGTTACCGATGGCCATGGCGGTGAAGCAGTCCAAAGTTTTACCATTGATATAATGCCCCGGAAATGAGAGATGCGGATATTTCCTATTGAGGATTTGTCATTCTTATTATGATTACTATAGTTTCTTCTTAGAAACCCGGTAAGTTATGTCTCACTTACGTTTCCCGTTAGCTTGACAAAGCATCCCATATCCTTTATAATTGCAACTGAAACTAATTCTCAATTAGAGGTAGAAATGGTATGCATGAGCACCGATTAAGGCACAGATATAGAGGACATAAAGTGGGGAAAGGATATGAAAGGGTTACCCTTATAGGAAACCCTAATGTTGGGAAAAGCGTCATATTCGGTCTCCTGACAGGTAAATACGCAATTGTATCTAATTATCCTGGCACAACCGTAGAGGTTACTTATGCAAATATAAGCCTCGACGGTAGAAAATACCTTGTTGTTGATACCCCCGGTGTGAATAACCTTATACCCATGAGTGAAGATGAGAAGGTCACAAGGGATATCCTCCTGACTGATAAACCTTCTGTCGTTTTACAAGTTGGTGATTCAAAAAACCTCAAAAGAACACTTCTTTTGACTACTCAGCTTGGCGAGATGGGGCTGCCCGTAATTCTTGATCTTAACATGGAGGATGAAGCCAGAGAAATAGGAATAACCATTGACATCGAGAGACTCAGGTCATTAATAGGGGTTGAGGTTGTAAGCACCATTGCACCTGAACGAAAAGGTATGAGAGGCCTGAAGGCAGCTATCAGCAAGAAAAATAAGGTGCCAGGGATCACTGTTCGATATGACCCCCTGATAGAAGAATATATAGAGAAGGTTTCTTTTTACCTGCCAGAAGGAAATGTTTCAAAAAGGTCTATTGCGCTCATGATACTCGCAGGTGATGAAAGTCTGCGAGAATGGCTCAATAAAAATCTTGAGGTAGAGGTCATCAATGAACTGGAAAAATTCAGAAACGAGTGTCAAGAAAAGTTGAAAAGGCCTATCAGTGTGATCATCAACGAAACCCGTCTGAAAAACGCAGCCGAGATAGCAGATATGGTCATGAAGAAGATCCCACGGGCAGGCGGTTCTCTTGCATCTACCTTCGGAAGGCTCAGCATGCATCCATTATGGGGGATCCCCCTTCTCCTTGTTGTACTCTTTGGCCTTTATGAGTTTGTCGGTGTCTTTGGCGCTGGGATTCTCGTAGATCTGCTTGAGAACAAAATATTCAACATATACCTTATTCCCATTTTCATAAAGGTCATAAAAATATTTATTCCTTTTCCTTTAGCTCAGGAGATGTTCATTGGTGAATATGGACTTATCACCATGGCACTGAAATACTGCCATAGGGATAATCCTTCCCTTAACCACAACTTTTTTTATAGCTTTTGCAATACTTGAAGACAGTGGTTATCTGCCAAGGCTTGCCATCATGTCTAACAAGGTATTCAATATGTTGGGATTAAGCGGAAAGGCCGTCCTTCCTATGGTTCTTGGTCTGGGATGTGGCACAATGGCAGTTATGACAACAAGGATACTTGAGTCACCGCGGGAGAGGATAATAGCAACATTTCTCCTTGCCTTGGCAGTGCCCTGTGCTGCACAGCTTGGGGTGATAATGGGGATGCTCGGAGCACTTTCTGCAAAGGCCATGTCAATATGGGTGTTGAGTATTCTTGGGGTACTTCTTTTTTCTGGATATCTTGCCTCAAAGATTGTGCCCGGTGAAAAACCAGGATTTTTTCTTGAGATCCCACCTTTAAGGAAGCCGACTCTTACAAATATAGCAGTCAAGACATCAAGCAGGGTCATCTGGTATCTTAAAGAGGCAGTACCACTTTTTATGCTCGGTACGTTTATCCTCTTTGTCCTTCACAAGCTGGCCCTTCTTGGCCTTATCCAGAGTTTTGCTGCACCTGTTATCGTAAACATACTTGGGCTTCCAGAAAAAACAACAGAGTCATTCATAATCGGATTTCTGAGAAGAGACTATGGTGCAGCCGGGCTTTTTGCTATGGCGCAAAAGGGACTGCTCACGCCCATTCAGTCTGTGGTGAGTCTTGTTACAATAACTCTTTTTATCCCATGTCTTGCACATTTCTTCATGCTGATAAAGGAACGGGGCATTAAGATGGCTCTTACCATGGCAGTGATAATATTTCCGATGGCAATCTTTTTTGGAGGGTTGCTGAATTGGGTCCTCATGCACTTTCATATAAGTATATAGGCTTGCATAGAGGTAAATTTTTATATGATAATTATGCAATTCATTTTGTTTCCTTATTCCGTAAAGAAGCCAAAAGGAAGACATTGATCGAAAATAGAATGTTATTCATAGCAAGCTCTGTTCCAATGGTTGTCATTTTCCGGCTTGACCGGAAAATCCAGATTCTTTCTCTGGATTCCCCGATCGAGTCGGGGAATGACAGAACCAAAAATAACATTACAAAACATCTTAAAAGATTTTAAGATGTTTGACGACTTATAACATGTCTTAGAAAGGAATAGGTAACATATGATGCCTGAAAAGAAAAAGTTCTGCAGGTCTCGGACATCTTCTGGAACAGAAAAGAGTATGTTTGAAGACGAGGCACTTGAGGCAATCTGGGAGATGGCAGAAGATGGAGAAGTAAATTTCACTGATCTCATAAATGAAATTGGCAATGAGAAAGAAGTTCTCGAGATGCAGGAAGACGGCTTAATAATTATCAAGGAAGAAAAAGTCCACTTTACAGAAAAAGGGCGATTCAGGGCAAGGGACATAACAAGACGACACCTCCTTGCAGAAAGGCTTTTTGCCGATGTCCTCTCTTTGAAGAATTACGAAGAGGATGCATGCCTTTTTGAGCATGTGATAAGTCCTGAGGTAGAAGAGGCCATATGCACCTTTTTAGGACATCCACCCACATGCCCTCACGGGAGAGCAATACCGAGGGGAAACTGCTGCAGACTCTATACACGAGAAGTTAAACCCCTCGTACAATCTCTTGCAGATATGGAAGTCGGCACAACTGCAAAGGTTGTATTCATAACCACCCCTGCCATGGAGAAGCTCACAGCTATAGGACTTGTGCCTGGTGGGACTGTTAAACTCCAGCAGAAAAAACCTTCGTATGTTGTAGGTATAGATGAGACAACAATCGCTATCGATGAAGAGATAGCAAAAGGAATCTATGTAAAGAAATAGAAAATGGGAGAAAAAGTATTCAGACAATATCTTAAGGGTAAGGGTCTTAAATTTACAAGAGAGAGAGAATTGATACTCAAAGATATTTCTTCTCGATATGGCCATTTCGACCCTGAGGAACTCTATATCGGGATGAGGAAAAAAGGACTGAAAGTTTCAAAGGCATCCATTTACAGAACTCTTCCTCTACTCCTTGAAAGTGGTCTCATTGAACAGGTCGAAAAAACTGAAAAACATGCCCACTATGAACAAACCTTTGGCCGAAACCACCATGATCATATGCTCTGTATTTCATGTGGTAATGTCATAGAATTTTATTCTGAGGCGTTAGAAGATCTTCAGAAGAAGATATGCAGAAAGAAAGGTTTCGAAGGTGTAACACACACTCTCGAGATAAAAGGATACTGCGGTAAATGTCTAAAGACAAGGAAATGAATTCTTTCCTTTCGTAGCTCCATCTTCTCATAATTCACTTTTATTCCGAGCTGAAATTTAGTCTAGATTATTCATGAATCATCTCTTGATGCCGCCAGAAGGAGACTGTATTTGCTCCGAAATACCCCTCACCCTCGCCCTCTCCCACAAGGGGGGAGGAAAGTGATGAGAGGTCTCCCTTTCCTCCCCTCCCTTGATGGGAGGGGATAGAGGGGAGGGTGGAGTATTTTCATACCCCTTTGTGAACTCAAGGGTCATGATGGTTTGTCCCGAAAATGAATTATCAAATCCCCCCATCCCCCCCTTTTCTAAAGGGGGGATGGGGGGATTACTTAATTTTCCATTTATGCATTTTACATTTTTTTTAGATTTATGCTATGGTTTTATGACTTGAAGAAGCTCATAATTGGGGGTTGAATGAACAAGATAGTCCTTGCATACTCAGGGGGTCTTGATACCTCCGTGGCGATAAAATGGTTGAAAGAGCAGTACAACGCAGAGATCATTGCCTTCTATGCGGATCTAGGCCAGGGAGAAGATACAAGTGCCATAAGGGAAAAGGCATTGAAGACAGGTGCATCAAAAGTTTATATAGAGGACTTAAAAGAGGAGTTTGTAAAAAACTATATATTTCCTATGCTTAGGGCAAATGCAGCTTATGAGGGCTTATATCTGCTCGGGACATCAATAGCGAGACCTCTTATTGCTAAGAGACAGATAGAGATAGCAGAAAAGGAAGGAGCTGAAGCCGTTGCCCATGGTGCGACGGGAAAAGGTAATGACCAGGTAAGATTTGAACTCACCTATTATGCTTTTAAACCTACCATAAAGGTTATAGCACCGTGGAGGGAATGGCCATTCAATTCAAGGCAGTCCCTGATCGAATATTCCGAGATGAATGGTATCCCTGTTACAGCAACAAAGGAAAGACCTTATAGTATCGATAGGAACCTCTTTCATATCAGTTACGAAGGAGGGATTCTGGAAGACCCCTGGCAAGAATCTCCACCTGACATGTATACCATGATCGTACCGCCTGAGAAGGCACCTGATAAGCCTCTCTCTGTTGAAATCTCTTATGAGAAGGGTGATCCTGTTGCAATTAATGATGAACTTCTGTCTCCCGCAACCTTGATCGTGAGATTAAACCATCTTGCTGGCGAACATGGAGTTGGAAGGGTTGATATGGTTGAAAACAGGTATGTCGGAATTAAATCCAGGGGAGTATATGAAACCCCTGGAGGCACAGTTCTCCATGTTGCCCACAGGGCAATAGAGTCAATAACCCTTGACAGGGAGATACTGCACCTCAGAGACTCACTGATAACGCGCTATTCTGAGCTTATATATTATGGATACTGGTTTTCTCCGGAGAGGAAAGCATTGCAGACCCTCATGGATGATATACAGAAAGACGTTAATGGGACAGTCAGGATCAAGATATATAAGGGAAATTGTTATGTCGTCGGAAGAAAATCTCCAAATTCTCTTTATCACCTCGGGCTTGCAACATTTGAAGCAGAAAATGTATATAATCAGAAAGATGCAGAAGGTTTTATAAAACTCAATGCCCTGCGGTTGAGGTTAAAACACCTGTTGAAATAAACGACACAAGACATGGATAGACGGAGAAACGGGGGAAAAGAAACATCTCCGTGTCTCCGTATCACAGTCTCCGAATTGAAGATTATGATGGCAGATCTCAGGTACTGGATTGCTTTATCCGCGGTGCCGGATATAGGCCCTATTTTTGCAAAGAAATTGCTTTCCCTGTTTAAGACACCTGAAAGAATCTTCGATGCAGAAATGGATGATCTCCTTTCCTTGGAAGGGATAGGGATAAACAGGGCAAAAAACATAAAAGAATTTTCTCTCTGGGAAATTGTGGATAAACAAATCAAAGTTTTGGAGAAAGAGGGGATAGATGTTGTAAGTCTTCATGACTCTTTTTATCCAGAAATGCTCAGGGAGATAGAGGATGCCCCTGTTGTCCTTTACATGAAGGGAGATATACAGCCACAAGACAGATATGCGATCGCCATTGTTGGTTCACGCAAGCCTACTCTTTACGGGACATCTGTTGCAGAAAATATTTCAGGGGAGCTTGTATCCATGGGTTTTACTGTTGTGAGCGGATTGGCAAGGGGTATTGATTCCATATCCCACAAAGGGGCATTAAGAGCAGGCGGAAGAACTATAGCGGTACTCGGATCAGGACTTGATGTTCCCTATCCTTCAGAGAACAGAGGCTTGATGGATAAAATTGCAGGCTCTGGTTGCGTTATAAGCGAGTTTCCCCCGGGAACTTCTCCTGATAAAGAAAACTTTCCACGGAGAAATAGAATAATCAGTGGGCTTTCTCTTGGTGTGCTCGTAATAGAGGCCACCTCTGACAGTGGCTCACTGATCACAGCAGGGTATGCCCTTGAACAGGGTAGAGAGGTCTTCGCGATTCCTGGTAATATAACTGCGCTTACTTCAGAAGGCACAAACGAACTTATTAGAAGGGGTGCGATACTCACGCGGAGGGCAGAGGATATTGTTGAGGAACTTGCGCCTGTCTTAAAAGGATTTATACGATCAAAGGAGAAGGCAAAGATTGAAGTAACAAATGAAGAGAAGAACCTCTGTAACTTACTCTCCGGAGAGCCAAAGCATATCGATATTATTTCTCGGGAGAGTGGATTACCAACATCAAAGGCACTCGAAATACTTCTCAGTTTAGAACTAAAAGGTGCTATAAGACAAATAATGGGAAACAGGTTTTATCTTATATGAAATCTACTGAATCAAGTCACAGTAACCTTGTCATCGTTGAGTCACCTGCAAAGGCAAAGACGCTTCTTAAGATACTCGGAAAAGGATTTGCTGTTAAAGCATCTATTGGTCATATCAAGGATCTTCCCGAGAAAGAGATCGGAGTTGATGAAAAGAATAACTTTAAACCCAAGTATGTGGTAATTCCGGGTAAAGAGAAAATCATTAAGGAACTCAAGAAGGCATCAAAAGAGGCTGATAAGATTTTTCTTGCACCCGACCCTGACAGAGAAGGAGAGGCAATCGCATGGCATATTGCATCTGAAATCTCAGATCCTAAATCCCTAAATGGGAGGATATACAGAATTATTTTTAATGAAATAACAGAACGGGCTGTACGAGAAGCGATAAAAAACCCTGGCAGGATAGACATGAAAAAGGTCGATGCCCAGCAGGCCAGAAGGATACTTGACAGGCTCGTCGGTTATAAACTCAGCCCTCTTCTGTGGAAGAAGGTAAGGAGGGGGCTCAGTGCTGGGAGAGTACAGTCTGTTACTGTAAAGCTTATTGTGGACAGAGATCGCGAGATAAAGGCGTTCAAACCTCAAGAATACTGGAGCATAAACGCAGAATTTGAAGGATCTAAACTCCCCAGTTTCTGGGCAAGGCTTCATAAGATACATCAGCAATCAGAAACAGGTAGCAAATTTCTCATCCCGAACGAGGTTGCTGCAAATACATTAGTTGAAAACCTGAAGGATAAAGAATTTGTATTAAGTAAGGTAGAGCAGAAACGAAGAAAAAGGATGCCCTACCCACCTTTCATTACAAGCACTCTTCAGCAAGAAGCAGTGAGGAAATTAAGATTTCCCGCAAAAAAGACAATGACAGTAGCTCAGCAACTTTACGAAGGTATTGAACTTGCCGAAGAAGGTGCAGTAGGACTCATTACCTATATGAGAACTGATTCCTTCAGAGTAGCTTCTGAGGCACAGGAGGGGGCCAAGGATTTCATCGGAAGGGTTTATGGCAAAGATTATGTTCCTGAGAAACCTCCTTTTTATAAGAGCAGGGCAACTGCACAGGAAGCACATGAGGCTATAAGGCCGACGTATCCTGAGAAAAAACCAGAGGATGTAAAACAATTTCTTTCAAAAGACCAATATGCCCTTTACGCATTGATATGGAATCGGTTCATATCAAGTCAGATGGCGCCAGCACAGCTTGATCAGACAACCTTTATTATTACCCCCCCCTATCCCCCCTTACCACGGGGGGAATTAAAGGGGGGTGCAGAGTTCAGGGCATCAGGAACGATAGTCCGTTTCGATGGCTTCATGGCCTTGTATACGGAAGGGAAAGATGAAGTAGAGGAAGAAGAAGGTCTGACATTACCTGCATTAAAAGAAGGAGAAAGATTAAAACTCCTCAATCTGCAACCGAAACAGCACTTCACACAGCCACCACCACATTATACAGAGGCGACACTCATCAAGGCCCTTGAGGAAAAGGGTATTGGCAGACCAAGCACGTACGCGACGATCCTCTCTACTATCCAGGACAGGAAATATGTCCATAAGACAGATGGTAAGTTTTCCCCTACGGATCTCGGAATTGTCGTAAATGACTTTCTCGTTGAAAAATTCCCGGAGCTCATTGATGCGGATTTTACTGCAAAGATGGAAGACGAGCTTGACCATATTGAAGAAGGAAAGATGAAGTGGGTAAAGGTTGTAAAAGATTTTTATGGTCCCTTCAGCCAAGACATAGCAGAGGTTGAAAAGACTAAGGGAAGGATAAAACCAGAAGATATCGCTACTGATGAAATATGTGAGAAGTGTGGCCTTCCCATGGTCATAAGGTGGGGAAGACATGGAAGATTTTTAGCTTGCTCTGGATTCCCTAAATGTAAGAATACAAAACCACTTCACACCGAAAACGTAGAACACAAAGAACAAGGCACAGAAAAGATTGCACAGGAAACGAACGAAACATGTGAGAAATGCGGTTCACCTATGGTCATAAAAACAGGGCGATATGGTAAATTCCTTGCCTGTTCAAGATATCCTGAATGTAAAAATACGAGACCCCTATCAACGGGCTTTAAATGTCCACAGGATGGAGGAGATATCGTAGAAAGGCGTTCAAGAAGGGGAAAATCTTTCTGGAGCTGCAGAAACTACCCAGCATGCCGATTTACTTTGTGGTATAAACCTATACCCAAAAAGTGCCCTCATTGCAGTGCAGAATTTCTCCTCGGGAAGAGAGACAAGACAGGAACATTAATACACTTCTGCTATGACACGAAATGTGGATATAAAGAAGAGATAAAAGAGACAGACCCTGGTCTCAACTCTTAATCCTGATGAGGCCTTTTATCATAGGGATCGGTGGTGCCCATAGTAAAGTTGGAAAGACTACCATTGCCTGCCAGATCCTTAAGAGACTGAGCGGATGGGGAGCTATAAAATATACGAAGACTTCGTTTTATAGCTCTATAGTTGATAGCCCGGAGATATTGAAACAGGAAAACAAGGACACCAATAGGTTCCTTGATGCTGGTGCACAGGATGTCCTCTGGGTTCAGTCACCACCAGAAGACCTCAAAGAAATTCTCCAGATAGCCATTGATAGACTTTCACACCTGAAGGGCATCATCATCGAAGGGAATAGTGCAATTGAGGCTTTAGAACCTGATATCGTAATATTTGTCTCTATAAATGAAGAGCTCAAGAGGGGCGCAGAAAAAATCCTCGAAATGGCTGATGCTGTTATCTACGACAAAGACCTTCCGAAAGGAATACCTAAAACAGTCAAAAAATTCCATCTCAATAATAAAGAAGAATATGTAAACTTCATAATAGGACTTGTGAGTAAAGACAAAAAGAGGAAAACATCTCAAGAGTAAACACACAACAGCTTATTAAGAAAGTACTTTGTCACCCTGAACCCTGTCCTGATAGATATCAGGACAGGTTTCAGGGTCTCATAAATATTATTTCGAGATGCTGAATCAAGTTCAGCATTACAAATTGGAATTACTAAGGAGTTCATAAGTAAGGTCACGTTGTATGTCATTCTCGCTTGTCGGGAATCTTTCTGAAAGAAGGATTGCGGACAAGCCGCAATGACAGAAATCATTCAAGGATGTGGTTTTACTTATGGTCTTATTAGTAATTTATTAGTTTGTAATAACCTGTTATAAAAGTCTAAGACAGCATGGAAACTATTCCATCCTTTATAAAAAAATATTTTACGGATACAGAAATAACAAAGCTCCAAAAGAAGGAAGCCCTGCATATAAATCAATTTAAGGACATCCTTCTCGTAAGACTCACTCATGACTATAAAAACTACCCAAGGGGCACTGTTTTTTATGAGGGCGGTCTCATACCTGGCTACCCAAGAATAATGAGAGTTTTACACCTTGAAAATGGAATAAAACGCTACTTCAAAGAGAGATTCTACATTGAATCGATCGGGTAGTGGTCGCTGCCTGCTCTCCGAGAATGCACGCAAAACACTTATCGAAATGCTGTTCGATCCGCTGGCCTCAACCCTTACTTTTTTGAAATGTCTAATATCCGTGAACAGTGTTCCTGGGTCCATGCCAACAAAGAAGCCGGGACGAAAAAAGGCGATGGAGCTGATCGCCTCTGCCGTCGCAAAGGTCTCCCTTCATGAACCCTTGGAAGAAAATGAGGTGGGTGTCACGCCGGCGGTCTTGGTGATCGGAGGTGGCATTGCAGGAATTCAGGCCAGTCTTGACATTGCCCATTCAGGCTTTGAAGTCTATTTGGTCGAGAAATCTCCCACCATCGGCGGCCATCTTTCCCAGCTCGATCGAACCTTTCCAAATTTAGAGGAAACCTCCTCTATCCTGTTGCCCAAAATGGAGGAGGTTGCAAATCATCCTCTGATTCACCTCCTCACCCACAGTGAAGTAGAAGAAGTGGAAGGATTTGTGGGCAATTTTAAAGTCAAGATAAAACATGACCCACGATATGTGAGCCCAGAGAAATGCAACCGTTGTAAAAAGTGTGAAGAGGTCTGCCCGGTCAAGGTTCCAAGTGAGTTCAATATGAGTTTGATGGAGAGAACGGCCATTCTATCCCCCCTCCCCCAATGCGATCCCCTTCAGCTATCTCATTGATTCAAAAAACTGCCTCTTTCTACAAAAAGGAGAGTGTGGGAAGTGCAGAGAGGTCTGTCCTGAGGGAGC